>NZ_ANMO01000194.1 GCF_000338295.1 Rhodopirellula europaea 6C
AGCAACAGCTCGCCGCTTTCAGGTGCGCTGGATATCGCCGACTTGCTGGCGGCTGAGTAACTAACCCTTCAAGTAAGCGTATAGCGTTGTTTTCGAAACGCCCATCAGCTCGCAGATTTCACGCAGCGAGTGCTGCTTACTTACGTATAGCTGCTGCAGAAGCTTTTGTTTTTGTTCGCTGAGCTTTTTCGGTCTGCCGCCGAGGCGGCCACGGACGCGAGCCGCTGAAAGCCCTGCTTTGGTCCGCTCGGAGATGATGTTTCGCTCGAACTCAGCGAGGGCGCCGACGATGTGAAAGAATAACTTTCCTCCTGGCGTGGTGGTGTCAATCGCTTCCGTGAGGCTCCGAAAGCCCACCCCAAGCGTCTCAAACTCCTCCACTAGGCTAATGAGGTGCTTGAGGCTTCGGCCAAGCCGATCCAGCCGCCATACGACAACCACATCACCCGGCCTCAGCTGCTCACGTAGCTGCTCGATGCCAGAACGATCCTGCCTGGCTCCACTCGCAACATCGACGATGACCCGTTCGCAGCCCGCCTTCTCCAACGCATCGCGTTGAAGGTCCAGGTTTTGATCATGAGTTGAGACTCGTGCGTATCCAATCTGCATGCTATGCGATTAGAAGTATTTCGCAATGAAGTCAAGAAACTCATTGAGAGGCGGTATTTCTTTTCCTTGATTTCTTGACCGAGTTACTGTACTCGTTTTTCAACGAAACCCTGACCGGCAAATCACGGTCTTAAACCAGTTCGGAAAACGAACGTTTTCTGTACCAATCAATAGCGAAATGGAAAACCTGCTATCTATCGCTTTCGAAGCTCACAACGATGAACGCAACCACCATCGAAGTTACCAGATGGATGTGGGCAAGGATTTGTTTGGCGATTGGACGCTGAAGATCTCCTACGGACGTTGCGGGCGAGGGAAGCAGGTGCAGTCAATTGCCGCGACCGATGAAAAGCAACTCAAACGCGTGTTGCGTGAACGTATCCTTCGGCGAATGTCTTCCAGGCGGCGTATCGGCTGTGACTACCAGCTGGTCGATGTGGATTGCTCGGCTGAGCTTGCTCCGAGCGACTGGCTGCCAAGAGACCTCGAAGCGAACAGCGTTAGAGCATCCGACGCCTGCTCGGGTTGATCCGACCGGAACCGTCGTACTGAACGCAAAGCGGGATCTCTGCGAGAACTATTAGATGGGAGACGTGAGGCTATGTTGATGTGGTGGAGGCGGCGTTTCTTCCGCACTTGCCGCGGAACAATTGCTTTGCTATCTAACGCGATACTCAAATCCAATCGAAAATCCCTTGAAAGGGCGGTGTTTCTCGTGCGTTCAATGATGCTTGTATTCTGCTTTCTTCTACCAGTTCCGTGCGTGGTCGGCGAAGAGCTAATGCAGGGATCTGCGTCTTCCGAACATGAAATAAACTCGGTCGAACATCTCGAGGCAATGCTGCAAAATAATAGGCGCTTGCAAGCAAGCACGATTGAGAAGATCCAAAACATGAAGCACAATCGTTTGCCAGTGGACTTCTACAAACTGAGCTTTCGAACCACGGAGATTGGACTGGAAATTGCAATTCTTCATAAAAAACTGCAACGCCTAGATCAAACCAGAAAGACCGCCACCTCTGAGCGAGATGGAGGTCTTCGACTGGACTTCTTGAACGAAGAGCAGATGAGAATTGACTTGCAATCTAAGAAGATTGAGCAAAATCAAATTTACAAATTGCGAAAGTTGAATCGCATGCCGATACCGGGCGACCAAACAGAACGCCATCGGAACGATCGCAAGGTCGGCACTCTGAAAATGATTTAAGCCGTTTCTTAACCAAATGGCAACTATTGCGTGATAGGGGTGAGATCACATGCAGCCACCAATAGTTTAGAAAAAGCTGTTTTCATCGGCGATATCGTTGCCCACGTCTTTTGAAGGCTTTTTCTCCGCCTTCCAGGGAGAGCAACTCTTGCCGCCTATCGACGTTCTCGATCGTTGTGCTACTGAATGTTGTGGCATTGCAATCATCGCAGTTGAGAACGTGGATCAATTCTGAGTCACCATTGACCACGAAATTTGCGTTATGAGTCGCGAAAATAATCTGGCGGTTCGGCTTAACTGACTTAATTAGCTCAACAAGATAGCGAGCAATGAGTGAGCTATCGAGATGCGCCTCTGGCTCATCAATAACGATAGGAGTGTTGCCCAGCAGAAGAAGCACGACTACGGCGGCTGTGCATCGCTGGCCGAAAGATGTGCTGTCAAGCGGCTTCCCGTCATAAAAAACGTCGATCCGCCGGTGTTTCGCAATGTCTAGCTTCTGAAACTCGATTTCGAGTTGCAGCAGGTTGTAATTGTGGTCGGACGAAAAATAGTCCCTTAGACGCTTTGTCACCTTGTTGTTAGTATTCAACTTTTCGAGGATCTCGGTTTGTTCTGGAAGATCAACCAGGTCTATTCCGTCGAGAGCGTTGGCGATGTGGCCCTCTCGCGTTTTCTGCTCCAGGTTGCCAGCAATCGTGCTGATGATGTCATCCCGCAAAGACGCAGCGTCATACGAATATCGCAGATCGATCTGCTTAACCTGTTCGCTCACATCTCGCAGTTGCTCGCTAATCGGCTTCAGTAACTCAGTTACGCAACTCTCGTATTTTTCAAGCAAGCTGGGTTGGAACTCGAATTCAGCAATACGTTCCCTCAACGTGTTAATACTACGCTCAAGATCAGGCATCGCTGACTTGGCATTAGCTATGGCCTCATTCGCCTTTCCGACATCAGAGAGATTTTCGTCTGACAGACCCCGATCTTGCAGATAGGCTTTGATTTTCTCTCTGGCTTCCAGGATTTCACTTTCGAGCGCGACTATCCTCGCATCAGCAGTATCGGTTGTGGGGGCGTTAACCTCTTTTGCCTCCTTCAATTTTTCCATGATCGCAATGAATCTTGCATGGAATGCATTCGGTTGACCTGGAGGCTCCTGGTCAAACTGGTCCAATAAATGCGAGACGCTACCAACCAGATCGGCAAGCAGATTTCGCCATTGGATTAGGCCCTGCTTCTCTTCGGTGAGCTCTGCCAAATTTTGATTGAGCTTTTGGTAAATTTCACTTTGGAACGAATTGACAATTGCCGTGTTCGATCGAAGACTTTCTGTCGCCACTCCATGCTGCGTTCTAACAAGCTGCAGTTCTTTTCTGTAATCGATTTGCTGCCGCACTAGAGCAGCGAAAGAATCTAGTTCTTCTTCCGCGTTTTTTAAAGCGTTTTGGGAATCCAGCTTTTCGATCCGAACAAAAATGGCGGGGGTAAACCGACTTGGATCTGTAGCGAAACGCTCGATTTGATTTTGAGGAAGAAACTCGATTGCTGACAAGGGTATGGTGGAATCGATGGATACACACTGAGCAACATCTACCGGCCCATCTGATGAGACTAGATCATTGCGTTTAAAGAATTCATTGTCGCTTGGGAATGCTCGTTCATGCAACAGATTCAGCAGGGTGCTTTTTCCGGAGCCACGACCACCGATAAGGCATGTGAAGTAGGGGCTGAATGCAACTTGGTGACTACCCCGGAAGCAAAAAACGTCTTCGTGCTCCTTGCCTTTGAGACGTGTATCCTCGGGGAAATCTAGCCTCGCATTTTCAATGCGGTATGGCGGACTCAAGGGTTGATTGTCCGAGATGACTACACGAGTATCAAACTCGATAATGGCCTGCCGCAAACCCTCGAATGTCGGATCGGATTTGATCCATGTTCGAAAATTTCCAATTCTATCTTTGTTCGTAGAGCTGCTGAATGCGTGAGCATCACTACAATCAAGCAATCGGTCGTTTACGCCCGCTTCACGAAGCTTCACCCTGGCGCGATCATAGTGTGCGACAGATTCGGAAGAGGTGAATACAAGATCCACATCGTTAATCAGGTGCTTCTTTTCTGCAGCTGAAGCTCCGTTCCATCTAATATCTGCCCATTCACCTTTGCCGACGGCAGTTATTGTTTTCCCCTCAAAGCAATGTCTCTGAAGCCCTTCTTGCACACACTGCATCGTAACCGTGAGATTATTGAATCCGACCGTTATTGGAGATGGGTTGCCTTGTATTTTATCGCTTGGAGTTGATGCAATGATCCTTTCCCCCAGCTCCACTAAGCTCTCACGGGTTGGAACGGCATTCCAGTGGATTGGAGATCCAAGGTGCTCAGGGCTCAAGGAATAGCCTCGAGCCAAACCTGAGAGAAACTGCGCTTCAATGTCGTCAGCAGTAACTTCCGGAGAAAAGAGCACATGGAAGTTTACGCGGCTCAGCTTGCTATCCGATCCTCCAAACTTATCTAGTCTAAGTTCGACTACAGGAAGCACCATGTCGATATTCGCTAGGCGTCCTCTTTTTCGCTCCTCTAAGACTCGTCTATAGCCATCGAGAAAGATATAGTCGTTGATGCCGATCACGCTCACTTCTTGCGGCAAACCCTCGATGTCCTTTAGCCACTGCTCCCAGCCATCTTTGCCCCCGTATCCCTGCACAAGCGAGGCAGGAGTGTGTACATGCAAATCCCACTTCTTCCAAGTCGAGCCCCTTTGATCGAACAACTACAATCTCCTCAATAAGTTCACTAGTTAGGTGGTTTCTGCCGCGACCCTGCCAGCAAGTTGCGAGACAAAGGTTTTCAGGCCTGTCATGGCATCAATTTCACAGTAGCAGCCGTCATCGACATTGGCTCTCGCTGTGAGCATAAATGCGGCAGCATCGTACAAATCTTCCTGCATTAGCTTCTTGCATAGTTGATGATACCGCTCAGCATATGATGCCCCGTTGAATTCACTGAAGGTTGGGAAATGAGGCGAACGATCGGTAACAGGTCGCCGGGATTTTTCGCAGTCCTCGAGCAGCATCATCCAGCCTACAAACGGCTTTGGCTGATCCCCAAAAGCTCCTTCGCGGAAAGCTGTGTTCAGATCGAGAGCTGTGCCGATTGCTTCTTCCGCTCGATTATTGAAGTTGTTGCCGAATGATGGCCCGACCTGGCTTTTGAACTCAACCGCAACGATTAAATGCCCTTCATGAATAACAAGCAAGTCCCAGCTTTTCGTCGGGCGGAAGAAACCTGGCAGCGTCAGCACTCGCTTGCGCAGTTGGATTGACTCCACTGGAAGTCCGTTACTGGTGATCACGTCGCAGATCAGTTGAACAAAACCGTCCATGTTTTTGCCGCCTGTGACGCCTGCTCGTTCGCCCTGGTCAAGCTTCCCAGATTTTTTTTGCTTGCTTACCGCGTCCAGTCGGTTTTGCCAGAAATGCTGAATAGCAATTTTGGCGTTATTTTCAAAGTCTCCAAGACTCAGGCTCATGCGATCACCTCCGCGACATGGCCCCGCAGAACCGTACGCTGTTTGTTGCTTAGTTGATAAATTTGACAAGTGAGCTCAAAACAACTGTCTGTATCGTCGCGTTCAGCAGCATCTTGCAGACTTGCGCGAACGCTTGCCTCTAAGCTTGCCCAGGAGGGAAGGCATATGCGTCTGAGGTTTTGAGCCTGAAATCGAAAGTACCCGCCCCGCATCTTGGTTGAATAACTGGAGACAAACAGATGCGCTATGCCTGAAAGCAGGACCGCCCTTAGCGCGTCAATGCTCCAATCGCCAGCGGTGACATAGTAAAGATTGTGATGCGGGTAAAGCTCCCCTTTCTCGGCAACGATATTCGCTCCTCCCTTGATGTCGGGAATTAATAACTTAGGAGTGGTGGTAAGCGCCGGGTGAATACGGTCGATTGTCCGATACCAATTGGCGGGGTATTTCTTCGCGACATGACGACCGCACAACTGTTCTTTGTGCTCGTCGAGATACGCAGCTAATCCCGGATACTGTCCTAGATCAACCAATTTGCCGTTCTCTGCAAATGGGTTGACCACACCTAGTCCGCTCCACTCGACCTTGCCGCTGGCAATGTCTTTTGTTGTTGCCAATGGAAGCTTTCGATCCTCTTCCACAGCAAGCGATTGGTAGGGAGCAATAAAAACCCGGTCCGCTCCGGTGGCAACGCCGATGCCAACCTTGCAGCCGACTTCCTCGATCAGGGCAAACTTCTCCTCAATATCCCTGAGTAGCCGCGTGCTGTCACACCCTGTGACTATCCAAGGCGACTTGCCCTTCGCAAGACCGTCTATCCTAATGATTGAATCAGCAGGAGCATTGCTTGTGCTGCCGAGAGAGCCAGCAAGTGTCGACAGTGAATCCCTATTGATTGCCGGATCGGAAGCAATCGCAGTCACTCCAGCGCTGCCACGCCTTATCACGGTGATAGCCGGGTACGCAATGACTTCGGATTCAAAAGCTTGCGTATTCGACATGTCCACAAAGGATTCAATGTGAAAATCCTTAGCTACCTTCTCTCGCAAGGGGCCTCCATAGCGGTTCTTTGTCCATCGATCGGCGCAGATGAACCCAAGCCGTCCTTCATCAGAAAGCAAATCAAGCGAACGCTCGATAAACGGAATGTAAATATCCGCACGGTCATACATAGTTGGGTAACGCTGGCGGTACTCTCGCATCAGCGGAGCAGGCACTCGCTCGATGCGAAGGTAGGGCGGGTTACCTGCTACGAAATCAAATTGCCCCTCAAAGGGTTCGAGCAGAAAGTCACCATTGATCAGCCATTTCTCTAGAAGACTTTCAGCCTCGGTGGACGAGAAATCTGCATCGCGTAGCTTTTGGACCAACTTGCGGCGAGTCACATGAAAAGATTCAGTATGAAGCTCAACAGCTCGCAGTGAATCGTTGAGCTGTGACGGATCGCCGCTTCCAAAGGCTCTCCACGATTCAATCAGACGATCAACGATCAGCAGCAAAAAACTACCATGACCGAATGAAGGCTCGAGCATTCTGAGCGAATGGAGTGGCTTACTGGATTTATAGCCAACTAAATCCAAGATGAAATGCACGACGTCCGGCTTGGTAAAGATGGCACCCCTTGCTTCTGTGTCAGCGCCCGAGAGCTCTTCTATCGCAGCTTCGACATCACTCATTCCGGGGAATGTTGGTTGGCTTAAGGCAGCTTGGCGGGCCATTTCCACTCCATTGGTTAAATACTCAATCGCTCTCCAGCGAAACTAGCGCAGCGGACATGCGATGTACACACAAATTGAAGCGAAGAGTCTACCTGACGCCCTGGCCATCAACTAGGCAGGAGCGTTGGCAAACGAACCGCCGTTGAACAGATCCAACCGGGAATCGGCAAGAAAATTCAGGAAATCATCCACTGATTGCTCCTGCGGCCAGATGCCGGCGGGGCTTGGTTGGCTAGCATCGAAGGGAGCCACGTTTTGCCGCTGGGCAAGTAGCTCAATGTAAACTCGCTCAGGCATTGCCTCGATTGCTTCCACGCCATTGCTTGCTTGGCTCGCCGCTTGCTGATTGGCGAGCAGCTCAAGAGCTCGCAGCAATGCCGTTTCCATGTTGGGAAATGCTCCGCTCGCCACGAGACCATCTAGCATGCTCTCGCATTCCTGGGGTATGTCGATGGTCATTGCGGCCGCCTCCCTTGTTTCTCGCTGCATTCTCTGAATGCAATCATCGCACGAACCATTCGTGTTGGTCAATGAATTTGAAGTGGCTCGCTACGGGGTTTCCTCCATCATCCGCTTGAAATCCGGGCTTTTCTCGCGTTTTTGCTCGATGAGCAGTTCGGTCACAACCGGCTCGTCATCGGGAATCAACGCGGCGGTCGATCGATCGGCCTCGACAATGAACACCACTCGCTGCATGACCAATTTCTCGTAGCTGCTTGCCAGGCCGCGCCCACGCACCAAAACCACGTGGTCGCTAAACTCGATTGTTATTCCTAATGAGGGATTGAATTTCACTCCGTAGAGATGCGAATAGCTGATGGCGTGGTGATCGCCTCGGCAGCTGATGAAGTTGATCATCGGCTCGCCGCCCCAGGCTTTGCGGCTGATGCCGAAGGCTAAATACTTCGATTGCTCAACGTAGCTATCGACCTCGGGTAGCTGAGGACCATTGCTGAGCCCAAAACGATCCAGCAAAGAGGCGGATTGATCTTCCGACATGTTTATCTCGCGTATTGAGGCTTTTGGCTGTGTGACAGCATCCATTTCTGAAAGCGTTCTATTTGCTTAGCGGCAAACTGCGAGGCGCGCAAGCCAATCTGCGTGGCTCGCTGATGCAGTCCGCTCTTTCCAGCAAGCGGACTATCGGTTGCCGCTTCAACTAGATCACTCGCATTTTGCGCCGGGTGATGATTTGAAACAGCCTGCATCAAGGCTTGCTTGTCATCGGTGTAGATCGTCACCGATTTGCGGCCCCTACTCGCTGAGACGTAAGCTTGCTCGGGCGACGATGCCGGGAATGAAAGAGAGCTTTGTGCCACAAAAACTCGGTCGTAGGTTTTCCCCTGAGATCCGTAAGAGGTAACGGTCACGCCGTGATCAATGTGTCCCCACTTGGCTGCAATGGTTTGTCCATTGGATAGCTCAAGGTCGCCGGCATCGGTAAAGCCCTTCAGTGTGGCCAGGGAGCCGTTATTGAGCCGCTTCTCGCCTGGAGATTTGCCCGCTCGTTTGTTTTTGGTGATCCGAATCACATCACCTGCAGCGAAACGTTGCTGCTTCTCTTGGAAAACGTCGAACGATTTGGGGGAGTGAAGTGGCAGTTCCACTCGGCCTTTCTGGCATGAAGCAATGACGCTGTCTTTACCAACTTCTGCAACCTTCAGCCGATCGCCCGCTTTGAAGCCGCCCTTTCCCTTGGTCACAAACTCAACCACGTCTCCAGGAGCGTAGCTCGCAGGGTCCGAGCGCTGCGCTTGCGTCAATCGCTTGGATCGCAGCGTCGTGATTCTTTGCTCATCGCCGGAGACAACGCCGCGAGATTTCAGTTCATCGCGGATGGCCTCCGTGATCGCCTCCCGCTCGGCGTGCGAAGGAGCAATCACCAAACTGGATTGCTTGTCCTGGATCGAATCGGCATAGTCACTCGCAAGCCGCCTATTCCTCTCCTCGTCGGCAGCGATTTCTTCGACCCGACCGAGCTCGTCTAAACGCTCAATGCCTGCCGCCACATCGCCCCGGCTCAGCAGCTCGACGGCTTGTTTATAGCTTCCTGACTGCCTGCGAATGGTGGAGACCTCAAGCGGAGCAATTCCGGCCTGGCTTTCGAGGAGGTAGAAAGGAAGGCCGCGAGAAACTGGCTGATGCTGCCGTGCATCACCGCTAAGGATTATCCGAGAATTTTGCTGCTCTGCGATCCGCGCGATAGCGGCCATGTCTTTGGTTCCGACAAGAGCCGCTTCATCAATCCAAATCACTCCGTCTTTTGTCACTCCGTCTTTTGCGTCCGCGTGGGAACGCTCATCGGCCAGAAAGCGAGCTAATGTCTCGGCTTTGAACCCTTCTTGCTCAGCGAGAACCCCATGGGCTGCTTCTGCCGTTGGAGCGAGCACAGTCACCGGCTTGCCCGCCTTCTCGATGGCGTCAATCGCCTCGTGCATCATGGTGGTTTTGCCGCTGCCCGCGACGCCCCGTAGTATCTGCACCCGATCCTTTGAGCTCAGCAGTGAGCGAATGGCATGTTGCTGCTCATCACTCAAAAATTGTCGATCGATCGGATGATCGATCGACAGCGGCCGCACGCGGCCGCGGCCCTGCCGGGCAAAGGAAAGAAGTGATTGTTCTTCCTTCAGTACCTCCCGCGTACTGATCAGGGCATGGTTGTCATTTCCTTGCCGAACGAAATCTCGCTGCGACATTTCTTGCTTGATCTGTTCCACTGAAGCCGAGCCGATTCCGTTCAAAATAGATTGACGCAAGAGTGCTCGCTCGCGGATCACCGCTTCCCGCTCAAAGCAATGCTCGATGGCAATATCCACTGCCTTCGGAGCAGCAGAAGAGCCCTGCGGGGCGGGGCTGCGACTCTGGGCAAGATGATCAAATATGGCTCCCTCCGACGCCGTCATCTCTGAACGCCACTTTTGGGGCAATTCAGCGGTCGGTATTACGCTCGTCGATTTCTTGTCCCGCGTCTTGGCGCCGAGAGTGCCTTTCTCTTTGGCGTTAGTGATGCCGTTTTCCTGCGCCGCCTCTTCGATCACGGCAGTTCGCCGAGAGAATTTTTCAATCGTCTCCCGGGAGACGCCTTCAATCTCAAAATCTCTTGCTGAGCGAACCACGGGATAACCAAGCTGGATCATGTTCTCAGCGAGCCGAGATTGAAACATCGCTTCATACAAACCGGAATCTCGGACGACATCGGAAAGGTCCACTGCTGTCCAGCGATCGCCGGTGTGCGTGGCGTTGATAACGAAGCAATGAACGTGCAGGCTCGGATCTGGCCAACCGTCCACCGGGCGAGAGGTCGTGTGCAGCCAACTTGCACCGACAATATTGCCCGTTTTCTGAAGAGACATCACGCCGCGTGAGTGGTTCACTCGGGTCTGCGCGTCCTGTTCCAGATCAGCGAGAGTGTCATTGGCAGCTTCCTGAACGGCCTCCAAAATGGCATTGTCTTGCGTTGTGGCCCAAAGCAGCGAGACAGACTTGGGAGTTGAGAATGTCAGGTCGGTTCCGACTCGCCGGTCTTCACGGTATCTCGCAGTAAGCTGCTCGCCGGTGAAGGGCATTTGATTGTCAACGAGTCGATCGAAGTGCTTCTTGTCCACTTCCCCTTCAAGCCCAAGCATTGCCGCAGCCCGACCAAACCACCGGCCCTTGAGCGATTGATTAGGCTCAGCGTCCAGGTAGTCGCTAAGTTCGAAATAGCTTTTCGCTGAAGCTGCGTTTTTGGAATGAGTGATCCGCATCGCGGGACCCTACTCCTCAAGTGTGACAACATGATGACCATGCGACCTGGTGAAGATCGATCGGTCATTGTTGTCGCTGGGTGATGCAGCCCGGCAACATTTTCGGCTCATTCACCGGGTTCACCAGAGATTCCCCAAAAGGCACGTGTTGGGGCGGAGAGAAGGCAGCTGAAACTGATGCCGCCATGGTGAGATGGAGATCACGTGGACCAAGTGTCCAGTGCGCCTTTTTGGTTTTCAAACCCAGTCAAAACCAGTGCATTTCAGGCAAGCGAGTCACCGGAAATACCGTAAAAACCAATGGGCGATACAGAATTCGAATCTGTGGCCTCTGCCGTGTGAAAGCAGCGCTCTAACCAACTGAGCTAATCGCCCGAAGGGTTCTTCCGCCACGGCGAGTGGGGCTCGCTGCGGAATAGGCTTCGTGGAGGAAAGATTAACTTCCGCGCCGCGGTGTGACAAGACTTGCTCGGCGGTTGGGGGGGGACGTGGCGGGCGCGGCGGGTTGTGGAGAGCTGGGGAGGATCTTGCGTTGGGTGTTGCTGCTGGAGCAGGTGGGAGTTTTATTTCGAATTGCAAAGTGCAAATTGACAAATGCAAATTGCAAAATGGCGTGTTGGCGGCGTTGGAAATGGGCAGGCGGCGGGTTTGAAAATTGCTTGGATGATTGGCACGCTCGATTTTGGCTGACGCCGTTTTTTCGGTCTTCTTTCGTGGGGGACACGAGGTGGCGGGTTGGAGATACACTGCTCGCCATGAATTTTTCGGATCCCGCTCGCTCGACTGAATCACGTCCTTCTCGTATGCCCGATGGCCGCACAGACGATCGGTATGAGCTAGTTGACTTTGGTGGCGGGCGAAAATTGGAGCTGGTCGCAGGGCGACTGATCGATCGGCCCTCGCCGGCGGCGGAGGGTTTGGCTGCAAAGCAACGTGCGCGGTGGAAGGTGGCGGCCAGCCGTTTCGACGAAAGTGAAAGACGATGGAATCATCGGGTGGAGTGGAAACCAGGACGCTACATCGCATGTGGCGGATTCCGAATGCCGGTCGCGCCGACTCCATATGGGCACATCGGTGTCTTCCCGGAACAACAGGCCAATTGGGATTGGCTGCGGACGCATGCCTTGCCGGATGGCTCTCTACTCTCGCCGCCCAACGCGAGTGACACGGTTGTGGATCGTGCCAAAGCTCTCAACTTGTTCGCATACACCGGTGCGTCAACCATGGCGATGGTGTCGGCCGGGTTTACGGTGGCTCATGTCGACGCGGCGAAACCGAATGTGCAATCGGCTCGTGAGGCGGCGAAGTCAAATGGATGGGATGATCCACCGATCCGGTACTTGATCGACGATGCGGTCAAGTTCGCGGCCAGAGAAGTGCGTCGCGAAAACCGATACCACACGATTGTGATGGACCCGCCGGCTTACGGGCACGGCCCGAGCGGGAAGGCCTGGCGATTGACTCGCGATGTTTGGCCGTTGATCGATGACTGCTTGCGGTTGCTGCAACCGGATGCGTTTCGATTGTTGATCACGGGGCATTCGCCGGACGTCAACCAAGACGATGTTGAAAACTACTTGGCGACTGCCATCCCCAAGACGACTCGGCCATCAGGAAAGCTTCGGTTTGAAACGGGACGACTGCGGTTGCCGGACGAGTCGGGTCGGAAGCTGGACGCGGGGTTCTTTGTGCGTGCTTGGAATGAACGTTAGCTAAGACGGAGAAATTGCAAATTGCAAAATGATCAATGCAAAATGGCAATTGATTGTGGTGGTGTGGCCTTTCTGACGCTGCGGGTTGGGACGAGAGGATTGCCCTTGCGAAGCGAGCGAAGAAGCCGGGACGAAGGTTGTTAGGATTCGTCTTGGTTGGTGACGGCGGCTGCCGTTGTAGGGGCTGGTGTGGGTTCGCAGTGATCCATGTAGTCCAACTGAACGCGAACAATTTCTTTGGTGCAATCGAAGAACGCGTCCAAGACATCGGGGTCGAAGTGTGATCCGCGGCCTTCTTCGAGAATCGAGAAACACTTCTCGCGAGGCATGGCTTTCTTGTAGGGACGCTCTGCGGACAGGGCGTCGAACACATCAGCGACGGCGGTGATCCGGCCTTCAAGAGGAATGTCGCTGCCGGCCAATCCGAGTGGGTAGCCCGAACCATCAAACTTTTCGTGGTGGGTTTGTGCGATGCTGGCGGCCAGTCGCATCAATGCACTGCCGTTGCTGAGCATGTCGGCACCGAGTTCCACGTGCGTACGCATTCGGCGAGCATCGGTGCTGGTGTGTGGCTGGATGATTTGGTGTCCAAACTTAACATGGTTTTGGATCACGTCGAACTCTTCTGGTTCGAGCTTACCTGGCTTCAACAAAATGGCATCGGGAATGGCGATCTTGCCAACGTCGTGCAACTGGGCGGCCATTTCGATGTCACGAACAAACCAATCCGGTAATCCCATCCCGGCGGCAATGATACCGGCGAATCGTCCGACTCGAATGACGTGGTTGCCGGTGTCGTTGTCACGCATTTCGGCGGCACGAGCCAAACAGTAAATGACTTCGCGGCGGGATGCTTCCAGTTCTCGCGTGCGTTGTTCGACTTTGAGTTCCAATTCAGCAGCGTGATGCTGCAGTCGATCTTGAAAGCTTTTGCTTTGCAATGAGTTACGGACTCGCGGAGTCAAATCCATCGGGTCGACGGGCTTGAGCAAGAAGTCAGTTGCGCCCAATTCCAAGCAGACCAATTTGATTCGTTCATCCGTGTTGGCCGTTAAAATCAACACGGGCAAGTGTTTGAAACGAGGGTCCTGCCGCACACGCTCCAACACCTGAATGCCATCGACATTAGGCATGTTGATGTCAAGCAACAACACATCTGGCATGCTGGTTTCGAGGATTCGAAACGCAGAGGTTGAATCGGTTGTCGTTTCGAAATCTCGATAGCCGGCTCGTTCCAAGTATTTTTTGACGACCAGAACGTTGGCGATCTCATCGTCGACGATCATGATCTTGCCGGGCAATGCAGCAACGGGTTTGGCCGAGTTTCCTTGGGGAAGAACACCATGACTTCCAGGAACGACGGGCGCACTAAAGACGGCCGTATCAGTGGAGGTATTGGAAGCGTTCATCAAGTGTGGTCCGAAGGGAACGGTTTCAAAGAGAGCAGTGTCGAGGACGTTTTGAAAACATGCCTCACGCTAGGATGCGAATTGCAGACCAGCGGCATTTGATAGGAATTGCTTTTTGCACGTCGAACGACCTGAACGATTGTGTCGGTCGCAATGATTGAAAAAGACCTCGCGAGCAGAAACCATCTCCCGAAGACCTGGCTTTTCAATTCTCGCGACCACGCTTTCCAGTTGAGATCAAACCGATTGTGGCAATGGTCCAGGGAGAATCATGCGTGCACGAACCGATTCAATTTGTGACAAGTAGGTTTCGCAATCCGTCGGATTCGCTTCCAATGCGGCCTGAATTAGATCTCGTGATGGTTGGGTCAGATCGCCATATCCAACCGTGCCGCCAGCCCCCTTCAGCCAGTGTGCACTGAGTTCCAAAGCGTCAAAGCGATGGTCGCGAAGCTCGTCTCGCATGCCCACCAAACGTTTGTCGAGTCGACCGATGAAATCCGAGACAATGGAATGAAAGTCTGGGTCATCCAGTGGCAAGGCACAATAAATTGGATTGATGATGGTCGTTGGATCAATTGACGCGATCGCCGGACCGGGTGATTCAGATGAATTGGCTTCCTGCGACAGATCCATTCCCGGGATCGCCACTCGCCCATGCAGTTCGCGAATTTCGTTTAGGATCGATTGAGCAATGTCGGTCGATTCATCCTTGGCGGCCTGTTCCAATGTCCGAGCCGGTTCGGTGAAGACATCCAAACCGACGGTTCCGCCGGCACCTTTGAGCCAGTGAGCTTCGCCGTGCACGAAGTCAAACTTGGATTCCTGGATCGCTTGTTCGATTCCATCCAATCTGGCATGTAATCTTGATACAAAGTCGCCCGCGATTTCGCGGAAGTCTTCATCGTCCATCGGCAACGTTGGCACGATAGCGGAAGATGGCAAGCTATTCGAAGCCGCGGTTGGTGAATCAGATGGCGACAAAGGCGTCGATGCTTCGAGAACTGGCGACTGCATTGTTGGCAGAACGCCTGCACTGCTGGAAGCTGCCGAAGAGGGCGCTTCGTTGGCCATGGCATTTGTATTGAGCAACGTGCCCGGATCGACTCCTCCCAAGTATTGCGAGACCATCTCCAGCAACTCATCCAAATTGACGGGTTTGGTGAGGAAGTCATCGCACCCGGCATCCATGCACTTCTCACGGTCACCACGCATGGCGTTCCCGGTCAACGCGATGACCGGAGTTGTGTCTTCTCGCTCACGCAGCAATCGAGTCGCGGAATATCCATCCAAGACCGGCATCTGCATGTCCATCAGCACCAATTCGTATGGGCAACCCGAGTCGTTTCCTTCGGCAATCATATCCAAAGCTTCTTGACCGTTTTCGGCACTCATCACGGTCGCTCCGGCGCGTTTGAGCACCAGCTCGATCAGGCGACGGTTGGCTTCACCGTCATCGACGACCAACACTCGTTTCGCAGGCAGTCGTAGCAGTTCCGAATTCACCGCACCGGCAGATTTCTCTTGTGCCAAGCGAGCCAGCTCTTCGGGACTGACCATGTCTTGCAGGCTCGCAATGCTGGTCGGGAGTTCCACACGGAAGGTGCTGCCGATTCCCACTTCACTGTGTACCGTCAGGGATCCGCCCATCGCCTCGGCGAGACGACGACTGATCGAAAGGCCCAGTCCCGTTCCACCAAACTTACGAGTGGTCGAACTGTCCGCCTGCACAAACGAGTCAAAGATTTTGGCCTGTTGATCCGGCGTCATCCCGATACCGGTATCGATTATGTCGACTCGGATAATCGGGTCATAGCCATCCAGGGAATTGGATGGCGTCTTCAGCAGAGACGTGACAATCGACACGGATCCGCTCTCGGTGAACTTGATTGCGTTGCCGACCAAGTTCGTGATGACCTGCCGCAAACGCGTTGGATCAGACTGAATTGTTCTTGGAATTGCGGATCGGAAATCAACCTTCAACTCCAAGTTTTGCTCGTCAGCTTTGACTTTCAACGTATTAGCCACATCCGTGACGATGTCGTCGAGGTTGGTGTCGATTGTCTCGGTCTGCAAGTGCCCCGATTCGATCTTCGACAGATCCAGAATATCGTTGATCAGTTCCAACAAATGCGCACCCGAACGGTGAATCATGTTGAGGTGATCGACGGCTTCGTCGCCGTTGGACACCAGCCCGCGACGCAGCACATCGGTGAAACCAAGAACCGCATTGAGCGGTGTTCGAATTTCATGGCTCATGTTCGCCAAGAAATCGCTCTTAGCCGCGTTTGCGTTTTCTGCGGCATCACGAGCTTTCGCGAGAGCGACTTTGTTCTCCTCGATCAGCGTGATGTCTTCGAACGTGACTAGGTATCCTTGGCCGGCGATGGGCGTGCAGTTGACGCTGAAGGTCAGCATGCGACCGTTGTTGTCAAATTGCAGAATTCGATCCATGACCGAATCGTCGTTCTGTTTCGCTTCTTCCCATGGCAGGACGTCACCGGTGTCGGCGATCATTTGCCATTCCAAATCGTCGATCTTCTTGCCCATCAAATCCGCTAATTCTTGAGACAGCAATCGATTCAGACGACGGTTGGTAAACAGAATGCGGCCTTTCGAGTTCAGCAGAACCAATCCGACCGTGATGGTATCCAGCGCGTTCTCGACGTGCGTCGGGACGGCTCCGGAGGGATCCAAACTCTCCAGCGTCTTCTTCAAGAAGAATGAAAACTGAATCAAACAAGCGGGAATCAGGACGATCAGCAACCAAGCCGGAGCCCAATAGTTCAGACCGAACAAACCGCCGGTTGATGCAAACGCGAACTGCATTTCGCCCCATTGTTTTCCGTATCGAAACACGGGGACTTTCATTTGATTGACATCGTCCTCGAGACTCTCGTCCCAAAACTCAGCGTGCTCTCCCGCGGACACGAGCAATTTGCCTTCGCTCGAGACCAGTCCGATCGACAAAATTTGAGGATCTCGGTGAACGATCGATTCCATGGTGACTCGCAAAGAGTCGACCTGACCGTGACTGGCCATTGCGGTTCCGCTGATTGCCAGCGTTTCGCACAAGCGCGCACGTCCGTGAAGGATTTCTTCCTGTTCGTTGGGGAAGAATCCAGCAGCGCTGGCGACCAGCAAACTGCCGGCCATCAGACCAACCAATCCAAGTGAAATCCGAATGCGAATCGGGATACGCTGATAGAGACTAATCATTCGTCTGTCATCGCTTTATCGTGGCGGTCCATGAGTTCTTCGAGTGTTTCTCCGTCACCGGTTCCAGAGAATCCTTGCATGATCAACAACGGGTCGACCGCGCTCCAAGCTGGCATGTGGGCAATCAATCCAGACAACAACAATCCGCTGCGCAAAGCCCATGCGACAACGCCGACGGTCACACTGGATGCCGCGGCACCGGCAGTACCGACGACAATCAGGTCACCTTTGATTTGGGAATTGACCTTTTGTTGATAGTTGTCCAATTGGTCCCACATCTCGCCGGGTTGGCTCATCAAGGCATAATCGATGGATGTCATCGCGACACCGTCAGATCCGAAATCGAAATCCAAATCCAAACGCTGAGTTCGACCGTCTGTTTGCGTCAGCCCCAGCTGGTTTCTTTCGATTTGCAATTCGCGTTCGGCAGCCTCTTGCGCCAGTCTCGCTTCGTTGACACTCGCATTCATTCGTTCCAGTTCGGCCGATGCTTCTTCAGCACCACCGGATTGCCCCGATTGTTGTGCGGTTCCATCAGGATTGGTTGTGGCCGCGTTGGGCATGCCAACGGCGACTTCTGACGAGTCGCTTTCGCTAGCGGATTCCGACTCCGAATCGCCGGAATTGTCTTCCGAATTCTCACCGTTGTCTGAATCGTTTTTAGAGTCGTTTGCGTCCCCATCGGTCGCATCCGAATTGGATCCGGACGTATCTTCCGTTGCTGCCGATACCGGAGGAGTTGGTACGACCGGCACGGGCAGGAACGTCAGCGTCACCGTCGCCGCGGCACTGTGTTGCCGTCCATCAAATGCGGTCCATTCAAACGAGATGGAACCAATGAACCCAGGCGGTGGTGTGAACGCGAAGCTGCCGTCAGCTTGCAGATCCAAATTGCCAACCAGCGGTCCAGAACTCAAATGAGCCGTAAGGATTTGCCCGTCCACATCGTCGGATAGCCCGTTAAAAACGGAAGCGGGAACGGTGACCGTTTGCCCCGCCAGCGAATTATCTTGCCAATTACCGAGCGTTGGCGGCGTGTTGGTCGTGGTGACTTGAATCTGCAACGACTCGGTGTCCTCGGAACCACCGCCGAGACTCGCATCGTCCAAATCAATCGTCACGTCCAAATTAGGATTTGTGATTGCATCGAGGGTAATCCCGGCCCGCAACCGCAATTCGGTGCCGACCACTTCGAACAGTGCGGCGTCATCGCCACTCAACGAAAATGTTTCGGCACCAAGCGCGTCGTCGGTGATATCCAAATCAGCAACCTTCAATCCGCTCGAAAAATCTTCGTCCTCCACAACCACAGTGAGCGGAGTAACGACGGTGAAACTGGGTGCTTCGTTGACATCAGTGACGGTCAGTGTGAAGTCCGTCGAGGAATCGATTCCACCACCGATGGACGAATCATCCACGTTCACCGTTACAGTGAGAGTCGATGCGGCCTCGAAGTCCAAAGGCGTATCACCACGCCAGAACAACTCGGTTCCGTCAATCTCAAACAAGGCCGCGTCGTCGCCTGACAAAGACAGATTGTTCGTTCCCGTGGCGTCGTCCGTCACGATAATGTCCGCCATCTTGATTCGCGAACCCGTTGCCGTGTCTTCTGAAAGCGACGTCCCTGATGGACTCAGGCTCACCGTTGGCGACGAGTTCACATCCGTCACGGACATCGAATGACCGACGCTGTCCAGAGCACCCGCGGACAAACTCGCGTCGTAAACCTCCACCGTCACGTCCAACGTCGAATTGCTATCGAAATCCAACGCTGCGTTGTCGACCAACCAAAGTTCCGTGCCATCGATGCGGAATAATGCCGCATCGGCTCCGACCAGAACGAGCGTTTCGGTGCCCAGTGCATCATCCGTGACGACGATGTTGGCGACCTTCATGCCGGATGATAAGTCCGCACCTTCGCTGACCGTGGTGACTTGATTGGACAGACTCACCGAAGGAGCTTCGTTGACGTCGGTGATCGTCAGTGTGAAGTCCGTCGAGGAATCGATTCCGCTGCCGATGGACGAATCATCCACGTTCACCGTCACAGTGAGAATCGGTGCGGTCTCGAAGTCGAGGTTCGTGCCGCTCTTCAAAAACAGCTCGGTTCCGTCGATCTCAAACAAAGCCGCGTCGTCGCCTGACAAAGACAGCACGTTTGTTCCCGTGGCATCGTCGGTGACGATGATGTCCGCCATCTTGATTCGAGTGCCTGTTGAGGTGTCTTCCGCAAGCGAAATTCCTGCTTGGCTCAGGCTCACCGTTGGCGACGAGTTCACATCCGTCACGGACATCGAATGAGCGACGCTGTCCAGAGCACTGGCGGACAAACTCGCGTCGTAGACTTCGACTGTTACGTCCAGCGTCGCATTGCTATCGAAATCCATCGCAGCGTCGTTGACCAACCAAAGTTCCGTGCCATCGATGCGGAACAAGGCCGCATCGGCTCCGACGAGCGCAAACGTTTCGGTGCCCAGTGCATCATCCGTGACGACGATGTCGGCGACCTTCATGCCGGAGGACAGGTCCGCACCTTCGCTGACCGTGGTGACTTGGTTGGACAGACTCACCGAAGGAGCTTCGTTGACGTCGGTGATCGTTAGCGTGAAGTCCGTCGAGGAATCGATTCCGCTGCCGATAGACGAATCATCCACGTTCACCGTCACAGTGAGAATCGGTGCGGTCTCGAAATCGAGGTTCGTACCGCTCTTCAAAAACAGTTCGTTTCCATCGATCTCAAACAAGGCCGCGTCGTCGCCCGACAAGGACAGGACGTTCGTTCCCGTGTCGTCATCGGCCACGTTGATATCCGCCATCTTGATTCGCGAACCTGTTGAGGTGGACTCAGGAATCGACGTTGCTGATGGACTCAAGCTCACCGTCGGCGATGAGTTCACGTCAAGGACATTCATTGAAAAGGACTTTGTGTCATCGGGGGTTCCCCCAACGTCGGCGTCATCAACGACCACGTTCACGTTCAGCACGCTATTGGTGTCAAAATCGAGAGCAGCCCCGTCCTTCAAATACAATTTTGTGTTGGAGTCTCGTAATTCGAACAATGCGGCATCGTCACCGGTGAGTGTAAACCCGTTCGTGCCAATGCCGTCATCGTTCAAAACAACGTTTGCAACATGCACGCCACCACTAAGATCCGCGTCTTCCAAAATGGATCCCAGGACGGTGTTGATCGAAATCGTGGGAGCCGAATTCACTCGGTTGACCTGAACCGTAAAGGTCTCTTCGGTGAACGAGGAGTCAGCACTTGTTGCGCGGACTGTAAAACTGTGCTCCGTCTCCACGTCGTAATCCAACGTGGCCGCCAGCGTCACAATTCCGGTGTTTGAATCAATGGCGAATTTGGAATCAGGATCACTCACCAAGCTGTAAGTCACCGCTTCGCTATCCGCGTCCGTCGCGGAGGCCTGGATGCCAACGGCGTCTCCGATTTCAGCGTCTTCGTCGACACTGTCGGGATCTGCATCGGCATCCGAAACCGCTCCGATGGGCGTGTTGGGAGAAGTTCCGACAGCAAAAGTCAGTGAGTTGATCTCTTGATTATCAAATTGATCCAAACCAACGTCCGATCCATCGAACAGCAACTCAACATTGGCCACGGAAGTGCTTCCGCCAATCCGAGTGGAGGTCATGGTCAAGCGGAAGACATCTTGGTTGGTTCCCGTCACGCCACCAATGGTTGTGCTTGCTTCGCTTCCAGCGTGGACCGAAATCAAGAGATCGCCCGCCGTGACAGCGACGCCCCCGATCGTTGTGCTGGACTCAACGACATGCAAACCAACGATCCTCTCTGTGAACCCAAGATTTCCACCATCGCTTCCTTCAATCAGAACCGTCTCGGTGCCTGTTGTATTGGATTCACCCACCGTATCGGCATGGTAGGTGATAACACGATCATGCTCGCTGCCACCGGAATGAGAGAACAGAAACGTGCCCTGGGCGAGCGTCGTGTCGCCCACGGTGACGCCGCCTTCGTTCTCCACCAGCGAGATGCCTCGAATGTCATCTCCGTTGAGCGGATTGTCGAGCAAGAAGAAGAAGTCACCGGAGGTGTAGTCGCCTGGCGTGGATGCCCGGAACACGATCACGTCTTCCCGATCAAACTCTTTGTCGGGTTCCGTTTCGCTCGAAAAATCAATTCCGCTCTTGTCGATCGAAAAGATCAGGTCGCCGGCCAGCAACTCGAAACTATTCGCCCCCGTCCCAACGCTCAGACCGGACCAAACCGCATGCATGCCGGAAATGCCGACATCGGTGTCACTGATAAAGTTCTCCAAACGGAAACCGATTGTGGAAGCGGATCCGGAAGTCGTGCCTCCATTGCCATCCAGCGTCAATCCAGGGTCGCTGACTTGAACGACCTGGTCTTCGCCCCAGTTCGTTAGACCAGCGACACTCGACTCGCTCACATCGTTGTCTGTGGTGAACCACAAACCATCGATTTCGGACTGGTTCCCCACACGAATCGTGATTGTTTGCGTGGCTGTATTGCCCTCTGCATCCTCGACATTCACAACCACGGTATAGGACGACTGACTTTCGAAGTCCAACACTCCGTCGGTCAAAATCAACTCGTCTGAATTTCCGCCGCCGATCGAGAATTTCGCGGCATCCGCACCACCGGTGACCGTGTAAGTAAACGTTTCGTCTTCGTTGATATCGAAGGCACTTAGAGTGCCGACACTCAATCCGGAAGCGGTATTCGTATTCTCAACCACTTCGTCAGGTTGGAACCCAAACGAAACGGGGGCTTCATTGGTAAGTGACGCCCCCAAGCCAATGCCCGCCTGCGGCGACTCTGTATAAAAGAAAGTTCCATTGGCGTAGTCGATTGCCAAACCATCAGGTTCATCAATCCCCGAATTCATGAAAACGCTGCGATTGCCCCCATCCAAATCCGCTCGCCAAATTGCATCGGTCCCAGCGGAGACCGAGTAATAGATCGTGTTGTTCGCTACGTCCAGCACCAACCCATTGACGCTGCTTCCAAATCCACCTGGTTGGGTGAAGAGCGTCTCACGATTCGAACCATCCAAGTCCATCCGTTCGACCTTGCGAGTCAGTTCGTCACTCCAATAGATATGCCCGTTAGCCAAATCCAACTCAATATCGTCTGGCTTGTAGAACACATCCAGTCCGCCGGTTCCGATAGAGGCCAGTGTCTCAACATTGCTGCCATTAAGATCAGATCGCTTGACAAAGTTGAATTCGGTTCCATCTTCAACCCAATAGATCTTGCCGGATGCCAAGTCGACTTCAATACCTTGTGGTTTGTCCAAACCAGTAAGCACTTCGACCAAATCAGTTCCGTCAAAATTCACTCGCTGAATTTTGCCGAAATCGGGTTCAGAAAAGTAAAGATGTTGGTTGATCGAATCGACGAACAAATCCTGTGCCTTCGGAACTCCGGTCAGAATTGTCTGCGTGTCGCCGCCTGCAAGATTGGTTGATTGAATCCTGTTGTTATCGGTGTCCACGAAGAAGATTCGATCGACGACGCCTCCCTGAGCTTGATACGCACCCGCGTCATAACGTCCATCCAGCGAACTGTACCCGCGAGCGTCCGAGCCGACCGCGTCCTCCGGTTTTGCTGCATCAATGGCTGCGCTGCTGCCCTGCAACTTGTGCGTTTGGACATAGCCACCATTGTTCGCGAGTGCCCCCAGGTCCACGTTTGCCCCAACCAGATCGCTGCCAAAACCGGAAGCCGATCCAACATCGCCGATGAGGTTCCCACCATTGGATGTGAACGCACCATGGACGTCTGGGTTGCTCGAGGTGGCCGTGTTGCCGGAGACGATCGAGTTGGCAACGGTTGTCGTACCGGCTTCGACGAAGATGCCCCCGCCAATATTGGATGAATTCAAAGTGAATGTGGAATGAACGATCTCCGCATTCACCTTCGTGTAGAGGCCGCCGCCCGCATTGGCCCCCGTGTTTCCACTCACCGTCACATTCGTCAATGAAATGGAAGTCGCACCCGATTCGACAAAGATCGCCCCACCAACCGTTGCCACGTTGCCCGACAAAGTGACCCGGTTCAACGTCGCGGTTCCTCGGTTCGTGATGCCGCCGCCCGTGTTGGTGGCGTAGCCATTCACACCGCCGTTGCCGATGATGGCGACATCGGTCAGTTCGATGGTACCTTCGTTGCCAATCGCTCCGCCTTCCGTCGCGGTGTTGTCGGTCAACAGAGCACGTTGCAAAACCAGCCCAGCAGATGGAGCCTCAACCCGGATCGCACCGCCCATCTCGCCCGAGGCATTCCCGCCCTGCAACGTCACATCCGACAAAGTCAGCGTTCCACCGCGGACATCGAAAATCCGACTCAATTCACCACCATCAATGATGGTGGTGTTGATCCCATGGCCGACAATCGTGACATCCTTCAGAATGTCCAGATCACCATAGGAGTTTGCGTCATCTTCGGTTTGTTGGCGAGTGAGTTTGAAGACGGTCGGCATATCCAGCGATGCACTGAACACAATGGTGTCGCCACCGGCTCCGGCGTTCGCTTGCGTGATCGCTTCGCGAAGCGACATTTCGCCATTGTCGTTGGACTCGTCGACCCAAGTCGTCACCGTGATCGTTGCGAGCTTGTGTTGCCAGGACTCCTGGAATGATTCGCTGACAACGATGTCCGCATCAATGACACCGGTCGCGTATTCCAAATCCCAATCCGCACCATAGCGTGCGTGGCCGGTGTCATCGTCGCTGGCCGCGACATCGGCACCGGTGAGCGCCGCGATAGAATCGACCAGCGTCCTGCCATCAGCATTGGTCGCCAAATCACAACCATAAAACAGAATGTCCGCATCCGTTGTCAGCGCATGCTGCCACGACGCGATTTCACCAACGTAGGCGTCCAGGTTCTCCGCCCCGAGCCATAGATTTCCCAAACGAACCGAGGAGTCTTCGGCGTGCGAAATGATTTGCAGCGAACGAACGTTAGTCCTTGACTCCAAAATTTCAGTGATCTGCGTGATCCCATCCCGGTCCGCATCCAGAACGATCACTTCACTGCCTTCGCGATGCAAACGAAGGTCTTCCAGCAACGCCTCCAGGTCCGGCGTCAGTGCATCGATGATGATGATTTCGCCGGCAACAGAATCCGATTGCTCAGGATTCTGAACACTGGATGAAGTGGTGCTCTGTTGCGATTCGGCCTCCGCATCCAACGGAATCTCCATCACCGTAGCGGCCGCTGCACCATCGCCTGCGGAGGCGTCCATCATGGCCGGATCAATCGGCGTGGCACTGAACAACACCATCGGCTCGAGCGTGCTGATCTTGGGCAATCGTTTGCCCAATGCCACCGGCCGACGAGCCCGCACGGACTGCTGTGCCAAAGTCGCGACGTGATCCACCCTCAGACAGCAACGCTGCCACCAGTGTTTCGCGAATTTTGACATCAGATACCTCGCACGACGGCGCTCGAACAAGGGACAACGTCTTCGAGGCACGTCTGTTCACGGTACAACCCATTGGTGTGGGCCGGTCGTCCGCCGAACCGTAGGCGACAAAACCCGTCCGGGCCGTGGAAACTGATTGGGGAAGCCAAGTTTTCTTTGTCAGCTGGAGAATCTGTGAGGCTTGCAACGCTCATTCGGCGTCGGGGGCCGGTCGTACGGAATGAATGCCTCTTTGCGGCTGATTCGGTGACTGAGTCCGGTCGATCTCCCAAGTGCCCCTTGTCTGGATTGCAGAAGGAACCCTCCTTCAAATCCAATCTGTCCGATCGAATTGATGAAACAAATTGTGAAACCGATGACCGCCAAGATGGATGGCTTGCGCTCACGCAAGCCACGGCGGACGGTACGCAAATACACTTCATCCAGAAACCGATGGCTTCTATCCATCATTCTGACGGGAACTCTGGTCGGCCCATCGCACGTGACACTGCGTGCAGAAACGCCGACTCACCCGGATGGCAATTCACCTCATCCCGTTTCCACGTCCTATCGATCTCACGAAGCGGTTCAGCTGCCGATCCCCAATGCCATCTCGAGTGGCCCGTACGCTCATCAGGTCGACCGGTATCGCGATCGCGTTCTTGAAAACGACGTCGTCGCTGAAATGGATGGGAATTGTTGGTTCAAAGATTCACCGGCGTTGTCGGCCGGTCCATCAATCGCGGGTGAGATCAGCCAGCTCGACCCACAGATCGTTTGGTGGGACGCGGACGTCACGCGGCCTCTCGGGTTGGCAGAACAACACACCTCGGTCGACGCATCGGGACTCGCGCAAACGGCATTGATTGCCTCACCCTATGTCCGCAGTTTGCTGACGGAACCACAAATCTCGATGACCGACATCGTGATCGCCGACGCTCAGTTCGATCCGCTGACGTTCTTGGACGCCAACTACACCGACACGAATGATCCTGTCGGCAGTGAATTGACCACGGGTGACCAATCGGAACGATTCCGCGACAACCTGTTTGCCTCTTCCGCGGGGGTTCGCAAAAAGCTGACCAGTGGCGGGAACCTGGAAGTCGTTCAGCGTGGCGGATTCCAGAACAACAACTCGACGTTCCTAACTCCCAACGCGCAAGGCACGTCGCGGTTGGAACTGAACTTTTCTCAACCGTTGCTTCGCGACCATGGCAAAGCGGTCAATCGCACGCGAGTCATCCTGGCAAAGATCGACGCACAGATCACCAACAGCGAAGTGCGTGAGGAGATTCAAACGCACTTGGTCGACGTCACCACCGCGTACTGGGAACTTTACCAAGCCCGCGCGGAATGGTTGCAACGCAATCGTTTGCTCGCCAGTGCACAGGAGATGCAGACGGTTCTGCAAGCTCGCGGGGCGGTCGATTCACAACAGCGACAAATCTTGCGTGCCAACGTCGCGGTCGCAAAACGGCGAGCCGATTTGGTCCGCATCGAAACCCGAATCCGCAACGCTCAATCGAAACTGCGTTTGCTGACCGGTGACCGCCAATTCGCGCAGTTCGCACAATACGAGATGGTGCCCGTCGAACGCCCGCTGATGCAGTCAATCGAACTGAGCACCCGCGATGCGACGCTGACGGCGCTAGACAATCGTCCGGACATCGTGCAAAGCCTGCAACAAATGCATGCTGTTTCGACACGCGTCGGTGCCGCACGCAATCAAGTCTTGCCGCGTCTGGACTTGCTGCTCAGTTCCTATGTGTCGGGATTGGACTCGGGCACCAACACGTTCGGTGCAATTGGCCGGCAATTCAGCGAGGGCGGTCCAACCTATTCCGCCGGTTTGATCTTTGAACGCCCCTGGGGCAACCGTGCCAACCAAGCCCGATTGCGTCGCAACCGATGGGAATGGACACGATCGTACGCCGAGTTTCAACAAACGACCGAAGCGGCGATGACAGAAGTCGAAATCGCCGTTCGCGAAACACAAACGCTGTTCAACGAATTGATTGCCAAGCAACAGTCGACCATGGCTGCGGCTCGCGAAGTGGACTATTTGCGGCAACGTTGGACGCACCTGCCCGATCCAAACGAAAACGCGATTCTTCTGATCGAAAACCTGCTGGACGCGCAAGAACGGTTGGCGGACGAAGAACGCAGCTTGGTTCGGTCGCAGGTCGCTCACGCTTTATCATGGGTCACGCTTCGCAAAGCCATGGGTGTGCTGTTGGTTTGCAACGTGGCGGATGTTTCGCCGGTACCGAGCAATGTCTCGGTGTTCCTGCCCGACGAAGCGGAACCATTTGGCGGGATGATTGAAAGCGAAGAATTGATCCTCCCGACACCGGAGGAGTGGAACTCACCATGAGCCTTCTCCGTTCCAACACCGGTTGGCGATCCCAATTTGCCTCCATCGGACAGCTCGCATCCATGACGCAGCTCGGTCGATTCACCAGCCGTCCTGCGATGGACATCCAAACCATCCTGCAGTCCGCATGCGATCGAATGTCCAATCGTTCCGCGTCTGCGAAACATGATTTACAAAACCGCTGGCAAACGCTTCGGTACCAATTGCTCGAAGCGACCGCGGACCAAACACGCAACTCATCAAGTCAGCTCGATGCTATCTGGCGAGAGTGCTTGGTGGACGCATTGGTTTTGGCCAGCGACGCCATTCGAGCGACTCACAACATCGAGCTTTTCGAAGTGCAACTGCGTGCGGGCTTGATCGTTTCATCGGGATTGATGTCACGACGTGGCGGCGTGGCGGAGATGCAAACCGGCGAAGGAAAAACCTTCGCGTTGTTCGTTGCATCGTTGATCGCTGCTCTGCCGGGCCGAGGCGTGCACGTCGCGACGCCGAACGCTTACTTGGCCCAACGTGACCACGAACAACTTCGCGAAACTTGGTCGTTGCTCGGTGTCGAATCCAGCTGTCTGACCGAGGACTCATCGGCCGACGCCACTCGTGCCGCCTACCGAGCGGACGTGACGTATGGTCCCGGTCACGCGTTCGGTTTTGACTACCTTCGTGATCAATTGGCAATGGACACCGCCGCTCGTCAGCGTCCCGGATCGACGTTGCTTCGAAGACTGAATTCAGAACCATCCACGCCTCGGTTGCAGCGAGGCCTCGCGGTCGCGTTGGTGGACGAAATCGATCATGTTCTGATCGACGACGCTCTTTCGCCGCTGCTGTTGTCAGGAACTATACCGGGCGAGGCCGATGATGCCGCGGTCCACCGACATGCATTGAAAACGGCAGCGTCACTGCGCGGTGATGAAGATTTCCAAGCGACCGGTCACCAAATGGAATTGACCGACGCGGGATTGAATCGTGCCTATCAAGCCGTGGAGGACTGGTCAGACGCATCGCTACGTCGACCTTGGCACGAGTACGTTGAACTTGCCTTGCAAGCGACCCATCTGCTTCGTCGAGAAATCGACTACGTGATCGATCATGATTCGGTCCGCATCGTCGATCAATCGACCGGCCGCATTTACGAAGACCGAACTTGGTCAGGCGGATTGCAACAAGCCATTGAAGCAAAAGAAGAGTTGCCGATTCAGCGTGAGAGCGAATCGCTCGCCAAAATCACACGCCAACGTTTCTATCGATCGTACGACTACTTGGCCGGAGTCACCGGAACCGCGGGTGATTGCCGCGAAGAATTGAAGTCTGTTTACGGACTGAACGTGCAAACCGTCCAACCTCGGCTGGCGTCGAAACGCATCGTTCATCCGACTCACGTCACGCTGACCGCACAAGAAAAGTTTGCTGCCATCGCCGTTGAGGCCCAACGGATCGCGGAGTCTGGACGATGCGTTTTGGTCGGCACGCTGGACATCGCAACCAGTCACCAAGTTGCGGAAGAACTCCGCCGGCAAGACCTCTCGTGTGAATTGCTCAACGGCCTGCAAAACGCAGAAGAAGCTGAGATCATCGCTCGGGCGGGACAACCGCATGCCATCACCGTCGCAACGAACTTGGCCGGGCGAGGCACCGACATTCGGTTGAACCCCGAGGTGGCCGCGAAGGGTGGACTGCACGTGATTGTTGCCGAGCACCATCGTTCATCGCGTGTTGACCGGCAATTGATCGGTCGCTGTGCTCGTTGTGGCGATCCAGGCAGCAGCCGCCATTTCTTATCGGCCGAAGACAACTTGGTCAGTCAATCGGCACCTTGGGTGGGTCGTGCTATCCGACGAGCCATTGCCGCCGACCAAATCGAAACACTTTCTGTTGAGTCCCAAATCGCATCGATCCAAACACGGCAAGCCAAACGAGCTGCCGCGGCAAGACGACAATTGCTGGAAGCGGATGAACGCGATTGCGGATTGGTTCGCAAAGCTCAATCGAACCATGATCCCGCCCCACACCTTCAAGCATTGGATGCAGGATGATGAACCGTCATTGGATAACGACACTCTGCGTCATCGTGAACCTGCAATGCCTGGCTCTTCCCGGCATCGCGGCTGCGGACGAATACGAAGCGTTTACCGAACCGTATCGACGGATCCAGGTTTCGTCGTCGGAAATGGGCGTGATCACGGAACTGAAAGCTCGTGAGGGAGCCGAGGTTCGCGAGGGACAAGTGCTCGCACAGCTCGATGATGCGTTGCTGCGAAAGACACTGGATGTCTCGCGGGCGGCGAAAGATGCCATCGGTGGAAAGACGGCTGCGGAAGCGGAAGTCGTCATTCGTGAACAACAGGTCCAAAGCTATCGCCGTTTGTTCACGCAGGGCAACGCGACACCTCGAGAGCTCGAACGCGCCGAAAACGATCATCGTCAGGCACTCGCTCGCCTGCAAAGCGTCACCGAAGAACTCTCCGTTCGTGCTCTCGAATACCAACGAGTGATCTGCCAGTTGGAACAACGCCGCATCTTGGCACCATCCGACGGCGTCGTTGTCGCTTTGGCCAAAGAGGTTGGCGAATTTTTGTCACCGACCGATCCTGTTCTGCTGCAACTGGTCCAACTGGATCGATTAAAAGCCGTTTTCTCAGTGCCACTGCGACGAATCGACATGTTGTCCGAAGGCCAATCGGTCGTCGTTCGCGTGGGTGGATCTCGCGTGACAGTCTACGGAACGCTGGAATACATCTCGCCCGTTGCCACGGCCGAATCCGGTACCGTTCGCGTTCGCGTTGTCCTGCCAAACGAAAAACGCGAGATTCGCAGCGGCGTTGTTTGCTGGTTGGACCTGGAAGCATCCGTGAGGACCAACCAATCGAACGCTCGCATCAGCGACGCTCCCGTCATTCTCTCGCCTGCGTTGCGTTAGAACGTGTTCACCGCATCGTCACTTTCGCCGGACGCGACCAGTCGTGATTCTCATCACGAATTGTTGCAGCGCGCCGAGACACTGGCGGCGGCGATCGAACTGCAGTCGGCTCTTGATGCATGTCGCGAGTTCGACGAAGCCGCTTCCATCGCGACGCGATCGCTCAGTGAATGGTTGCAAGCCGAGGGAGCGATTCTGTGTTGGCGAAATCGTCCCACATCGGGTCTGAAGTGCATCAGCGATCACGCCCACGGCGGTGGGACTTTTGCCACCGACCATCCCCGCGAAACATTGGCCGCGGCAGAAGAAGCTTGTTTGCGAGATGGGCTTAGCAAAGTCGCCGCAACCGAAGTCGCATCGTCGCCCGGCACGATGGCGATGCGGCAATGGCTGAAGACAATCGGATCAAACAATTTGCTCGCTTGCCCGATGTCAGACTCAAGCGGCAAAAACCTGGGCGTTTTGCTGATCCTCGATCCGCGTGAGCGATCCGCCTCTGCAACTCTCGACGCGTTTGCGCCGCTGTTGTCGTGCAAACTTCAAAGCATCCAACGTCTGCAACCGACGGGCGTGGAGGCTTCGTTGGTGCGTGGCATCCGATCGTTTCGTTCGACCTGGCAGCGGGCGACCGTTTGCGTTTTGTCGACGATCATCCTGTTGATGTTCCTGCCGGCTCATCACAACATTCGCACGGATGTGCAACTGCAACCCGTCCAACGTCGCTTCATCGCGGTCCCGTTTGACGGCCCGTTGCAAGAATGCATGGTGCGTCCCGGCGACACAGTGACCGAAGGACAATTGTTGGCCAAGATCAACCCTCGTGAATTGGAATACGAACTGGCGGGACTGCGTGCTCTTCTCGGACAAGCCGACCAGGAACGTCGTGGATCGATGGCGACGCATGACTTCGGAAAAAGCCAAATCGCGGCATTGGAAGCCGACCGACTGAAGACACAAACCGAACTGCTGAACCACCGCAAGGACAACCTGGAAATCCGCAGTCCCATCGACGGAGTCATCGTCAGCGGCGATTGGAAGCAATCCGAAGGGGCACCACTGACACGAGGTGAAACACTCTTTGAAATCGCACCGGTCGGTTCGATGAAAGTCGAAATCGCGATCCCAGAAGAGGACTTCGCTCACGTTCAGCCCGGTATGCTCGCTCGCGTTCACACCCATGCGATGCCGGACCGGGTGATGCATGGGGCGATCACGCGAGTCCATCCCGCCGCGACAATTCGTGATTCAGAAAACGTGTTATTGGCCGAAGTCACCGTGGACGATCAAGACGGACTATTGAGACCGGGTATGAAAGGCCGTGCGACGATCTATGGCAACAAGCGTCCGATCGGATGGATCGTTTTCCATCGTCCTTGGAATTTGTTGCTTCGTTGGTTGGGCGTGTGACGATGCAGCGTGATCCGGGAACCATCGATTGGCAGCAACAACCCATTCGCATCGCCGCCGATGTGAAGGTCTGGCCGGTCCGCGAAACGGGCGAACCGATCTATCGGATCGAAATTCCTGCCACGCATCAATTCTTTCGAGTGGGTTTGTCCGAGTACACGTTTTTGTCGGCGTTGGATGGGCATCGCACGATCGCACAAGCCTGCGGGTTGGTGACGGCAAAGATGGGACGTGCCGCACCTTCGTCTTCGCAGTGTGAATCCATCGCGAGATGGTTGATCGATCACCGACTTGCGCACTTTGCCGACGCACCGCCGCCCCGTCGAGAACACTTGTGCCAAGCCTCACCGGCGGACAACTCCCAATCAAAATCCATTTTGTCGCGATGGAACCCGTTCTGGATCAAGATGCCGGTACCGGGTGCGGCGGGATTGTTGCAATACCTGTCACGCGTGCTCGGCTTTTTGTTTTCAACGCCGATGCTGATCGTCGGAACGTTGATCATCGTCGCGGCGCTGGTTGGATTGACTTCGCGTTGGTCCGAATTCATCGCGGGTGCATCCTCGATCTTTGATCCGTCCAATTGGGCGTGGCTGTTGTTCACAGCGATCGGCTTGAAACTCATTCACGAAGTCGGACACGCGATCGCCTGCCATCGGGCTGGCGGATCTGTGCGGGAAGCCGGCGTGGTCTGGGTGTTGATGACACCGCTAGCGTATGTCGACGTATCAAGTTGCTGGCGATTGCCTTCGCGGTGGTCACGCATCGGTGTCGCAGCGGCGGGTATGTTCATCGAAGGGCTAATTGCATCGCTCGCGATCGGTGGATGGATGCTCAGCGACGATGAAATGTTTCGTTGGTGGTGTCACCACGTGATCCTGACGGCGGGACTATCGACCATCCTGTTCAACGCGAATGTGCTGATGCGATTCGATGGCTACTTCATGCTGTCCGACGTAATGGATGTGCCGAACTTAGCCACCGAAGCCAATCAGTCGGTTCGACAATTCCTTCGCCGTTGGTTTCTCGGTGACGCGTCTTGGAACAATTCACACACCGGTTGGCGACGACCGGCAGTCTTCGTCTACGGATGGTCCGCAGTTGCTTGGCGAGTTCTCGTTTGTGTCTCGCTCGCGATCGCCGCGTCAACGATGCTGGGCGGTGCCGGAATCGTCCTTTCAATTCTTGGACTATGGATGTGGTGGGGAAAACCGCTTGTCCAATTCCTGAAGTCGATGCGAACGCTGTGGGACACTGAACCGATCCAGGTATGCCGAGGGGCAGTGCTTGGGACGACGGCGGTTGGCGTCTGTGGTTGGATGTTGTTTTCAATGCCGATCCCATCGTCGGTCCGCGTTCCGGTCGTGGTGCAGTACGATCCTGATTCAGCAATCCGCGTTGGGCGGAAGGTTTCCTGATCGAATTGAATGTGAATGAGGGCGACAAGGTCGAAGCCGGCGATCTGCTTGCAACCATCGAAAATCGCGAACTCAAGCAACGCGTCGCGGAATTGGAAATCGCTCAAAAGCAAAACGACATTCGACTTCGCAAAGCGATCGAGTCTCGCGAAGAATCCGAACGCCTGAATCTGCTGGACAACCGTCAAGCGATCACGGACAAGCTCGCAACGTTGCAAACGCAATCCGATCAACTGAACGTGGTGGCGAACCGTGCCGGAGTCGTGATCGCGGATGACTTGCCGTCCAAACTCAACACGTACATTCACGAAGGCGATGTGTTGATGGTGGTCGCGGCGGAGTCTGACAAGGAGGTCTTGGCGGTGATCGATCAGTCGCAGGTTGACGATGTTCGCAAGCAGATCGGCCAACCGGTTCGCTTGGTTTCCCCCGGTCGACAAACCTTCTGGGCCACGCTTGACCAGCTTCAACCGCGTGCCTCTGACCGAGTGCCGAATGCGTCGTTGGCGGCCACGCATGGCGGCCCATTGGCCGTTCGAGTTGATGACGCATCCGAAGCCTCATCCAATGATGATCGCTTGGGTGAAGAGATGATCGACACCATGCGTTTGCTTCAGCCACATTTTCGCGGCGTGCTGAAGCTTCCCCGTGATGAAGCTCAACGTCTTCCCGCGGGCTTGCGTTTGGAAGCTCGTTTCGGATGGCACCGGGCTTCGATCGCCAAACGAGTGCATCTGTGGTTTCAAAACGCGTTGGCTCAAGCCGCTCAAGAAACCCGCTGACGGTTGGCTGCTATTTCGCAGAGTCATTCCCTACCGCAACACCCGATACCGTGGCTCCCGTCGACCCGCGGGAGGTCGTGCCGTTTTCCGATACCGCTTTTCGGCAGATTTCCGCATGGCGTACCTCTCCCGAAACGAAGTTTGGGTAGAGGTCGAGCGACGCCGTTCAGGCGTACGCGAGGGTGAGGGCCGGGCATGGGAAGTGGCGAGAGATGCATCATTCAGCTACGCAACCAAACGATGCTTGCCTCAAACTTGCAGCATCCCAACCATTGGCCACGCCTAGCCGGCGGCCTTCGATTTCGCCTCAGCGTCCGTCAAACAACGCCGGGGCGCAGCACGGGGAATGCTTCGCCGGCCGCAGGCAATGTTCGTATCGAATCGAACTGGGGGTGTTTGATCAACAACAACGGTAGCATCGGGCTGCGTGTTTGCAGCAACCTTGCCAAACGTTGCTCGGCAGGTTCTCGAGTCGCCAAATCGGTGCGACGAAGTTGCAAGATGGTTTCGTTCAATGTTGGTCCGTAAGGACCATACGGAAGCGTTTCCAATCTCGCCTCACGCAGTTCCCAATAACGGTCCGCGCCATCGGATTCCGACCACTTGAGCCCGGGATCCAGATCCGCCGCCAATTTCAAATCGCTGCTGTGCTCGTACAAATCGATGAGCAACCCGCGAGTGAAACTTTCAGGGCCGACCTGATTCCCATCTGTCTTTGGCATGACACCGGTGGCTTCATCAATGGCACGACGCCTGTTTGCGACAAACCACTGGGCACGTGCCAAATCGGATTGCAACAGCTTCGACGTTGAGTGCAGCGAGGCTGCTCGACGAAGGGAAACGACGCCTGCCATTTCCTCATAAAGCATCAACTGCACCCAACCGAGTTGATGATACACTTGCCAAGAGTTGGTCGACTCTTTTGACAACGTCAACAAGATGTCTCGTGCAGGTTTGAGATCGCCAAGCATTTGATACATCAACATGGCCGACGCCAAACGAGCTTCCACGTTGGTCGTATCCAGCTCCAACGCATTCTCGACTGATTGCCGAGCTTGGATGATCAAACCTTGAGCCTCCTCGTCAGCGACCCGTCCCGCCAGCGTCAATGACGTCAGCCCCTTTCCGGCGTGTGCGGGCGCATAGTTGGGATCTTCCGACAGAGCACTGTCAAAGCACTTCAAAGCGGAACGCATCCCATCAATGCTGTCCGGGTCCGCTTGCGTGCGTCCTTTCAACAGGCACGTGAATGCCCCCGGGTCGCGAGGTCGTGATTCGAGCGGATTTTCCAGCAGGCTTCGGTTGATCGCGGAGGCAACTTGGCGAGCCAAATGGTTCTGCTCAATCAAATTGTCACCACCGCTGGTACGAATGACTTTGCCCCAAATCTGTGTGCCGCTTTGGGCGCATATGATCTGAATGTTGACATCCATGAAGCCGGTTTGAGCACCAGTCGCTTCAGTGAACGTTCCCGTCACCAATGCGTCCACCTCCAACCTGGATGCGGCTTCGCGATACTGATCGGGGAAGCTCGCCGTCATCGGCACGTACTTTGGTACCGACAATCCATCCAAGCGACTGAGTTCGTTCGCGACCAGACCGGCCAACAACTCACCTCGCTGGAGCATGCGTCCGCGAGCGGGTTGAGGATCGACCTCGTTCGTCGGGGCGATCTGGGTTGCAGGCGTGAAGCTGAGCACACCGATGGAACGGATCTGCTTCAACTTGGCCCAGTTGCCGCTCAAGCCCGACATACCAACCAAGGCGCCGGCAAAACTTCCGCCAATCATCTCGACAAATCGTCGGCGAGACACTCCGCCAGCAATGCGAACCGGCTGCGTCATCGACACGCCGTCCATCGGCATCGCCAACGTCTCACCTTCATTGGCCTGCAACACGGCGCCGCCCCTCGAGAGTGCCGCGACAACGGTTGCTGCCGTCGGACGTTCAGCGGGTACTTTTCGCATCATCGCCATGATCAAATCGGCGAGGGCGATGTCGTCGCGACGACGGCCGGGATCAGGCAACGGAGTCTTTTCCAAAACCGCAGCGTAACGGCTGGCCGGCGATTTCCCCGTGAAGGCGGGCCGTCCGTAGAATGCTTCGAACAACACGCATCCCAACGAGAACACATCGGCGGCCGGTGTAACGGTCTCGCCGCGAGCTTGTTCGGGTGCCATGTAGCCTGGCGTGCCCAAGATCATTCCGGCGCGAGTCTTGGACTCACTGGCGTCGTCGTTGCCCGCGTCGTCCTGCTGCTTTTCCGGATCCGATTCGCCGGGGCCAAACACCGCTCGGCCCACGCGAGACAATCCAAAGTCGAAGAGTTTGACCGACGGCAAAGAGGTCTCGTTGGATGACTGCATCGCCATCGAGTGACCGCTGATCGTGTTGCTGTTGGCAGGCGAAGGCGTGGGCGATCCGCTGCGACGTCCAACCAACATCACGTTCTCTGGCTTGAGATCACGGTGGATCACACCGGACGCATGCGAAGTCGCCAAAGCCTCGGCCAACTGCCGTCCCCAGAACCGAACCATTTGCGTCGTGATGGGTGCCACATCGGTTCGTCTGGGTTCCATTCGCCGCATCAGCGTTTCGCCGCGCAAATGCTCCATCACGGCGTACGGCATGCCTTCGTGAACGCCGACGTCGAACAGCTCGACAATGTTGGGATGCGTCAACGAAGCGACCGCCTTGGCTTCGCGCTGAAAACGCTCGACCAAATTGGGATGCCCGTCGATCGACAGCATCTTCACCGCGACGCTGCGTTCCAGTCTGGTGTCGGTGGCGCGATAAACAACGCCCATGCCGCCACGACCCAAAACACCGTCCAACCGATACGGACCAATCTCGGTGCCCAACGGCGGCAGCGAATCCGACGATCCATCGCTGGCGACTTTGGCCAACGCCTTTTTCACGCGGGCTTCGGCCGATGGGGTTGAACGCATCGAGTCGTCCATCTTCATCGCATCGACCGCTGGCGTATCCAGCGCATCTGCGTTCCGAGATGGCGTGTCGTTGGAAGCGGCCAAAACCTGAGTCAATTCGCCCGAATCGCCATGGATTCCCAGGTCGCCATCGATTTCGGCTCGAATCGCTTCCAATTCAGAACGCAGCAAATCCGCATGCTCTCCACCGTGGCGTTCGACCAGCGACTGAATGCTGGTCAAATCCGAGGGTGCCGGCTCTCCATCGGCGACTTGCCGCAGCGAAGATTCATATTCCAAGCAAACCGCATCGAGGCGGGCCAATTCGCGGGCGGGCAGATCACTTAAATTCATCGCGAATCACTTCCGTAGCTAATCTGTGATCGAAGTGTGTTTTCGAGAGTTCGGCACCGCTTTTATGTTTGGTCGGCCTCGGACTCCGCCGCTTCGGTCCACGTTTTGCGAATTAACTGCAGTCTTCGTTCGACCGCACGTTTGCTCACGCCCAATTTGGTCGCGATCTCGTCTACCAAAAAACCATCCATCCGCATCACTGCGATTTCTCGCAATTGTTCGTCCGGCAAATCATCCAATAATCTCTCGCACGCCTCCGCCAATTCCAACCTCAAATCCGGAGGTGTGTTGTCGGATTCGCCTCGTCCAGCAAATTGTTCCAACCCAGCCCGGCCGGAATCGCCCGACGCGTCCAAGAAGACTGACTCACCGCGGACTTGGCCGCCACCGCGTTTTTGCCGCGTTTGACGACGCAAATGAGCGTTCACCTTTCGGCTGGTCAACGTGATCAACAATCCCCAGAGATTATCCGGGCCCGACAAATCCGGGAACTTCTCGCGTCGAACTCCCGCAATGAAACTGTGAAACGCCGAGAGCGCAATGTCTTCTTCGTCACCAGACCGCCGAAGGTTCTTTGGCAATCGTGTTCCCGCCAGCCGAACGAGGGGTTGGAAGTAGCGTTCCCACAATACCGCAGTCGCATCGTCGTCGCCTTGGCGAACCAATTCCAACAGATCAGCGAACTCTTCGAGCGTTAAATCGTTCATTCCGGCGAATCTCCCAACACGGGCGGTAACACTTCTGCGGTGTAGGCCACATCGCCCACGTCACCCGCCGATATCTGGCCGGCCAATTTTGCACCGGCTTCGAAATGGCTGCGGCGGGCGTAACCCATCGCTAATCCTTCGCCTTGATCGTTGATCCGCCCCACACTGGTGATTCTGCCGACCGGCTTGGCGTCTTCGGACGCGTCCAAAGCTCGCAGCTTGTCATCCGCCGCCGGCCCAGCTCCCGCGGGCAAACCGGACAACTTCCAACGCACCAATTTCTTTTGGACCTGTCCCAGTGCGTCCAATCGAGCCACGGTTTCTTGCCCGAGGTAGCAGCCCTTTGTGAAGCTGATCGTTTGGGTTTCTCGATCGGCTTCTTGGGGCAAATGAGCGTCGGTCACATCGATCCCAAACCATGGGAATCCAGCCGCCACGCGGTGAGCATGGAAATCGCTCACGTCACCCGTGGCCAACGTTTCGGGATCCAGTCCCAACCGTTCCGCGATCAGCGATGGATGTTCGGCGGCGGTATCGACTGGCAGCAGGAACAAAGTGCCCGATTTCACCCACGGCAGCTGATACGATTCGACGCCGTCTTGGTCGGTCATGCTAGGCAACGGAGTCGTCTGGACGGGTTCCTCGTCACCATCAACAACCATCCACGCGGCCAACTCTTCGTCACGAATCACCGGCGTCGCGTCTTCGCGAATCGTGTATCGGTCGGCGTGTTCCGCGATGGCTTGTGACTGGCGGACCGTACCGGCATTGTCAGCGGTCGCGACTACGCCGGGAGCACCAATCATTCGGTAACCGTTCTCGGTGGCGAAGACAACGACGTGTCCCAAGCACTTCCCACGAACGTTGGTGATGAACGTTTCCAACCCAGCGCGGTGCGGACCGTCGGTGGTCAGCTTTTTGACATCGTTTGTGGTCAAGTTGTGCAGGATCGCGGTGGCGTCCGCACCGACCAAATCCACAATCGACAAAGCGGGCAATCGGATCAGCGACAAAGAAGATGGCATACCAGCGAATTGATAAGAGGGCTGAATAGGCGAGCCATCTTACCCTGATGGGGCCCATTCGCGTTCCACGAACAGCCAAATGAGGGGGCCAATTGGTTTCATTTGCCCACTGAAATGCTGATTCTCACGCCAAACCTAGGTCACAACCGGTTTCGCGACAATCCAACGCACCCTGGGCGTTTCCGCTGACCCCCGTTTTGTACGCGAACGGGACCGATTGAGGGACAACTCGCGGCACGACTGCGGCACACTTTTCAGCGGGTGCAGTTCCCCTCCCGATGCTTTTCTCACCTGAACAATTGTGTGACAATTTGCGAGCGTCTCCGATTGGACCGACGCCCTTTTCTTTTCAAAAACGAATCAAACAGCAGGTGCGGCATGCGTTGGCGTGGACGACGACAAAGTGACAATGTGGAAGATCGTCGAACCAGCGGCGGAGGCGCGGTTGTCGGTGGCGGAATCGGAGTGATCGTGATCGCGATCATCATCGGATTGCTGGGCGGCAACCCACAGCAGTTCCTGCAACAAGCCGCTCAACAACCTGCCCCCGGTGGTGCCGGTGGCCAAGTCGAGCTGACACCGCAAGAAATCGAAGCTGGTGAATTTGTCAGCACCGTGTTCGCTGACACGGAAGATGTTTGGACGGATCTGTTTTCGCAAGCCGGTCGCGAATACAAGAAACCGACGTTGGTCTTGTTCAAAGACCAGGTCAACAGCGGATG
>NZ_ANMO01000195.1 GCF_000338295.1 Rhodopirellula europaea 6C
CTTGGAAGCTCATCGTACGGGGCGTGAACCGGGGAAGTGTTCTGTGATGAAGCGTCAATCAAATTCCCTCGCTCCGCGACTGGTTGCGGATGTCCGGCGTTTGAACAACCGCGGAGCGGTGACAGGTGGTGGACCAAATCGGTGACATCGAATTCCGATGGCGGGGAGGAAGAGGCACGCAACAAGTTCGTGATTGTGAGATTAGAATGCCGCGATGGAAATTGAGAGATTGGTCGCGTTTTTGGATTCCTCGCCAACGGTTCGTTTGCTGCGCGCCGATCAGGCAGCGTTTGTGGTTTGCTTTCTCCGCCATTCGTTGAAGTTGACCGGGCAAGATTCGGCGATCTCGTTGTCGCATGACGAACTGCAACACCGACTGACCGTCTTTCAAGAACAACTGCGAGACGATGGGTACGAGGCCTTCTCCGGTTCCGCGGATCGCTACCTTCGCGAATGGTCGGATGCGGGGTGGCTGAGACGCTTCCTGCCGGCTGAATCGTCCAGCCCGCACTACCAATTGACTCGCTATGCCGAAGACGCGATCGGGTTTCTCGAACAGTCGATCTCTCGCGAAAGTCGAATGGTCGGCACCGAATCTCGATTGCGGATGGTCATCGACACGCTGACTGACCTGGTCCAAGGCGCTTCCTCGGATCGTGAACAGCGTCTGCAAACCCTGATCGAACAACGGGACGATTTGAATCGCCAGATCGACGCGATTCGCGGGGGCGCCGAGATCGAGACCTATCATCCCGCGCAGGTTCGAGAACGTTTCCACACCGCTGTCGACCTGCTGAAGACCTTGCAAGGTGATTTCCGGGCAGTCGAAGATCGCTTTGAAGAAATCGCTCGTGATGTGACCCGCGGGGCTCTCGATACAGAACGCGGTCGCGGTGACATTTTGGCTGGTGCACTCGATGCGGAGGACTTGGTCAAACAACAAGACGAAGGTGTCAGCTTCGATGCCTTTGTCGCCTTCCTCTTTTCGCCCCAGGCTCAAGCCAAACTACGAGAGACGATCGCGGAAGTGACACGGTTGGAAGCCATCGCCGATCAACGCGGCGCGATCGAACATGTTCGGGCAATGGTTCCTTCGTTGTTGGCGGAAGCCGAGAATGTGCTGCGTCAAACTGGACGTTTATCGCAAACACTCAGACGCTTGCTGGACAGTCAATCCACCAGCCATCGCAAACGCACTGCCGAAGTTTTGCAAGAGGTTCGGACCTTGGCAGCGAAAATGAAACAATCCACGATGCAGACGGGAGAACCCGTTCCAAGTGAAATCGGTTTGCGAGTCGACACGACGTTGGGCGTCAGTTCGCCATTGACCCGACCGTTTTGGACTCCCCCGCAGGTCTTTGACATTGCCGTGGAAGCCAACGAGATTGACTGGGAAACAGCGAAGCAACAAGCCCGCAAACTATCGGGTCTGAAACGCTTGCAATGGGATCGCATGCGAGAGTTGGTGCACCGGGTCACCGATTTGCAAACCAACATCACGTTGTCACAGTTGCTGGAACATCGTCCACCCAATGTCGGCGTGATTGAGTTGGTCGGATGGATGCAGATTGCTCACGAGGACGGTCATGAAATCGATACGGAAGGGACGGAACAGGTGACGGTGACGACGGAAGATCCCTTGACCGGTGAATCAAGCACGGTGCATGTTCGTGTTCCTCTGGTCACCTTCTCAAAGACGCATCAAACCGAAAATGAAACCGTCCGGAAGGGAAAGCCACGATGACAGAATCCTCTTCGGAAACGGATCCTACGGCCGACGACACGTTTTCCGACACGATGCCGCCTCCGGTCCCCTGGGCACCCGCGGCAGTTCGGTTGTTGCAAGGCATTGTCTACCATGACGACGCCGGCGACACGTGGGAACGGATTCTGTCCGGCGTCACGCCGCTGACGGACTACTTCGCTCGGATCGGGTTGCAATTGATTGTCAACGAAGAAGACGGGATGGCCTACCTGCGTCAGATCGATCCTGAGTCACTGCCGCCGGAGTACCCGTCGATTCCAAAGTTGTTTCGCAGTGTGCGATTAACCTTTGAGGCGTCGTTGTTATGCGTCTTGCTGCGCGAAGAGTTGCGTCAATTCGAGGAAGAGATTCATCGCGACGGTCGGTGCGTGGTGACTCAAGCGGCGCTACTCGAGGTTTGGCAATCGCTCGTCCCAACGGAGACAGATGACGTGCGAGCCAATCGACTTTTGGGTGGGCAACTTCGCAAACTGGAAGAGCTGAAATTCGTTCGCCAGTTCGAAAAGGATCCACCCAGTTGGGAAGTCCGTCGGATCTTAAAAGCAAGATTGCCGTTGCAGGAATTGGAACGGTTGCGAGCGGATTTGGAGGCCGAGTTGAAACGGAGAGATGCAGGTATGGTTCAGGGAGAAGAAAATTGACGCAGAGGCGCTGGAGACGCAGGGAGCGGTAAGTGTGCGAACCGAATGCAGCTCATTGAAAAAGTCAAATTGACAATTGAAAAATGCAAAGTGATGCGATCTCATCCACGCACTTCCGGCATTTAGCAATTGTCAATTTACACTTTGACTTTTTCAATAACGCCAACCGCTGTATCAATCCCATTCGTCGGAAACCCGCCCAAACTGCCTTGTTGAATTCACTCTTCGCAGCCGAGGCCTATCCCTCTGCGTCTCCCCGTCTCTTGCGTCTCAGCGTCGAATCCATCAGGCATGGATCATGCGGAGCGGTCCATTTCGGTGAACGCAAAGTACAAGGATGGCTTCCACCGCGTTGTGAGTTGTTTGTAGAGATTTGACGCGGAGACGCGGGAGACGCAGGGGCGCAGAGGTGAGCGGGTGGAGTAGCATTCTGTTTCTTACTCCCTGTTTTACGTTCAACCGGCGTGGTGAATCATGAAGGAAAATGACATCAGCAAGGCTATCTTGAATGCTTCGATCGAAGCGCATCGCACGCTCGGCGGACCTGGTTTGTTGGAAAGCGTGTATGAGGAAGCGTTGGCGTGGGAACTCGACCAAGCAGGGTTGTCGGTCAGGCGACAACAGACAGTTCCGATCGAGTACAAGGGCAACGTGTTGTCGACTCCTCTTCGACTGGACCTCGTTGTGAATGACTTGGTCATCGTCGAGTGCAAAGCCACCTCTAAGTACAACGACATTTTCGCGGTTCAGTGTCTCACGTATCTAAGGCTGATGAATCTGAAGCTCGGGATTGTTGTCAATTTCGGAGAACGCAAAGTGAAGGATGGATTCCATCGCGTTGTAAACGGTTTGTAGGAAGTTGACGCAGAGGCGGGGAGTCGCAGGGACGCAGAGGGGAACGCGGACAATTGATCGTAATACCAGCCCTGAGCAGATGGGAAAGTGTTGGCAGGGCGGTAAGTGTGCGAACCGAATGCAACTCATTGAAAAGATTGAATTGATAACTGCAAAATGATGCGATCTCATCCACGCACTTCCGGCATTTTGCAATTGTCAATTTACACTTTGATTTTTTCAGTAACGCCAACCGCTGTATCAATACCATTCGCCGGGCAGTCGCCCAAACTGCCTTGTTGAATTCACTTTTCGCAGCCCAGGCCTATCCCTCTGCGTCTCCCCGTCTCTGCGTCGAACCCTTTGCCCTGAATTATGCGGAGGCGTTCATTTCGAGGATTACAAACCAAGAAATCGGTTCCGTCACGTTGCGAATGGTTTGTAGGAAGTTGTCGCGGAGGCGGGGAGTCGCAGGGACGCAGAGTTGAGTCCGGACTTCAAATATTCGGTTCTGTACCTCTGCGACTCACCGTCTCCCGCGTCTCTGCGTCGAATCCACCACGCTGGATCATGCGAGGTGTCCCTACTTGGGGAAGCAACGTAGGCAAACCGATTCCGGCGCGTTGCGAATGGCTTGTAGGAAGCTGACGCGGAGTCGGGGAGTCGCAGGGACGCAGAGTGGAACCTTGACGTCTGATATCCTGTCGCGTGCTGCGTTTCTCAGTCTCTCGAATTTTGACGCCAACCAACATGAAGCCCTCTCAACCACTCGAATTATTCGCTGACGACGATGAAGTGTCGGAACGTTTGAAACCTGGTTTCCGTCTGGCGACGTTTGAGGTTTTCAACTGGGGGACTTTTGATGGCCAAGTCCACTCGATCTCGCCTCAAGGGACGTCCTGTTTGTTGGTGGGGGAAAACGGAGCGGGCAAGTCAACGCTTGTCGATGCGATGTTGACGTTGTTGGTTCGTCCCGGGGTTCGAAACTACAACGTCGCCGCTGGGGCATCTAAGAAAGAACGCGACGAACGGACCTACATTCGCGGCGCGTACGACCGGACCGCCGGCAGCGATGAGAAGCCCAGGATTCAGTACCTCCGGGAAGGGACGGGATTCTACACGGCGCTGTTGGCTACGTTCGCCAGCGCTCGTTCGGGCGAGTCGTTCACGGTTTGCCAGGTGATGTATTTGACGTCGAGCGGTGATCGGAAAATCTTCTACGCGTTTGATCGGAAACCTCGCAGCATCGCAGGTGACCTGGGCGACCTGACCTCCACCGGTGACATCAAGAACACGTTGATCGACCGCGGATTTGATGTCACCGAGAACTTCAAAACCTATCACGGGTGGATGAAACGGTTGGTCAAATTTCGTTCCAAGGCAATGGACATCTTCAACCAGACCGTCGCGGTGAAGGATGTTCAGCGACTCGATCAGTTCATTCGCGATCACATGCTGGAAAAGAAATCGTGGAACGACAAAGTCAGCAAACTGCTCGAACACTTTGCTCAATTGAGTGAGGCTCATCGTGCACTCGTGCAGGTGCGTCAGCAGTCGGAGTTGCTGGTCCCGATCTTAAGAACAGGCAAGCGGTTCCAAGAGACAAACGCCAAACTGCAATCGGCTCGCGAAGAACTCGCTGCATCAGGTTTGTTCTTTGACATTCAAACCAGCGAACTTTTGCGTCCGCTGTGTCAGCAATGGAAACTGCGAATGGAACATCTTGATGAACAGATCAGTCTGCTGGATCACTCATTGAAATCCAAACGTGGTGAAGCCGCGTCTGTTGATCATGAGATTCGTCACAGTGGTGGAGCCAGACTGCAGCAACTTCCCTTTTTGATCGAAAAGGAAGGACAGCATGCGGCGTCCAAAAGAGAGAAACGCCTCTTGTATGAATCGAAACTGAAGCAAGTTGGTATCGACGAACCCATTTCCAGTCCCGAGCAACTGGAAAAGGTTCACCGGCAAATAGGCGATCAGCAACAACGAATCGCGATTGAAAAACAAACGGCCACCGACCAGCTCGAATCACTCAACTATGAAATCGGTGTTCTGCGTCAGGAACTCGCCACTGACGAAAGCGAACTGGAATCACTTCGTCAACGAAAAGGCAATTTGCCCGACGCGTTCATCGAAATCCGCACCGAGCTTTGCGCTGCCTTTCGTCTGTCGCCAACCGATCTTCCGTTCGCGGCCGAGTTAATCGCCGTCAACCCAGATCATGGCCGCTGGGAATCGTCGATTGAACAGGTGCTTCATTCCTTTGCGAGAACACTGTTGGTTCCAGACGACCTTTACGCGAAGGTTTCCGGCTATGTTGATTCTCAGCGTCTGACGGATTCACGCGGTCGAGGGTTGCGATTGACTTACGATCGTGTCGGATCTCGCCAGTCCGCTCCGTCGCAACGGTCGACGGACCTGAGCCTGCCGGAGATGTTGCTCTACCGGGAGGACCATCCCTTGGTTCCCTATGTTCGCGGCGAGATCGTTTCACGGTTTGATCACCTGGCATGCGAATCGATTCAGGATTTTCAGATGGCGGGTCGCCGAGCGATGACCATCCATCGGCACGTCAAACAAAACCTTCGGCAACATTCGAAAGACGATCGCGGTGGTCATGGTGATCGCAAGCACTTCGTTTTGGGATGGGACAATCGCACCAAGCGAGAAGCACTGGAACGATCGATCGGAGAACAAAGGGCGGTGCTTGATCGCAGAGTGTCATCGGCGGGGTCACTGCGTCGTAGCAGTGATCAGGCGACGCGAAGGCTGAGTCTGCTGGACGAGCTATCGGCGGTGACGCAGTTCGACACCATCGACGATCACCGGCACGATTATGAAGCCTCTCAATTGAGGCTCGAAAAGCAAAAGCTGGAGGAGTCGAGCGATCAAGTTCGACAGCTCAAGGCAAAGCTGGCGGCACTCAATGCGGAAATCCAGGGGCTGGAATCCGAACGAGATCGATTTGTGGGGGAACGCTCCAACCTGCAGACGGAGGTCGGGAGAAGCGAAGGGATCTTGAAACAAGTTGATGCGAAAGTCGAGGAGGCTCGCTCGAACGATCGATTCGCTTCCGCCCAAGCGTTCTTCGACGGGATCGTCCATCAACTGGGGGAACGTAAACTGACATTGGAGAATCTTGGGATGTTGCCGCGAGATATTGCGGATGAACTGAACGTCCGAGTCAGCGAGTTGGAGGAGCGAATCGTTCCGGTCCGGGACAACCTGACCAAGGCGATGAGCAAACTGTTGAATCGATTCCCTGTCTTCGAGTCGGAACTCGATCCAACACCTCAAGCATTGCCGAGCTTCGAACAACTCGCTGAGCGAATCAACAAGGATGACCTGCCTCGCCACGAGCGCCGGTTCAAGCAACGTCTCAAAGAGAAGGTGCTTCAAGAGATCGGATTGCTTCATGGATCTCTGGAGGACGAGCGCGAAGAAATCCGCAGCAAGATCGAAACGCTGAATCAGGCCCTTCGTCAACTCGATTGGAATCCAAGCTCGTACATGCGTTTGGAACCGAGCGACACGTCGGATGCCGAGATCCGAGATTTCCGACGTGAACTGGCGGGCTGCCTCGAAGGCACCTTGGATGGGACTGACGATGCGAACGAGGCAACGTTTAAAAAAATTGAAAAATTGGTGGATCGACTTCGCGACGATGCGAATCTTCGCTGGCGAGAAAAGGTGATCGACGTCCGCAATTGGTTCAAGTTCGCTGCCCGTGAATACGACGCTGCGTCAGGCGAACCAGGCAGCTACTACGACGGAGGTACCGGGCAGTCCGGTGGGGAGAAAGGCAAATTGGCGTTCTTGGTGTTGGTGGCCGCGATTGCCTATCAGTATGATTTGCAATTGGATGATCCGAACAGCGAACGATTTCAATTTGTCATGGTGGACGAAATGTTTTCACGCAGCGATGACACCCGGGCCAAGTACGCACTGGATCTGTTTGAACGTTTTGGATTGCAATTGGCAATCGTTGCACCGTTGGACGCCAAGGCACGGATCACGGAGAGCTATGTTGGCACGTATGGTCACATCATCAAGGATCCCGACACCCACCGCAGCCAGTTGATTAGCCTGACGACCGAGCAATATCGAGCCGCGGATCAGGAAGCATGATCACAGCCGAACAGATTCGGGTCAAAGCAAAGCGACTGTTTGGGAAGGCGATCAAGGCTTGGTTGAACCACGAGCTGGACGCGTTCTTCCCGCACCGAATTCCCGCCAACCTGACACCCTCGAAGGATTTGTCAAAAGCAATCGCGGAAGTCGAGTCTCTACGCGAGCACAGCAAGCAGGCGATCGGATCAGGGTACCGAATCGAATGGAGATCCCGTCGAAGTCGCACGCATGGGCGGAATGACTTTCCCGATGCGATCTTCGTGGACACGATGGATGACTTGGTTGAAATGAGTCACCGGGTGAGTGACTGGAAGTCGCTTCAGATGGCCGTTGCCACACTTCGGGATCGACAACCGAGGCTTGACGAGTGGTTGCGAACTGGGACGAATTGGAAATTGATTTTGGAACTGTCCGACGTGCTTCCGGATTTGCTCAGCATTCTCGATCACATGCTTTTGCATCCGCGTCCCGACTGTTTCGCTCGTGAGTTGCCGGTTCCTGTTTCCACCAAGCTGATCGAGCAACATCGTCGTCGGCTGGCAATCTGGCTGGATACGCTGTTGCCGCCCGACGCGATTGATTTCCGGTTTGGCCACGACCAATTCGAGCCGCGATACGGGCTTCGCTACGCGCGGCCGCACTACCTGCTTCGAGTCCTCGACGAGGAGTTGCAGCGAGATCTGGGCTTGCCTTTCGACGAGCTTTCATTGCCCGCCGAATCCATTGACAAGCTGCCTGCAAGTGACCAGCGAGTCATCATCGTCGAGAACAAAGTGAGTCTATTGTCGCTGCCCTCGATGCATCGAACGCTCGCCCTGGGAGGCCTGGGAAACGGGGTGACTCAACTTTCGGATATCTCCTGGCTGTCGGAATGCAAAGTGATCTACTGGGGCGATTTGGATGCCGACGGCTTTCGCATTCTCGATCGACTCCGAGCGGTTCTACCGAACGTGGAAAGCCGTTTGATGGACCGATCCATCGTGGACCAATTTGCCAATTTGGCTACCAAAGGTAACGGGGACGAAGCTCAAGCGGTGGAACATCTTTGTGAGGGTGAGCTGCAGTGCTATCACCACCTGTGCGCAAACAACCTTCGGATCGAACAAGAACACTTGCCGAGCGAATGGATCCTGAAAGCACTTTCAATCTGATTCTCTTGCCTTAGAAAGCGCGGATGCGATCTGCTTGAGATCCAATTGATCTTTCCTTTCCTCAGCGCACGTGTTGCTTGCATCGTGACTCAATGTTGAAAAGCTCCCCTTCGCCGGCGCGGCCAAGTCGCTACATCGCTTCGGTCGGCTTTGAATCAAGCTCCGAAGGTTTCAGAGTTGGGTCGATGCCTGGGAGCGGAAGCCGGACATCTTCAGCAGGTGTGGCGAAATGTTCGCGGAGTCTGTCCAAATCGGTCTGCGACCAACCCTCCGGTTGAGTCACGGCAACCCAAGCGTCGATGTAGCTCGACGGAGAATAGTTGTGCCCGTATCCAAGTGGAACGCTGGTTGCCATCGGCAAATCGAAAGCGATTTGCAGGAACGTCACGATGGGGTACCAACGCAAACCAGGCGAGACATCCGGTCCGCGTGGCTCGGAAAGCCACTCTGGTTGGTGCCAGGCCGCCGAGGGTGAAAACCAAACCATTGGGTCGCTTGCGTGCTGGATGTACACGTTTCGAATCGGCCCCCAAGCTTTGCCTGTGTCCAACCTGTTTTGTTGCGCCGTGAACCGGACCATCGATTGGTCTCGAAAGGTTGGCATCCATACGGGCGTTCCGGCGTTGCGAGAGCTGACAATGGACGCCCATTGCCGGCTAGGAAACGGGGGCCCGCTCCAGACCGCACCTTGGATGGGATCTTGAAAGGTTTCCATCAAGTCCGCGGCATCCTCGCAGCCAAACGCACCCAAGCTCAGTCCGAACAAATACAACCGTGGACGCTCTTCTTTGGGCAGCGTAGTCCAGTACGCGTAGACTTGATCGAACAAAGCGGATGCGGAACGTTTGGACCGAGATGGGTCGACCAAAATCGTGATCCAGCTGGGCAGGTACGAATACTGCATGCTGACAATGGCGGTGTCGCCGTGATGCAAATACTCGACCGTGTCGACCGCACTTTCATCGAGCCAACCGGTGCCGGTGGGTGTTGCGACAATCAGGATTTTGCGATCAAAGGCTCCCTCGCGTTTCAGCTCTTCCAAGGCAAGCGTGGCTCTGGCTTGATCGTCTCCGTCCGTTCGCATTCCGACATAGACCCGGATCGGACGATTTGCAGGTTGCCCTGTCAGCCGTTCAATTTCTCCTGCCTTAGGACCGTCGCCGATGAAGTCTTTGCCCTGACGGCCAATCGCTTCCCAGTCGACCAGAGACTGCTCGCTACCGCAGGCAAGCTCCAAGGTCGGTTGTTCAATGCCGTCATCGATCAACAAATCGGCTTGCAAAAAGAACCGATCGGCGGCTTGAAGCAACCCGCGTGCAATCACCCCATTGCCAATCATCAATCCCAGCACCAACACACAGAGAGTGCTGATTGAAATGGCGATACGACGTGGCAAATAGCGTTGCAGCAAGTTGGAAAGATAGACGCCCAAGCGAATCATCCAACGAGCAATCGAAACCAGGATGAACGCAACGAGGAGCGCAATCGCAAAGAAGCGAAAAGGTGCCGTAGTTTCGAGCGGCGGCATCTCCATCAACATGCGAATGGAGTTCTGCCATTCGGTGGCGTACCAAATCGAAGTGGCGAAGACGATCGCCACCACTGCCATGCAGATCTGCTTCGAACGTTGGGCCAGTGCATGTCCGGGCTGCGGCAATTCCAGGAACGACCAGCCCCAAGTCGCGAGCACGCCCACCACATAACCGATGGCAAGAGAAAACCCTGACAGGATTCCTTGCACGATGTAAGGGCGAGGCAGCAGGGACGGCGTGATCGATCCGCAGAAGAACAAGGTTGCAAACACCAAACCGGTGAACGAAAACGACTCCAAGTAGGAACGCGATAACGATCGGACTTTGATAGCGACGCGATGGATCACTCATTGACTCCAGCAAAATAGAATACGAGCAGACAATCAGTCGATGGCCAAATAGAGGTGGTTTGGGACACTTGGGAGGTCATGCGTCTGTGAACAGCATTCGCTACATGCATTTGGCGGTATAGCTGACTGCTGGTCTGGTCGGGCAGTCGGTTGGGACGTCAATGCAGTGTTGTCTCGGCAGTCGGACCAGCGTGGAGTCGTAATTTAGTCGCTGCAAAAGCAGAAGCGAAGGTAGGAAGCCGTTGGCCGTTTGTGTTGTTCGCTGGACACGGATGGTTGTGAATCGCTAGGGTGGCGTTATCAGTTCGTAAACTTGGTGGGGGACGAATGCCATGAGATTCTTCAAAGCAGCGATTCTTTTCGGTTTGATGAGCCTTCCGTGTCACGCGGAGTCGGACTGGTTGTTGGATCTGGACCTGGATTCGCCGATCCAGAGCAAAGACTATGTCAGCGAACAACCGGCGGATCTGAACCCGCACGCTCTGCGTGAATTGTTTTTCGTGTATCCAAGGCCGAAACAAGGCAAAGATCCAAAAATGAGCTCTCTCTTGCCGGGGTTTGAATACGAACTGTGGCAAAAGGTTGAGCAACTCCTGTTGCGACCAGAGCGAAAACCCGCGGTTAAACGCCCTGTTCCGCCACCCATTCGAGTAAAACGGAACGAGCGATTGCTCTGATGCCTTTGGCGACGAGTGATTCCCGAGTTCAAACTTTGGGGTGACAGGCCGTTGCCGCTGTCTTTCGATGATCGCTTCTGCGGCGTTCTTGCGCCGGGAAGATTGACATTTGGGGCAATAGCTGAAGATTGCAGGAAACAGCTTAGGAGTCTGATTCGGTCAGCGAGAAGTCGGCGCCAGCGTCCACCAGCATTCGCATCGCAGGCACGTTGCATTCAGCGATTGCTCTGGAGAAACAGGTGTCGCCGAGATTGTCGCGTGCGTCGGGATCCGCGCCGAGTTTCAGCAATGTTTCGACGGTCGAGTTCTCATGCAGCGAGATTGCTAGCATGAGTGGTGTATCAGAGTCGGTACCAAGCCTGGAATCAGGGTTCACACCGCGAGACACGAGCCAGCCGAGGATGCCAGGATTGTTCAACACAGCGGCTGCGACAATCCAGGCATCGCTGGACGTCAACAATTCAGGATGTTTGCCCAGCAGCTGGCGAAGACGATTTCGGTTGTTGCGAATCACACAGCCGTAGGCTTTTCGGTCACGCTGAACGCCCATCGGATTTCGGTCGCTAGTTGAGTGTTTGATATTGGTTGATGAAAGATGGTTGCGATCGCAAGACGGAGTCGGTCACTGCAGACGCTGAAGATCCGACATCACGGTCGCCTTCCACCGGGTCAATTCCTTTTTCATCTTTTTTGTCACATCAGGCAATTGCTGAGCTACATCGGTGGTTTCGGCGGGGTCGCCTGGAATGTCATAAAGTCGATCGCCACTCTCTGTACAGACAAGCTTGTACCGGTGCTGCATCCAGACGGATTCTTTTCCATCGCGATTGAGGAAACCAAGTGGCTTTTGTCGCTCGTTTGATTGGCCGGTGACCAGTGGCAAGAGACTCGTGCCGTCGTAGGGGCGGTCGGTTGGCAGTTCGACATCGATGGCATCCAGGATGGTCGGGAAGTAGTCGGTGGTGAAGCACGGTGCATCGATGGTGCGCGGCGAGTCAATTTTGTTTGGCCACACCATCAAACCGGGAACGCGGATTCCGCCTTCGTCAATTGACAACTTGAATCCTTTCAAGTTCTTGGCTGATCCCACGTGCCGTGGTGACCCCTGGCGGGCTGGACCGTTGTCGGAGCAAAAGCAGAGCATCGTGTTGTCAGCGACACCGAGCGATTTCAGCTCCGCACGCAGGCGTCCGATCTGTTCGTCCATCGCCGTGAGGCAGGCGTAATAGTGCTGGGCCGGTTCAGGTTGCTCGCGATACATTTCGCGATACTTTGGGCCGCCGACGACGGGCGAGTGAGGTGTGTGGAACCAAACGGCGGCAAAGAATGGTCGGTCGTTTTGCACCGCATCACGGATGAACGGGATCGCTCGGTCCATGATGACTCGGGAGTCATCGCCATCCATGTTGTCGGTTTCTTTCTGACCCGGACCGGTGAAGTATTCGTTGCCGTACGGTCGGCCTTGCTTAGTAGATTGTTGAGATTGCTTCTTTGAAATGGGCCCCGGATGAAGCAACGGGTTCCACGTGGGGACTTTGGATTCGGTCACAAAGCAGACGTCAACGTCACGTTCCCAAGGCGGGCAATAGTACCGCTCGGGTTGTTTGGCAAACGTGCCCCAGCGATTTTGGTCGCCCACCGTTTTAGAAAGCGTGCCAAGGTGCCACTTTCCAAAATGGCCAGTCGTGTAACCGTGCTGCTTCAGCACTGTCGTGATTGGTAATTCGGTTGGTTCCAGCATGCCTTTCATGGCGAAGGTCACGCCGAAGCGGTAAGGGTTGCGACCGGTGTAGCAGCTCGCTCGCGTCGGGGAGCACATTGCGGCAGCGGCGTAAAAACGCGTGAACGTCACGCCCTCGGCAGCCATTTGATCCAGATGCGGCGTTCGCAGATGTGGATGCCCGTTGTACCCGGTGTCGCCCCAACCTTGGTCGTCCGCCATGCAAAGGATGATGTTGGGGGAATCCGATGCGATGGTGTTGCACGCCACCGAGACACACAGCGCGAAGATGACAAGACTGATTGATTGTTTCATGGCGTCTCTCCAATATGCCGCTCGGTGTTGTCGTCAGATTTCTATTGCAAGTCCGGGCGTGGGGAATCGATCTCCCGCATCAAAATCTGTTTCAGTTCAGTGATTTTGTTTGGGTAGCCGGATGCCAGATTGGTGCGTTCTTCGTTGTCTGTGGTGAGATCATAGAGTTGGAAGATGCCCTTCCTGCGATCCGCTTCGACCAGCTTCAATCCTTCGCCGGTGATCAATGCCCGGCTGCCCATCGCATTGAAGTTGTTGTTGATGACCACGTGCTCGTGATGTTCGGTTTGTGGTTGTCCGAGCAGGGTGGGCAGATAAGAGATGCCATCTTTGCCTCTGGGTTTTTCCTCACCCACTAAATCCGCCAACGTGGCGAGAAAGTCGTAGTGGGCGGTCAGCAAGTTGTTCTCGGAACCTGGTTCAATTTTGCCTGGCCATCGCGCGATCATGGGGCACTGCATGCCGCCTTGATAGCCACTACGTTTTAAGCCCGCTCTTCCGCCCGCTCCATCGAAGATGTCTCCGCACTCGGACGACCGCCATTTTTTGTCGGTGAGATTGGCGGGTTCGCCGCTGGGAAGCGTTTGTTTTTTATAGCTTGGTTTGGGGCCGTAGTAGAGTTCATGGCCATTGTCGGATGTGAACAGAACGACGGTGTTGTCATCGATTCCGAGAGTCACCAATTCGTCCATGATCAAACCGACATGGTCGTCGAGCATCTTGACCATCGAGGCGTACTTTTTCTCCGCCAGGCTCATGGTGGGATGATCAGCGAAGTCTGGATGCAGTTCGGGGATCGCGACTGGACCGTGTGGCAACTGTGTCGGATGATAGAGAAAGAATGGTTGGTCATGGTTGGCACGCAGGTATTTCAGAATGCCTTCAATGAAAACGTTTTGCGAATAGGTTTCGCCGCCATAGCCAACCGGTTCATCGCCTTTCTCACTGGTCTTGCCACAATCCGCCATCGTGTTGCCGGGCAAATCAAAGCGTTCGCCGTTACGCCAAAGATAAGGCGGGTAGAAACCGTGGCATCGTTGGTGATCGTAGTAGCCTTCGTAGAAATCCCATCCGAATCGCTGGACTCGCTCGTTCCAAGTCAAAAAACCGCGATCCAACTTTCCGAATTGGGCGGTCTTGTACCCGGCCTGCTGAGCCACCTGCGCGAGGAAGACTTCGTTATCCGCAATCGGATTGGAGTTGGCTTTGTGCTTCTCCATTCGCTTTTGATATTCCTCTTCCGTGATCTGCCCCGCGTCTCGCCAGATCGGCAATCCAGCTCGGTTCTGTGCCCAACCGCCGTTCCGACCATCGTGCATCCCGGTGAGCAGAGTCCAACGGGCGGGGGCACAGTAGACGCCACCGTAGTAGTTGTTGAACTTCATGCCTTCGCGTGCCAAGCGATCAATGTTGGGCGTCGTGACGACTTCCTGGCCATAGCATCCGAGCATGCCAGGTCCGAGGTCATCGGCGAAAATGAGAATGACATTGGGACGTTCGTCGGCCATAGAGTTCGCTTGAACGCCGAACGCGATGAGAAGGCCAAACAGAAGTTGAGTGATAGATTTCATTTCGTTCGTTCGCCTCGGGGCGATTCAGTGGATGCGTGAGCGTGCTGGGTTTGGTGTTCTGCGACACGTCGCGTGAAGGTGGGCGGGAATTGCTGGCTACCCGCAATGTCACGCTGGGCGAAGTCTCTTGGCAGGTGTCGCACGATGATAGTCGTGATTCGGTTTGCAATCACGGGCGGCGGGCACACCGGCGGGATGAAAACCCTCGACCGGGCGGTGCGTGCGCATCAATGAAGTTGGCCGCCCACCTGCTTCGTCCTTGATCGTTGGGCTTCCGCAGCGAAGGATCGATTCAACCTTTGCGTTTGAAAATCAGAACGATCGCCACCAACAAGGCAACTGGAATGCCGAGCGTCACGAGCGCGATGAGTCCGATCACCAGCAGTTCGATTAAACCAGGAGAGCTCATTGTCGATCTTTCGTCGTTTGTTCGGTGGTGGATTTGAACGCGTTGGGATTGTCGAATTTGAACCCATCGGGTTCGTTCAGACGTGTCTCCCAATCGATCGTGGATCCTTCGACGTAGACAAGGTCACGGGGAGACACTGCGAGTGTAAACCCTTGGCAGTCTTGGACGACGGCACCACTCGGAATTGGCGGTGACTCGAGGTTCAAAGCATATTCAAATCCATTCTCACCGTGGTCTTTGATCGACAACCGAATGTGATCGCCGGGTGAGTCGCGCAGGAACTCTTTGAATTTGGCCTCGGCTGCGGGCGTGATTGTCACAACCGTTTGAGACTTCTTCGTCGTATCGTTTAATTGGCTGGGGCATCCTGCTAGACAAACCAATGCGAGCATGATCAGCAAAAGACGGGCGGCGAGCATTCGGAAGCTTGGTGGTGAGAGTAGTGATTTGTTGGAAAGAGGTTGTCGCTGGTCATTGCGTCATTTCTGCTTCGGTACAGTCGGCAGCGAAGACGCCGTGCAAGATGTCCAAGACGGGACTTTCGACCATATGACCAATCGGTTTCGGAGAATTCAGCCGAGCATTGATCCCCGCCTGGAGAAGCAACGCGGCTACCGATTCGGCCTCTGAGTAGTTTCTCGTTCGATACACAACGGTCGGTGATGGAAGGGACATTTGCCGAACTCCGATTTGGTGGTGGGCACGAAAAATCGCCCATATGCAGGTTGGATCCGAGGGGAAACTTCGCGTTCGTTTTAGACTGCAAAGATAGAGGCCAGAGTTGATGGCAATATTCTAGACCCAATCGGGCGCGTCCTGCTCACGGACAGTGATGACGAACGGTGACGGCACGGGACGTGCGATTGTTGTGCGGTGACACACTACTCGCTTCACAGAAGCACAAAAATGTCCAAACAAGATGTGTTGATCAATGACGAAACCATGCACCACGACCATCGCCAATGGGAAAGCGATGTCTCGATGTGGCGTGACGACATTGAGATTTGGCAACAAAATCATCAAAACGCGTTGAAGGAACTGAACCGAATCGCTGAGCGTTTGACCGAGCACATGACGTCGCTCGAGGCTCACGTCGATCAGCTCGATTCCCACGAAGCCAACACGCTGCAGCATGAACACGGCGTGGCAGCCGATTTCCGACAACAAAACGATCCAACGGCACATTCGATGTCGGAACACGTGAAGGAGGCAACTCGCCATCAACATTTGCGGGACGCTCACGAACGCATGAAAAAGCATCATCATACGGTGATGGCACACATTGCGATGTTGAAGGCAACGCTAGATTCATCGCTGTAAAACGTGGCGAACCACCGCACTTTGATCACGCAGTGGGCGGTCACATGGTTGTTGCGCTGCGATCTCGATTTGAATGGGCGTGATCGAATTCGCGTCGGACGGTAAGTGAAACGCCGTCCGATTTTTCCTTTGTACCGTGGCAACTTCCGATGGAATTGATCGAAGTCCCGCAGTTGATTCGCAATGCCGAGCGTTTTCGCGAAGTGGTGACGATCCTGACGCGGCATGGTTTGGCGGATTGGATGTCGGGAGTCCCGTCGATTTGGCCTGAGCGTTTAAGAGGTTCGGCGGACGAGTCGATGACAACCGCCGCACGAATTCGGGTGGCGTTTGAAGAACTGGGGACGACGTTCATCAAACTGGGCCAAGTCCTGAGCACTCGCGAGGATTTGGTCGGCCGGGAACTGGCGTGCGAGTTGGCTCAGCTTCGTGCGAATACGCCCAGCGATCCGGCTGATGTGGTCATCGCAATGATCGAGTCCGAGTTGGGAGCGGGAATTGACGAACTTTTTTTGAAGTTTGATTCGACCGCGATGGCGTCCGCTTCGATTGGACAGGTTCATCGAGCCACGACGCATGAGGGCCACGATGTGGTTGTGAAGGTCCAGCATCCGGGGATCGAACAACGAATCGTCAATGACTTGGAAATCATGCAGAAGTTGGCTGAGATCGCGGAGCAGCAATCCGAAAGACTGACGCAGTACCGCCCGGTCGATACGATTCGAGAATTTCAACGATCGCTGATGCGAGAGTTGGATTTTCAGCGCGAATTGAAAAACATGAATCGGTTCCGAACCAATTTCCAGGACGAACCGGACGTGCACTTTGCGAAGCCATACCCAAAGCTGAGTTCACGACGCGTGTTGACGATGCAGCGGCTCGACGGAATCAGTGTCTCGAACAAAGCGGAGTTGAAGACATCGGGAGCTGACTTGAACGAGGTCGCTCACCGAGGTGCGGTCGTGTTTCTCGACATGATTTTTCGCGATGGTTTTTACCACGCCGATCCCCACCCCGGAAATCTGATGGTCCTGAATCGTCATGTTCCGAGTCAGGATCCTTCGAACGATGGGCCGCCGGCGAAACAAGTGATCGGGTTGCTCGATTGTGGCATGGTCGGTCGCATCGACGATGCACTCAAGGATGACTTGGAAGTCGCGTTGATCGCGGCGGTGACTGGCGACGCCGAGTCGATTGCCGAGATCGCGGTGCGACTGGGCGATGTGCCATGTGACTTTGACGAACCATCGTTGGTGAGCGAAATCCGTGACATGCTCGATGACTACGCCGATCAAAAGCTTCGCGAGTTCGACGTCAGTGCTTGCCTGCGAGATGTGACGGGGATCATCCGTGAGCATCGGATCTATTTGCCCGCCAAAGTTGCGATGTTGCTAAAGGTTTTGGCGATGCTGGAAGGAACCGCACATCAACTCAATCCCAATTTCAGTTTGGCGGAATTGTTGGAACCTTATGGCCAGCAAGCGATGCGTCGCCGTCTTTCGCCTCGGCGGGTTTATGAGCGAATCAAAAATCGGGTGGATGATTGGGATCACCTGTTGAGCATTCTGCCGAAGGACTTGGGCGACGTTCTGCACAGTCTCAAACAAGGCAACTTCGACATCCATCTGCAACACCGTCGGTTGGAACCGATTGTCAATCGATTGGTGATGGGGATTCTAACCGCAGCGTTGTTTGTCGGTTCAGCTTCCTTGTGGAGTAGTGGGGTGCCGCCATTGTTATTTGGTGTCTCGGTTCCCGGGATGTTGGGGTGTTCGCTGGCGATGGTCATGGGTGTGCGACTCAGTTGGCAGATCTCGCGAGTTCGCTAGCCGGGCACCGAAGTCAGCGTCGCTCGCGTGAGCGTGCGAGCATCGCGACTCAATGTCGATTTCATGTAGGGAACATCGTTTCGGTTCGTGATCGATGAGTTGTGAACCATCAGGCTGTAGCGAACCGATACACTGGGGGCTGATCGAGTTGAATTGCAATGCCAATGATGCCACGTTCGCCAGCAGGAGAATCCCCAGTGAATGAAGACCAAGTTTGGATGGAACAAAACCGGCGACGTTTCTTGCACACTTCCGCGTTGGGTGTCGCTGCCACAGCGGTCTCCGGTGTGGGAATGCTCTCGTCCGAATCCGCGGTGGCAGCAGAGGTTGCAGCTGAGCCTGCGTTGCCCGAACGACCGGTTGGCGTCGATGTGTTGATGCCACGTGATCGAGTGCCGCTCTCCTTCATCATTGATGACTCGACGTGCCTGGTGAACATGGGGCACTTTTGCAACCCGCAATTCGCGGAGGCTTGGCCGGACCGCGCGGAGTATCAGAAGCCGTGGAGGTCTTGGCCACGTGAGATCCCGGATTCTTTCGTTCGCCAGTTTGGTGAGTGGTGCGCTGACAACGGTGTGAAAGGGAAGTACAGCATCGTTCCAAATCCCGCGTGTGTCGGATGGCTCGACCGGGAGTTGCCGGGGTGGTCTCGTTCGGAGTTGAAGTCCAGTTTGGATCTCGTTCGCGAATTGATGCTTCCCAACTGGGATATTCATCCAGAGATGATCACGCACACGCGAGTCATCGATCTCAAGACCGGTCGGCCGATGGAGACGATCAGTTCGGCGACGATGGAGAATTCCTACCCTCAGGAAAAGAAGAGCGTCGACGAGTTGGCGGCCTATCTCGCCTACGCACTTCGAATTTTGAAGAATTGCGACCTGCCATGCGAAGGCGTCACCACGCCCGGTGGATTTGGCGGAAAGGTGCAAAAGGAGTTGCCATTTGCGGTCGATCAAGCCGTTCGCGATGTTTATGGAGCGGAGCTGCCGCACTATTTCAAGTATGTCATTTCAAACGACGAAAGCACCGAACCCAAACTTGAACATCTGCGCGGCGTGGGAACCGATGACGTGCGGCTGACGGTCAATGTCCCCGCGGGAACAGGCGATTGGTTCGGCGGTTGGCAGGGCGATTCGCTTCCTGAACCTGATCGTTATTGCAATTCAGAAGCAACCGGCGGACGGATGGTTGAGTTGATTCAACGACGTCAGCCGGCGGTCATGCTGTGTCATTGGCCGGGAATGTACAGCAACGGGAGTCAAGAAGGATTTCGCTCGTTCCAGCGAGTCGTCGAGTCGTTAGCAACACGATTCGGGGACGAAACGCTTTGGATGAAGCTCAGCGAGATCGCTCGTTACTGGGCCGCGAAAAAGCTGACTGAGATCGAGCATGTTGGCAACCGCTTTAAGCTGACCGCACCCTTTGCCACCGAGAAGTTCACGGTGCAGTTGGATGGTGGCGTTGGCCCAGTCAGTGTTCAGCATGGTGGTGATCGCAAATTGCTCCAGGAAACCACCACGCGTTCGGGATTGGACTCTGGAACCTGGTTCTGCGATGAGAAGCATCTTGTTGCTTGTTTTGATTTGCCGAAGGGGACAACGCATCTCGTCATCGGCGAGACTGGCTAGCGTGTTCCCGTGATCCGGAGGGTTCGTCTATCCAAGTCGAACTGCGGCGAAGCGTGCGAGGTTTTGATGCGATCGGAAAAGCTGCAATTCTCGATAGCGAATTTGCTGGGCTGGGCAGGTGTGTGCGCGGTCCTCCTAGCGTTGGCAAAAATTCATTTTCTGCGGGTGCCGATTGCCTGCCCATTTCTGCTCGGCCCGATGACGGCAATCACGGTGACTCCAACACGATGGTCTGTGATTCTTGGCACACTGTGGTCATTATGTTGGTTGTTTATTAGTTTGGTACCCTATTGGCTTTTGGCTGCGTTTTTAATATGGGCAACTCAGACCTTGAATGATGGTTCTTTGACTCGCCGCGTCCTTATCGCTATTACCGTCACTTATTTTCTCTTGGTGTCAGCAATTGGTGGGTACCGAGGAGGCGTTGCTGCGCGGCCGGACTGAACTCCAATAGTTGGCGGCAAGTGGCTGCCTTTCCGGCGGGGCGAAGTGGCGAAAAACCATCGAAGGGTATATCTGGTTCCAACCGCATTCGGGAGAAGCTGGACTGTTGATATTGAATATTCGCTTTTGCAAAGACATTGTTCACGACCGTGACTCAGCGATTTTGGATTGCTTTGAATAGGCTCAGGAATCGGTACAGCAATGCCATGTTCGCGGCGGTCGTCACGACTGGCGGGCTGCTTGCAATGCTGATCGTTTTGTTCTGGTGCAATCAAGAACCGGCAACACGTGACGCGGTGTCGATGCCTTGGAGTGTGTATTCGAAGGCAGCATTCGATAGGACTGAATTGGAGGGGAAGCCGGTCGCCGTTCTCTTTTTCGCCAATTGGGCTTTGTCCGCCGATCCAAAAGGTGGACTATCCAATCCGGGTATTTCTCAGGCTCTTGCGGATGCTGGTTTTGTCTTGATGACGGATGATCTGACGCATTCAGATGCGAACGACTTCGATGAGCTCAGGCATCTCGGATTCAATTCGGTCCCGATGCTGATTCTCTACCCGCAAACGGGGCCGCCGGTTGGATTTGACGGAGGGACTCCCGAGTCAAACCTCGTTGCTGCGGTCGAGCTCATCGGGGGATGAAGGAATGCCGTGACGAGCGGGCTCGCAGTGGAATGGACGCTTAACAGCATGTTGATCCAGACGTATACCGAATGACAACCTCTAGCCGATGGGCGTTAGCCTGGGCTGTCCAATTTTGGGTATTGATACCGGAATTGGCATAGATTCTTGAGACGGTTTCTGTCTTCGGTCACCTCTCCCCCGGCGCAGCCGGGGGAGAGGTCGAGCACGCCCTTCAGGCGTTGCTCGGGTAAGGGGGCATTCGCGCGACTCGCGTCGCTAGTTGGCGGTGCAGTTTTCAATCTGAGGGAATTTGC
>NZ_ANMO01000196.1 GCF_000338295.1 Rhodopirellula europaea 6C
GGTGAAGTAAGACTGCACGACCAAATCAGTTGCAAGGATGCTACGTCAGTGCATGTTCGACGCGGGCGATTCGTTGCTCCCCGCCTGGCTGACCCGGGGCGGGTTCCATTGCGATTCGTCCCACATCGGTTGTGGTTCGGGAACGGGGACCGACATGTCTGGCTGAGAGATAGCCGGAACGGATTGATGCTGAACCGGTCGGCTGCGGAACATTTGGTGGTAGTCGGCCAAATGCTGATCCACGTCTCGAGAGAGCATGCGTCCGTTGGCATGACCTGCGATCACACACCCGTAGTACAACGCCGTTCCGCCGCCGGGGATGAACCAACTGGCCGTGCCCGCCACATAGGTTCCGTAGGCGGGGTACAGAATGCGATTGGCTTCGATGATCCCGGCTCGATCGTGGCGATCGTAGAGATAAGCCATCACGTCTCGCGAAGCGATCGTTTCGTGCCAAGTTGGAAAGAACATGTACGCCAGAGCGTAGGTGCCTTGATAGCGACGACGCGTGAAGTCTTTGGCATGAGCGAGTTCATGCAGCGCGATCGCTGGCACGTCACTGTAGAGGTGAACCGTCTGCGTGAATGGGTTGAAGTGGTCTCCGCCGAAGAAGCGACCTGGCAAAATCGTTTCGCCACCGACGGACAACAGTCCCAACGTGTAACGATAAGGCCAAGCGACGGTTTTGTTCTGTCGCAGTCGGTGAAAGTCTTGCAGCGGTGCGTATTGGTTCATCCGCACCTTCACGTGCGGCAGGTTGTTCTCATCCAAGTAGCTGGCCACCGTCTCTACGGTCGGGGCAGTGAGATGGTGATTGTCGACCCGATGGTCCCACAACAAGATTTTGTCAGGGATGCCCCAAATCCATCCCGCGGTATCGAGCACCTTGTGGGGCTCGCCAAATTCAACCTGGCTGCTTGAATCGTTGAGCAGCTCGGGAGCGATGTATTGCGGGCGAGCAGGAATGTGGGCGGGCGTCAGCACGTGACAACCGGTGGAACTGAGCAGTCCCAACGTGGTCACCACGAGAGCCAAGAGTTGGCAACGAATCGCTGCGTGCACCTTCATTCCGCCAATCCCTTCACCGAATTCTGATGTCGACTGAGACTCACGAAGTGATTTTCGCGAGCGAGCCTATCCATGAACCGAAGCGAACCAGCACCTGGCTCGGCTCCGCAGGATTTCTATCGGAAGGGAACCGGGTCCAGGACGAATCGAACTGGACCGGTCATGCGAATTTCGCTGCCTTTGACGGCAACGGTTTCACGTCGTCCGTTTCACGCCAAGCGGTCGGTCGCCACGTGATAGTGCGGGTCTTCGGAAACGTTGACTTCGACCAAATCACCTGCTTGATTCAGCAGCGAGCGACATTCTTCGCTGAGGTGAGTCAGATGCAAACGTTTGCCAGCGGCTTGGTACTTCTCCGCGAGTCCATTGATGGCTTCCAGACCCGATTGGTCGTAGACGCGGCTGTAGTAGAAGTCGATCACCACGTCATCGGGATCTTCGGCAACGTTGAACATCTCTTTGAACGAGGACACCGATGCGAAGAACAACGGGCCGTGCAATTGATAAATCTTGCTGCCGAACTCATTGATTTTGACATCGGCACCGATGTGCGTGGCGTGTTGCCAAGCGAAGACCAACGCCGAGACGATCACGCCCAAGATCACAGCCGACGCCAAGTCGTGCATGAACACGGTGTATCCAGCCACCAAGATCATCACAAACATGTCACTGCGAGGCATGCGGCGAAGCATCTTCAGCGACGCCCATTCGAACGTTCCGATCACCACCATGAACATGACGCCGACCAAAGCCGCCATTGGAATTTGTTCAATCCAAGGTGCCAAGAACAACACGAACAACAGCAAACAGATTGCGGCGGTGATTCCTGAGAGTCGACCACGACCGCCCGAGTTCACGTTGATCAGTGACTGACCAATCATAGCACAGCCGCCCATGCCGCCGAACAAACCACACACCAAGTTGGCCGTGCCTTGCCCGATGCATTCGCGGTTGCCTTGCCCACGTGTTTCAGTGATCTCGTCGATCAACGACAACGTCATCAAGGATTCGATGAGTCCCACTCCGCACAGAACGATTGCGAATGGGAAGATGATTTTCAGAGTGGCCCAGTTGAATGGAACCATTTCGAACTCCATCCAGAACGGCATTGGCAATCCGCCGCTGATGCCGGATTCGGAGCTCGCCGTTTCGTCCGCTTCCGGATCGGCCGGTGGCATCTCAATGTCAGGCGTGTCGGTCGCCGACGCGAAGGAATCTTTGATCGATGGTCCGTCTTGCGCGACAACGGCACTGATCAATGTGGTGGATCCATCGGCCGGGCTAGCAGGATTGAATTGCCCGGCATGCAGGGCGGCTTCGGCTTCCTCGGCTGCCATGGCTTCGTTGGCGGCTTTGGTTTCAGCCGCGATCGTATTGGTTCGCAACATGTCACCGACGGTTGCTACCAAGTTGTCACCGGACTCGTTTTGTTGCGATTGATTCACCGCCACGGCGATTAAGGTGATACTCAGAATCGCTGCCAGCGAAGCGGGGATTGCCGTCGTGACCTTGGGCAGCAACCAAATGATCGCCATTGTCAAACCAACCAATGCCAACATCGCAACTAAAGGCAAACCGTTCAGGTAAACCAAGGATCCCGATTCAGATAGCGTCTTGAAACTGCCCAGCTGAGCCATACCAATGACGATCGCCAATCCGTTGACGAAACCCAGCATCACCGGGTGCGGCACCATGCGGATCAGTTTTCCCAAACGCAGCAAACCAATGATGATTTGCAACACGCCGCACAAGATCACGGTCGGGAACAAGTACTCGATGCCATGATCGGCGACCAAGGCAACGACGACCACAGCCATGGCTCCGGTTGCACCTGAGATCATCCCGGGACGGCCACCGACGACGGCGGTGATCAACCCAAGAAAGAAAGCCGAGTACAAACCGATCAGAGGTGACACGCCAGCGACGAAAGCGAAGGCGATCGCTTCTGGTACGAGGGCCAACGCAACGGTCAGGCCAGAAAGAAGGTCGTTCTTAAACGAACTGGTTTGTTGACGAAAGAAGTTCAGCATGTTTGTTTCCGAAGCCGCGACTCATCGATTCAGTCGCTGGCTCTGCTAGGTCATTAGAATGGGAGCTTCCTCAAACGTAGGCCACCGTGAGACAAAAGCACGACCGAATGAATATTCGGGGCATCAGCAAAAACCCGATCGACTTACCACTGAGGTATCGCGGGCGGGTTCTAAAACCCAAGAAGCGACGCAGGTCATTCCGTTCCATTCCTGCGTGAAAGCCGGACTATAATCCTGTCCTACCATGGGTCAACGTGAATTCACTTGGCCCAGCCCGCCTACCGTCGATGCCACTATCGCTCGTTATCGACACACCAGAAGTCGGTGCGCAACTTAACGCGTCCCACACTGACTTTAAGTTCCTCCGTGGTGACTGTTCGCCCCGGTACCCACCTCGTTTGTCCCACCAAATCCACAGATTTCGATCATGCGGCTCGTTTCAGATTTTTTTAGTGCTTTTCCGTTTCTTCCACGAAACTCCACACCCTCCGCGTTGATGTCACTGGTGTTAACCGGATGCTGTCTGATCAGCAGTGGATTGCCATCGGTCGCGAATGCGGATGAACCGGCGGAGCAAACAGGCAGCGTTTCGGTGAAAGTCTTTGACACCAATGCACCAGGTTGGCGGCAATTGGATGGTGACGATTTCGTACGAGTCAACGGCGACGATCAAACGCTGACATGGGAAGGCACCGAGGCACTCGGCAGCGGCCAGCCCATCGGTGTGACCAGAACCAATTTTGAAGTCAAAAACTTCGAACTGGTCATCCAGTGGATGCATCTCAAACCGGCCGGCAACTCGGGCGTTTTCGCTTGGGTGCCCATGTCAGCCCTGAAAGACCTGCCGCCCAATCGACTTCCCAACACGGGCATCGAAGTCCAAATGCTGGACCTCGACTATGGCCGCATGTACACCGAAAAGACTGGCAAGCCACCCACTTGGTTCACCAGCCACGGCGACATCTTTGCCGTCGGGAAGTCATCCATGCAGCCGTTCCCACCGCTTTCGCCCGATGGGCATCGCAGTTTTCCATCGGCTGAAACAACGAATCCGCACGGCGAATGGAATCAGTACTACGTCCGTGGGATCAATGGCGAGATTCGATTGTGGGTCAACGGCGTGGAGGTCTCCGGCGGACGCAGTTGCTCGCCCGATGAAGGCTTCCTGTGCCTGGAATCCGAAGGCAGCCCAATTCGATTCCGCGAAATTTGGCTGCGTGAGCTCCCCTGAGCTCCGGTTTAGGAACAATTCGGAAACAACTTCGGGATCTAAAAGGTAGTGGAAGGGCGCGAGCCCTCTGGTGACACACCGGGCGGCTCGCGCCGCTCCGCTATAACCGAACTT
>NZ_ANMO01000197.1 GCF_000338295.1 Rhodopirellula europaea 6C
CCCTCTCCCCCGGAAGCCGGTGGAGAGGGGACATCGCGTCGCTTCGCTCCTTCGGAAACCAACTCCCAACTCCCAACTCCCAACTCCCAACTCCCAACTCCCCTTGTCCGAACAACACACTCCTCGCGAATTTTTGGAACCGAAGGTCTTGGCAGGCTTGTCGGGGTTGCCTTTGTTTGCGCGCCGGCCAATGCGAGGCAATGTTTCCGGTCGGCACACCAGCCCGATGCGGGGCGCGAGTGTGGAGTTCGCCGAGTACCGAAAGTACGTTCCCGGCGATGACCTGAGACGATTGGACTGGCGAGCACACGGTCGCAGCGATCGCTACTACGTCAAAGAATTCGAAGCCGACACGAACCTGCGATTGCAACTGGTTTTGGACACCAGCGGTTCGATGGAATACGGCTCCGGCGAACTCACGAAACTGCAGTACGCCCGTCGCATCGCCGCCGCGATTGGTTACTTGGCCGTGCAACAAGGCGACGCCGTCGGACTGTCGTGTGTCAGCAATGGCATCACCGGTCACTTGCCACCACGACGCAACCCCGCTCACCTCAAGACCATCTTCGATGCCCTCGAAGAAACTCGCGGCCAAGGCGAAACCCATCTGGTCGACGTCTTGCATGAACTCGCCGAAACGACTCGCCAAGCCGCGATGGTGATCGTGATTTCGGACTTCTTCGTTGATCCCAATCAACTGCGAAGCTGCTTCGAACACTTGCGATTTCGCAAACACGATCTATCACTCTTCCATCTGCTCGATCCGATGGAACTGAACTTTGAATTTTCGCGGCCGACTCGCTTCCTCGACATGGAAGGCGGCACCGCTATCTTTGCCGAACCCAGTGAGATCGCAGATCGGTATCACGATGCCTTGAAAGACTACCTGGATCAACTGCAACGAATCGTGGTGTCCTCCGGTGTCGACTATCACCGAGTCAGTATCGATCAACCGTACCCCGAAGTGCTGACGAACTTTTTGACCCGACGCGCGATGGCAAAGGGGGGACGATGAGCTTTCTTCAACCCTGGATGCTGTTCGCTCTGCCGATCGCGTTGCTGCCGATCATCATTCACTTGATCAACCAGCGTCGTTATCAAACGACACAGTGGGCCGCGATGATGTTCCTGCTGGCCGCGAACCGGATGAATCGCGGTTACGCTCGCATTCGACAGTGGGCCATCCTGGCTTTGCGAACGTTGGTGTTGCTGGCATTGATCATCGCCATCGGACGACCACTCGCCAGCGGTTCATTAGGTGGCGGACTGGTTGGCTCACTCTCAGGAGGCTCGTCCGCGAACACAATTGTGTTGCTCGATCGTTCGCCTTCCATGAACGCCAACGCAGCGGGCGATTCGCGAACCAAACTGGAAGCCGGCGTCGCTCAAATCGCGGAAACACTGCAAACACTCGGTGCCGGCCGAGTCCTGCTGATCGACAGCAACACGGTCACTGCATCGGACTCCTCTCCTGCTCGAGAACTGGCGTCGCCCGAGGAATTACTGGACCTCCCGCAGACCGGACCTTCGGATGCATCGGCGGACATTCCTGCGATGATGTTGGCGGCACTGGACACCATCCAAGCCAACTCGATGGGTCAAACCGACGTTTGGATTTGCTCCGACGCACGTGAGCATGATTGGCAATCACGAGACGGGCGTTGGCCCACTCTTCGCGAAGCACTGGCCGAATTCGGACGCCGAGTTCGCTTCCGATTGCTGACCGTCGCGGGAACGGACCAGCCCAACCGATCGATTCGCATCGACGACATTGCTCTGCGAACCGAAGGCGACGAGCGAGTGCTGACGCTGTCAGGCAAACTTCAAAGCGATTCTGAAGACGGCGACACATCGAACACACCGGCGAACACATCCATCCGCATGGATCTCGATGGAGCCGAATCGATTGTCGAGCTGCCACTTGATTCTGGTTCGGGCGAATTCACTGACTTGCGAGTCCCCTTGGATCGTGAGCAAGAACGCGGACTTGGGCACGTGTCTTTGCCTGCTGATGGCAACAACGCTGACAACACGTACTACTTCGTCTTCGATCAGCCACCGCCTCGAAAAACGGTGGTCGTGTCTTCGAACGAAGACGTTGCCAACGTGCTGCGATTGGCGGCGGAGATCACTCCGGATCCCAACATTGACGCTTCCGCGGAGGTCCTCCTGCCCGCCGAAGTTCCATCGATCGCCTGGGATGAAACCGCACTCTTGCTTTGGCAAGCCCCGCTGCCCGTCGGCGCATCCAATGCCGAGCTTCGCAAACGCTTGGAATCATTTTTGGACCGCGGCGGTCGTGTGATCTTCTTTCCTCCCGCCAACCCGAATCCCAAGGCGGAATTGTTCGGCGTGTCCTATTCCCCTTGGACGGATTTGAAAGACGACGTGTCCATCGCGACATGGCGAGGCGAAGCGGATTTGCTGGGCAAGACATTGGCGGGAGCTTCCTTGCCGGTTGGAAAGCTGAAAGTGCATCGCCTCGCGGCACTCTCTGGCGAAACCACTACGCTGGCCAAGTTATCCAACGACGAACCCGTCTTGGTCCGAGTCCCCACGCCTCGCGGCGGAGTTTACTTCTGCGGCACAACGCCGACCGGCAAGGATTCGACTCTTTCGTCCGACGGTGTCGTGCTATACGTGATGATCCAGCGAGCCTTGGTCGACGGTGCCGCCTCGCTCGCCAACACCGGTCGCCTGGACGCCGGAACCGTTGATGCCGAACTGGCGGCGAACTGGAAACGACTGCAAGGCCCTGACAATTCGCTGTCCACCGAACATGCTTTCACCGCAGGGGTCTACGCCGACGGCGATCGCTACAACGCGATCAATCGCTCAGCAGGCGAGGACGCCACCGATACGTTGAAAGAATCTCAGATCGATGACCTCTTCCAAGGCTTGGTGCTGGAACGCGTCAACCAAACCGCGGGCGAATCCAATTCCTTGGTCGACGAAGTCTGGCGAGCGTTTCTGATTCTGATGCTGATTGCCATGATCGGTGAAGCCATCTTGTGTTTGCCGCGGCAATCCGCCCAAGCGGCCTCCCCATCCGTCGGAGGTGCCACGGCATGATCGAAACTCATTCACTCTCGTTCGCCTGGACGCCGTGGACCATCGCCATCGCGGTGATCGCCATCGCAGCGACGCTAGTGCTTGGTTTCCTCGCGTGCTGGCGAAACCATTTCCGTAAAGCGACCGTGCTGCTGGAAGGGTTGCGTTTAATCGTCGTCGTGGTCGCCGCGATTTTGCTCGGCGGTCCCGAATGGGTCGAACAATATGTTCCCGATGACAAACCTGTCGTTGCGGTGCTGTACGACGATTCGGGCAGCATGCAAACACGCGACGTGGTGCAGTCCGAACCTCAAACCCGCGAAGAAGCAATCGCATCGCTGACCCAAATGGAGGCTTGGAAGTCACTCGAGTCACGCGCCGAAGTGGTCATCGAACCGTTCGCCGAAACCAAACCAGAACCGAACAATCCCAACCGCATCAATCCGATCTCCAATCCTGCCGGAGTCGCTCCCGGTGAAACCACTGAGTTCATGGAAGAGAAAGGCACCGACCTTTCCAGTCCGCTGCTGGACGTGGTTCGCAAGCACCCACATTTGCTCGGTGTGGTGCTGGCATCGGACGGTGACTGGAACCAAGGCGACGCGCCCGTGCGTGCGGCCGGACGTCTGCGATCGATGGGCATTCCCGTGTTCACCGTTCCAGTTGGCAGCGAAGAACGTTTGCCCGATGTCGAACTGCTCAGCTTCGATGTGCCAACGTTTGCGATCGGCGGTAAGAAGGTTCGAATCCCGTTTTCGATCGAAAGTTCGCTGCCGCGAGACCACGCCGCGACGGTCACGATGACCACCTCGAAAGGCGAGACGATCACCAAGGACATTCGCATCGCCGCGATGGGCCGCACCAATGATTCGGTCGATTGGGAACCAGAAGACCTCGGCGATGAAACGCTGACGCTGACGATCAGCAAACATCCCAACGAGCTGCTCGATGACAACAACGAGATCACCGCGCCGATCTCCATTCGAGAAGAGAAACTTCGTGTGCTCGTGATCGAATCGGTGCCTCGCTGGGAATACCGCTATCTACGAAACGCTTTGTCGCGAGACCCCGGTGTCGAGGTTTCGTGCTTGCTCTTTCACCCGGGCCTCGACGCTCGCGGCGGAGGCAACGCCGATTACATCGCGACCTTCCCGGACACCAAAGAAGAGCTATCGAAGTACGACGTCGTCTTCCTCGGCGACGTGGGCTTGGACGACAATCAATTGACGCTCGAACAATGCGAATGGTTGCACGGTTTGGTCGAACAACAGGCCAGCGGTCTCGTCTTCATTCCCGGTTGGGAAGGCCGCCAGTTCAGCTTGCGGGAAACACCGCTGAAAGATCTGTTGCCGGTCACGCTCGACGAAGGCCAACCGGGCGGTTGGGGTTCACGCACCGCACAGCACTTCGAACTCACACAACTGGGTCGTCGCAGTTTGCTGACCAAACTCGCCGACACCGCCGACGACAACCTGGAAGTCTGGAGCAACCTGCCTGGCTTCCAGTGGTACGCCCCGGTGTTGGCCGCGAAACCGGGGTCGGAAACGTTGCTCGTTCACCAAGAGGTCAGCAACCGATTCGGCCGTCTGCCGCTGCTGGTCACGCGAACGTATGGAGCGGGCAAGGTCCTGTTCATGGGAACCGACGGTGCTTGGCGCTGGCGAAAAGGCGTCGAGGACTTGTACCACTATCGGTTCTGGGGCCAAGTCGTTCGCTGGATGGCGTATCGCCGGAACATGGCCCAAGGCGAAACGATGCGGCTGTATTACTCACCCGAACAACCGCAAGTCCGCCAAACGGTCAGCGTCAACGCAAACGTGATGGAAGCCAGTGGCGAACCGCTCTCCGGTGGTGACGTAACGCTGCAAATTGTGGCTCCGTCGGGCCGTTCACAAACGATTCAATTGCAATCCTCGGGCGAAGCCTGGGGTGCGTTCGCAGGCCGCTTCACACCGGAAGAACCTGGCGAACACAAGTTGACTTTGTTTTGCAAACAAACCGGTGACTCATTGCAGACCACGGTGTTTGCTCAGGGAGTCGCCTTGGAACAAATTGGAAAACCGGCTCGCCCCGACGTGATGCAAGAGATCGCTCGCGTCACCAATGGGCAAGTCTTCACCGTCGATCGAGTGGAAGACGTGATCGCGTGGCTGTCCGCCATGCCCGATCGTCCGCCTTCGATTCGTCGCATCGCACTTTGGAGTCACCCGGCAATCGTCGGTGGATTCATCGCTCTGTTGGCATTGTTTTGGATCGGTCGCAAGGGAGTCGGATTGATATGAAGATTGCAGACAACCATTCACCCGCGCAAACAAATCTGCGCATTCCCGATTCGCTCAAGCAGCAATTGCTGGCTTACCGGAGGCGAGTTTGGCAAATCAAACTGACCGAAGCCGTCGCCATTGTGGTCGCAGGAATTGGGCTGGCGTTCCTGCTCGTCTACGGGATGGACCGCTTCACCGACACGCCGGCGATTCTGCGAGGCCTGCTTTGGATCGGCGGATTCGCACTGATCGCGATTGTTCCGTGGGCCATCTACAAATGGGTCTACAAGCACCAAGCCCTCGAGCCGCTGGCCAAATTGTTGAGCCAAAAGATGCCCTCGATCGGCGACCGATTGTTGGGCGTGATAGAGCTGACTCACAACGCGTCCGAACAAGCCCGCTCGCCCGAGCTTTGCCAAGCTGCGATGACGCAAGTCGCTGACGACGCGGCCGGCAAAGACTTCCGCGGCGCGGCACCGAACTCCTGGTACAAAGCCTGGACCGGCTTGGCCGCCGCAACGGTGCTGGCCATCGGAGCCTTGGCGGTGACCTACCCCGCCGCAACCGGCAACGCGATGACTCGGTTGTTGGCCCCCTGGGGTTCCACGCCACGGTACACGTTCACCCGAATCGACGCGTTGGCAAACGACGTCTACATCCCACACGGCGAACCCGTGGTCCTGCCGGTTGCCTTGAGCGCCGATTCTCGCTGGCAACCCGAGTCCGCCGAACTGCACATCGGTCAACAAAAACCAATCCAAGCCACCCTCCGCGACGGGCAGTACGCCTTTGCGGTGCCGCCTCAACTCAGCGAACATCCAATGTCGCTCACCGTTGGCGACGTGAAGCAGTCGGTGAAGCTGAAACCCACTTTGCGTCCCGAGCTTTCCAAGATTGTCGCGGACGTGAACTTGCCCGAATACCTCGGCCAACCCGAACCCAAACAAATTGACACGCGAGGCGGCTCTTTGACCGTCGTTCGCGGAAGCCAAGCTGTTGTGACCGCGATTGCCAATCGTGAATTGGCCGACGGCAAGGTCAACGAACAATCGCGTCCGGTCGACGGACCGCAATTGGCCAGCGATCCTGTGCAAGCCATTGAAACCGAGACGCTGCAATTCCAGTGGCGTGACCAGATGGGACTGACAGGACGCGAACCATTCACGTTGTCGATCGAAGCGATTGACGACGAGGCCCCCACACTGATCTGCGATGGTCTGGAACGCCAAGCGGTCGTGTTGGATTCAGAAACCTTGACCTTCCAGGTCCGTGCCAACGACGACTTCGGCATCCGCCGCGTTGGCATCCAGTGGAAAGGCATGGACGTCGGTGCGGTCGAAGAACCGGCCGAAGGCGAACGGGCTCTCGCGGCGGGTGATCCGACCGCGGCCAGCCTGGAAGCGATGGGAACGTTCTCGGCCAAGTCGCTGGGGATTCCCGCTCAACCAATCGAACTGCAAGTTTGGGCGGAGGATTACTTGCCCGAGCGTGCTCGTGTGTTGTCACCGCCGTTTTTGTTGTACGTCCTCACCCCGGACCAACATGCGATCTGGATGACCGAACAATTGAGCAAATGGCACCGCCAAGCCCTCGATGTTCGCGACCGGGAACGACAACTCCACGAAAAGAACAAACAACTTCGAGCGTTGTCCGCCGACGAAGTCGAACTCGACCAGCACCAACGCGACATCGAACGCCAGGCATCCTCCGAACGATCCAATGGGCGTCGTTTGGAACGGCTCGGCCAAGTCGGCGACCAGTTGGTTTTGGCAGCCTCGAAGAATCCCGAAATCGGAGTTGGCCACCTGGAACGTTGGGCGGAGATGCTGCAAGTCTTGCAAGATCTGTCCGACAACCGGATGCCCAGCGTCGCGAGTTTGCTGGATGACGCGGCCCAAGAAGCACCGAAGATTGCATCGAAGCCTGGCCCTAAAAGTCCCGGCGGCCCCAAAGCGGGACAAAGCCGTGCGGGCGGCCTGGGCCCCGGATCTGAAATGTCCAAGCACCCCGGCCCGAAACCGCGAGCGGCACCGCAGTTGGCCGACATGGAATCCTCCGCCAACTCACCCGACGAAGGCAAAGGTTCGCCCGGCGGACCAAAGAAACCCAGCAACCCTGCGCTGCGTTTGCCAACGACCACCGTGATGGGCAAGAGCCAACCTTCGGATGACAAACCGAAGAAGGATGAGCCGCTGAAGATGGCCCAAGCGATCACCGAGCAAAAGGAACTGCTCGACGAATTCGACAAAATCGCCGACGAACTCAATCTCATCCTGGCAAACCTGGAAGGCAGCACGTTGGTCAAACGACTGAAGGCTGCCTCACGCAAACAGAACTTGGTCGCCAAGCAACTGACCAATCACCTCGAACCCGCGTTCGGCCAAAGTGCCCCGCGCATCGACGACGAAGTCAAAGAGGTATTCACGGAACTTCAAACCGCCGAGGATGAAAGCACCGAACAGATCTCCTACATCATGGACGACATGGAGGCCTACTTTGAACGACGACGCTTCGCTCAGTTCAAAGTCACCTTGGACGAGATGAAATCCAGTGATGTGATCGGTGGCCTGCGTCAACTTTCCGCGGCGATCAAAGAACAACAGGGCATGTCCGTCGCACAGTGTGAGTTCTGGTCGGACTCACTGGACCGTTGGGCTGAAAACTTGGTCGATCCCGCTTGCAACGGCAGTTGCCCCGGCGGCAAGTCACCGGAAAGTTTGCCACCATCGATCGTTCGCGACGTGATGCAAATTCTGGAATCCGAAGTCAACCTGCGTGACGAAACTCGCGTGGCCGAACAAGCCAAAGCGGCCGTTGACGCCACGGACCACGAGGCCACGGCCGAGACGCTGGCCAAAACTCAAACGGAGATCAACGAACGGGTTGTGGACGTGATTGAACGCATCCGCGAATTGCCGGACGCGACCAAGCATTTCGGGAAAGAGCTCAAGATGCTAACGCAAGTTGATGCTGTGATGACCGACGCGACTTCGATCTTGAAGCAACCCAACACGGGCTCGCAAGCCATCGCAGCCGAGACCGAAGCGATTGAGTTGATCCTGCGATCCAAACGCATCAACCCGAAGGGCGGCGGAGGTGGCGGCAGTTCACCGGGTGGCGGATCAGGCGGTGGCAACAGCACCGATTCCGCTTTGGCATTGCTGGGCAAAAGCAAGAACGAAAAAGAAGTGCGTGAGAACAAAAACGTCACCCAATCGACGGGTGAAACCGGCGCAGAACTGCCCGAAGAATTCCGTCGCGGCCTGGATCAATACTTCAGCCGACTGGGAGGCACCTGATGGTCACCCGCCGCTGGAGTTTCCTGTTGCTTGGACTGTTGGCATTGACGACTCGTCCTGTCTCATCACAGGAACAGAGAGTGCAAGCAGTACAAGAATTCAATGCTCTCAATCAATTGGTAGCAGAAGAACCCAAACCGCCGGCGAAGAAACCCATACCGCCTGAGTTTCTTAAACCGTTGGTGAATGCGGAACTTTCATTTGTGCACCGAGTCTGCGAACCGACCGAAGAACAGATGAAAGCCATTGTTGAGTCCGCTCAAGATTCACTCGAAGGGATGGTGGACATCCTCGACCCAAAGGTTCGAGGAAGGACAGCTTCTACCATTCAATACCGAGGACTGGATGGACAAAGGCTCAATCAAAATCCCGTGCGACGCATCCGCGAAGACACCATGGAGTATCTCCCCCTACTTTTGTCGGATGAGCAATACCAAAAATACAAACAGGAATCCTCTCAACGCGAACGATTCGAGCAGGAAGCGGCTTCTGACTATCTGGCCGCTTTGGTGACTTACAAATTGACCCTCAGCAAATCCCAACAACGAAAACTTCGAGAGGTCTTCCTGGAAGAATGGCCGGATTTGGATTCCCAGTGGGTCGTTGCCTATATCGACAACCAACGATTCGTCCCCATCATTCCCAGCAATCTGTTGCGAAAGGTTTTGACCACCGAGCAACAAGTTGCCTGGGCGTCATTCCAGCAAGTCAACATCAGTGTGATGCTCGGTCAGAATGCTGAACTATTCCTTGAAAAGGAATGGCTGCCATGAACACAAACAAATTGTTGACGTGGTCCCTCGCAACTTTCCTAGGGTCCATCGTCGCAGTGTCGACTCACCGATGTGAGGCTCAGAACCAAATCAGCCTAGCGCAATTTGACAGTTGGATTTTCCAAACCGCCGGACGCGATGAGGAGCAATGCCGAAGAGGTCTGCAAAACAAAATCGAATTGCAATTTGTCCGAATCGAGCAATCCACTCCTTTAACAGAGAGCCAAAAGGACTGCCTGCGTCTGGCTGGTCAAGGTGACATCAAACGTTTCTTTGATCGAGTCAACCAAGCTCGTGAGAAATTTCTGAGGATGGAGCATAAGGACAACAACGCCAATATCAATGAAGCCTACCAATTGGCGTCGCCACTTCAACAAGAGTTGTCGCAGGGCATTTTTGGAGACGGTTCCCTCATGGAAAAAGCAACGCGATATGTCATGACTGACGACCAAACGCAGCAGATCCTGGAACGCGAACTAGAACAATCCAGAGTCATGATGGAGCTGCAAGGGAAAGTTTTCCTTTCGACGATCGGTCGTGGCATGGCGTTAACAGCGAAACAACAGCGGGAACTCCAGGGACACTTCCAAAAGAAAATCCAACAATTGGGGAATATCCCCGCCACAGAAGGACGCAGTTCTGTGAGCGGCTCTTTGTTCATTATGTGGCTAGTCGAATTGGCCAACGATGATGACTCCTCGCACTTCGATGACGAACAAATGGTCGTGATCAAACGACTCGAGAACCGAGCGAACGATGCAATACCAATGCTGAAGTTACGAGGACTGGTCAAATGAAGATAACGACACTCGTGCATCTATCACTGCTGCTAGCTCTGATGGTAATCGGCACGTTCATGCCGGCCCCCGCCTATGCCCAGTTCCCAACCGCGCAGCTCGGCGATGTGGTCCCGCGTGATGTGCGAGAGGTCTACGAAAAAGGCCTGCAATACCTCGCGAAATCACAACGCGAATCGGGCGATTGGTCCGAAGGCTCCTACGCCGGCCCAGGCGTAACCGGCATGGCCGTGATGACGTTCCTGGCCTCAGGAGAAGACCCCAACTACGGCATCTACAGCAGCAACATCCGCCGCGGTCTAATCAGCATCGTCAACTCGCAAGACCCCACCTCGGGCATCCTTGGCGGCAACAGCGGTCACGCCAGTATGTACAACCACGGTTTCGCGACCTTGGCCCTCGCCGAAGCTTACGGCGTGGTCAACGAACGCCTGCTCACCACCGGCGGCAAGAAACTCGATCGCTCGCTCGGCGAAGCCTTGGAACTCGCCGTTCGCGGCGCGGTGACGTCGCAGAAGAAGAACTCCTACGGTGGGTGGCGATATGGTGCGGACGCCAAAGACGCCGATACCTCCGTCAGCGGCGCTGTCATGGTGGGATTATTGGCGGCTCGCAACGCTGGCGTCAAAGTCCCTGACGAAGCGATCGATCGCGGCGTGGCTTACTTCAAATCCATGACCAGCTCGTCCGGACAAGTTGCTTACGCTGGGCTTGGCGGTTTTGATAATTCAACACCACGAATATCGATCGGATGTTTGGTCTACGCCGTGTCTCGCCGCAAGGACATGCCCGAATTCAAAGCCACTCTCGCTGCACTCACCAATCAAATGGACACCTCCGGCGGGGCTTACATGAGCTACGGAAACTACTACCAGGCCCAAGCCTTGTTTCAAGGCGATGTCGAAGCTTGGGAAAAATGGAACAAGGAATTGATCCGTCAACTGAAGGCCAAACAGAACGAAGACGGCAGTTTTTCCGGCAACTATGGCACCACCGTCGAAACCTCTTTGTCGCTGCTAGCGATGGCGCTCAACTTCCGTTTCCTGCCGATCTACGAACGATGAAAACAACTGAGAATCACGATCGCATGAAACGACGAAACACGGCGGTTCATGTGTCCATGCCCTTGCTGGGATGCCTTCTTGGATTCCTGACCTCACCGATGTTCACTGCCGACTTGGTCGCCGATGAATTGCCTGGAATTCTGCGACTGAACAATGGCGATTATGTTCAGGGACAATTCTCGCCCTCCGAATTGAACGCCGACGACGCGGCTCCGGTGGTGAACTGGCAACACGCCGGTTTCGCGACTCCGTTTGAGTTTCCGTTTTCGACGTTGGCGTCCGCCACCTTCCCATCTCCGACGGACATCACCGCCACGAAAGGGAAGTTTGCATTTGAATTGCTCAACGGCGATCGTCTGTTTGGCAACATTGTCGAAGTCGGCGATCCGTTGATCGTCACTCTGGGGGAAGACGAACCGTCGGAATTACCGCTCGCAATGGTCCGACAGATCTTTCGATGGGACGACAGCCGCGCCGTGGTTTTCCAAGGTCCCGGCAGCCGAGACGATTGGGAATCGAATGGTCAGATTGAAAGCTGGACCGACTCGAAAGGCACGCTGGAAACCAGCGCCACGATGGCAACCCTTTATCGCGATTTGAAACTACCGCAAGTAGCCCGCGTTGAGCTGGACATCAGTTGGGAAGGAAAGCCCAACTTCGTGATCGCAGTGGGCGTCGATCCGCGTTCCGCAGAGAACACTTGGGCGGATGCCTTTCACATTGAAGTTTGGGACGAAGACATCGTCGCCGTCTGGGAAGACGGTTCGTTGGCGGGTGTTCAGTCAATTGCCAAACTGAAAGAACTCGGCAATCGACTGCAGGTGACATTAAAAATCGACCAAACCAACCGGCACGTGATGATCGAATCCATGCGTGGCGAAACGCTGACGCAGTACACCCTACCGATCAAAAAGCCGCGAGTTGCGCTGACTGGGATTTACTTCCGCAACATCGACGGCGTCCTTCGCATCCGTTCGCTTCAGGTTCTACATGCAACCGGCCTGAATCCGAAGTCCAGTGATCGCGCGAAGACAGTCGAAAACTCGGAAGGTCCCGGCTTCGATACAGCCGTGCAGTTGGTCAATGGCGATGCATTTCAAGGACGCTGGAAGGCAATCCAAGACGACCAATGGTTATTTGAAGACGGCGAAGAAGAACGATCAGTCTCGAGCGACGAAATCCTGGTGATGGACTTTCGTCGAGCCATCCCGAAAGGTGATCTGGAGCCACAATCAACCACCATTGATTACTTACAAATCAGAACCTTTGATGGAATGCGTTTGAGCGGACGCTTGCAGCGAATCGACGAGCAAGCAATGCATGTCATCGCTGAGGCGACGCAAAGCCAAATTTCGATTCCGATCTCCAGCATCGACACAATCGATTTCCAGTCCTCACAAACGGCGGTGCCGTCTCTCCGCGGACAAATGAGATTGGAACTCGAAGGAACGCGTCTGCATGGACGCTTGCTCGACACGGAACCCGACAACCAGCCGACACCACTTCGGTTTGGACCAACGGAGATCGCCGCGTCGACGATGCTTCCCAGCCTCCAAGGCAAACTCATCCTGCGCCCGACCATCGAAACCACCAAATCGGCAACGGAATTGCGTATCGAGCGGCTTGCGAAAATTCGCGAAGCCGCACAACAAAAAAAAGGTCTGAGGGTCGTTCAGAACCAAGTCATCGCTGTTCAGCCAGCCGCGAAGGCTGGGGTTTGGAATGTATTCAACAAAGCGTTCAATCCTGCAGCTATCCAGAAAGCAGTCAGCGGAAAACCGATCTACTTGAAGACCGGTGAAGTCATTCCGGGCAAAGTGATTGCAATTGATGAACGGGAGGTCACTTTTGAGTCGAGCATGACGAAGAAGACCAAGCTTCCTCGTGAACAAATCCGTGCTCTCCATCTGAATGGTGGCAATGCGAATTCGGTCATTGACGAACAGGAACGCGAACGACTTTTGACCGTTCCCCGCAATCGAAAGAACAGTCCGCCAACCCATCTCCTGATTGCTCGGAACGGAGACATGATGCGGTGCCGACTGGTCAGCCTGACCGAAGAGACCGCCGAAGTCGAATCGCGTTTGGAAACGATCTCAATTCCGCGCAATGTCATCTCGCAAATCATCTGGCTGAAACCACCGGTCGAAGTGGAAGACGAGAACAATGCCGACGTGGATGATGAACCCGAAGTGCTGGCGACCGATCAAGCAACGGATGAATCCGCTGGCCTTACCGTGCAAGGCAAGATGCACGATGGCAATCGATTGTCCTTGGTTCCCGAGAGCGTCATTAATCAAACGTTGATCGGTGAAAACTTTTTCCTCGGTCCGATTCGCCTGCCGCTCGCCAACTGCGAAGAACTTTATCTCGGTGTGCGAAATGACTTTGAGTTGGCGGATGACCCGCACGCGATTTGGCAGCTCGTGAATGCCCCCGAACCAATCATTGGCGACTCGGGTGGCGGCGACGATTCGATGGCTGGCACTCGGTCTCCTCTGGTGGGAAACCCTGCTCCAGACTTCAAACTCAAAACACTGGATGGCGAACCGTTTCGCATCGCCGATCAAACCGGTCGAACGCTGGTTTTGGATTTCTGGGCGACCTGGTGCGGTCCATGCATGCAAGCCATGCCGGTGATCGAGGAAGCCGTTGCCGAATTTGATCCCGAACAAGTCCGTTTGGTCGCGGTCAACTTGCAAGAAAGTGCGGAAGACATCCGCAACACGCTCGACCGGATTGGCGTCAGCCCCGAAGTCGTGCTGGACATCGACGGTGTCGCGGCGGGACGCTACCAAGCCAACGCGATTCCTCAGACAGTCGTGATCGACGCAGAAGGCACCGTGACGCGAGTCTTCGTCGGCGGAGGATCGAAGCTGGGCGAACAATTGGCCGACGCCATTCGCGAAACGCTGGGTGAACCAGCGAAACAGAACTGAATCTGAAAAAACTTTTCGACAGGTGTGAGATTCTCGCTCGCTGGAGGACTGTTCTTCTTAGCAACGCGTCAACAATAAGTGACGTAGCGGAAGGGCGCGAGCCCTCCGGTTCCTTACCGGGCGGCTTGCGCCACACCGCTAACATCGTCACTTATTGTTGACGCGTTGCTTAGACGACAAGTGTCCTTCCCTTCGTCGCTCCGACAGGAGCCACGTGACGGAGCAGGTGCAGCTTTTCTTTTCGGTGGTCCCCAGCCATGCATTCTCCCGAAACACGACCGAGCTTGATCGTTCGATTGGGCGGTGCGGCAGACCAATCGGCCTGGTGGTCGTTTGTCGAAACCTACGAGCCGTTTCTCAAGCACCTGGTCGCACGGCAAGGAACGCCCCCGTCGCATGTTGCCGACGTCACGCAGCAAGTCCTGATCTCGATCGCACGCAGCATTGATGGGTTCTCTGACGACGGCAAAGAAGCCTCGTTCCGGCGTTGGGTCCACCAGGTCTCCCGCAACGTCGTCATCAAGTACATGGCTCGCCAGCGAAAACAGATCACCGGCCAGGGCGGCACGGACGCACTGTTGCAACTCGACCAACAGCCCGCCATTGATGATCCCGCGTTGGAGGATCAGTACCAACATGAATTGATTGTTTGGGCCGCCGAGAAAGTCCGCTCCGAATTTGCCCCGACCAGCTGGCAAGCGTTTTGGGGCACGATGATCGAAGGCCGACCGGTCGCTGAAATCGCCGGAGAACTGAACGTTTCCGCGGGCAGCATTTACATGTCCCGTTCCCGCATTTTGCGTCGCATTCGATTGGTTCTCAACGAGGTGATGCAGTGAACGCCTGGCACCCCAGCGACGATGTCCTGCGATTGGTGCTCGACGAGCACGCCGACGCACAGACGGACGAAGACGTCACCTCCCATCTCGACGAATGCGAGCTTTGCCAAACCAGAATCGAACAGTTCGCTGAGTCCTCCCACGGGATTCGCGAATCGCTTCGGCGTGAAACCATGTCGGGCAGCCTCGCGCTCGACACACCCAAGTTGGCCGCACCCAGCGAGACGGCTTGGTTGGCCGATTTCGCGGTGTCGTTTCTGCAGCCAACCGATCAGCCCGATGCGATTGGCAAACTCGGTGAGTTCGAAGTCCAGTCCGTGATCGGGCATGGCGGAATGGGGATTGTGCTGAAGGGTTTTCAACCGGAACTGAATCGTCCGGTGGCGATCAAAGTCATGTCGCCCCACTTGGCCTCGATCGGAACGGCTCGCAAACGATTTCTTCGCGAGGCACAAGCGACCGCGGCGATCGTGCACCCCAATGTGATGCCGATTTTATCTGTCAGTGAATCGGCCACCCTGCCCTACCTGGTGATGCCGTATGTGGCTTGCCGGACACTGCAACAACGCATCGACACCGAGGGTCAGCTGCCGATCACCGATGTGCTGCGGATCGGTATCCAAGTCGCCGCAGCCCTCGCTGCCGCCCACCGACAAGGATTGGTGCATCGTGACGTGAAGCCCGCCAACATCCTGATCGAACCTGCCGTCGACCGAACGATGTTGACCGACTTTGGTCTGGCCCGGGCCGCCGATGATGTGACCGTCACACGCTCCGGTGTGATCGCGGGAACGCCGCAGTACATGTCACCTGAACAAGCACGTGGTGAATCGGTCGATGCTCGCAGCGATCTCTTTGCACTCGGGTGTGTTCTGTACGCGATGACAACAGGACGCCCGCCTTTTCGATCGGAAACCAGCTACGGAATTCTGCGCCGGATCACGGATCATCCTCATCGTCCGATGCGAGAAAGCCAAGCGAGCGTTCCGGTTTGGATGGACCACTTGGTCTATCAATTGCTTCGCAAGGATGCACGAAATCGAATCAGCAGCGCCGAAGAAACGCAGCGTTTGCTGGAAGCCTGCTTGGCCCACGTGCAACAACCTAGCATTCCTCTACCGAGCGAAGTGATGGCATCGAAAAGACCCAACATCCGTCTCGCGATTTTACTGACGGTACTCGTCGCGGCTTCCATCCCGTTGGCGGCGATCAACCTTTGGGACCGATCAAGAACAACGAAACCACCCTTCATTGTCACACGCCCCGCCAGTCATCCGTCCTCGACTCCGTCAGAAGCGGTTGGCCCCGACTTTGTCCTCGCGGGTCCGGTCACCGAATCGGTGTGGGACGATCAGACAAAGAACGAAACCACCTCGCTGGCCGAGATCGATTCCCAACTGGAACTCATACAGAAGCAGATCGAATCGCTGCAACGAAGCCTCGATGTTAAGAAACAACCGTGAGACATCGTCGCCCATCGGCTCCGCCCGATGGAACATACGCGCATCGGACTCCATTGGGCGGAGCCAATGGGCGACGTAGGGCCGGTTCCCACCGGCCGATCGGATTCAAACCAAACGAACGGTCCTAGCAACCACCTCGCAAGCCCCCCATCAACGCCCATCACCATCGCCAGGTGAGACCTGCCCTACTCGGAGAATTCTCATGTGCACACGACTGAGTCTGCTGTTTGCGGTTGTCTTTTCTTTGATGTTTGGCATCACCATGCCCACTGGTTCGCTGCAGGCGCAAGGAGGTATGGAAATGGGGATGGGGATGGATGACATGTACGGAGGGATGGGAATGGGAAGCACGGCTCCTCCCTCACCTTCCAACCTCCCTCTCAAGGTCACGATCCTTCTCGGTCCCGATTATGACTTCGAGACCAAACCTTTCATGACGGTCCAGGACGTCCTGAAGTGTTTTCCAAACTACGATTACGGCGGAGGTGGAATGGGAGGCATGGGGGGCGGCTCAGTCTCCGCCGTTCAGTATCGAAAGCCCACCTCGGGGTTGATCGACTTGGACATGAAGCTCTCGATCCCTGACAAGCCCGAGCGGCATGTCATCGCTCGTATGCCGGAGGGTTTGAAAGAAGAAGACGTCGATTCTTGGAAACGAAAGATTCGCCTGAAAGCATTGCGATTTGGTTTGAACCGCGTGACATTCCTGCCCAGTGACTTCAGCATTCCCAAAGACCAAAGCAGCATGTGGTTGCAGGTCCCGGTTGGAAGCCAGACGGCCTTGAAATCCAACATGGAACAATACGTCGCGATCACGTTGGATTTGGCCGAGTCGTCCGAGACCAGCGGCCGACGCCCACGCATTGACTTGTTCTTTTCAAAAGAACTCGCCAACCAAGATCCATTCGCACCAACCTCTCAAAAATACGATCCATTTGCTCCCGCCACCGTCGACCCGTTTGGCGGGTCCCCGCCCAAGAAGACTGCCTCACAGCAGACATCAAATCCATTTGGGGCCGGAACGGGAGCCGATCCGTTTGCCGCTCCACCGGCATACAAGCCGGCTTCGATACCAAACGTTGTCGAGAAGACTCAGAGAATACGCCAGCAGATAGCCGAAGAGCTCAAGAGTTTGAGTGAAGCAAGCGACAACGAAGCAACTGACGCAGCAAAATCAAAAGTCAAAGACCGACTCAAGGCGATGTTCATCGAACTTGAAAGGGAGCAAATCCGAATGAAGCAAATGCACATCCAGCAATTGGAAAAGCAGTTGCAACAAATCAGTGAGTCCATCGCTGAACTCAGCCGCCCCGAAGCAGTCGAGCAGCGAGTTCAAAAGCAACTGGAATCACTGGAGAACAAGCTGAAATAAGAGGGTCTTCAGCCAACCATTCACTTGTAGGCCAGGTTGTACCTGGCGACCCCAATCGATGCTTTGGAACAAAGCGAGAAGTGTGATTCAACTTCGCTCGCGATTGCATCCTGGGCTAGCGTATCACCATCGCCAGGTGGAACCTGGCCTACACTCTGAATGCACAGCAACCGACACCAACATACTATCGACGCAACGCCCCGCCCCCCCGTAGGCCATGTTCCACATGGCGCGCCGTCCGATGCTTTGGAACAAAGCGAGGCGGGATCGCAGCAGGTCATTCCAACGGCATGGTGAACGCCGCGACCAACGACCACCGCCAGGTGGAACCTGGCCTACGCAGCGATGACGTAGCCGGATTCGCCAAGAATTCGGAGGGTGACGCCTTAAACCGTGGGCAATTTCCACGGGGCACGGTACTCGTAGTGCAACATTTCGTTGGCCGCTTCGTCGTTGGTGAACCGCTCCGCCTTTGCATCCCAATCCAATCGTTTGCCCAACGTTTGCGAAATGTTCGCCAGGTGACAGAACGTGGTGCTGCGATGACCGATCTCAATATCAGCGTGACAGCGTTCGCGCGACACCATGCAGTCCAAGAAATTGCGAGCGTGATTGACGGTCAGCACGTGATTGTTTGAAACCTCCGAACGTGTCTCCGGTTTGGCAAAGTCTTCTTGCTTCGAAAACTGGCCGCGTCGTTCAGGAAGGATCTCGTACTGACGTTCAGAAACGTACGCCGTTCCCTTGGTGCCGCGCAGTTCGATTTCGCCTGACGCGAGCGTTGGGTTCATGCTGGTTTCGTATTGACCAAAGACCGCCAATCGTCCCGACGCAAACTGAAACGTCACCTCCATCGTGTCCGGAATCGTTCGGTCATCGTCGACACCAAAACGTCCGCCCATCGCACAAACGCTGGACGGTGCCTCTTCGCCAAGGCACCAACGAATCGCGTCGAGGTAGTGCACTCCCCAGTTCCCCATTTGCGAACTGTAGTCCTGCCACCAACGAAATTTGTACGGAGCAATGTTGTCTTGATAGGGTTGCTCGGCCCGCGGCCCCACCCACATGTCCCAGTTCAGATGCGCAGGTGGCTTGGACGGGGGAAGCTTGCCGATGCCACCGGGTGCCATGTTGCTGAGCCGATAGGCACGCGACACGCAGACTTTGCCCAGCAAGTCATCCTGCACCCGCCCGGCCAACTCCTGATACAGCGGGCTGCTGCGGCGATGCGTGCCGACTTGCGTGACTCGATTGAATTTGCGAGCGGCGTTGACCATCGCTCGGCCTTCGACGATCGTTGCCGACAATGGTTTTTCGACGTAAACGTCCTTGCCCGCTTGGCAGGCTTCGATCATCTGCAAGGCGTGCCAGTGATCAGGGCTGGCGATGACCACGGCATCGACGTCGGAACGTTCCAATAATTCGCGATAGTTGCCCGTTTGATAGACGCTGCTCCCCGCCGTTTCGCCGGCCTTTTTCGCAGCCGCTGCCAATGAATTGGAATCCACATCGCACACGGCGACGGGCTGGCAATCCTCGTGTTCGGCGAATGCTTTCATCAATTGGCTGCCACGATTAGCGACACCGATGAACCCCAGACCGACGCGGTCGTTGGCCCCTGCTGCCCGGGCACGCGACAAAGCCGTTCCGGCGGACAGCACAAACGTGGTCGCGGCCGTTTTCTGGAACCGGCGACGAGAGACCGATTGCGACTCGGGCGTGGGGTGAGACTTGGGCATGATTTCCTCGCAGAAGCAACGAAAGGCGGGAGAACAGGGGGGCCAGACATCTTACCCGCCCAAGGTGCACGAGTGTCGTGTTTCGGCACCTGACACCGGCCCAGATTTGTGGGACGATGCCCCCGGAGACCGACCTCCCGAACTGGCAGTTTGCTGGAATCGTATCGGTCATTTCTCCGCTGACTTCGCACCATCTCATTGATTCCCTTCAATCGACTCGTTTCGACAAAAGGATTGCTCGTGACCATTCGTTTGCTTTCAACAACTTCTCCCCGATTTTCTCGGTGGAATCGCCTGCAGGGCTGCTTTGGAAATGCCCTGGCCGGTTTGTCCTCGGTCAGCATTCCCGCTGCGGGGCTGATCCTGATTGGCACCGCATTGACGCCATCCGTTGTTTCGGCGGAGGCCCCCAGCAAAGCCAGCAAGACCGAGGCCACCAAAGTCTCGGGCATCGATCAATCGCTGTTCAGCACGACCGTCGAGCCGGGACAAAACTTCTACCTGCACGCCAACGAAGAGTGGTTGGAAAACACTCCCATTCCATCGGACAAATCCAACTATGGGATCTTCACCGTTTTGGATGACGCAACGCGGACACAAGTCCGGACGTTGATCGAGCAATCAGCCGAAGAGAAAGCCGAGAAGGGTACTCCGGCTCAAAAAGTTGGCGATCTGTACCGCAGCGTGCTGGATCTCGAAAAACGCAACTCGATGGGACTCAAACCCATCCAGCCAGTCTTGGATGTCGTCGAAGGATTGAATTCAAAAGACGACTTGGGTGCCACAATCGGACAACTGTCACGCTTGGGAGTGGATGCTCCTTTCGGTGCCTATGTCAGTGTCGATGCCAAAGCCAGCGACACCTACACGGTGTACCTGTCTCAATCCGGGCTGACGCTCCCCGACCGAGACTACTACCTCGAAGACGACCCGCAATATGTTTCGGCTCGTGAAGCGTTGCAGGTCTACGTTAAAGACATGCTGAACGCCCTGTCGGTTGAATCAGCCGAAGAGCTGGCCGAGCAAGTCGTTGCCATCGAAACCGAACTGGCAAAGAACCAATGGACCAAAACCGAAAATCGTGATCCAGAGAAGACCTACAACAAGCTCGCGTTGGGCGAAGTCGACGCAACCATCGAAGGCTTCAACGTTCCCGCGATGACCAAGGCGATTGGCCTGACCGACCAAGACACCTTCGTTGTGCGTCAGCCCAGCTACCTAAAATCGCTCAGCGATATTTTCGCAAGCCACGATCTCGCGGCGTGGAAGGCTTACTTCCAATTTCACTCCATCGACGCTTACGCATCGGTGTTGACCGAAGAACTGGAACGACGCCACTTCGAATTCCACGACAAAACCATCTCGGGAATCAATGAACAACAACCGATGTGGAAACGAGCGGTCGATTTGACCGGCAGCGTGTTGGGCGAGGTCGTCGGTCAGCTTTACGTCGAGAAGCACTTTGCTCCCGAAGCCAAGCGTCGTATGAACGAATTGGTCGAGAACCTCAAACGTGCCTTCGCCGAACGGATCGAATCTCGCGACTGGATGAGCGAAGGAACGAAGAAACAGGCTCTCACGAAACTTGGCAAGTTTCACACCAAGATCGGATACCCCGACGAGTGGAAGGACTACACCAAACTCGAGATCACCGATGAGTCACCCGCGACCAACTTGATCGCCGCATCGATTTTCGAAACCGAACGTCAACTCGCCAAATTGGGCGGCCCGATTGATCGCAACGAATGGCACATGACGCCTCAGACGATCAATGCTTACTACAACCCGACGATGAACGAAATCGTCTTCCCGGCTGCGATCCTGCAACCGCCATTTTTCAACTTGGCCGCCGATGACGCGGTCAACTACGGCGGAATCGGTGCGGTCATCGGCCACGAACTTTCACACGGCTTCGATGACAAAGGCAGCAAGTACGACGGCGACGGAAACCTCGTGAACTGGTGGACACCGAAGGATCGCGAAGAATTTGAGAAGCGAGCTTCGGGCCTGGTCGACCAATACAACGAGTTCAAACCATTCGAAGACATGAACGTCAACGGCGAACTGACGCTGGGCGAAAACATCGGCGACCTGGGCGGCCTGAGCGTCGCCTACGAAGCCTATCGTCTGTCACTCGAAGGCGAATCGGCCAAGGTCATCGATAATTTGACCGGCGATCAGCGATTCTTCCTCGGATGGGCCCAGATTTGGCGTCGTCTGTATCGCGAACCAGAACTGCGGAAACGTTTGATCACGGATCCACACAGCCCCAGCGAATACCGGGTCAACGGAATTGTCCGAAACATGGACGCTTGGTACACCGCATTCCGAATCGATGAAACCGATCCGCTGTACATTGCACCAGACGAACGCATTCGGATCTGGTAGAGAATCTTCCCGGCGGTTGGCTCGCATATGATCGCTGCGAGCCGCCGCCTGCGGGTGACGAACCAGCCAGACTGCTTCGTCCGCCCATCTTAACAATCCTTTTGGGCAATCGGCCTCCGATTCGCCATGGGGTGCTTGCCCCATGGGTGAGCTCTCGATTCAACTCACCTTGACCAGTAAATTCCCGTGGGGATACCCTCTGCGGTTTGAATTGCAACCATTTTGTTTTTTGGACCCAACGATGAGCAGCAGCCCGTTCGAGATTTTTCGACGCAACCTTAAGCCACTGATGGTCTTGTTGACTTTGTTGGCATTGTTCGCGTTCGTCGTCTTGCCTGCGCTGGACACTTACCTGCGACGCGGAGGCGGATCCAATTCGGACCCGGTCGTCGCGGAATATGACGGCGTCACGCTGACTCAGAGCCGCGTTGCTCGCACGACCCAGCAACACCGTGCCGTCGTCGGGTTCTTGAGCGATTTGGGCCAAGAAACCATTCGTCGCGGCGGTGTGCCACAGGTCCCTGGTTTCCAATACGACCAAGAATCAGGCCAAATTCAATCGATCGGCATCGATGCCAATCCGAGCAATGAAGCCACCATCAACACGATGCGGTTCTACAGCGAAGCCAAAAAGGCCGGCTTCGACCTGGACGACACCATGGTTCGCACCTGGCTCAGTCGTTACACCGATGGATTGCTCAGCGACAACGAAATCAGTTCGATGTTGATGCAATTCACCAGAAACCAAATGGGTCCCATCCAACTGCACGAACATTTGCGAATGCATTTGTTGGCGGATTTGTACCAACGAAGTGCGATGGTTGGATTGATGAACGGTCGCCTGCCCGTTTCGACGCCACTGGCGCAATGGCGTAATTTCCTGAAAACCAACCAATCAGCAACCGTCAACGCATACGGCGTTTTGGTCGAAGAGTACATCGATCAAACCAATGAAACGCCCTCCGCGTCACAAATCACTGAGGTCTATGAAGCCGGCAAAGACTTGTTGGCCTATCCAAACGACCAGGACCCAGAACCAAAATTCCGCCGCCCTGATTCGGCCAAGATCGAATACCTCGTTGCGGACTTGAATGAGTTCGTCGAACGCGAAAAATCGAAGTTGAGCGAAGAACAGATTCGCGCCGAATACGAGCGTCGACTGGCTGGTGGTGATTTCCAACTGCCCGTTGAAGAAGCAGAGGAAGCCGCCGACGAGCTCGAAGCGATGGAAACCGAAGCCGCTGCGGAAGAAAACGCCGAGCCCGCGGAAGAAGAAGCTCCCGCTACCGAAACAGAAGAACCAGCCGCGGAAGAAATGACCGAGGAAACCGCCGAAGCGGAAACCGAGACCGAGCCCGCCAGCGAAGAAACCAGCGAGACCTCCACCGAGGAAACGCCGGCCGAGGAAGCTTCCACCGAAGAAACCTCAACAGAGGAAACGGCCTCCGAAGAGAGTTCTGAAGAACCTGCGGCCGAAGACAGCTCGATGATCCGCTCCCGTGACGAAGCCGTTCAACTGGTTGCATTGCAGGAAGACGACGCTGCCGACGATGAAGCCGCTGACACGGAAGAAACCAACACCGAAGCCGACGACGAAATGGAACTTGGTGACGGATTGGACCTGGGCGATGAACCAGCCGAAACCAAACCGCAACCATTCGAAGACGTGCGTGACCAAATCGCGACCGAAATGGTTTCCGAAACCGCCCGTCAGAAACTCGACCAAACCATCACTGAGGTGTACGGTTTGATGCGAGACTACTTCAGCGAGATGGCTGTTCACGAAGGCAATGTTGCCGTCGGTGTGTCAGATGAAAGCGACGCTCCCAAACGCCCCGACTTGGAAGCGATCGCCGCTGAAAAAGGATTGGGCTACGGCACGACCGGCTTGGTCAATCGTGTTTCCATCGGCGATGATCCAATCGGTGAATCGTACGGTTTGGGACAATCACTCCAACGCCGTGGTGCACCTTACTACGCGATGATGTTCGGTGCCGCGATGCAAGATGGCTCGAGCATCCCGTCTCAGCCCGAGTTCTCACCTCAGCGTTCGGTCGACTTGGAAAACGCCAAGAGCTACGTCTCTTGGAAGACCGAAGACATCGAAGCTTACACGCCCGAATTGGACGAAGTTCGCGACGAAGTCATCATGGCGATCCGAACTCAAGAAGCTCGGGACCTGGCACAAAAAGCCGCCGAAGGCATCGCAGAAGCGGTTGGTCAAGGTAAGAAGCTTGCCGACGCAATTCCAGAGGGCAAAGAAGCCAACTGGCACACCGACCTGGGTCCGTTCACTTGGCTCAACATGGTCGGCATGATGCAAACGTCCATGGGCAACGTCCCAGAACTGAACGCAGTCGGAAATGAGTTCATGCAGGCGGTGTTCAGCACCGAAGCGGGCAACGTCAAAGTCGCTCCGAACTCGCCGAAGTCGGTTTACTACGTCGTGCAACCCATCGAATTCCAACCCGATGTGGAACAACTCCGAGAGCAATTCAGCCAACCTCAGCAGCGGTTCATGGCTCAGCTCATCGGTGACGACGGAGCAACCAACATCATTCGCGGCTTCTTTGAAACGGTGAATGAGCGAACCGGTTTCGAGATGAAAACCGGCGACGATCGCTGAACCGGATTCTGACATCCAGTTCATCTGCCAACGCAGAACAGTCAAACGGACTGTTCTGCGATGAGGAACCAAGGCGACGCATCAAGAGCAACGCATCACACGCGGTGCTGGCGAGCCAATCGATCACCGCGTCGATTGAACCATGCATACGCGAGTGCCCCCACGATCGCTGCGATGACGCCAACCGCAGCGAACGTTCCAATCCAACTGACGCCAATGGGGTCCGTTGATGTTGGCGTTCGATCGGCCCAGCGTCCCGCGATCAGCAATGGTGCGAATTGCTTTCCACCGTGCGAAGCCATGAAGTCGGATTCGTAGCTCCACAACCGATAGAAAAACCCCTCCACTCGGACGGGCGTTGAAACGGTTCGCGACAAGGCCTTCTCGTCCGCGAGGAATTCGGGCAACTCGGCGGCCACCAACGTCACGGGATAACGATTTTCCATCGTGACTGAACCGCCGCCTTCCGTTGCAATTTTCAATTGCACGTTGCCGAGATCGCCGATCGCATCGATTTGGTAGTAGTGATCACTGCCAACCTGCTTGGCTCGCTCGTCCAGCTCCACCGTAACGCGAGTCCAGCGAAAGGTCTCGACATCGATCGTGATCCATTGCCCCATCCACTTCTCGGGTTCCTTCAACAGATCGGTTGGGCTGACATCCACCGCCGCTGCTCGCATTGCCGCGGCGATCGGCCCGAGCGGTTCACTTTCGGCGGACATTGAACCTGCCTGATTGGCGGCACCAATCATCGAAAAGAAGACCTGCGAATCGACATCCATCAATGGTCGGCGACTGAGTGCCACGATGTCAGGCAACCGAGTGATATCAACATTCAACTCACCCAGAACCTGCCAACCGAGCGAAGCGGGTTGCCTGGGTCGCCAATGAAGATTTCCCGCCACTGCGATCGATGTGCTCTGCTCCTCATCATCGAGCAACGCCACGCCGACACCTGACAATTGATCGCCGACCGCAACTTGCTTTGGCAATGGTGCCGCAATGACACGAATTCGCGTGCCATCGCCATTCACCAGTACCAGCTGAACCAATTGACGAAGATTTAGAAACTCAATCAATTCCTCGGGCACAGCCACATACTGAACCGATTCGACCGCTCCGTTGATCTCGGTCGCATCACCCACCGACGCTGCCTCACTGTTCAACCGCTGGGCAAGCGTGGCATCCGACAGACGCTTCAGACGGAACACTAGCTTGGCTTGTTCGTCTCTGGCCGCGTTGCCGTTGCTCCCGGCTTGCATTCGATCACCGAGTCGCTGCAACCGCTCGACATCAAACCCTGACAGCAGATCCAACAACGAGGCATCAGCGGATGCGGCGTCCGACTTCTCAGGTTGCTCAACCGTGCCAGGTTGCTGGGCGAGGACGACAACATCGTCCATCGTCATGAACGAAAATCCCAACGCCAAACAAGCCAACATCGGCAGCGTGACATGCTCACGTTGACGTTTTGCTCGCAGACGCCGGTGTGACACGGATGATCGCCACATCACCAAGCCACCGATAGCGATCCCAATCAATGTCGATATCAGGACAATCATCCCAATTGAAAGTGAACGCTTCTTTGTGACCATCGGCGTGCCCGATGCCTTGGCGTTTGCCGACTGCAGTGCGGTACCGACGATCGCGTTGCCGTTGGACCGCACCGCTTGCACGTGGCCGACCACGACCGGCGTGAGTTCCGCGCCATCGGCTGACTGATAAGACAGCCGTTTTAGGAATTCACCTTCCACAACAATCGTCGGCAACGGTGAAACAATGTCGACCGAGTCAGTGGACTCAAGATCGTTCACCAACTCCGGAACCAATTCGCGAATGCCTTGGGGCAATTGAGGGACGATGATCAACCACGGTCGCTGGCTTCCATCTTCGGGCTGCAACCAGCAATCCCAGTAGCGATCGATCCCCCACGGATTCGTGCTTGCCTGAACGTAAACCAGCCGCACCAATTTCCCGGTCGCTCGAACTGTTCGGCCGCGATAGACATCCGGTTGCTGCAGCAAAGGCAACAATCCGGTTTCAAGGACCGATTCAAACGGTGGCTCGGCTGACCAAGATTTGGGCGATCGGTGCAACGCCAAAGTCGCGCACAGGGCCGGTTGATCCGCCGCCCGCCAGACGGTTCCGTCGTCCACCTGAGCGATGAGCGACTCCTGTTCCATTCGGGTGGGAGTACGTTGTGGTTTCTCGAGCGTTTGATCTTCTGACAGGATCTGCTCAGCAACTGCAGCTTGAACAGACTCCCACTCCGATCGCAACTCATCCGCGGACGATTCGCCGGCGATGGGCTCATTCGCAACAGGTTCCGACGTCGATTGCGATGCGGGCTCGGATTGGACCGGGACCATCGTTTCAGGAAAGAAAATCGCGTACACCCCAGGACGCGCCGCTTGCCTCATCACCATCAGAACCAGTGCTAACGCCAGCATCAACCGAAACAGCCGCCGGTAAGTTTGGGTGGGAGCACCACCACGCCCGCGCCGACGGTAGAGGTTGTCGCGATTGATTTCGTTCGGGATACGCATGGTCACGCGTTGGATTCGTGGACACATCGGCCGCAAAAGGTTGCTACCGGTACTTCCGCACTTTAATCTAGTCCTTTGCGATGCAACACAACCGCACGGGTCGCGGCAACACCATCCGAAGCTCTTCTCACACCTCGTCTGCACCCACTATGCCAGCACAGACTCCATCGTCTCGTCGTCGAACTCGACTAGCCACCTGGGTCGCCGCAACGATGACTATCAGTACGTTTCTGTACTCATCGACCAACGTCGCTGCGGAAGGTGAACCTGCCAACGAATTTTTGAAACGACTTCGTGCGGCGGGGTACTACGATCTGGCCAATGCCTACCTGGATAGGTTACCGAACATTCCTGGAGTCGACCAAAGAATCCTTTCTTCGATTCCGTTGGAAAAGGCTCAGACATCGATCGACGCCGCGATCGCTTCTCGCAGCAACAGCCAGCGAGATCAAGCCTTCGAAAAAGCTGAAGCCGAATTGCAAGCTTATGTGGACGCGAACTCGTCCCATGAACGGGCGAGCGAAGCCCGATCCATGCTCGGCAAATTGCAAATGGTCCGTGCCGCTCAACACATGAGCGGTGAGTTGGATTCGAGCAAACGAACCAAGGCGAGAGAGGCTTACGCGAAGGCTGCGAAAACATTCGAAAGCATCCAGTCGGATCTCAAGACCAAACTGGAAGGCATGCAGGGTGCCAAAATTGATCCTCTCAAAGATCCCGAGAAGGCAACGCTGCGCGACCAGTATCGGTTTGAATATTTGATGGCTCGTCAGAACACGGGCGAAGCCCAGTTGATGGCAGCGAAGACATTCAAGAATCCTTCGAAAGACGGCAAAGCGCTGCTCGAGAAAGCGCTCGCTGAGATGGTGGAACTGAGCGAAAAGTATGACAACTACATCATCGGTGCTTCCGCTTTTCACAAACGCGGTGACATCGAACGGTTGCTCGGTCAAAAAGACAAAGCGATCGAGAGCTACACACGAATGCTGGAACAGGGGGAAGTTGATTCACTTCGCGAGCCACAGATTGGTGCTACGATCGGACTGATCAAACTCGCGCTCGAAGAAGATCCACCGAAATACCAGGACGCCATCAAACAGGGCGAAGAATTTGAAAAGTCGCTGCGACCAAATGAGAAGCGACTGGCCATCTCGCAGGAACTGCGGATCGAATTGGCCAAAGCTTTCATCGCCAAAAGCAAAGATGAGAAAAACAACAAACCCAACGAGCGAACACGAGCCACCAGCGACGCACGACAACTTCTTCTGTCGGCTAGAAAGGTGGATGGTCCACACACCGCGGAAACGAAAACGCTCTTGGCCGACCTTGGTGTGCAATCCAGCGATGAAACGGTGGAACTTCCCACCGCCGATGATCCAGCCAACTTTGACGAAGCATTCCTGTCAGCGAACCAACTGGTTCAAACAAGTCAGTTGCTCGGCGAACAGCTCGAAAAGCTTCGAGCGGACAAGGCACCAGCCAATCAAATCAAAGAAGTCGAAGAGTCGCTCGTTGAGGCTCGCCAAACCGGCGTGATCATCCTGCGTCGTGGTTTGTCGATGATCAATTCCGAATCGGACACCATGCAGGTCAACGAAGCCCGCAAGTTTCTGACCTATCTGTTGCAGCAAGAAGAGAACTTCCGGGACAGCTTTGTGACCGGCCGTTACCTCGCCCAAAACGCTCCGGGAACCGACGCGGGGTTGGTGGGCGGCGTCTTGGCACTGGGCTCTGCTCAGAAATTGATCACGCAATCCGGCGACCGTGAAGCAGAGTACTGGCTCAAGGAATTGCAATCCGTTGGCGACTACCTCGTTCGCATCTGGCCCGACGATCCCAAGGCCGCGGCCGCGCAAGACATCATGGTGCGACTGGCACTGAGCAACGACGACTTCGATGCCAGCCGGAAACTGATTGATGAGATGGCCGACGGGCCTCAGAAGTACATGCTGGCTCGCTTGCTTGGCCAATCGCTTTGGAACGATTCCATTCGTTTGCTCTCAAAAGAGAAAACCGAGGAGTCGCAAACGCAGATGGAGGCAGCGGCCAAGGAACTTCAAAAAGGGCTCAACGGAATCTCAGGCGGCTTGGTTTCGATGGAAGCTTTCCAAGCGGCTCTCACGCTCGCAAAGATTCAGGTCCGGACCGACGCACCGGATAAAGCTGTCAAAACACTCGACAACTCGAAGTACGGCCCCATCGCGAATCGGTCCAAAATGGATCAGCCGCCCGCGTCCTTGATTTCCGATCTGTATCGAACGGAACTGCAAGCGGTCGTTGGGTTGATGACAACCAGCGACAAAGGCACCGACAAACTGCTCGATCGTGCCGCCAGCGCGATCGATGAACTTCGCTCCAACGCGAAAGGTGCCGACGGCGAGAAGCTTTTGGTCAGCACATTCGTTTCCCTGGCGAACGATATCCGCCAACAGCTTGACACAGCTCCTCCTGCCAAGAAATCGAAACTCATTGATGCGTTTCAAGTCTTCCTGACCCGCATTGCTGATTCGACAGATGACAAAGCGACCTTGCAGTGGGTCGGCCAAACACTGATGGAACTGGGCGAGGCGAGCATGCCCGCTGGCAAAACGAAAGCCGAAGGCCAAGCCGCCGCGTTGCTCAAAGCAGCCGCCGATACCTTCACCAGTTTGAAAGATCCATCGGAAGCCGGGCTCGCCAACCGATTCTTGCTCGGCAAGACACAACGCCTGCGTGGCGAATACTCCAGCGCTCTCAACGAACTCGAAAGCGTCCTGAAACAAAAGTCGATGATGCTGGACGCTCAGAAAGAGGCGGCTCTTACCTATGAACAATGGGCGGGCGAGTTGGAACCGAAATTCGCGGGCCGCGCGTACAAGTCAGCACTCAGTGGTGGCCGCCCCGGACCCGATAAGAAGAACACGATCTGGGGCTGGGGTCGTATCAGTCAACTGACCCAGCGTAACGAACAGTTCCGCGACATCTTCTTTGAGTCTCGCTATCACGTTGCTCTTTGCCGTTATCTCCAAGGCAAAGCGATGAACAACAATGCCATCATCGAACAATCCATTCGGGACATCACCGGGTTGGTTGTGCTGTACCCAGAAATGGGCGGCGACGAGCAAAAGCGAAAGTTCGATGCGTTGCTCAAACAAATTCAACGTGCCGCGGGGCAACCCGTCGTTGGACTGAAGTAGACCTGCCTCCCAACCGTTCGCGAAAAATCATTCGCGATCCCCACCGCATTCACAACCTGCATTCACTTTTCAAGCACTGACATTCATGTTTGCCATCGCTCGTCTTTCGATTCGCTGTAGTGCCGTTTTGCTCGGATTGCTGATCGCGTCCCCCGTCATGGCTCAAACCGACCGTCTTTACCCGGAAGGTGGCGAGGTTGTCCTCGGAAAGATCAAATCGATCAGCAAGAACGGCATCGTGATGACGGTGTCCGGCAAAGACCAAACGTTCAACGCGGGCACGATCGAAAAGGTTCTCTTCCAAGGTGACCCGAGTGAACTGACGCAAGGGCGAGAATTTGCACTCGACAACCAATTCGATCAAGCGATCGCGGAACTCAAAGCCGTCGATGCGGGCAAGCTGAACCGCGACCCTCAAAAAGCGGACTTCGCCTACTACGTGATGTATTGCCAAGCCCAGCAAGCATTGTCCGGCAATGGCGACTTGCGAGCCGCAGCATCTGCCGCACTGGGTTTCATCCAAAAAAACACCGACTCCTGGCACTTCTATGACACAGCCAAATTGCTCGGTGACTTGGCGGTCAAGCTGGGATCATACGACCAAGCTTCGAAGTACTACGGATCGCTTCGCAGCGCTCCTTCCACCGAAACAAAAATTGAATCGCTGTATTTGAACGCCTTGGTGAAGCTGGCCCAGGACAAAGACTCCGACGCCGCCAGTGACCTGAAGAAGATCATCGGACTAGGTGTTCAATCGCCCGAGGGTGCTCGCCTTCAAACGCTCGCCAAAGCTGCCCTCGCGATCGCCACGGCGAAACAGGGCAATGGCAAAGAGGCACTTGAGATGGTCAACGAATTGATCGCCAAGTTGAATCCGGCGGACACTGAGACCGCCGCCGAGATCTACAACGCTCAGGGAGCAAGCTACGCAGCCATGGGCGACACCGAAGGCGCCTTGCTGGCCTACTTGCACACTCAGTTGATGTTCTCAACTCACCCCGGCCCGCATTCGGAAGCATTGAAGCAACTCGCCGACCTGTGGACCAAAGTCGGCAAACCAGACCGCGCCGCCGAAGCCCGCTCCGAACTACAACAACGCTACCCAGGACTGAGCGGCTGATTCCAGACGGCCGACGCGTCTGTCTTTAAAAACGGCCTCGGGGTTTCCTCTCCAAGCTAGCGATGACGGCCCGTCCGCGCGAATTTGCATCGAAGGCTCCGGAGGAGTCCTCCTGAATAGGAGGTCGTGCAGTTTTACAAACGCAGTGCTCGCAAGTTTGAATTCACCCTTCTGAACGCAGTTGGGGA
>NZ_ANMO01000198.1 GCF_000338295.1 Rhodopirellula europaea 6C
GGCACAAACAACACGCAAAAGAAATCTCAATGCGTACTTCCACGCTCATTCTATGCATTGGCTTATGCATTGCTGCCGTCACCGTTATCAGCTGGTTCATGATCTCTGCCGATCAACAACGTCAGCTAGTCAATGAGAATGCAGCACGAGCGATTGACACGACCGAGCGGCTGGATCGTGAAATTGGGTACGGCGGGCTCATCCACAATTTCAAGAACTATGTCCTTCGCCCGACCAACTCTCAGTACTACGAAGACGCGATCCAGAACGCCGAAACTGCGTTTGGGCTGATTTCCGAATTGGAGCAGATTGACCAAGGGCCCATCCAAGGAAGACCGCTACCGGAAACCCGGCGAATGGTCGAGGAGTATTCCGGCCAACTGCAAATTGTTCATGAGATGGCCAGCAACAACGCGTCCGCCCGTGAAATCGACGATGCAGTTCGCTTTGATGATGCGCCCACGTTGAACGAGTTGCAAACAGTAGTCAATTCATTCAACGGAGCCTATCGAGCTGAAGCAGGCCGCCTAGAACGACTCACTCGAATGCTGATGATCCTCAACGTCATCCTCGGTCTGGGCACTGCGATCACGCTGGCGACCTTGAACGTCCGCCAACACATTAAGAACCTACAAAACCAAGTCGTCTACATCGAACTGCTCGGTCAAAGCGGCGGAATTTGGAACTGGAATCGCCAAACGGGTGAGGTCCAGTACGCACCGAAATTCAGAGAAATGCTGGGGTTCGCGGGGAATGACACGGATTCGTTCCCCGAGAACATAAAAGCCAGCCGTGAACGAATTCACGCCGATGACATGGCGGTTTTCGAAGAAAGGCTGGCGAACCAGCAGCAAACGCGCAAACCTTTTAGCGTGGAATTTCGCATGCTCGACAACAAAGATCGCTATAGATGGTTTCGAACGCATGCCCACACGCTGTTTGATCGCGATGGAACCCCGATCCGAACAGCAGGAACCATCTTTAACATTGAAGACAGCAAGAAATATGAACACGAGCTTCAAGAAAGCAATCAGGAACTCCAACGCTTCGCCTTCGCCGCTTCGCACGACCTTCAAGAACCCCTGCGAGCGATCACGGGATTCAGTCAACTTCTCCAGCAACGATACGCCAACTCGCTCGATGAAAAGGGCCAAGGCTACCTGAAGCACATCATAGAAGGCGTCGGACGAATGAAAGCGTTGATCGATGACATTCTGACGCTTTCGCGAGTTGGACAATCTGAATTGGAATTTGTCGAGATCAGCCTCGACGACTGCGTGAAAACCGCACTTCAGAATTTATCGCAGCTGATTCAAGAAACCGAACCCGAAATCCAAATTGGAGATCTCGGCACCGTCCGTGGTCACGAGGGTTTCTTAGTCGAACTATTTCAAAACCTGATCAACAACGCCATCAAGTTTCGCAAACCGGAGCAAGCAGCCAAGATCAACATCGACTCCCGAACCGATGGATCTCGAATCGTCATCACAGTTGCAGATCAGGGGATTGGAATATCGAAAAGCCACCATGCTCAAGTCTTTGAACTATTCAAACGCCTACATCGTCGAGAACAAATTCCGGGCACTGGCATTGGCCTAGCCCTGTGCAAACGAATCGTGGAGCGTCACCACGGAACCATCTCGCTCATTTCCGAACAAGGCGAGGGAGCAACCTTCCGCGTCTCCCTTCCAATCGAACCTCAGACTGAATCATCCGCTCAAGAAAACCAACATGTCAAACCAAGAGAAACCCATCGACATCCTGCTGGCCGAAGATAGTGAAACCGATGCGGAACTGACCATTGATGCGTTGCAACAAGGTAAAATCCGAAACAACATCCATCATGTATGGGACGGTGAAGAAGTACTTCAATTCCTTCGCAAGGAGGGCGAGTACAAAGATGCAGTTCGCCCCGACCTGATCCTGCTCGATCTTAACATGCCTCGAATGGACGGCCGAACTGTTCTCAAAGAAATCCGATCCGACGATCAGATCAAGGCGATCCCGGTGGTCGTCTTAACCACTTCGAGTCAAGAACGCGACATCCACGAATCATACGGATTGGCCGCCAACAACTACATCGTCAAACCAGTCGACCTCGTTCAATTCTTTGAGGTGATTCAAAGCGTTCAGGAATTCTGGGTCAACGTGGTGAAGCTACCAAAGAAGTAGTCCAAGACCAACAGGAATTGCCAACAACGCGTGAATGCACTGGCATTCCGTCGGCCGAATTCTGAATCAAACACCTCTACCTGAGACACAACATGAGCGACTCCAGCAACCAACCAGTGCTTGTGATCGGCATCGGAGCTTCGGCCGGTGGTCTGGCTCCAATCGAAGAATTCTTCGATCACATGCCGCCGGACACGGGAATGTCTTTTGTCGTCATCCAACACTTGTCGCCTGACTTCAAAAGTCTGATGGACGAACTGTTGGCTCGTCACACCAAGATGACGATCCACAAGGTGACTGATGGAATGCAGGTCGAACCGAACACGATCTATCTGATCCCGCCCGAAAAGAACATGGCGTTGTCGGCCGGCAAGCTATTGTTGACCCAGCAGGACCACGCTCGAGGGCTGAATCTCCCAATCGACATATTCTTTCGCTCCCTTGCGCAGGACGCCGGTTCGCGAGCGGTCGCAATTGTCTTGTCCGGTACCGGCAGCGACGGATCACGTGGCATCAAAGATGTTCGTGAACTGGGTGGAGTCGTGATGGTCCAGACGGAAGATTCCGCTGGATTTGACGGCATGCCGAGAGCCGCCATCCAATCACACGCGGTCGATGCCATCTGCACGCCCGCAGCAATGCCCGCGAGATTAATGGAGTACGCCAAAGCGCGTGATCGCGAGGCACTGAAAGACCGGGAAGACGAAAGCGAACCCTCCGGCGATTCGGCATTGTTTAGCATTCTGCGAATGTTCCGCTTGCGCCATGGACTCGACTTTGCGCTCTACAAACCAGCCACGATCACTCGACGCCTGGAACGTCGGATGCAGATGGGCGGTTTTCGAGACGCCAGCGAATATGCGGCATTGCTCGAAAGCGACGAAGAGGAATTCGAGGCTTTGTATCGTGATTTGCTAGTCGAAGTCACGCAGTTTTTCCGCGACGAAGCAGCTTTCAATCGACTCCGAAAAGACATCATTCCAGGAATCGTTGACAAGGCAATCCCCGGGGAAGAACTGCGAATCTGGGTCCCCGGTTGTGCCACCGGCGAGGAGGCCTACTCCGTCGCAATGTTGTTTCATGAGGCGATGGCAAAAGCGGGGCTCGATCGTGAATACAAAGTATTCGCGACCGACGTCCACCGAACATCCTTGGAAACGGCCAGCACCGGCGTGTACCCAAGCTCGGCACTTGACAGCGTTCCCGCCGATTTCCAAGTCAAATACTTCACCCAGTCCAGTGGTCTGTGCCACATCAAACGGGAAATTCGACAGCGAGTCATCTTCGCGGCCAATGACTTGACCAATGATCCACCATTCACACGTCTCGACTTCATCAGTTGCCGGAACGTTTTGATCTACTTGGAACCCAAGATTCAGAAACGAATTCTGTCCTTGTTTCACTTCGGGTTACGCACCGGTGGAACGTTGTTTCTCGGACCGAGCGAGACCGTTGGTGACCTGGCAACCGAATTTGAAACGCTTGACCGGCACTGGCGATTGTATTCGAAACGCCGCGATGTTCGCCTACCCGATGCGGCGCGTTTGCCGGTCACCCCAATCCTCAGCACAGTCATTCGCGAAAAACAACATGGGTTTGTCGCAGTTTCCCCGCAGGGAGATCGTCAGGCATGGCTATCGACCGCCATGGAGGATTTGCTGACCAAACATGTGCCGCCGAGCCTGATGGTGAATGAATTCAATGAAGTGATCCACACGTTTGGAGATGCTCGAAAGCTGCTCGTCCAACCCGAAGGACGACCAAGTCTGGACGTCCTGAAAATGCTTTCCTTGGAACTTCGAACCGCCACCAGTGCGGCGCTGTTGCGTGCCAAGCAGAAAGGCATCCCAGCAGTCTTTGACGGAATCCGCGTCACTGGCGAAGACGATTCACCTGATCACATCTACAAAGTGACCGTCGAGCCGTACAAAAAGACCAACCAGAGTTTGTATCTCATTTGCATTGAAGAGATGCAGGAAGACTCTGGTGAAGAAAACGTCGTCGAACGTTTTCAAGCGGATGATCTGTCCAGCGAGCGAATCGGCAACTTGGAACTGGAACTTTCCTATACCAGAGAGACTCTACAAGCGACCGTTGAAGAACTCGAGTCGAGCAACGAAGAACTGCAGGCTACCAACCAGGAATTGATTGCGTCCAACGAGGAACTGCAAAGTACGAACGAGGAACTGCACAGTGTCAACGAAGAGTTGTACACGGTGAACTCAGAGCACAAGCAGAAGATCGAAGAGTTGACTCAGCTCACCAGCGACATGGACAACTTGCTCAAGAGCACCGACATCGGCACGATCTTCCTCGACAACGAATTGTGCATCCGAATGTTTACGCCAGCCATCTCGGCGGCATTCAACGTCATGGAACAGGACGTCGGCCGCCCAATCAATCACATTGCCTACAAGCTAGACAGCCCTAACTTATTGTCCGACGCGGCAGCCGTTCTCGCATCTTGCGACTCTCGAGAAACCGAGGTCCAGAATTCCGACGGCCGAGTCTACCTTCAGCGAATGCAACCTTACCGCACCGAAGAAGGTGTTGTGCGTGGCATCGTGCTGACAACGACAGATGTCACGGCGCTGAAGCAAGCCGAACAAGCTCAACGAACGCTCATGACGCTCGCTCAAGTTGGGGAGGAACTTCCCGATTTTGCCTATGCCGTCTCTCACGATTTGCAGGCCCCGCTTCGCCACATTTCTCAGTACGCAGAAATCCTTGACTTGGCGATGAAGGAAAACGACGAAAAGAAAGTCCTTAAATCGAGCAAGGTCATCCGCGACAGTGCCTCCAATCTCAGCATGATGATTGAAGCGTTGCTGACTTACTCGCGAATCAACACGCTTGGACGCCCGCTCGATCGGGTTCCACTCAGCGATGCGATTGGCGATGCGGTGGCCAACCTTTCGACCAGCTTGGAATACCACGGCGCAAAAGTCGAGATGGATCACCTAGCTGTTGTCACGGGCGATCGGGAACAACTGCAATTGCTGTTCTTCCATCTGATCGACAACGCGATCAAGTATCGGGCCGACGAGGCTCCGCTTATCAAAATCACCAGCCAATCAGACGACGGATTCATCAACATCCGCATCGCGGATAACGGAATTGGAGTGGAGGACCGTCACAAAAACCGGGTCTTCACAATTTTCAAACGCCTCGGATTCAAGCCTGATGTACCCGGCATTGGTGTCGGACTTGCGATTTGCAAACGCATTGTCATTCGCCACGGTGGAAGAATTTGGCTCGAAAACTCACCGCACGGCGGTGCTATCGTTTGCCTTACGCTAAGAGAGTTCAGAGATTCCGGATCACCAAGCCTCGCCGAGAGAGCCCACCGTGAACAACACTGATCCAAACCCAGACTTTTCACTTCCCAACATCGATGCACTTCCCTCGATTTCAACTGTCGTCGGGATTGGCGCATCTGCCGGGGGCTTGAAAGCCCTCGAGGATTTCTTTTTGAAACTCCCGAGCGACACCGGCATGACGTTCATCGTCGTCCAGCATCTGTCGCCAGACTTTAAGAGTCTGATGGACGAAATTTTGGCCCGGTTCACGACGATGAAGATCGTCAACACCGAGAACGGATCGACGCTCGAACCAAATACGATCTACCTCATTCCTCCGAACAAGAACCTTGCGGTTGCGGACGGTCGGTTTCTGATCACCGACATGGATCGGGATCAAATCCAACGCCCAGTCGATCTATTGTTTCAGTCAATCTCGAAATGCTTTGGCCCAAACGCTTTTGCGGTTGTCCTGTCAGGAACGGGGTCGGATGGCGCCAACGGGATCCGCGTTGTCTACGAAAACGGAGGCGTCACATACGCGCAAATTCCAGAGACTGCACAGTTCGACGGGATGCCAAAGAACGCCATCGCGACGGAATGCATCACACATGTACTCACTCCTGCCGACATCGCCATTTCGCTCTCGGAACATGCGAATCACCCAGAAAATCGCACCGTAATTGATCCGTTGACGACTGAAGAGATGTCTGGGATCCGTCTTGTCTTTTCATTGCTTTCAGAGCGCCACAGCATTGACTTCAGCGGCTACAAAGAATCAACGGTCGCCAGGCGACTGAATCGCCGGATTCATTCACGTAATTGCAAAGGCATCCAGCAGTACGCCGAATTGCTTCGAACAGACAGGGCAGAAGTCGACGCGCTCTACCATGATTTACTGATTGGTGTCACCAAGTTTTTCCGCGACACGGAAGCCTTCTTTTCACTGCAAGCTCGAATCAATCGATTCGTTTCACAACTCGAACCCGATGAAGAATTGCGCATCTGGGTAGCAGGCTGCGCTTCGGGCGAAGAAGCCTACACGATGGCTATGATCGCGGTTGAAGCCTTCGCTCGCCGGGGACTCCCTCCCAATCTAAAAGTACTGGCGACCGATGCCCATCAAGGTGCGCTGGACCGAGCGTCGCGAGGACTGTTTTCTGCCGAATCGCTCGAGTTCGTTTCAAGGCAACGACAGAACCAATTCTTCACTCAGATCAGCAAGACCCAATATCGGATCACACCAGAAGTCAGGCAACTGATTGTATTTGCAAAGCACAATTTGATCGAGGATCCACCGTTTACAAAGATCCACGTAGTGACCTGCCGCAACATGCTGATCTATTTCAAACCTCCATCTCAAAATGCAGCGATTGCTTCTCTGCATTTCGCACTTGAAAAAGATGGACTGATGATGCTCGGCAGCAGCGAAACACCAGGAAAATTGCAGGACGAGTTTGAGACTCTCGACAACACATGGCGGATTTATCGAAAACTTCGAAGTCTTCCGCTCGCAATCAAGTCCTACGATCAACTGCGAGCTGTGGAGCAGGCTCCACGGCGGCTGGTCAACATCCTCAACCGAGATCAGCCTGAAAAGCTTAGCTTCACTGGTCTGTTGAAATCCTATGATTTACTACTGGGTGAATTCGTCGATTGCGGACTCCTTTTGGACGAACACAGAAACGTTTTGCACGTTTTTGGAAATGCAAGTCAATACCTGCAGAACTCATCGGGACGATTCACTGGAAACCTTCTTCGCATGATGGAAGGGGAAGCACGCAGATCAATTGGTGCTGCTTTAGTCCGATCGGCCAGAGACAGTAAATCAAAGATCGTGATTCGCGATATCCCCTTTGAAATCGCCGGGGAAATCGTGGACACCGACGTAACCGTTCGAGTGCTTCACAGCACCGGGGCAGACGCTTTTGTTTGGTTCATCGAATTTGGCACCCCCACAACCCCCGTGGCAACCGTCGAAACCGAAGTCCGCGTTTCACGTCCGGGTGACCAATACGATGCACTGGAGGCTGAATTGACGTTTGTCAAAGATAGCCTGAGCGCAACAATTGAAGAACTCGAGACCAGCAATGAGGAACTGCAATCAACCAACGAAGAATTGATCGCATCCAACGAAGAGCTTCAAAGCACCAACCAAGAACTGCACAGCGTCAACGAAGAGCTCTATTCAGTTAACGCGGAAAACCATCGCAAAATCACGGAATTGCAGGAGGTCACCGAAGACATTGAAAACCTCCTGAGTAGCACCGACATTGGCACTCTTTTCGTCGACGAAAATCTCTTCATTCGGCGTTTCACACCGGCAGCGACGCGATACTTCAACTTGGTTGATCACGACATTGGGCGTTCACTCTCCAGCTTCACCCACACGATGGATCTGCCAGACTTGAGCGACCAGATTCACTCTGTTCTGAACACCGGAAAGAATTTCATCCGCGAAATCTCAACGGTCCAAGGCGACCGGGTCTTGCTGCGCGTCGTTCCCTATATGAGTGGATCGGAACGCAAAGGTGCGATCGTGAACATTTTGGATTTCCGCGCTCTCCGCGATGATGTTGATTCCGCCGACCAGCACTAGATAACGCATCTGCGTCAGAATCAAATTTTCATGCTTTATCTCAAAGCACACAATCAGCACGACGCACACGTAGATCCCCGCTGCGATACATATGGGCTCGATTGCAACAGTCGCTCGTTACCATTCGCCCGCCCCAGTTTCCCGATGCCTTAGAAGTTCGACACACAACTTCCTCAAGATGCTTTCCGAACGCGGAACGATCGGTCGGATTCAGATGAGTCCAATATTTCGATCTGTTCGATGCTTTCCATTGCATCTTGCACCCCATCGAAAGGCTGATTCGTCCGAATCCAAACGACGAGCTCGCCATCGAATGCACGCACCCTCCATTGCCGACCCTTCAGTGCGGAAACGATTTTGAACCGCATTGATTCCGCGTGCCGGCCTTCTGAGAATTCGATCAAAACTCGAACCGCTTCCTCCGCCGGCACCCCGAAGGGATTGACCGAGCGGAACACATCGGGTGTAGATAAATTACCCGGGTGACCATAGGGAAGCGGATGAGCATGCCCGCGCGGTCCACCAGGACTGGGGAACTCATTGGAGATGTCCTGATCGTGCCAACTGGCATTGGGAATGGGAGGTGCCGATAGAACAGTGGCAAAAACAATCACTGCCATGAAAGCGGCTTGAGCGACGTAAGTCGCAGCCAAGGCTCGCGCGATTCCGATCCAGTACCACAGTGAGATCATCACGATCCCAACCAGGAAAATGAATGCGACCTGCATGAGCACCGCGGTGCCACCACCCGGCAATCCACTGAAGTCCAAATTTGCGGCCGCACCGCTGCGATTGAGTCGCATGCCTACTTTAAGCAGCACGGCCCCGGCAATGCAGAGCACTCCTGTCGTTCCCAAACCGGCGGCTGCACTGACGAAGGTACTGCCCAATTCGCCAAAAACCCGTTTCAGAACATGCAACCGAGGCAGGAACAACAGCCCAATCGCGATCGCTCCCAATACGACCTCAAAGATCCCGACGATGAACATCGGCCACGGTGCAAGCAAACTGAGGCAAAGATTCAAAATGGCGAATGAAGCGACCACGACATGAAACTTATGCGTCTTCACCCAGGCCAACACGCCGTTTTGGCTCTTCTTCCCGTGTCGATTGATTGGGCGAGCGCCCCCGGAACCTCCCGCGCCATTCGTACCCGCGAAGGAACGCACCGTGGCGGGTTGCTGAGGTAGCGTTCGAGTCACCGCCCGCGACGAGGATGCACCGACGGGCCGCGTGGGCTTTCGGGTGGATACCGCCGGACGAACGGCCGCTTTTGCCGCTACAGGTTGGCTCGCAACAACAGGCTTCGGGGAAGGCAAGCGAAACTGCGTTTGGCAATGAGGGCACCTCAGACGCTTTCCTGCTGCCTGATCCGAGACTTTGAGGGCGCGCTGACAACCGGGACACGAAACATTCATGAATTGTGAGGCCAATCATTGAGCGGGCTTTCTAACGACATCCTCATGCAGAGTCGTTTTCTTCTGACACCACTGGGTCCCGGGAAGTTCCATCGGGCTGTTGGTGCTCCCGGG
>NZ_ANMO01000199.1 GCF_000338295.1 Rhodopirellula europaea 6C
CGCGTGTGATGCGGAGGTCGACCAAACAAGTTTTTGTGATAGATGTTTTTAGGCGATTGGGAGTCCGATGATTGACCCATTGATTCTTCGACGAGCGACGATTGCGTTGGTGATCCTGTTGGCAGGAATGATCGGTTGGCAGGTGGTGAAGTCCACCAATGAGCAATCGACCGCCACGAAAGAACGTGATCCGAGTGAGCCAGAACTGAGCCTTGGTAGTTTTGCGCAACCGTCGTTGTCTTCCGAGTCAGAGGAGGTGCCGACTGGCGAACTGACGCTTCGTGTTGGAAAGATCGGATCAGCGCCGCGACGTGACGAGATCACCGTGTTGAAGTCATTGCCGAACTCGGAACGCGATTGGACACGCGCCTACACGATGGCGAAGGGGAACTCGTGTCGTTTGATAGCTCCCGGGGCGTCCGTTTCTGCACCATTGTCGATGGCTCGCAGTGGACAGCACGGCGAGCTGGGCCGAACCTCGGCGATCACGATTGGATTGGAGATGGCGTCGCAAGGTCGCCAAAAGCTGCCGTCCGTTACCCGCCAACAGGTCGATCAGTACTTTGAGGACCATCGTTTGTCGGTCCAGCCCAAGTTGTACTACGACGAAGAGAAACGAGTTTACTTCGGCACTGATTGCTTGGCAGCGTTCTTTGAGATCGAACGTCCCGGTTACACCATCGAACCGGAGCCCATGATCAACGTCGCGGTCAGTCGCTTTCGCACACTCGGGATCGTTGGCGTTTCGGAGGAGTCCGGGATTTTACTGGGGAGAACCTTGGCGTTGATGTTCGCATTTGAAAAAAGCGACGACACGGTTTCGGGCGTGGCCGACGGTGGTCGGCAGGCATTGGAGTTGATGCTGTTGCACTTGCCCCAAGACTCAACAGCGGATGACTTCGACATTGAGGTCTACATCACCAGTGACGAGCGAACCAATTTGCACCGGTTGGACTTGGGGAACGAAGCGGTTAATTCGCCGCTCCCGACGATCTCGTCAGAAGTTCGATTTGACAAGATGATTTTGATGGGCATGTACCCGGCGGAACCCGTGGTGACCAAAATTCATTTCCGCTCGGCCGGCATTCTTTCGATGGAAATGGTCACTCGACTCACTCGAGGAACCAGCGAGCGTACCGGAATGAGTTTGACCGAGATCCTAGATGAGTTTGGAAAGCTTGCGATGCAGTCACCCATCGAGACTGCGCCGAAATACGATGACCCGGAAGTGGCGGAAGCTGCTCGTCGCAAGTACGAACGGTTGAAGGCAATGCGTGAAGAAGTATCGCGTGACGATGCGATCTTGATGCCGTCGAAGCGTCCGATGATGACCGGACTGGATGATTGATCGAAAGCGTCATGTGACGCCATCGTGAAAACCACATGGACGCAAAAAAACGGAAGCCAATCTGATGTCAGACTGGCTTCCGTTCATTGAATGTTATTCGCGATTGGGTTGGGGATTAGCGATCGCCACGGCCACCGTAGCCGCCGCCACCGCCTCCGCCGTATCCTCCACCGCCGCCACCATAGCCACCGCCGCGGTTGCCACCGCCACCGCCGTAACCACCGCCTCCACCACCACGGCCGCGACCGCCGCCACCACCGCCGTAGCCTCCTCCTCCGCCACCGCCGCCACTACGCGGCTCACGTGGACGAGCTTCATTGACTGTCACGCTACGGCCATCGATTTCATGACCGTTCAGGTTTTCGATCGCGTCTTTAGCGCCTTCGGCATCCGCCATTTCGACAAAGGCAAATCCGCGACTACGTCCTGTCTCTCGGTCCATGATGATGTTCACAGCTGACACTTCGCCATACTGTTCGAACGCGCCACGGAGTTCTTCTTCGGTGGCCTTGAACGAGAGGTTCCCGACATAAATGTTCGTCACTAATCTGATACCCTGCAAACCGTCACCAACAAGGCAAGATGCCTCTCGCATTCGGGCTCGTTTCACTGGAAAACGCTTCCAAAACAAACCAACCAACCCAAATGTGGTGCTCAACTGACTGCGCAGCGTGAACCATCCCGATACCCCAGTCAATCCCATCTTTTTGCCCCTCCCTCGGAATTCGCGAAACAATCCGAGAGCGTTCGAAGCGGCTTCACCCCGGAATTTGCGGGGAACTCAGACCTTCCACTTCCTGGCCAATCCGCCGCCGAGCGGAAGTCTTGACGTCACTTCAAGATGCGTTCCGCGGTTCGTTTGGACGCCGCGATCACTGGAGCGATGCCGACGCCACCCAGTGCGTTTGTGTTCAGGTGCAGCCCCTCGAGTGATTCAACAGCGGCTCGGATTCGTTGGACTTTGTCCAAATGGCCAACTTCGTATTGGGGCATCGCGTCGTTCCAACGCACGACTTTCACCGTCGCGGTGATGTCTTCGAGCGACTGAGTTTGGTCCAGCCCGATCAGGTCGCCTAGTTCGGAACGAACAACGTTGACGATCTCATCATCGCTGCGTTCGAGAATTTCAGGTTGCATCACGCCGCCCACAAACGCCCTCACAATGACATAGTCATCAGGTGCACGCTGGGGAAATTTGGTGCTCGCGAAACTGCCTGCCAAGACGCGGCGGTTTTCTTTTGGCGGCACGACAAACCCAAACGTCGTGGGCAACCGCGAGATGCAATCGCGTCGGACCGCCATCACGACAATCGCGGTTGACGCAAATGGAATGGAGCGAAGCGTGGACGCGGCTTCGTCGCTGAGTGGTTGCAGTAGTGCTGCCGCAACGTGTGCGGGTGTTGAGACGACGACCTGATCAAATTCGTCAGATGCTTGGCCATCGGTTTCCGGTTCGACGTTCAGCTGATAGCGATTGCCCGGAAGTGGGACGATTGATCGCACCGCCGTATTGAGACGAATGTTTTCGCGGCCAGTAAAGTCAGCAAGCGTGTCGATCCATTGCTTCATGCCATTTGGAAACGCGCGAAACTTCTCGTAGCGAGCTCCACTGCTTGCCTGCTCGGTGGAGTCTTCACCCGTCCGAATTCGTCGCAACGTCGCTTTGGCGAGCGAACCGTCGTTGGTCTCCATGTCCCAAATTGGTTTCATCGTGGCCGCCATGCTCAGGCGATCGACATCCGCGGTGTAGATACCAGCGACCAGGGGAGCGACGATGTTGTCGAGGCACTCGTTGCCTAGTCTTCGACGGACAAACGATCCGACGCTCTCATCGGTCACGCTGTCAGCGCGTCGTGTGATGAAGCGTTCTTGCAGCAAGCGAAGTTTGCCCGAGAGGCTTAGCAGGGGCGTCGTCAGCATCGACCCGAGTTTGGTCGGACGCATCAAAACGAATCCTTCCGGGATCGGAATCAGACGGTTGCCTCGCGCGATCATCGCGCCGCGACCGAGCGGACTGGGACGCAGCAATTGATCCGCGACGCCGAGTTGCTCACACAAGTCGATCGCTGCGGATGGGGCGGTGGCAAACATGTCCGCACCGTGATCGATCACAAAGGTGCGGCCGTGGTCGTCCGTCAGCGTCTCGGTGTGAATCACGCCTCCGAGACGATCGGAGGTTTCGAAAAGAGTGATGTTCGGAACGGACTTGTTTTGCTTCTGTGCTAACAAACGGATGTGAACGGAAGTGGATAACCCTGACAGTCCACCACCGATGATCGCAATGTTCATCGATTCATTGAGCTCACTGATTCGTTGGTTCCATTCCATAGTTCGAACCACTTTGGTCCATGCTGCCATCTTCCATCATGGTCTCGTCATAGAGCGGGTCCATTCCCATGTCTTCGTATCCAGAATCGCCCATGCCGTAACCGGAGTCGCCGTAGCCTGACATCCCGCTCGCATTTCGACCACCGCCCATCTTCATCGCTGCTCCCGCCAAACTCAGCAATGGTTGAAGTGGTGCGAGCATTTGTTCGGATGCTTCATGGAAAGCTGTGGCATCAGCAGCAGCTTCCAACGTCGCCAAATTTTGGCTCATCTGGGCAGCCATGCCGGTTGCCATTGCAGCGGCGGGGCCCGCCTGAGGGATTGTCAAACCGGAGAATTCGCCAGCGTTCATCTCGCTAATTTGTTTCCGCTGGTCTTCAACCCACTGTGGGAATTGATCCGCAACGGACTTAGGAATCCAGTAGCCTTCGACTTGTACGAAGTCAATTGTTTCGCCACGGCTCGGACGCCGTTGTCCTGGTTGTTGGGTGCCCGATCCAGCACGCTTGATCGTCGCGGTCTTTTCGTCAAAACGGGCGACTTCCCATCTTGGATCAGACGATGTGAATGACTGAGTGAGTTGCCGAAAGTACGGTGCCATCGCTTCGCTACGTTCGCGAACCCAATTTGTAAGGCCCTTTTGACGAATGGTTTCTGAGTTGCCGGCACCTTCGGCAAGGCCGACACGAATCATGTTCGCGAGCGGTAAGATCATTTCGTCCAGGACTTCCACATAAGGACTGTTACTGTCGGGCGAACCGGTGGTCATTCGTGGATGCGATTTGATCCAATTTTGACGCGTGACGATCAAATCTGCCCATCGGTGAAGCTCTTGGACGCCTTCGTTCAAGCTGTTCGAGTCGGCCTTTTGCAAAGCCAAGTCAGCCAGCTCATCAATGTCACTTCGATAAGAAGGCGGCAACGCGTCGATGGCAATTGCCAAATGTCCTTCGCGAAGTTGCGTGTGAATTTGTTGGATCGCTTCGTCGATGGAAAGATTTGGTGCCAGCGGTTGGTAGGCGGCGGGTGCAGGCGGAGTCGGCAACGGATCCGGGGCAGCTGCAGCTTCTGCGTCCGCAACTTGCCGCAGTTCCTCGCTCAACATTTCGCGTTGTTTTGCCAAGCGAGTCGCGATCTCTTCGGCTTGAATCCGGCTTTCTGCGATCAGCGATTTCATGGGGACGCTGACACGTTTTCCGTTGGACATCAGCAGGATGACGTTGTCGTCCCAAAGTCCAACCATCTGGGCTTGGATCGTTCGGTTGCCAACCAAGCTGGTCCAGTTCTCCGCCGACAAATTCGACGATGTGCCCAGCACGATCGAAAGAGCGATTGTGCCTGATAGGATCGAGAGACGATGCGGAAGTTGCCGAAAGAAGACTTGGCGATCAAGCATGATCGAAGGTCCGAATGAAAGGTGAGGCGGTGAGATCGCGAAGTCGAGACAAGCGAAGCGAGAGTTACCGCTGTGATAGCAGTCGCTGA
>NZ_ANMO01000200.1 GCF_000338295.1 Rhodopirellula europaea 6C
CAGCCACCGATGCGGAACCGAAACCTCTCGTTGCGGCGAAGGCCACGTAGGCCAGGTTCCACCTGGCGTTGGTGACTGGCCGTTGGATCTGCCCCGTCAAACGAAGCCCGAGTTCCGATCACGCCTCGCTTCTACCGAAGCATCGGCTTGGGTGCCAGGTGAGACCTGGCCTACGAGCCTTGATGTGACGCACGTTTCAGCCCAGGGGTGAACCATCACGCGTTGGCGGCGGCCCAGGCGGCGAAGTTGGTGACGGTGTCGTCCTCGCGGTTGCCGATTGGCAAGCTGCTTTGCACAAACTCGCTGACATCGCAAAGCTCAGCGATCGAGTCGACAATCACGTCGGGTCCGTAAGCGAATTGGCCCAGGTCTTCTTTGTTTGTTCCGCCGGACAACGTCAGCACGGTTCGGTAGCCCATTTGGACGCCGCCCAGGATGTCGGTTTCCATGGTGTCGCCGACCATCACGGTTTGCGATGTGGCCAGCTTCAGTTCTTTACGGGCCGCACGCATCATGATGGGGCTGGGTTTCCCCACGCTGAAGGCTTTGCGTCCTGTGACCGCTTCGAGGTACGCGACCGTGGCCCCGCATCCCGGGCGGGTGCCGTTCTTGGTCGGGCAACTGGGGTCCAAGTTGGTGGCAATCAGCTTGGCACCACCAAGGATCATGTCGACCGCCGATTCCAACGCATTGAGCGTGATTGTGCGACCTTCGCCGACAACAACAAAGTCGGGCGAGTGATCCACGATGGAGAATCCGTTTTGATGCATTGCTTGCAACAGCCCACCTTCCCCAATGATGTACGCGGTGCCGTTGGGTTTCAGTTTGGCGAGGAACCTCGCCGTTGCCATCGCACAGGTGAAGATATGAGACTCTTCCACAAAGATCCCCATCCGATGGAGTTTGGTTTGAACGTCACGCCGAGTCCTTTGGCTGTTGTTGGTCAAGAACAAAAAAGGAATGTCCTGTCGAATCAATACGTCGATGAACTGATCGGCTCCTGGGATCAGTTCGCTGCCGCGGTAGATGACACCATCCATGTCGATCAAAAAGCCCGTTTTCATCAAATCACTGCAAGAGGTTCGGGAGTTGAAAACTTGATTGACAATGGTTTGCCAACCTTGAGAACTCGACCTCGAACGCAGCTTTCATACCAATGATTTAACGGTAGATTCGTGCCCGCTGCATATCAGCACGGTTGGACGACCGAACACGTGCGTGAACCTTGAACACCCCCCTGCTCATTTCAACAGCACATTGCACTGCAACAAAAAGGCAGGGTGAATCATCGAACGATTCAGCTCACTTCACCTCGAGTGCGTGGCTTTCGCTGTGGCTGTTGTACTGAGGTGCGTACATCGATTCGATGCTCGCCATCCCAGTCTGATAGTTGCCGCGAAGCTGCACACGACAGCGAGATTCCAACACATAGGTGCCTTTCCTGAGGTAACCAATGAAGAAATGCTCGGCCGCGTCTCGGGTGCTTTGGTAATAACCCAGTGCATCTTGTCGCCGGTATTGAGACAACACATTAACGGGCTCGGTGCCACTACCGCGATGGTCTCGCAGATGCAAGAATTCCATGTCACGATCGCTGCGGATGATCAACCTGGAGACCAGCTCATCCCCTACTCGAACGGGTTCGTCGCCAATAGGACGCAGCACGGGTCCGGAATCCGTCGCACGGACGACAAACAATTGCTTCTCGATTTGCAGAGGCGTTCCATCGTGCGGCGTGATGTTTTCGATATTCTCAAAGTACTGCCAGTGGACTCCGCCCCAAGCGATGCCTGAGGTTGTCTTCTTGACCTGAATCGAACCCATTTCGGGTGTGATCTCATCCGCCGAGAAACGGTGCTGGTAGAAACCAGTGCCGGCTTCCACGTTACCCTTGGGGACTTCTTGTTGCCCCACCGCAATGTCGACGACTTCATCGGAAGCCAGCTTATCCGTGCCTCGCAGCAGCAACGCGTACACGGCGTCGGCGGTGGATTTGGTGGTTTCCCACGACTGAGTTTCTTTCTGACGCAGCAACCAAGCTTGGCAGAGTTCGACCCGCTGGAGATCGCTGGCGACTTCGTCGAGCACCTCGATCATCATCGCCTGCGTTTCAATCGGTGCTTGGTGCCACCACCAGCCTGAGTTGGCGTCGTTCCAGTGCATGCCCTGCTCATCGACCACCGAGCGTTCGATCAATGAAGCGACGATTTCTTTGGCTTCTTTGAGTCGGCCCAGTCGATGCAAAGCAATCGCGGCGTGCCCTTGGCTCATGCGACTGGACAAGGACAACCAGTGTTCTGCGAGTTGGTCGGTCCAGTAATCAACCGCTTCCTTGTGCTCCGGAGCGGTCGGTTGGTTCTTGTAGAAACTGCGACCGTACAACAGCATCGCCACCGTCGGTGAAACATGTGCCTTGTTGCGGTCCTCTGGCTCGATGCGTTCATAAAGTTTGGTCGCATAAGCGTCCAAGTGCGTGAGCGCTTTCATCGCCACCTGCATGTCAACATCGACACCCAAATGTTGCAGTCGACCGAATCCGGTGACAATCAGCATGGTGATGGTGTCGTTGGATGGACCACCATCGAACCAAGCGAAGCTGCCGTCTTCTTTTTGCAGTTCGATCAATCGCCGCGTCAGTCGATCGGCTTGATCGTTGACACGATTGGTGTCGAACAAAATCCCGACGTTGCGACGTGCTTCCGATTCGGACTTGGATTGCAGCACCCAAGGTGTTTCGGTGAGTGCGATCGACTTCAGTTCTTCGTTCTGTGCCAGAGGGCTGTCCAGCGCCACTCGTCCAGCGACCTCGGGTTGGTTGCGCCATTGTTCAAACACGCGTTCAATTCGCGGGTCGGATGTGGCGATGTGCCGCGCTAGCAAGTTCGCGTACAAGCGATGGAAGGTTTGCTCGCTGCATTCGTGGGGATACTCCATCAAGTACGGCAGTGCCATCACGGCGTACCAAGCCGGATTGGAAGTCATTTGAATGGTCAGCGATTCGCTCGACAGTGTGTCGCTGTTTCCTTCCAACAACTTCGGCAGTTTGAAGGTTTTCGTTTCGGCACCGTCGATTGGCAGTGAAATGGATTCGTGCACCAAGATGCGGCGGGTCAAAACCGGCAGATAACCTTCTTCGCCATCAGACAAACGACCGGTCGAACCGACCGCCTTGTAGACCAAGTAACCAATGCCATCGGGCACTTGGATTCGCCAAGAGAATGTCTTGGACTGGCCGGCGGGAATTTCAAACGATTGCTTGGGCTGGGAATTGCCGACTTGAGCATCGACGGATTCACCGCTGGCCGCCGACGACAGGTTCAACGCCACCACGCCCGTTTGTGTTGCGGCGGATTGATTGCTGACTTTGACCGTCAGTTCAATCTCGTCACCTTCTCGCAACGTGCGTGGCGGGTTGGGCTGGACCATCAGGTCTTTGCTGGTCACGGCTGTGCCCGAGATGGTTCCCGATGCAAGGTTGGCACCGTGGGCAAATCCCAGCAACTGCCAACGAGTCAATGCTTCCGGCATGGTGAACTTCATCTTCACCACCCCGTTCTCGTCCGCGATCAATTCGGGGAAGAAGAACGCGGTCTCGTTCAAGTTCTTTCGCGGAGGAATGCCCGACAAATCGATCTCGGGATCATTCGATTCGGGGGGAGCATCATCAGACTTTCCGGAGTCACTTGTGATCGCGCTGCCAGCCGTCATCAAAGGAGCGGCTTGTTTCCGCATGGGTGCAGATGCGGGCATCGACCCATCAGCCATCATCATGTCAGATTCCGCAAAGGCCATTCCGCGTGCCATCGGCATGGGACGTCCGAAATGGTTGCTCAACTGCAGTTCGGAAACCCAATCGGGATAGCTCAGCTCACCGCTGGGGTAACCGCGGTGCGACCACATCACAACGGTCGACAAGTGTTGCCATCCGTTGTTCAGGTGCGGGCTGCGTGTGCTTCGATCTCGATAGAAGACGTTGAAGCCAGTTGCGAAACGATGCTTGGCAAAAACGTCGAGCGATGCGTCGTAAAGCGTTGCCACCATTTCCATGATGGAATCCTGCTGGTCCTTGGTCGACTCATCCACCACATTGGGTTCGATGATCGCGGTCCACGTCTCTTCCGCACCGGGTTTGAGTTTGGAAACAAAACGTTCCCAGCGGATGGACCAATCTTTGTTCGTCCACGGAACATTGACAACTTGTTGATGCAGATGCAGACGGTTCTCGTGGACCATCATCACGCGAACGACAAACCCGCCTCGCATCGATTCATCGACCGCTTGGGTGATCTCAATTTGTGTCTTGTCGCCGGACGTCCAGTACCGCTGCAAGATCTCGCCGCGATGCTCGACTTCCACTAAGGCCTTGGCATCTTTGTAGCCGCTACCCCAAACCGCGGTGAACGTTTCGCCCGGTTCCCATTGGGATTGAGGCGTCACAAACAGGCTGGCGATTGGCAGACCGAGTTGATCCGCTTTGGGATTGATCACTCGCAAAGGCAACAAGGCCGAGACCGAGTTGCCGGCTGAATCCACCGCTGACAAGATTGCTCGGTAGTGTCCCTTAGGAAGTGAGACTTCCCAGGAACCTTGGCCACTGGCGTCGGTTTGCAAAGTCTTTGAGGACTTCAATTCGTCCAGGGGCCATGAATTCGGATCCTCTGGACGAACTCGTTTGGATTCACCGTCCGCATCCGCAGGCAACGGTTGATATGTGCCCCAACGCGGTTGCGGAACAACTTCGGGAGCCTTCAGCGACCAGACTTCGATTTTGACTTCGGCGGCTTGGGCTTCGCCATCGAGCGAGGTTGTGTGAACCTGGATGTCGACCGGCTCTTGTTCGGTCAGCCAATCGGGTCGAGCGACGCTCATTCGAGCCGACATGGTCGTGTAGCCCGCCGTGACCGTGCGTTTGTCCGATCGAGTTTCGCCGGTGGTGTCGACCACGTCAGCGGTGATCACGTAGCGGAAGGTGGGTTCGCTGTCTCGATCGACCGAGGCGTCTGGCACGGCATCAAAGGACACGTCAAAGCGCCCCAGTTCATCCGTGGTTGTTTCGCCTTGGACGATCGTTTGCGGTTCGGCGGGAGGCGTCGGGATCCACCAGCATCGCCATCCCCACCAAATTGGATATTGGACTTGGCGAACGACGGTGTAGCGAACGGTCGCGTCGTTGATTGCCGCGCCAGTGTAAGCGGTTGCGTGGCCGGATACCGTCACGGATTCTTCCAGTCGCACCGGATCCTTGGGAGCGTCCAAGGTCACCTCGAACTTCGGACGTTTGTACTCTTCCACACGAACGGTGGCCGCGCCACGTGGGAACTCGCGGACGATCAGTCGCATTTGGCCGGTCAGTCCCGAGATCGGCAGATGGAAGCTGCCATGGCAACTGCCGCGATCGTTGGTGACCAAGTCCAACGTTTCGACCACTTGGTTGTTGGGGTCGAGCAACTGCACCTGCAGCGATTTGCGATTGTGGGTTTGGTACAGATTCTTTGACTGGTCATAACTCGTCGCGATGGCTTTGAAGCGAAGCGTTTGCCCCGGACGGTAGATTGCACGGTCGGTGAAGAACACAGTCCGGCCGCTGAGTTGATTCGACGTCCGTGAATGACGAATGGAATGATGCTGCTGGGATGGAAGACGATCCTTTCCGTTTTGTGCCAGCAACAACAAATTGTCCAAGTTGGTTCCCTGCTCCGCTTTTAACTCGAAGCGACCGTTCGGGTCAGTCGTCAACGACGGCAGCGATCGGTATCGGTAACCATTGTTGCGGTTGTTCCGCCGCTGGCCATCATGAGCCCAGGTCCAAACGGCCACGGTCGCTTGAGGAATCGGTTCGCCCGTCTTCGAATCCAACACGTGTCCTTCGAGCGTGCCTTGGTTCCAGCGACCATCGGTGACAAGTGCCAATTCGCTAACCCAAACCTGTTTGCCCGCCAGATAGTTCTCTTTCCAAACGAAGTCTTCGTCGACGCTGGCGATCAGCAGGTAGCTTCCTTTTGCCAAGTTCTTGGGGACGTCGATTCGATGAACGTTGGTTTTGAAATCGGCGGTTTCCTTCAAGTCGACCGACCACTGTTGCACGGCGGGTTCCTCGGCAAATTTCCTCAACCAGTCGTGCTCGTTGTTCTGAACCATTTGGCCTGAGTTCAGCAGTTCGTCAAAGCTCAGCGAGACCAGTTTGAAGTGCACCTTGTTGATGTTCTTGTAGCTGATTTCGATTTCCGCCTGAGCGGACTCGGAGAGGGCCGGGTTCCAAACGCGTTCGGTCGCGATGTTGAGCTGTGGTGCTTCGATTTGTTCGATCAACGCCGCACACTGCCGTCCGCCAAAGCTTTCCGAATGGGCTGCTACAGCCGCTTTCGCGATTTGATGAGCTCGCACGAACTCTTCTTTCCCCATTTCCTTTTGAGCCAAATGAAAACTGGCTCGGGCGCTGATGGGATGGCTTTGGTTTTCACTGAGGAAACGCTGCATCGCGGCTTGCGACCGTTCGTCCTTTTCGGAGCCCACCGCGTTTTGTTCTGCGAAACGCAAACGATTCCAGTTGGCATCGAGGAACGCGTCATTTTGTTCGTCCGCGTTGGATTGTCGGAAACGCACCCAATCCTGCATCAACTCGGTGGCTCGGCGAAGCGGTGATTCGAGGTCCGTTTCGGGGATCTCCCAGGCCAGGAAATCAGCAACCGGATCCAGGATCGGCGAGTTTGCTTCCAGTTCGAAACGCTCGATCGGTCCGCTGTAGATCGAATGGGCGTCGACGAAATGGTCGATGGCTTGGTTGACCAAGAAATCATAGACCGTGGGGCGATATAACTCGGGAGCGTTGCCTTCGGTGATCAGTCGCTGGATCGATTCCAGGTCGGTCGCTTGCAGGGTCTCGGCGTCTTCCAAGGCTTCGTCAAAAAGTGTGCTAGCGTGGCGAATGATTCGCTGAGCACTCCAGGTTTTCAGGTCTTCGCTGGATTTGATTGGCGTGGAATCGTCTTCGCGAGATTCGATCTCGGTGCGGTTTCGGAATCGCCATTGGTTTTGTTGTTGATACGAATAGAACCAACTGGCCAGCACCGCCTGCAGGAGCGGTTTAGATGCCTCCGGTGCAGCATCCAGGTCTTCCTGAAGATGCAGAATCCGGTCTTCAGCACCTCCACCATCGAGTTGGCCTCGCAGGGAAGCTCGCATCCCCATGGCCAAGACCGCATCATCGTGGTCTTCTTCGGCGATGGCGGTGGGTACGATGGCGTCGTAGTGTTTGATCGCGGTCTTCGGCAGCCCCTTTTGCAACGCTTCTTTGGCGGCGTCGAATTGCTGTTTCCGCCACGAGGCATCTTGCTTGGGTTCAGCGGCCATGGAGAGTCTCAGGGGTAAATAGAGCAACCCGAGCAACAGACTCAGAACAACAACGACGTAAGTCACGGTACGAAATTGCCGCATAGCGGATCACCTCAAGAAGCTGCAAAGAAAAGACACTGCCACTCAGGGTAACGATTGAACGAGCATGTTATTAGGCGGAAAGTTTTGGATCGTCGCTTGGTTCTTTTTAGCCGCCCTGGTGTACAGCAGCGCAGGCTTCGGCGGAGGGTCCACGTACACCGCGTTGCTAGTACTCAACGACGTTGATCATCGCGTTTTGCCAATGCTTTCACTGGCTTGCAACTTGCTCGTCGTGTCAGGTGCATGCTTGCGTTTCGCGACCCAAAGGCAAATCCCTTGGTCTCGCAGCGTTCCCTTGGTGGTCGGGTCCATTCCTTTGGCCTGGGTCGGCGGATCAATCCCCCTGGACCGGGAAGTGTTTGTGCCGTTGCTAAGCGGAACGCTGATTGTCGCTGGCGTTTTGCTTTTGATTGGCCGGTCAAAAGAACGCAGCGACGAAACGTCATCGCGAGAGAACCAACCCGAGAAAGTTTCGCTAGCAAATCAAACCGGATCGAGCCGCATGAATTTTTGGTGGAGATCCGGCGTGCTCTGGCAAGCGAGCCTTGGTGCCGGCTTGGGTTTGCTTGCGGGACTGGTCGGCATCGGAGGCGGCATTTTCTTGTCGCCCGTGCTGCACCTGACTCGTTGGAGTCACGCTCGGGACATCGCCGCGACTAGTTCGTTGTTCATCCTGGTCAACTCGGTGGCGGGATTGATCGGCCAGACGAGTAAGCATGGTTGGTCAGTCAGCGAAATCGCGACGGAGTTTCAGACGCATGCCCCGTGGTGGCCTTGGTTGTTCGCCAGCGTTTTGATTGGCGGTCAGATCGGAAACCGGGCCGCGGCGAGTTGGTTATCGCCCCTCACTCTTCGCCGAATCACCGCCGTGATTGTGCTGACGGCGGGCATTCGCCTGGGCTGGATGTAGGCAAAGTTGCATAGGCTTCCGGCCTGTGATTCCTGCTCACAGGCTGGAAGCCTATGCCAAATTAACCAACCAGTTTTTGATGCGATGCGATCAGTTGATCGGCCGCGGAGTTGATCTCAGCGGTGGTGTTGAACCGACCGATGCCGAACCGCACGCTTCGGCGGGCTTCCGATTCAGTCAATCCCATCGCCAGCAACACGTGGCTTGGAAGAGCCTCGGTGCTGCTGCATGCCGAGCCGCTGCTAAACGCCACGTCCGGAGTGGCGGCCATCCAGGATTCGCCTTCGATGTCTCGCAGTCGCACATTCAGATTGCCGGGCAAACGACCAGACGGCTCGTCACTCCAACTGGCACCGTTGAGTTGCAAACCGTCAATCGATTCGTTCAAACGACTCCAAAGCAATTCTCTCAATTCCAAAATTCGCGAGGTGTCGCTTGCGAGATCTTCGATTGAGATTTGCAGTGCGGTTGCCATCGCAACGATGGTGGCTGGATTGAGCGTTCCGCCGCGAAGCCCTCGCTGCTGGCCTCCGCCGACGATTTGGGGACGCAGTCGCACGCGTCGGTTGCCGTTGCCAACGACGAGAAAACCAGTGCTCTTGGGCCCATAGAATTTGTGCGCCGACGCGGTCAGCAAATCAACGTCCGTCGCTCGCACATCGACCGGCAATCGCCCGACCGCCTGAGTCGCATCGCAGTGCAATGCCGCACCCGCTTCGTGGGTGATCTCAGCGATGGATTGGATGGGTGCGACGGAGCCGATTTCGTTGTTGGCCCACATGATCGAGACCAACGCGGTTTGTTCGTTGACCGCGGCACGCAACTGGTCCAAGTCGACTTGTCCGGCCGAGGGATGATCGTGTGGATGGACTCCGACGCGAATGATCTCGATGGGCTGGCCGCTGGCGGAAACCTGTTTCGACAAATCGTCAGCCACTTCCAAAACGGCGGGATGCTCGGTGTCGCAAACCACCACTTGATGACGTTTGCAACGCGGATGCATCAGCACACCTCGCATGGCCAAGTTAATGCTCTCGGTGGCTCCAGACGTGATGACAACGCTTTCGCGGGGAGCGTTCAGGATTGCGGCCATCGAATCGATCGATTGGTCGATCGCTCGGCGAACTTCACGTCCGGCTTCGTGGGAATCGCTGTGCGGGTTGCCAAAGTGTTGCGTCAGATAGGGCAACATCGCTTCCACGACGCAAGGGTCGCAGGGCGTCGTCGCATGATGGTCGAGATAGATCATCGGAATTCGCGGTTTTAAATCGTCAGCTAGCGAAGCGTTTCGCCGCTCGGCAATGACGCTTGTTGCACAACGGCCTGATCCAAGGTTGCCTGATTGGCAATCGGGGATCCTTCTAGTGCCGAGAACTCCGCGTACACCGGCAAATAACTGGACACGGTTTGTGCTTCGGAAAGGCTGAGATTGTACACACGCAGGAAGTCATAGACCCCGCCGCGACCGATCGCTTCGGCAGTCGACTTGAAATCGAAGACAATGTTCTCGGTTTGATGCCGGCCAAAGATATCCGTGGGCGTACTGGACACCGCGGCACGAACCGAGCGTCCCGCGATTGTGGGCAACAGATACGCATCATCGGCTTGGAACAATCCCATCATCAGGATGTCGTCTTCACCGCGGCCATCGTCTCGGATGGAATCGAACAACTGCCCCAACAATGCGACTTCACCGGGAGCACGCCCCAAATCAATTCGCACGTTGGCAACCGTGAACGTCCACGCCCGCGATGCGGTTGGCTGTGCCGCACGAAACCAGGCCACCAACGGGTCATACAGCATTTGTTGGTCGGGATCGGCGACTGTGTACGTCTGGGTTCGATCCACACGAATGCGATCAGGACGAAACAAGATCACCATTTGCTCGCCACGATCGGCGGGCCCGGTTGGTCCGCCGAGCACGTAGTCGTAGACCGGACCTCCACTGCCGAGCGAACTTTCGTTGATCGCATCGACCATTCGTGGAACGAGATCTTGGTGCACAGACGAAACCTGTTGCAACGCCACCATATCGAACTGGCGAACGACGCGAATCAAATTCATTCGGCAAATGTTGCTGGCCAACTTCGTCGGACCAAATCCGTCCAGGGACCAGGAAGCGATGCGAAGATTCTTGAACTTCGCCGGACGCTTTGCAGAAATCTGCTCCGCCGGTGCAGAACCAGCACCATCGTAGACCGGATTGCCCCAAGTACGCTCAGTCGTCGACGGCCCCGACCGAAGCATGTCACTGGGGCTGTAGATCACCGGGTCGGCTTCGATGGGATTGCCCGATTCATCGACCGGCCAGTCCAACGATTCGCGAGCGTCGGTCGACGAGGTGAATGTGAATGGATCATCGAGTTTCTCCCAAGCGAATTCCGCCTTGGGTTTGATCGCGACTCCGTCCAATCCGTCGATGTTGTAATGTTTGAAGAAGTACCATCCCCCGCCGATCAACAACACGACGATCAAAGCCATTTGAATGGGATGGCCTTTCTCGGGTGCATCGGACATGACTGCCTCCGGGACTTTTGGGGCGGATGTGGGGCGAAAAACGTACTTCTGGGCATGCTTGTGATCGTGGCGAACCAATTCAATCGGCCACCATCGTTTTGAATCGGCGCCCGCATCGTTGCAG
>NZ_ANMO01000201.1 GCF_000338295.1 Rhodopirellula europaea 6C
GGTCGGCTTTGCGTTGCGTTCCTCCCGCCGCGCTGATTTCGGCTTCTTCTTAGCCCTCTTTGGTTTCGGTGCTTTGAGACCGCACTTTTCGATCGCGGTGTTCCAGTCGATTTCTCCATTCTCAACCTGCTTGGCGAGCTCCGGCTTATTCTTGCAAAGCAATTCCGCAAGCCGCAGCTCCTCACGGGATAGGCCTTCTGATTTCGCCACCGTATCAAGTACTGGCGCATTCCGCCCAGTTGCAACGGAGTCCGTTGCAACTGGGTTTGTGCGACGCTTGTTAGCTTTCTTGGCACCCTCGCTTTGTCGTTTCCGGCCGGCTTGGCGTTCAGCCTCCAAGCGTTTGGCTGCCACCATGTTCTTTTGCCCCTTCGTCAAATGCCGTCTGGCTTCGTTCGACGATGCTACCTTCCATGGGTCGAGATCGGAGGTCTCAATCTGGTCTTCGGATATTGGGATTCCAAGCACATGCAGTGCGCACAGCCGACATCTGCCGTCCAAGAGGACGCCGTCACGGTTGATCCGGACGGGATCGAGCAGTCCATCTTGTTCGATGGACTGTACCAGTCGATTGAAGTCCTCCGCTGAAATCATCAACACGGACTTACAAGCGTCGTGGACGCCGCGAATCAATGGATGAGTCTGGAGGGCCGTCTCAAGAGTGGGAAGTTGATAGATCGAGTTGGAAGTCGTGAACATCAGCAGAGCCATATGGAAGTGGGCGGCGGCCCGTGTCACCGCGATCCCCGGAGATTCCGGAAGAACTTGGCCGCCGCCCAGCTTGTATTGGTTGTGATCGTGGTGACAGAAACAATCATGGCTAATCCTCGACAGTGTCCAAATTCGCGTATCGCTGCCGACAGCTTCCTTCAAGATTGAACGCTCTTTGAAATGATCAAGGAGGCTTTGTGGTCTGTCTTCAAGTAGTGAGGCGAGAGCCGCCATCCAGGCATGCGCTGCACCGATCGCTGTCGTGATGACCAGCACGCACGAAATGGAATTGTTTGCCGTCGGCCTGGATCATGTATTAACAATCGCAATTCGAAAGGCACCGCACTGTAGTAGCGGTCCAAAGTCCCTTCAATGAAATCGTCTTCGGTCATCGGCGTCGGCGGTACGACACTGCTGATTTCGCTTTCAATTCGGCGAGGGCTCGCCGAATCAAGACACTTGCATCGGTGGTCTTCTGATTGCACTGACTCTTCTCCGAAGACGCACTGAATGACTTCAAGCAACCTTTCGTCATGGACGATTGGATCGTGACGGCAGCCACCAACCGGCCACTTGATCAACATGTGCTGCTGTTCATGATTTCCGCTACTGCAATGACAGTTCCTTGCTTTAGCAGCTCACAGCATGTGGTAGTCGCACGGATAGATGGGGCAAATCCGCGAATAGCGGGAAGCCTACCTGCGGCGATAGGCATAGCGGGCAGCAATAGCACAGAAGCCGAAAGAATACAGTGCCAGAAAGCTGCAAATGCACCGATGGTTTGCTCATCATCGTCTGCGTTTGTTTTTTGCGTTGGCATGTTCAGCACGAGCTTTCTGAAACGCTTTGTGGATCCTCTCCCAACGTTTCTGCGATCGCTCTAGTGCTCCTTCCCAGTACCTCATTGTGTATAGATCAGAATCGGCTCGCATTCTGGCCAACGAACAACGCATGACGTCCATCTTGGCCAACGCAACGGCTTCGGCGTAGTGCTTGAGCAACGGATCTCCCTCTGCAGTTCCCACGAGCTCATCCGCTTCTCGTTCTAGCTTGACTCGCAACAGGGCTAGCGTTTCGGCGGATTCGCTCGCGAACGTAGCGAGCAGGGTCTCACGAGCTAACGCCAACGCATTGATCGACTGATCAATCAGCCCAGGTGCCGCGTTGACCCATTGATACAGCTGCCTGTTTGCTGCCTGGTCGCCATCATTGGCAAGCCGGCAGACACGTGTCAGCTCCTGTAGCTTCGGAAGATCGGTGGTCGTGTTCTTTGACATGGGGAACGTCGCCGTGGAACGGAGTTGGAGATTGGACAGACGCAGGAGAACTTTCCAACCGTCTGACGACCGGGCTATTTGAACGAGTTGGGATTCGCCCTTTTTGGCAGTTTCGATCTCTGCGATGAGGGCCGCACTACGCGCGGCTTCTTCCGCCTTCCGCAGTTGTTCCTCCCGAATCAACACGCCGACAATCGGGTTCGACAAACGACCGACATACCTCTTTTGCAGTTTGCCTCCCACACGCAGGACCCGGGTGTAGTAGTGCTTTAGGGTTCCCCTTCGCTTTTCGACTGCCATCTATCTTCACTCGCAAGATCCAGAGAAACTCTCGTTTGGATCTTTGTGTAACAGGCTTGGGCAATTCGCAAAAATCACGCAGCCGATCGGCTGCGTTTTTCGCTTGCTGGCTCTTTGCTGCTCACTTGGTCAGTCAGTACAAGCTTCAGCTTTTGGCGAACACTGGAGGCGATGGTGTTGCCAACGGTCTGGGGCAAGCGGCGTGATTTCGATGATTGATCATGTAGGTGTCCTAGTGCACGCATTGACTCCGGATCACTTCGCATGGGTTCGAGCAGAACGCACAACTCCAGACGCTCGGCGGCCCTGCCTGCCGCCGTACTCAAATCCTGTTGCTGACCGAATTGATCGAGGTGGTCCAACCAATGTTCGCAGACGTCAGGTCCACCTTGGAAAGCGTGACGGTATAGCGTGCGACGCAGGTAATCCGGTCCCTCCATCTCGTCCGTTGTGATCTGTTGCATGATCCAACTGGTAGCAGCAAGGCTGGTTCTCACGTCAAAGAAGATGTCGCAGTAGTCGCGGACCAGTGACTCCTCAAGTTCCATCTTCGCAGCGACCTCGCTAACTGAGAGCCCGGATAGAATCCGCGACTCGAGCTTCAGCCTCGTCAATCGCTCATGCCGGATCCGCTTGGCCCCCGCGACATCAACGGTGCGATCACCCATGAGCTTTGGCTGATGGGACTGGAGAATGGGTCTGAAGTGATGAACAACGTTCCAAACGACCGATCCCAATGCGTGGGAGTGATAGGCTCTTCCTGCACCGACAATCCGCATTGCACGCTGCCAACGCCAGTCCGCACCGGAGCGTTGGAGTTCCCGGTAGCGGATGGACTCTTCAGTCACTTCAGCAGACATTGCGTTGAAATCGATTTCAGTTGACATCGTGTTGTTCCAGGAGAGAGGACAGCAAAGCGTCTCAACATGGCCCGACCGGTGAAAACGACAGCACATTGCCGCCACCTCGTAGCGTCGTCAACGCGAACACGTTGATGTTTCCAGCACGGCGATCTCTGTTTTGGAGCCTTCTCAAGACGCGTCACATGCCCAGCTTGTATTGATCGTGATCGTGGTGACAGAAGCAATCATGGCTAGTCTGCAACGATGTGCAAATTCCTGTGGCGGTACCGACAGCGACACGCAAAATCGAAAGACCTTCTGAAACGTTCAAGGAGACGGTGCGTCTGCTACCAGGTGAGGTTGAGCAGGCAGGCCATTGAGCAGGCATTGCTGTGTCCGAAGGCAAACCAATGGCACATGAGATCCGATGCGACTTCGCTACTACCGATGGCATAGCAGCCCTTGTAGGTGCTTGTGCTGACTGAACAGTTTGCAGCTTCCTTGAAGTAGTAGCTGAAGTTTTCATCGAAGAGTTCTTTGTCGGTCATTTTTGAATCGTCTTCGGTTGTCCCAGGTAGTTCGTTTGCAGGTGGAATGAATTCGGCGAGGTCTCGCCGAATTGCTGATACCAACTTCCGCTTGCAATTCGAACAATGAGTGAATTGAGGGTGGCACAGGTGAGTGACACGTTGAAGATGATTGGGTAGACCTCGATGCCTTGGGGCAGTGGAGCGAAGAAAGGGAGTAACGTGAGCCAGAGCGAGAGAAGACGGGACGCAGAGAGTGACTGCTTGCCTGATAGCCAGGATACGGACGCCATGAGTTGGCAAAAGGCTAGGGCCCCACACCCGCCAAGGTGATACGAATAGAAGAGGGAGGGCTAAAGGAAGCAAGTGATGCATGGGACCGGCGAGATTGATCATGGGACGATGCACGCTTTTTGTAGCGATGCCTTCATGTACGCACACGAACGAGAATGGACTCGACGGATCGGAAGGATCGGAGTCGTGATGTAGTCGGAGAGGGGAGAGGGAGGTTCCGTAGTTGGCGAAACCGTGGAGTGCGGCGGAGCCGCAATGGGGGAAATCGCCACATACGGAGGTGAAATGGAAATTTACCGTTAGTTACCGTGGCGAATTGGAAAAAAGGCACGTGTTTTGCGGGGTGAAACCGCTGTTCACGTGGCAAATTCGTTTCCCCCTGAACCATACGGTTCTTACGGTTCTAAGAGAAGAGGGTGGGTCGTCTTTTTTCGGTGTGGAGGCCGCCATATCGCATTCGGCGAGGCCTCGCCGAATCAGCCGACGACTGGTTCGTAGATCTTCCAACCAAGCATTGGGTCGTAGTTCGCCAGTCGCGTTCGGTCTTCCGGATCGGAAGGCGGCGAATCGGGAAGCTGTTGCCGAACCGTACCGAGCATTCCGAAACGGCGGTGCAGCTGTGACGGGGTCATGCCGATCATGTCCAACATCTGCCGTGCTTCGAGGACGCCCTCTGGAGACCACTTCGCTTTGAACGGTCGGCTCATGTAGTGAAAGGCTTTCATCGCCATCTGCTGTTCGGGCGTGTCACTTTTTAAGAAGTCCGGATCGAATGATTCCCAAGACGCATTCTTGAACTGTTCTGGAATGTTGTTGCGATCAGCAAACACCTGGTTCCTCTTGATCGGCACGATCTCCTCCTCACCAGCGTCCGGCGTGTAACTCAGCTTGAGATCGTTCTTCGCCTTCGCGAACAGTTCCTCGAGCTTCGCCTTCAGCTTCCGCTTCTGACCATTCTTCGTCATCACGACACCGAGGTGTGCGTGGGCATGGGAGTAAGGGTCCGGGCCCACTTGGTCCTAAACCATTGCTCCCCGGGGGGAGGGCTGAGCACTTGCGTCATTGGTTTGCGCCCAATTTGCAGCAAGTCGTGTTTGCATATCTGTCACGAGCCTCATATTTGGAACTGCAATGGTCTCGCGACAGGTCTTGGCGGAGAGTGCCTGCGTCAACAGCGCTCGATGCATGAACGCCCGCGCAGGTTCTTTGTCGCCTATCGCGAACGGGTCATCCCTGAAGCGAGTCGTGTCGCCCCTTCAGGGCTTTTTTGCTTTCGATTTGGTGTCCACGGGCTTGCGCCCGTGGCGACAACGTGTCGTCCCGTTGGGACGGAGTTGGATCGTGGTGATGGAGTTGGTTGGTGACGCCCCCGTGCGGATGCCGGGCTGGTGCATGCGGATGTCGGCTGTCCTTTCAATCGGGATTGATGCGGCGTTCAGGGGGTTTTAATCTGCTGCGTTTGTTGTCCGTTCAAACGATTTGAATTTTGTGAGTGCACCGTGATCGTCCAAGAGAAAGAGTCTCCGCGGCCGAAGGATCCGATGGGCAAGGCTGGGTTTGAAGCTGAAAAGCAAATGGCGTTCTTCCTGCGACGTGCCTTCGCAGAAGCGTCCGACGTGTTTGTGTTCAACGACGTCACGTTCGAACGAAAAGGCGAGCGGGCCCAAATCGATCACTTGGTGATGCACCGATTTGGTTTCGCAATCGTCGAAAGCAAGTCCATCACTGGAACCGTCGAAGTGAACGAGCATCTTGAGTTCGTTCGCAACTCTCGTGGGCGACGTGCTGGAATGCGGTCGCCGATCGAACAGGCTCGGTTGCAGGCCCAGCTTCTGCAAAACCTGCTCAACGATGCGAAGGAATCGCTGCGTCCCAAGAAGTTGATGGGCACGGTTCAGCCATCCTTTGGCGATGAACGTTTCCAGGTCTTTGTGGCGATCTCGGATCAGGGCGTCATCGAAAGCAATGGCGCCAATCCGCCCGAGTTGATGAAGGCGGACCGAGTCGTCGCGGAACTGGCGGAAAAGGCGAACGCCTACGAAGAAACTCAAGGCATCAAGGGATTTGTCAAGTTCGTGAAAGCGGGGAAGGAGGAAGCCAAACGGTTGGAAGACCAACATATTGCTCCGTTCACGGATCAAGAATTGGCGTCCATTCGCGAGTTTCTATTGAGCCAACGCAAACGCCAGCGAACAACGAAACCACCCACGGTTGAATCCAAGGCTCCAACGGCCGTGGAGCGAGCGGCGGCGCCCGTTTCGAAGGCAGACGCCAGTCCGTCGGATGCTGGGATGAAGTGCGAAGCGTGCGGCGTGTCGGATGTTGAGATCCTCTACGGTCGTTATGGCTATTACCTTCGGTGCCGAGTTTGCAATCAAAATCAAAACGTGCCGCAGAAGTGTGAGGTATGTGCAGCGAAGGCGAAGCTTCGCAAGAAAGGGCCCTGCTTCTATCGCGACTGCGAGGCGTGTGGCTCACCAAGGCTGGTCCATACCAACCCGACGCCCGCGGAAGGTTGAAAGGGGTATCCGTGCGATCGAGGCAATGGTGGGCCGGTGAGTTGATTAGGCTGTCGTTCGCTGCGAAACGCTCCTGGCCATCAAAACAAGAGTTGTTCTTGCTGATCTGGGGCGACTTCTTCGTCGAGCTCGGTGGCTGAGTTTTGTGCTTTCCGGCGTTCGATGAACGCCTTAATGTCGTTCTCGTAGGGGAACCAGTGGAACATGAGTTGGCTGTTCACGTCATCCGTGTTGGCGTTGAACCACTCGCATCGTTTTCGCATGTCCTTGAACATCGCATGCCACTGTTTCTCTTTCTTGACGGCTTCGGATTCCGACATCACTTCGATGTGTTCCACCTTGAGGCGGAATGGGCATCCCGACTGCAGTTGATTTCGTCGTCGTGCGATGTTGGTGGATCGGCCGATCTTCACGAATCGTCTGCCGAGGAACTCGCAGGTGATGAAGTAGACGCCAGAGTTCGACAAAGTTCATGCTTCCGATTTTGGTGAAGGGTGGGCTGTTTGCGACGAACGGGTAGCGATCTCTAGCCTCCGGCTGTTGCGTCAATCTTTTGCTGGATCTGCGCAATGCAGTTCGCAGTGTAAGTCGCGTGCTCTGGCCAACGTGCTTTGATTTGTTGGTAGGCCTGAATCGCCTCGTTCCAATCGCCGAGTTGATGGAGTCGCGAGGCAGCGTCCAATGCATCGTCGGCGGACAGCTCTTGCTCCGGCTCTTCATCGGCGTCGCCGAAATCGAAGTCGTCGGGCCAGTCAAACGTTCCGACATCCATGAACGCATTGCACTTGGGACAGTTTTGCGTTGTGCCATCTTGGGAAGCGGGAAACTCGCTGGTGACACCGCATTCTTCGCACTCGGATTTGATTGCTGGTGCGTTGTCCAAGTCCGCTCGGCGTCGATCTCGTTGGCTCTCGAATTGTCGCAGCAAATCTCCGGCACGCTGGAGGTCCGACTTCTCAACGAACACCTGCGGCTTGTGAAATTGGCTGATGGTGCT
>NZ_ANMO01000202.1 GCF_000338295.1 Rhodopirellula europaea 6C
CCCCTGGGAATCCTTTAGGTTCGCCCCGTGGCCGTTTCGGCTCGTTCGATTTCGGCTCGGCAGCGACTGATCATGTTCTGCAGGATGACAAATGAATGGTCTGCATCGAGTCGCTCTTCGATCAGTTCTTGGCACGTGGTCGACTCGATTTCTTCCAGATCTAGCAGTGCGGCGCCAAAATCGGAAACCCGTTGGTGTCCAATCGAATCGAGGATTTGTTGGACTCGGCCGTAGTAAACATCGACTCGGTTTTTGCGTCTCTGATCAATCCATTTCTTGGTCCCATGCAAGCCACTGGCAAGCAGCAACGCGACCGTGATCAACACCCCGATCGACTCGGCGTTCTCGGCCAGGAACCCGGGCTCGTTCCTGCGAAAGTAAGCCTCCGCTCCGCGATGAAGTGGGAACTGCAATTGGGTCTGACTGGATTGTTCGTCGAGTCCACTGAGAAGTGAGATCTTCCTCCCGAGGACCGCGCGATGAGCAAAAATGGTCTGAACCAAATCGTTGGCAAGTTCTTCATCCCAGTCGGCACGGCAAGCCAAAACGGCACCGATGCCGACAGAAGGCATTGGACCGGTTGGGCTCCCTTCGTATGACATCAACGGGATTTCGGCCACTTTCGCGTGAGGGTAGTGCGTGCGGAATCCGTCGATGAATGCCCGCTCTGAAACGAAGGTTCCTTCGCTTCCCACAGCGCGGATTTGAATCGGTACCAGTTCAAATTCAGGACTCGCGATCAAGTCCTCGATGATTTCGGATCCGAGGCCCACCAAAAAGAAAGCCGCGTCGAGGTCGCCCGAACGCAATGCTTCGGCTGATTGAGAAAACCCCAGGTTCCGCTGGTGCTCCGCCGGAATTTCGACCCGGGAGAATCGGAGCAATTCTTCTACTAAAGAATAGGTCCCTCCCGACCGCGAACCGAGACTTGTCGAATGTCCTGTCAGGTCATTCAGGCATTCGACGTCCGCATCCTTCCGGCAAACCAAGTGCAGCACTTCGGTGTAAAGAATCGCCAAGCTGCGAACTCGTTCATCGGCAACGGCATCGTTCTGCACGATCGCAACGTCCGCCGTCCCATCTTGCAGGCGGGCGACGTTTTGGTGGCTTCCCTCGCTCGGGATCACTTCACAGCGGATCGCCTGGTGGCGATTCATGTACGAGTCGCCGATCTCCTTTCCGACTTGGAAGTAGATGCCCTGCTCAGAGCCCGTCGAGATCACCACCGGATCGGTCCGAGTGGCATCGGCCAAAACAATCCATACCACCCAGCAAAGGATGCCTCCGATGAGAGCCAGCAGAAAATTTGTCCAGCTCATTCTTCAACACCCAGTTCAGTCCCTTCGCACGGATTACTTTCGCGGCAGTGTATCAATTGGTGAGTCGGTCTGCTCAAGAGAATCCAGGTCGATCCCACAAGTCACAAATTGGCGGTCTGGGATCCAACCCTCACTGTTGAGTTTGATGCTGCGTTCTTTAATCTGGGATGCGAGGCGATCAAGTTCGTTTTCAGTCAGTGAGTTGTTTGTTTTTGCATAGGCCAGACGCACACTGCTCCAATGCAAGGATTCCCAGGGACGCTGCAACTCGTCGAGACTGTCGATCAGGCTTTGAAACTTGCTGTCGTCGCGGTCTTCGGTCAAAGACATCTCGCGACCGATACGCTTTGTTTCAGAAATTAGCTTAAATCGCTTGGCGGCGTCTTTCGATTCGTTTGGTCGATCGACCGCCAACAAGGAGTGGCTGAGCAGACGGTAGGCATCGCTGTCTGTCTGATCGAACAACACCGCCTTGCATAGTAGCCGAACCGCAGTAGCGTGAGTTTCCTGTCCTGCAAGGATTGCTCCCTTAGGAAAAGACGATTCAGAGTCAGGCAATTCACTTTGGGTCGCTTCTTCCCTCCAGTTGTTCAGCGAATCATTGTCATCGAGGTGGACGTAGACGCGTCCCAGGATCGATAGCGTTTCAGCGGAACGTGATTCAAGTGCTTCGAGTTCAGTTCTAGCCAGTTCCCACTCCTCTCGACTGATAGCGTACATGGCTTTTCCTCGATGCCCGATTGGAGAAAGCTCATCGAGCGAAGTGTCACCATGAAGCGGTTGTCCTCCAGCAAGCAAATGACGAAGTTCGATTTCTTCTATGTCGCCGAGCCTGCAAAGTGTTTTTAAATGCTCGGTTGCTTCGGAAGCTCTCCCTTGCCGGACAAACAACTCGGCAAGCTTGCGGTGAACCAATGTCGCGTCGGGAGCTTCCTGCAAAAGAGTCTGAAAACGCTGCTCGGCTTCCTTCCACATTCCAAATTGAACCATCCACTGGGCAGTCTGCCCCAACACAGGAAGTCTCGCGTCCGGAGTGGTTAGTGCCAGCTTGTCTAGCATTTGGATTGCTTCCGGAAAGCGGTTGCGTCTCCCTAGGACTCGAGCCATCAGAAAGACGGAGGTCGGGTCGCTTGGTGCGATACGCATGGCTTGACGTGCGAGCTGATAGGCTTTGTCGTGATCGTCTGCCTGCAACGCTACCGCAGCGTCATTGTGCAACGTGAACACGTCGATCTCGGGTGTTTCTTCTTTATCAACTTGTGACGTGGAAGGCTGAGTCTTTGATTCTGGATTTGGTTCTTTGGTAGCTCCTGCGATTTCGGGAGACGCCCCGTTCCGGTGACTGTCTGTTTTGGTAGAGGCCGCTCGCTTTGAAGCAGATTCAGAGTTCTCTGTATGGCAGCCTGTAATGAAGAATATTGGTGCTAAAACGAAGCAAGCCTTCATCAAACCGACAGCGTTAAGCGCGATTGCGTTTCCAATTCGAAGGATCAAACTCCGATACATATTTGGTTGAGACGACAGCACCTTCGTTGCACCTACTTGTCAGTTGTATTTTTCAATCGAGACTTAGCGAGACGAGATGCGTTGGTCTCGTTGTTCTCGGCGTTTCTGCTGAACCCTGGTTTCGATTGTACACTTCTCGCTTTCACGCGGACCAAAGTCTTGTGGTTGCGACTTGAACGACAAGTCGTCAAACCGTTGGTGGGATCAGTGTTAGAATCTTTTTAAAGGTCAGCTAGCAGAGGCTAGGCTTTGCAAAGACGTTCATGCGATTCGAGTTAATTGTGGTTGCCAAATTGAACATCCGAGTGATTGGAATGGGAGTCGCTGGTTTGGTTGTGGCTTCAGCGACGTTGATTTCAAGCAATGAGCCGGGTATCGGTACATTCGATTTGCAACATCCGGAGGTCTCGTTGACCCAATTCGGTGACGCGAAGCGATCGGATCAAACCGGTGCGGATGCCAAGTTCGTGGGACGGAAGGTCTGTCGCGAATGCCATGAGACCAACTTTGATTTGCATGCCAATCATGGTCATGCATCGACGTTTCACCAGGTTTCTCAAACAGACCTGCCCGAAATTTTTGCCGACACGAAGTTCGACGGCGGGGCAAATCACGGGATTTACGAATACTTCGCCGATGACCAACAGGCGTTGTATGTGCGTCTTCCCGCAGAGTTTGGCCAACAGGCGTTTCCGCTTCAGTACGCCCTAGGATCAGGACAGCATGCACAAACGATGTTGACGCTGACAACATCAGCCGATGGACAGACCGAGGGAATCGAGCATCGGGTCACTTGCTATCACAACGAGAGGGTCGGCATCACTCCTGGGCATTCCAAGAAGATCCCGAGCAATGCCCTTGAGTTATTTGGTGATATGCAGCGTGGTGAACCACTGCAGCGATGTGTTGATTGTCACACCACTCAGGGCGAAGTGGTGGATGCGAGCGTGAAGGGCTTGGTTGCGAATGTGAATTGCGAGAAATGCCATGGGCCTGGTAGCGAACACGTTCGCGTTGCCCGGAATACGCCCACGCCGCCGAAGTACTCCGTTGGGCGAGAGGATTGGGATGGTGAATCAGAAATTCAGCTTTGTGGGGATTGCCATCGGTTGCCCAAGAATCTTTCCGAACGCGAAGTTCGAGAGTATCCGGATCTTCTGGCTCGTTTTCAGCCCGTCGGGATGCTTCGAAGCCGTTGCTATCTGGAATCCAATGGGCAGATGAGATGCACAACCTGTCACAACCCCCACCAAACTATACAAGCGGTGGCGAAAGACCAGCACATTCACGCCTGCATCCAATGCCACGACAATCAGAACACCGAGCATGTGGTTTGCAGCGTTTCTACTGACAGCGGCTGCATCGGATGCCATATGCCGCCGCTCGAGATGGATGAGGGCCTTCGCTTTCACGATCACTGGATTCGCGTCCGTGAAGAATGAGACGATGTTGCTTGCAAACGCGACTGAACAATCTGAAACGAAAAGGAGCCTTCCCGAAAGTGTTCGAGAAGGCTCCTTTGAAAACTGGTTGTGAAATAGATCAGAGTCTTAAAAGCTAAAACTCCATTTCGATCGTCTCGCGAGACGCTTTCGTCCCGAGTGCTCCCCAAAGACCGTATGGGCTAGCGGAACCCGGTGCACGTGGACCAGGCTGGTTGCGACGAACCGCTCCAGCACTCTGGTTGCCAGCGTCAACCGATTCAGTGATGAACTTCACTGCTCCGTCGGTCAGCAAGACGTGAACTCCGCCTTGGTGTCGGCTACTTGCAGTGTGAGTGCCACTGCTGTCAATCCACGTGCCCACGCAGAGTTCTGCATTGGGTGGACGGACTGTGAACATTTGAGTGCACATCGCACGGAAGTTGGCCCAGTTGGCACCACGAGCCTCGTGGTTGTTGGAACTCAGTACCGCAGGGTCCGTGCAGTTGGGGCCGCCGTTGCACCAGAACAGTGGTCGGTCAGGATCAATTTCATTGTTGTCAACGCAGAACAATGGGTTGTCGTTCACCGCGTTGGAACCTTGACGGCGCCATGAGGCAGCCGACCGTTTGTCTCGATCGCCTAGGTCGGTGATGATTTCGCCCATTGCGATTGTGTTGGATAAGCCATCCAAAATATCACGGAAACGGGCCGATCGGCGAATCATGAACACTCCTCGCGAAACGGAGTTGTAGTTTCCAATGGCCCAGTTTTGCGTACGTGGTGTGAGATTTCCGTTTCGGCTTTGGTGGTGCTGTTGACCAGGTGAGTCGCCTAGGCACAGTGCGTAGTTGGTTCGTCCGAGAGCAGGCAGACCCTTGCCCGGGTCGCTGGGGCAGCGCAACGTCGGAATATCGGTTGCCCACGGGATATATCCTGGATTACGAGCGTAGTTCCGCGGGTTGGGGCCCATCGCGGGCCAGCGCGGTGGATTGGTCAGTCCCGTGTTTCCGGGAGGTGCCGCACCGGTAACCGTCAATGTGCTGGGATTTGCGATCATCTCCCAAAGCCCCTGCTGTTCGAAGAACGATGTCAGTCCAACCAATGCACTCAAGCATTCATGGTTAGCATCGTGGCCTCTCTGCCACCATCGATTATTTTGCAGCCCAATTCCCGTGCCACCACCCTGAACCGGCAACTGGTTGAATGCGGAATGGTAGTTGTGCAGGGCCAAACCCAGCTGTTTAAAATTGTTGCTGCAACTCATGCGGCGTGCAGCTTCTCGGGCCGCTTGCACGGCAGGCAGTAGCAGTCCAACCAGGACTCCAATGATCGCAATGACGACCAGGAGTTCCACCAGTGTGAACCCAGCGGACTTCTGCGTTTGGGATTTCATGCGGTATCTCCACTCAGAAAAGTAACGAAAAAGAAGAACGGGCTTGCCAAGCCCCTTTACGCCTCTGTAGGGGATGTAATCGTACCCCGCGAGAAAAGAGCGTCGCAACGATGCAAATTACGCATCTTTGTTGTTGATTTGCGTGTTGCCATGACGTTTGGTTTCAGGTCATTTTCAACAAGACGGCGAACAACTTTCTGTTGAAGTTCCGTTTGGTCGAACGTTGTCTCTTTACTCAAGCGAATCCATTGTCATGCAAAAGCTCGCACTCGCGGCAGTCGCTGCCCTGTTGTTTTCCATTCCAGTTGGTTGTGAAAAAGAAAGTAGCGTTGTTGAAGCGCCTCCCGTCAGTGAAGAATCATCCATGGATGGGATGACGGAAGACGAATACAACGATGCGATGGAAGAAGCTTTGAATCAGCAATAGCTTTGTTCCTGCTGATTTCTCGCAACGTCGACGACGAACTTGAGTTCGAAATTGCTTGACGTCACTCCAGCTAGAACCGAGTTTGCCAGAAGAAATTGTTCATACAAAGAAGCGGGTGTCAGCATTTGCGGACCTCCGCTTTTTAGTTTCTCAGGTTGGAAAATGCGAACCAAGTTGGTTGACGGATTGATCGAGTTCGTCACGCGGTTCGAAACAGAAGAAGCGTGCGTGACGTTTGGACCCGTTCCAACTCAATTCAGATGGTGGCGTGTTGCTTCCAAACCCCTACCAGCAAACAAGTGAGATCGAATCATAGCAGCCAAGAAAAGTCTTCTTTGTGCTTCGCTTTCCCGTCGCCATTTTGTTGGCGTCGATGACATTGTGTGCGGTGGGAATGTCCGTGACGTGGACCATCGATCCCATCACCGTGTTCTTGATGGCATTGGGGTGGGGATGGGTTTGCTGGCCAGTTCTTTCGTTGTTGGGGAAGAAGCTGGCCAGTCTGTTTCGCGTTCAGTTGTGAGAATCCAAAATGCGATTAAGTATCGGGTTTGGTACCACTGCCTCGGCTCCCAGTGTGTTGATCCAGTGACTGGAAGCCTCGGCCGCACTGAGCGTGTTATTTTGCGATCGCCTTTGCGACGACTTCGGCGACGTGTTCGCCGAGCAGTTGGGAGCCGGCTTGCGTGTAGTGCACGTTGGCTTTTCGCTGTGTGGACGCGTGCTCCATCGCGAAGTCGTAAAATGGATCGGTTTGGATGCGACCGACCGATTCCATGACTTTGGCGGCGGCTTCGTTGTAGCGTGGTCCGTCCTCGGGCAATCGGCCGCTGGCTCCCTCGGGAACCGGAGTGGTTTCTCGCCAGATCACGGTCGCGCCGGTGGCTTTCAACTTTTTCGCGATCGTTTCTAGGTTGGCGACGTACTCGTCGAGTGGGACTTGTCGTTTGCTGGTCGGTAGCTTCGGATCGGCTAAGTTCTTCCCGTTGGGCCCCATGAATTTCAGGTCGTGCAAACCAAAGTTGAAGTGAATCACATCCCACTTGCGGTCACCCAGCCATGAGTCGAGTTGCTCGAGACCACGCGTGGTGGGGCCGCAGTTTGTGCCGGGGCGAAATACGTTTGCTTTGCCTTCAAGGGCTCGTCGGGCGTCCAGCATGTAACCGATCGAAATGGAGTCACCGATCAGCAGAACGTTGGGAAGGGCTGGGTCGACTTTGGGTGAGGCAAATGGATCGTTCGCACGTGCTTGACGTGGCGGCGCCTTTTGGGTCGGTTGATCGGCATGTCCGACTTTCAATAAACCGGATGGGGCGAAAGCTGCCATCGACAAGACGGCGGCGGTGAGGATGCTGAAACGACGGAGGGTCATGGTGGGGCGGTCAGGTGGATGGAGGGACGGGAGGTGAGATTCAAGTGGAACAAACAGAGCGAGCAACGAGACGAATGACGCATGCCGAATCCAGAACCGTGTTGCGAATCTTGGATGCCAATGCGAATCGTGCAGGCGAAGGGCTTCGGACGCTCGAGGAGTTCGCTCGCTTTATCTTAGACGATCGTAATCTGACGGATTGTCTGAAGACGCATCGCCATGATTTGGCGGCCGCAATGGGACGCTGGAACCGGTTGCAATTGATCGAATCCCGCGACACACCGGGGGACGTGGGTACGGGGGTGACGACTGCAGGTGAGCAGTCGCGAGCAGATCTGTCTGCGGTGCTTGCTGCCGCAGCGACTCGGACCCAGCAAGCGTTGCGATGCTTGGAAGAGTACGGAAAGACAACGAATCCCGGATTCGCGGCCATTATCGAGTCCATTCGCTACCAGTGCTACGCCACGTTCCGCGATTTGGAATTAAAGGTCGCAAGTGTGAACGTTCGTTCGCGAAAAATTCGCGAGGCGAGGTTATATGCCTTGATCGCTTGTGAGCCCGACGCGGAATGTTTGGAAGCACGGATTGGTGAGTTGGTCGATGCCGGAGTTGATGTGATTCAGCTTCGTGATTCGAGCGTTGATGATCGGGCTTTGTATCAGCAGGCCAGTCTGGGAGCGGTCATTGCGAAACGACATGGCATTTTGTGGATCATCAACGACCGAGCCGACATCGCGGTGGCGGCGGATGCCGATGGGGTTCATGTGGGACAGGAAGAAGTGCCCGTGGATGCAGTACGTCGCGTGGTGGGGCGGGATCGTTTGATCGGTTTGTCGACTCATGACATCGAGCAGGTTCGAGAGGCCACTCGAACCAGTGCGGACTACATCGGCTGTGGGCCGACGTTCCCTGGAAAGACGAAGTCGTTCGATCACTTTCCAGGTTGTGAATTTTTGAAGCAGGTTAGCGAGGCGGAACGAACGGGCGATCACATTCTACCGGCCTTTGCGATTGGCGGCATTGGACTGAAAAACGTCGAGGAGGTCGTGCAGTCGGGGATCGGACGAGTTGCGGTCACCGGAGCTTTGGCATCTCATGATGGATTGCATCAGACAGCATCGGGCATTCGGGAATGCTTGGAGCGTGTACCGCTTCGAATAACGCCTAACTCCGGTGAAGTCTTTTCTGTTCCGGACTGTTGAGCCAAGGAAACGTTTGTGATGATTCGTCGATTCCACTTCCGTTCAGCGTTGTTTGTATGGTTGCTGGTCGCCATCGCGACGCAGGCCAATCTGTTGGCGGAAGAACCTGCGGTTGCCTCGGTTGAGTTGGCTGACAAAGACTTAACCGAAAGCAGTGGAATGGTCTTTTCGACGAAAGATTCAAGCTGCATTTGGTCGCATAATGATTCGGGTGATCGAGCTAGGTTGTTTGCGTTTGATGCGAAGACCGGAGAGGCAACGGGGCAATGGCATTTGCAGGGCGTCACTGCGGTCGACTGGGAAGACCTCGCAATGCTTCCAGCTGCCAATGTCGGTGGGCCAGCGAGGCTGGTAATCGCTGATTCAGGTGACAATCAACAACGGCGCGATCACATTGAATTGCTGGTGATAGATGAGATGGATCCCAGAAAGTCGGGCGTTGTGAATCGCGAAGAAATCCAGGTCCTTCGCGTTAGATACCCAGACGGGGCTCACGATTGCGAAGCAATCTGGTTTGATGAGTCCTCTCGAGGATTGATGTTTTTGTGCAAGCGATTCACGCCTTGGGTGGGGCTTTATCGAGTTGCTTTGGCGAATGGTTCCAGCGGAAGATCGAACGATGATCTCGTTGCAGAGTTGATTCAGCGGGTGCCACTCGCATTGGCCACCGCCGCGGATCGCGATCCGGTCACAGGTGATGTTTGGGTTTCGACCTATTGGCAAGCCATCAAGTTTGCCAAGGCGGATCACGAAACGTTGAAGACTCAGATGTCACAAACTCCCGTGGCGTTTGATTTACCAAAGCTGAAACAAATTGAAGCGATCGCGGTCGATTCAAATTCAAACGTCTGGGTTACCAGCGAAGGCAGCCCCGCTCTCTTGGTACGTTTGAATGTTCGATGAATGCTGAATGTAAACCCCGGAAACGATTTTAAAATTGAACTTTCACCGAAAGCAAAATTGTACGGATGTTTGAAATCGAACTGAAATTTCGCGTCGCCAATGTTAGTGAACTGCGAGAACGATTGGCGGAGAATGACGCGGTGTTGGTCTCGAAAAATGAAAACCAAGACACGTATTACAACCATCCGTCACGTGACTTCGCCGAGTCCGGGGAAGCGTTGCGGGTTCGCCGAATTGATGGAACGCCGCTGGTGACCTACAAGGGCTCCAAGCGTCCGGGGGCGGTGAAGGCACGCGAAGAATTGGAGTGGCGTTTGGATCCCGGTGATCCAACTGGCGAGTCGATGGAAACGCTGTTTGATCGACTCGGTTTTCGCAAGGTCGCGACGGTGACCAAGCAGAGGGAAACGTTTCACTTAGGATCCACCAACCCGATGACCGTCACGATCGACCAGGTCGAAGGCTTGGGCGAATTTGCAGAGATCGAACGAGTCTTGCATGAACGTTCACCAAGCGACGAGGCGGTCGAAAAGGCTCGCGGGGAAGTCATGGATTTGGCTTCGGAGTTAGGCTTGAAATCGCCCGAGTCGCGAAGTTATTTGCGGATGCAGCTCGAGTTAGCGAGTGGCTGATTTGATCGAGCTTAGTCCGCCGTCGACCGCGATGTCCTGCCCGGTGATCCAAGAGTTCTCAGGAGCCAGGAGCCACGCGATCATCGATGCGATGTCTTCTGGTTTACCAAGCCGACCCATCGGATGCATGGCTCGACTCGCATCAGCGGAACGTTCGTTCTGCCAAATCCTCGTGGTCAATTCGGTTTCGACCAATCCCGGTGCAACCGTGTTGATGCGAACGTTGCTAGCTCCATAAGTTGCCGCAGCGGCTCGCGCCATGGCGGCAACGCCAGCCTTCGCGGCGGCGATGGCTTCGTGACTGGTCAGCCCGATCGCTGCACCACCGCTGGACATTAAAACGATCGAACCGCCACCTTGTTTTTTCAAGCGTGGGGCGATCGTACGAACCAAACCGAATGCGGTGATTAAATTGGCTTCGATCACTGATTGCAGTTCGTCTTTGCTAGTCAGGTGAGCTGGTTTCAAAAGGATCGATCCAGCCAAATTGACCGCGCCGTCGAGTCCGCCGAAGTGTTCGAGCGTGTGGTCCGCGACTCCGGCCAGTCCGTCCCAATCAGTTGCATCGCACACCTGAAACGGTTGTTGGAGTTCGTCGGCGAGTGCTTGCAGCTTTGCTTCGTTCCTACCAACCAGCATCACTTGATGGTCAGCCGCGACAAGCTGCTTGCAAAGTGCGGTGCCGATGCCGCCACCGGCGCCGACGACGATGTATTTCGAGTTGGGCATAAGATTAGGTCGCGTCTGTCGTTGAGGATTGTTGAAACAGGGCACGGTAGGGCAATGGCAAATCCTGATGTGTGAGGGCTTCGCAAGCGTTGTCAACGGTAGCGAAACACGGTCGACCGATGGAATCAAATGCGAGGATTGTTCGGAGGGGGCCTGTTCGAACGGTCACGCGTGACAAAGCGGCGATTCCATGTGCATCGGGCAATCACCAGTTCTTTGGGTTTGCATCATCGATGGTCGATAGAAGTTTCATGGCACCGATGAAATCAGCTTCGCGGCGGTGACCTCCCAATTTTCGCCGCCATCGGATTGATTTGCTTTCACCTCTCCAACGGAATGATTCCGCCATGACCAAAAAAGATACTTTTCGCGTTGTCGCTCGCGGCCGAGATGGTTCTCTTCAAATTCGTGACTACACATCGCTCGATCCTTTGACGGATCATCACGAGCAAGTCGGGATCGATGACTGCAGCACGGACCTCGCGCTTCGAGGGATGCCGGTTTTCCGTGGCCTGATTGGACCGATGCCGGAAGGCAAAAATATCGTTCGCTATGAAACGCCGGAAGTGTTTGAAATGCTGACGAAGGAATGGGGTATCACGAAGCCAAAGAAGCGTCGCCGTCGAACGAGTGAAAAGAAGGCCGCCGAAGCTTCCACGGACTCCGCCGAATTGGTTTCCTAGGCCAATGTTTGTCGATTCGTCGATCGAGATTCGCTGAATCGGATGATGAAATTTGACGCAACACGCCGTGATATTGCTGGTGATGGTGATACCACTGGCGGCGAAGTTTGCTCGCGGGATCGATGGACCGCGAGGATCGCTTTCTCGCTCTTCGCCTAGTCGGTGGCGTATTCGGTGAAGAATGTCGGCGGGCGGCGGACGTGTAATTGACTGGTGTTCTCGGCAGTCGCGCGCCCGCGTTGTTCAGTGCGCATGACGCCACCGCAATCAGGTGCGGGCGATCGTCTCAATTGTCCTGCGGTTTCTTCCGGTCGCAATGGATGGGCTACGTCCACCTCGGTCGTCCTGAATTTGCCTCAAGTCAGACGGGCTGCTGCGTACGCACCGATGCTTCTCTCAATGAGCACTCATTTGAGGCTTCATGGTGAGTCGAAGATCAAAACCAGGCGGACTAGCTTTCTAACCCTGGTGGTGTACACGCGTGCATTTCTGGGCGTGAGGAACTTTCGGATGTCGCTGTCGAAGTGCGATAATGCGCACTTTGTTGCGCGATAAGCATCCGTTACGCAAGCCTAGCGAGGTGTTAGCCTTGAGTATTCAGCGCTGCCGCGTACTCGTGAGTGGGGAGGTGGCGTTTTTCGATATTTTCCTGGGCTTTGATATCCCAGCATTGGGAAAGGGCTGACCGTGATTGATTCTGCGGACGAGAGTGCAGCAGTTTTCTTATTGGCTCGACCAACAAACGGAGAGACCGGAGCGATCGACCTGAGGTCGACGATTGAGAATGACGCAGATTGGTCGGTCATAACGTGTTCTTCGAGCGATCAACTGATGGAATGGATCTCAGAAGATCGGTTGGAACGGCCTGGCTGTTTGGTCGTGGACGTTGAGTTAATCGGAAACGGATTTCAGCGGGTTCAAAAGACACTTTCAGAAGCGGATTGCAGTGCTCCGCTTATTTTGGTTGCTGGCGAATTGCCGATCGAAACCGTTGTTCACGCATTTGAAAATGGTGCCTGGACAGTTGTGCTGAAGTCAGCGGACAACTTGCAAAAGTTCACCGGTTCGCTACGCGACCACATTCGCCAAGCGATTGACTGGGACCGATTCCAAGTGGGAATGGAAAAGGCATATCGCAAACGCAATCGAATCATCGATGGTTTGACCGAACGCCAACGCAAGGTGCTTAACTGCGTAATGGAAGGGATGCCAACCAAAGCGATTGCAGCGAATTACAAGGTTTCAAAACGACTGATCGAATTTGAACGAAGCCATCTGCTGTCCGCTTTTGGCGTTAACGGGACCGCTGAGTTGACCGCCGTGGTAGGGGAGCATCGCATCGTCGAGAAACTTTTGGACCGCTATCACCGGTTTGACTCGGCGGAAGTCGGCCGTTCCTTCCAACGCCCAATGGCCCTGCGTGGTTCCGTATCAAGATCAACGGTCCAGGTTGACGAGTAACCGAATATCCTTCCAATGCTCGATCAGAAATTTCCGGGGCAGGTCGAAGAGAAGTTCTCGATGATCGGACGGATTTGGTCGAGTGTTGGAAGGATCGCCATGCTCCTGGAACGACTGTGCGAGTTGCGCAGTTGCACCTCATCTCGATGGTCGAATGGTCAGCGGAAGCTATCGGTTAACGTTTCCGCCATTCGCTGTGGTGGAACGGACCATACCAGGGAACCAATCTTCCATGGTCTGTGTAATCCCACTGAGCGATTTTCTGCGGATCGTGGGAGCTTCGATTGGTCCGTCAACCTCGATTGTCCACAGCGTGTAGCGATTGTCTCGCAGCGGGTTGATGACTTTGCTGAACAAGTTCTGCGGACTCACTCGCGTGTTGAATGACATGTCGAGGTGTTCGCGACGACTCAGCGTGCCACCACCTTCGAGTGCCACCAGATCGCCCCAGAGCACCAAGCGGTTGAAGTTCAAGTCTTCACCAAAGATCGAAAATTCGGTCTCCCCATTCGTGAAGGCAACGTCTTCGGTGGCTTTGATGCGAAGCAAGTTCAACACCTGAACAAGGTATGGCAACTGGTACAAGTTAGCGCCGCTGACACTGCCGCGGCCGTTGCCTTTCAGCAGATCCAGATCACCCAAGCGTCCCTCCAAATGAGAGTCGCCATCGAAGCGTCCGGTGATGCCGGTGCGATGCTGACCGATTTCGGCGAGGCAAGTCGCGATTTGTGCGTTGGCCAAAGCGGCATCGATTTCGAAGTCACCTGAAGAAAGCAGCACGCCACCGCTAAGACTGACCTTGCCTCCGAACAAAGCACCCACGATCGGCACACCACTGCCGTTTGGATCGGGGTTTGGAGAAGGCAGTCGTGCGTTTTCACCCAGGCGAAGTTGTTCGTTGGTGATCGAGAACGGGCCACGCAACGACGTGATCTGCAATCCATACGCATGCATGGAATCCAAAGCGATGTTTCCGACCGCCTGCAGCACTTCTGCATCGCGGACGCCCTGCACTTGGATCTCGCCTCGTAACGAATGGACCGGGCCAACGTCCGCGATTCGGTTGCCTTCCAGTTGAAGCAATAGGTCCCAATCGATCACGGGTGTTGATGTGTCATCGTTCGCCATCAGCAGATTGGTTTTACCGCGGAGGCTGATCGGACCACGCAGGTCGAGAGCTCGCATCGCACGGCCGACTTGTTCCGGCATCGCTGCGATCAATTCCTCGTCGGGAACCAAGCGACAGCCACTGTGCAGATCCATCGCCAACAACCAACGACCTGATGGATGTTGAGTGCATGTTCCGTCTGCAACCATTCTCGAACCGTCATGTCGACCACGAAGGTTGCTAATACGGACTTCGTCGTCTCGGTACACGACACGACCACCGACGATGTCGATGCGGTAAGGGACCGCCACGGGACGAAGGCTGAGCGAGTCGGGGGTGACTTGACCGGAATCGTTTTGATCGGCAACCAACGTCAAGTCCAGCGGATTGGTGCCGGACTGATGGATGTGGACATCCAATTGGTCCAGTGTTCCGCCTGGTGAGAGTGAGTCCCAAATATGTCGTGTTGATTCGGGCAGTGACACGCGGAGCGATTGGTCCATCGACAAATCCGCGATTTGAAAACGAAGGTTCAATTCCGAATCCGCATTGGTCGCTGTGGTTGGATTTGGAATCCGGTACAGGCCATTGCAATCGACCTTTGCCGAACCAGCGTTGTTGGCGGTGAAACCGATCATTCGCACCAGATCGTCTTTGATCTGTACTCGGCCTTCGACGTTGTAGAGAGGATAGGGGAACTTGTCGTAGCGAAGCGTTCCACCAGAGACCCGAAAATCAAACTGACGGGATGAGTTTCCGTTGGCGTCAGTTTCCAGTGTTGCTGTGGCCCACTCGATCACGCCGCGTGGACGCAACGAACGAACAAACTGCTCAACCTTGGATACCGAACGGGACGTGCTGGTTTCGATCAACTCACCTGTGGTCGCGGATACGCTGCCTTGGTCGCTCGATTGGGCTTCGCGAGGTGTCAGCGATGTGATCAGGGCATCGTCGATCAGGACCGATCCTTCCGTTTGGATCGTGACTTGTTTGGTATGAACTTTGGGAGCGTCGGGATCGAGTCGAACTGGAACACGAAAGCCGCAATTGACTCGTTGTCCACCGGCGCGTCCGGTGAGTTGTTCGGCAGTGGCGAACCCGTTGTCGATTCGGATCGTGCCAACGAGTTGTTCGACCGGGTAGGGAAACTTGTCGAACTGCACATCGATTCCACGGATGTCGACTTCTGATTGCAAAGTCCATGCTTTGGATCGAAGTGGAGCAGGATTGGTCGCGTGGGCACGCAGGTTCAATCGTCCGTGAGCTTGGAATTTCTGCCAAAGGTCATGCAGCTTTTCGGGCATTGCTTCCGCGAAGGGGCGATCAAGTGTCAGGCCTTCTCCTGTGAAGTGGAAGTCCGTCGGTCCAAGGTCAAAGCTGGTGCGAGATTGACGAACCAGGGCCGCGGTGCCGCGGAGCGTGCAATGGGCGTCGCCAAAATTGGCTTGCGTTGGAAAGAGTTTGATTTGTTCAGGCGTGATTTGAATTCGTCCGCGAGCTTGGCGAATTTTGGATGGCAAGCGAGGGTCGTCTAAGTTGCCATCGTGCACCACCAAGTCGAGTTCGAATTGGTCTGTCTCGTTTTGTTTGGTGTATTCGGCGGAGAGGTCACCATGCAAGCGAACGCGCGCTTTCGCCGGCAGCCATTTGGAGATTCGCGAACGGACTCTCGCGATGATCGCATCATCGATGTGGCAGTCCTTGATCGTCGTCTTCAGTCGCAGTTGTTCGTTGGTTCCTTCCAGCAACTTGTCGTACGCCAATTCGATTGGGCCGCTGAAGTTGCTGTCGCCGCGAGCGAACACCATTTTGCGTTCGCGAGATGTTCCTGCAATCAGTGCCGCACCGTCGTTTGTTGTCTCGGTTGAGATGGCGATGTCCGACCATCGAAGTTGGATCGGCTGCATTGCCGCCGAAGTGCTTCCCGGTTCAACGTTGCCGTCTGAGGATCCGCGAGAAGCGGCCGCTTCGAAGGTCACGTTTGTTACCACGCCATACAGATCGATCTGCGGGCAGGCCGGTCCCATTTGCGGTAACGGGTAGAGGGTCTCCAACGAAATCGCATTGTCCTTGGCAACTTGCACGTTCGCGACGACACCCTCAATCGCGATGCGTCGCGTCGAAAGAGGGCTGTCTCCTGACATCCACTTTTGCGGATCCAGGTCAGCGAAAACGGTGAGGCGTTCGATCTTGACCGCGGGCTGTTGCGACCACCATTTCGAAACCAAGTTGGCTCGGCTGGTTTTGGGGCTGATCTCGATCGACTCAAAGATCAATCCGGTTCCGGCTTGGAACGTGCCCCGCTGGATCGTTACATCCCAATCCGCGTAGTGTTCGGCGAGCGATTTTTCGAAGTAACGCCGGGCTTGTTCACCGACGGTTTGAGGCAGCAATGATTGAATCAGGAAACCTGTCAGGGCGCACGTTATCACCAATACCACTGCCGTTTTGAAACGGCCGGCTTTGCGGCGAGGCGGATTTTCCTGACCCGGTTCGGTCAAAGGCCTGTCTCCTCCTTGAGACACGGATGAGCGTTGGGCTCGATCCTACCGGGTCATTTCGTCGCCCAACCACCCCAAAAAGCTCGCAAAACGGTAGATCCAGGGGCTCTGCCAGGGGGAGGACAGGCTGGTCGAAACCGAAAATGCACTGGCGGCCAGCAGCACGAGCGTGAAATACCGGCCTTGGATCTTTTCACTCAGCGAACTCAGCTCCGGAACCAGACTGTACAGCCATAGGGGAGCAAACCAGAGCATCCAGCGGAAGCAAACACTGACCCCACCATAGTTTCGGTCGATTTCGGGACGTGCAACGTAAAAGAGCAGACACACGACGCTCGCCAGTGCGATCGCAGCGGAAAGTCGACGCATGTAGCCGGGACCGTGACGGCATCCCGCGACCATGCCAACGGGAACGAGGAACCAAAGCGGTGTGATGGAGAAAATACCGTAGTAACCAAGAGTCGCGTGAAACAGGTACGCGATCCGGCTGGGTTCACCCAAATCGACCCCGCGACGTTTGTCTGTCCGCCAGTAACTTCCGGGGTAGTCGTACCAGTCGTCCCAAACGAACAAGGACCATCCAGAACCGGATCGAGCCAGTTTGTATTGGGTCTGGACTGGATTCCCTTTCGCGTCTTTCTGCTCAGCGATGACCTCGTAACCGCCTTCGTTGAGTTCACGGAGGTCGATTTGAGTCGCGGTCCGAAGCGTTTCGCTGTGCGACAACGACACATCGATTTGATTGATCGACGGTGTGGAGGGAAGTTCGATCACCTCGATCTGTTCGCCTGCACTTCGGTGGGCGTATGGTGTACGCAGGCTGCCGTGAGCCCACATGTTGGTTGCGAAGATTCCGATCAAGACAACGCTGGCACCCAAAGCAAAACCCGGAATCGATCGAGGATTCATCCAGCCAAACAACACCGCCCAAAGAGCCAACATGGAAAGGGCGGGCAGTTCGCAGGCAACCGCGAAAGCGGCTGAGGCTCCCGCGACAACCCAAGGGGCGAGCTTGGGGTGGTAGGTGATTCCAGAGAACGAATCGCTCATCTTGTCGGCAGCTCGGAGGTACAACCAAAGCGTCAACGAAGTCGCCGCTGCGGCGAATAAATGATTGTTCAACGAGATTGCAAAGGGAACCATCATCGTGCCAAAGCAGGCGGCAGCAACTCCCATTCGTCTCGCATAGTCCGATGCGCCGATCAGTTCGACGATCAACGCCATCGTCACCAAGAATACCGCGAGCACTGGCAGGTTGATCAGCATCAAAAGCAACCGAGGCACATAGATCGGTTGCTCGGTCATCGTCAGACCGGTCGTGTGGTGCACCACGCCGTAAACGCCCGCGACCATCGTGACCAACAAAGTTGGCTTGCTGCTGTAGTAATGCAGTTGGCCGTCAGAGCCGACATGACGCACCTTATCGATCGTGTTCCAAGGCCGACGTTTGCCGTCTTCGGATCGAATCGAAATGGGGCCATCGATCGCGAAAGTGTGTTCTTCCACCAGCGAAGCGACCGTGCACCAACGGCTGCGATCGTTTGCACTCAGGAACGCCGTGTCGCCTTCTTTGCTGGAGACGACGGCGATACGTCCGGCAACAATCGCCAGCGTCGCGACGATCATGATCGCGTAGGTGTTGCGACGATGTTGTCGCGGTATCTCGTGTTTACGCATCGTGAATTGGCCCCGTCGAATCCACATCACGCGACCAAGTCGACTGATGGTTGGGTTCGCCTAAGCCGGCCCAATCCGAAACGCTGTATCCCGATGCATTGGGGAGAAGACGAGAATGATCGTCAGTGTTCAATATGGAATTTGTTTGAGCGTCGCTCATGTTCATCATTTCTCTGCGGTCGCGAGCCGCGGCGACGGAAATCACCAGCTCGGCCAGCAATCCAGCCAGTACGCATTGGGCACCAAGCAGGACGGCCAGGATGCAGTAATAGAAGATTGCGGTTGAATGGAGGTGCAGGACGTCGCCCTCGCCCATGCGGGACCAAACCCATTTGATGCTCAGGTAGGTAATTCCCACCGAGCCCACCGCGAAGCACAGCAAACCAGCGGTGCCAATCAGGTGAAGCGGTCGACGACCGTATCCGGTCACGAGATGGATGCTGAGCAAATCCAAAAATCCTTTGACCAGTCGCGAAACGCCGTATTTCGACACGCCGTGTTGTCGAGCGTGATGCTGAACAACAATCTCGCCCACTCGAAAACCACGGGCGGATGCGAGCACTGGGATGAACCGATGACGTTCGCCGTACAGGTCGACTTCGGCCAAGACTTCTCGGCGATAGGCTTTGAAGCCGCAGTTGTGATCGTGCAACCGAACACCAGTCAGCGAACTGACCAGCGCGTTGAAGACTCGGCTGGGCAGTACTTTGTGCCAAGGATCATGGCGAGTTTGCTTCCAACCGCTGACGACATCGAGTCCGCCTTGGATCTTTTCTAAGAAGCGAGGGATCTCGGTTGGGTCGTCCTGCAGATCCGCATCCATCGTGAAGACGATCGACCCGCGAGCGACGGAGAAGCCGGCACTCAGGGCAGCCGCCTTTCCAAAGTTGCGACGCAAACGCAACGCACTGGTTGAATGGGATTGGTCCGATGCGGTGCCGCAAAGCGAGACCATCTTCTGCCATGTTTTGTCGGTCGATCCGTCATCAACGAAGACGATTTGAACGCGAACGTTTTGTTGTTCACAAACATCGAGGATGCGCCCGTGAAGTTCGGCCAATGACGCCTCCTCGTTCATCGCAGGTATCACCACCGAAATTTCTTCGAGGCGGTCGGGACCGGAGGCCGGCCGGCTCGGTTGCGGTTCAGGTGTCTGGATTCCAGCCGACAAACCTGGCGTGACCGGCGCTGGCGAGCCAAGCGGAGACGAGATCGGAGAGGATGAAGTGTTCATTCGCGTATAATACTCAGGTTGAAGCCCCTCGCCACCTCTGGGGGGATTGATCTTCGTTTTCTGGAGTTTCAATCCGCCAATTCGCTTCGTTGCGAATTGTTGGTTGGCTGCCTATTGTTTCGATCGACGTCACCAAGATCGTCTTTCTCGATGGTGATATTCTAAGTTTGTTTCGATCACGATGAATCAATTCCGCCTTGGAGGCTGTCGCCATGTCAAAACCTGAAATTCTGCTGCGAGGTAGTCGTTTTGACGTCATTGCTTTGGACTTACCGGGGCGTGATGGTCAGTCACATCGACGCGAATTCATCCAGCATCCCGGCGCCGTGGTGTTGCTGCCTTTGGTCGACGAAGACACCGTGGTGATGATCGAGAATGAACGTCCGGCGGTGGGCGAAACTTTGCTGGAATTGCCTGCGGGAACACGCGATCCCGGTGAAGAGGTGCTGGTGACAGCGGCCCGCGAATTGACGGAAGAAACCGGCTATCAAGCTGGTGATTTGAGCGTCGCCTGCGAGTTCTATTCGGCACCCGGGTTGGGCAACGAGCTGATGCATTTGGTCGTTGCCAAAGACCTCACCGCGGGGGAGCAACAGCTTGAGACGACCGAGCGGATTGAGACCAAATTGATGCACCGAGAAGAGCTCTTGAAGCTCGTGCAGACGTGTCAAATTCGCGACGCAAAGACGCTGATTGGATTGCAGGCGTTCCTGTTCCAGAAAATCTAAATACCGACGAGAGCCAACCGGTTGACGGGATTCGCCCAAATTTTCATACGGCTGAAATTGCGTTTTCCTTCAGCCGGACGTCAGTTCACCAAGCCAGAAAACGTTTGATCAGTTCGATGCCTGGCTCGGTCAAAAAACTTTCTGGATGAAACTGCCAACCTTCCAATTTATGTTGGCGGTGTCGGACTCCCATGATTTGACGATTTCCTCCCGTGTCCGTCCACGCTCCGACGACCAAGTCATCGGGAACGGTATCGGGATCAATCACAAGCGAATGATATCGCGTCGCGGTGAACGGATTCGTCAGCCCCGCAAACAAGCCCCCATCGTCGTGATGAATGCCGTCCGTTTTGCCATGCATCAACTCGGGAGCCCGAATGATTGTCGCACCAAAGGCTTCGCCAATTGATTGATGCCCGAGGCAAACTCCCAAAATCGGAAACTTGCCCGCAAAGCGTCGCACGCATTCGACGCTGACCCCGGCTTCGGTGGGAGTGCACGGTCCCGGAGAGATGAGTAACCGTTCAGGGGATAGGGATTCAATTTCGTCCGGAGACAGATCGTCATTGCGATGGACTCGGATTTCCGCCGACGGATCAATTTCACCCATTCGCTGAACTAGGTTGTAGGTGAATGAGTCGTAGTTATCGATGACCAAAATCATGGCGGCAAATCCGAGTGGCAACCGATTGGGTTGCGGAAGTGGTGGCAAGGCGGATTCTGTCGGAGCGACAAATCAGGCGGAACGGCAATGTCAAGATGAATTCGTGACATTCAAAAGGAAAGGATATTCTTGCCGAGTCAAGACGTAAACGCTCTTTAGAAGGTTCAGCCGGACAGCGTATAATGGGTGACTGACCGCGACGCGAAGGCATCTTCGCGACGAGATAGATACGAACTCTTCTTTGGACTCTTCATCGTGCTTTCGGTTCGCCCAAAAGTTGCTGAACTTGCGTTTCACTTGTTCAGTCGATCGCTGCACCCGGAACTTCTCGTTGTGCATCAAACGCGAAGGATCGAACGAGATGGCTACGATGCCAAGATCGAGGTGACCAACTGCGGTCACGTGGTCACGTTCAATTCAGCATCCAACGCTGAGTCCGCGGCGACCACGCTTTGTGAGGTTGCCACCAGCGCTCACCAGCCCTTGCCATCGCGTCGTTGTTTGATTCGGCAATCGCTGAAGGGAAGCCGAACGGAAGAAGCGACTTGCCGATCCGGATTGTCTTACCGGTCCCACTTCCAGCTCGAAACGGTCGATCCCAAAATGTTCTGGATGGTTGGCCAGCAATTGGGAACCGGGCCGACCGAAGGTTTGCTGCACCGTTTTGATTCAAGCGGTCGGATGGCACTCGGAGCAATCAGTTACGTCAACATCGAAACACGCCGACGTTCCATGCTGATTCAGGCGATCCACACTTTTCCTGATGACTACGCGATCGTCAAAGTGGAGTCGCTGTTCACTCTGCCAGAAGCCGACGCAACTTCCGCTTGAGCACGACGCGAGCTTTTCTTTCTCAGCAACTGCACCGGCAATGGAAGTTGGTCCTCGATCGCTTGATCGGCGTCATCGATCTCATGGATGGCATCGCGGTGCACGGCATCGCGGGAAAACGTTCGCAGTATCAGCCAATCGGTGAACTGTCCGACAACGAATGTTCGTTGCTGCATTGGTATCGATCGATTGGAATTCGACGTTTTTATGTCGCGGATCTGAATGGCTTGATGGGAACAGACCGCCAGCGAGACGCGTTGCTCACCTTGGCGAGAGAAGTTCGTCGCGATGAAATCCTTTGGATCGACTGCGGATGGGCCGGTTCGGTTTCGCAAGTCGACCAGGATTGGTTGAAGCAAATGAACCGCTCGATCGCGAATGGTGCGAGTTTGCGTTGGATCATCGCCACAGAAACCGCGGACTCGATCGACGTGATGAACCGAATGTTGGAGTTTGTTGACGCTTCCAATCTGACTCTCAGTTTGGATTTTCGAGCCGGGCTGTTTCTCGGTCCCAAAACTGCCGCCGATTGGGCCGTGGCCGCTCGCGAAAGAAATATTCGGGAAGGAATTCTGTTGGATGTCGCCTCGGTTGGCAGCGAATCCGGCCCAGGAAATGGCGACGTGTTTTCTGACATCGTTTCGCGGTTTGGCGACATGAGTTGGATCACCGGTGGCGGGATTCGCGATGCGAAGGACGTTCGCGGACTCGTTTCAGGAGGCTATTCGGCGTTTCTGATCGCTACCGCGTTGCTGCCGGGAATGGGTGCTGGTCGCACCTCGGAAAGCTCGTGAGACCGGGCGAAATCGTGTTTTGCCGCGGCTTCGCTTGCCCATAGGCAAACTGCTATCATTAGAACGCCTGCCGTCATCAAACTTTTGATGGAACGTCAGGTTTTTGAATTGACTCACCAAGTGAAAACAACATGGCGATGATTGATCTGACTCACGATTGGCGGTTGCTTGCCCAGAACCCGCCGGGCGGATTGAATTCCAGTTCGTTGCTGCTGCTCGTCGGCGTTTTTTTGGCACTGTTCTTCGCCGCGGTATTGGGATTTTTTTTCCTTCGCTACGGGAAGCTTTGGTTTCAGGCATTCATGTCGGACGCCGATGTGCAATTGCTGAATTTGATTCGCATGCACTTCACCAAGGTCAATCCAAACGTGATCGTGCAAGCGAAGGTGATGGTCGCGCAAGCCGGATTGAACATCGGGCGCCGCGATGGAATCAGCACGCATCGGTTGGAGGCTCACTATCTGGCCGGTGGCAATGTGATGAATGTTATTCATGCGATCATCGCTGCTCATCGAGCTCAGATTCCTTTGGAGTTCGATCAGGCGGCGGCGATCGATTTGGCTGGTCGCGATGTGTTGGACGCGGTTCAAACCAGTGTGTATCCAAAGGTGATCGATTGCCCCGATCCGAAACGCAGTGGAAAAACGACACTGAGCGCGATCACCAAGAACGGTGTCGAACTGCGGGTTCGCACTCGCGTCACGGTTCGAACGAACATCGAGCAATTGATTGGTGGGGCAACCGAAGACACTGTGATCGCTCGAGTGGGTGAAGCGATCATTAGCTCGATCGGATCCGCTGAGACGCATTTCAAGGTTCTGGAAAACCCAGACATGATCACCCGCGTGGTTCTCTCGCGTGGGCTCGACGCTCAAACCGCGTTCGAAATTGTTTCGATTGATATTGCTGACATTGATGTTGGAGAAAACATCGGTGCTCGTTTGCAGAACGATCAAGCGGAAGCGGATACTCGAGTCGCTCGTGCCCAGGCAGAACGCCGCCGAGCAGAGGCCATTGCTGCTGAGCAACAAATGAACGCTCGCGTGTCCGAAAACCGTTCGCGTTTGGTACTGGCGGAAGCCGATGTTCCGCGTGCACTCGCCGAAGCATTCAAAGCCGGCCGTATCGGAAACGTGGTCAACGGTGCGGCGGCGGAAGGCTCGGCGTGAGTTCGGACATTCGATCTTTGGCCGGTGAACCGGTTGAGGGACCTTTTGAACGTCATTCTTATCGAGTGCGTTTCAGTGGCGGCAACGGTTTTGAGTTGGCAGGAATTGTCGATCGACCTCGAGAGCGATCGACGAGCGAATTGCTTGCGGATGCTCCCGTGGCCGTGTTCAGTCATTGCTTCACCTGCAGCAAAGATCTAAAGGCCATCGCACGAATTTCGCGACGTTTGGCGGAACTGGGCGTCAGCGTTCTGCGATTTGACATGACTGGATTGGGCGGAAGTGACGGCGATTTTTCTCGCACGCATTTCACATCGAACCAAGCTGATTTGAGGGCTGCGATTCAGTTTGCCGGAACCGAGTTGGGTGCGGTGACGGGGCTCATTGGACACAGTTTTGGTGGCGCCGCGTCGCTGGCGGTTGCTTCGGATGAATCGGCTCGACCGGAAACGTTGAAAGCCGTCGTTGCCATCGCGGCACCCAGTGACACGGTTCATTTGGCCAATTTGCTGGACCGAATGAATCCAAAGATCCAAGAAGAAGGACTGGGTGAAGTTGAGATCGGCGGTCGTCGCTGGACGATACGCCGCGAGATGCTGGATGATTTCCGAACCCATCAACTCGCCGACCAATTGCCGAAGGTGCGTGCTCAGGTCATCGCGTTTCATTCACCCGCTGACGAGACCGTTGGATACGATCACGCTTTGCGGATCTCGAGTTTGATCAGCTGCGAAAACGGGCAACCCGGATGCAGCGTGGTCACGCTCTCCGGGGCCGATCATCTTTTGATCCGGCATCCCGGGGACGCGATCTTGGTGGCTGATACAGCAGCGGCCTTTTTAAATCGTCACCGTTAGAAAACGAAGACGAATTCGTTCCAGTTCATTACGCTCAGTGCGTACAACGCGTTGGCTCGCTCCGGGCCAACTTCGTACTTGGCAATCAGCTCATTGATCAGTTCGACACCTTCTTCAATTTCGATGTCGAGTGCCGGACGCATGAGGACTTGTTCGATCACCGCCGAAACGAATGCCGTTGAGTCCGCGTCGGCAGGCAACCGCGAGCGGACTGATTTGGCCAGCTTGTCGGCTTCTTCGTGGATGAAGTCGCTGTTCAAAAGCGACATGGCTTGACCTGGTTGAAGCGTCGCAAAACGAGCCTCGCAGGTTGTGTCAGGTTCTGGGAAGTCGAACGCGGACAACAGTGGAGTCAGCAACGATCGTTTGACGTGAATGTAAACGCTGCGTCGGTTGCGTTCCGCTTCACTGGAGTTGCCCCAGCCTTGACCCGGTTTGGATTGGCCGGCCAGGACTTCGGCCGAAAGACTTGGATAAAAACTCGGTCCATAGCTTTCGCGATTAAGTGATTCGTTGACGGCCAAGATTGAATCGCGAACTTCTTCGGCACTCAATCTGCGGGAATCGAATCTCCAGAACAAATCGTTCGCCGGATCGATCGAGCTGGATGACTCGTTGATCTCGGAAGACATTTGGTACGCCTTGCTGGTGCAGATCAAGCGATGCAGATCTTTCAATTTCCAGCCTCCGTCCACAAGACGATTGGCAAGGTAGTCGAGCAATTCTGGATGGGTCGGAGGAACGCCAAGTCCGCCGAAGTTGTTTGGCGATCGGACAATGCCTCGCCCGAAGTGGTGCTGCCAAACTCGGTTCGCCATCACTCGTGAGGACAACCGGTTGTCGGAACTAGTCACCCAGTCGGCGAAGACGCGGCGGCGTTCGTCTGGCGTCATTTCAGGTGGAGTCTCTTTGAAGATCTCCGGGAACCGAGGTGTGACGGGATCGGTCGGCGAATGAGGATTTCCGCGGAACAACACAAACGTTTCTTCGATCGGACGCAGCTTACCGAGTCCGAGGACTTGGGCGCGATCAGGAAGATCGTTGTGCTTTTCTGCGACGAGTTTGAGTGCCGCTTTGATTTCGTCGTATCGTTTGCGTTGTTCCTTTGAGAGCAACGGACGCAGTTTCTTTTTCAAGATGCGTTCGCGTTGTCGCTTGGGGCCTTCGGTTGCGCGTTGATCGGGGGCCGACATTTTGGTGATGCCGTCCTGCTCGATCTTTGTCGCTTCTTCTTCGAGCTCGCGTCGTTCGGCATCGAGTTTCGCGTAGGCTTCGTTCAGCCCAGGTTCGGAGACATCAATTTGGTTGTTCGATGTTTGGTCGCCTCGGGTTCCGTAACGACTGACGTCGGCGAAGAATGCCAGCATGCCGTAGTAGTCTGTCTGCGGAATTGGATCGATCTTGTGATCGTGACAGCGAGCGCAGTTGATCGTCAGACCGAGGAACGTCTGACCTGTTACCGCGACCAAATCGTCCAGCTCGTCGTAACGAGCTTGCAACGGATCGGCGGGCTCATCGTCCCAGATACCGAGTCGGTAGTAGCCGGTTGCGGTGAGCGATTCGGTGGTGACTTCATCAAGCAAGTCACCCGCAAGTTGCTCTCGAACAAATTGATCGTACGGTTTGTCTTCATTGAATGACCGAATGACGTAGTCGCGATACTTCCATGCATTGGGTTTGGGGTTATCGCGTTCGAACGAATTGGTTTCGGCATAGCGGACCAAGTCCAACCAGTGACGTCCCCAGCGTTCACCGTAGTGAGGTGACTGCAGCAAGCGTTCGATCAGATTCTCGTAGGCGTCGGGGGCGGTGTCGCTGAGGAAGTCGGCAACCTCTTCTGGTGTTGGTGGCAATCCAGTCAGGTCGAGTGTCACCCGGCGAATCAATGTTCGGCGATCTGCGGGTGCGTTTGGTGTCAGTCCCGCGGCGAGCAGCGAGTCCAGTAGAAACGCATCGACGGGATGGCCGGACTTTTTCCAGTCCTGAACCACGGGATCAATTTTCGCTTGTTCGTCATTTGATTTGGCTTGGGCGACGATGTGCTTTTGGATTGCATCGGACATGTCTGGCGGCGACACATCCTGCACTGGCTCATACGCCCAGTGCTTGGTGAACGTGGCACCTTCTTCAATCCAACGTCGAATGAGTTCCACTTCTGCTTCGTCGAGCGGTTCGCCCTCCGGTGGCATCAATTCGTAGTCATCATTGGCAACAATGCGTTCCAGCAAGTGGCTGGCATCTGCGTCGCCCGGCACGATCAGCCGCTCGCCCGAGTCGCCTTCGATGATGGCTGTTTCAGCGTTGTGAAGTCCCAAGCCGCTTTCAGCCTGATCGGGGCCGTGGCAGGAATAGCATCGCTTTGCCAGCAGCGGTTTGATCTCCGTCGCGTAGTCGACTTCCGCTTGAGCAGTTGTGCTGAAACAGAAGCAGCTCGCTACGGCGACGGCAAATCGCAGTATCCGTTTCGCCGCCGGGGCTTTGTTCAGGTTTTGCAGGTGAACTGGCATCGGTTTGGTGAGCATGAGGGTGGGACCGCACATCGCGTTCATGCGTGACTCGTGAGGGCGAGATAGGTGGGAAAACAGGCGGTGACGCTATTTCTTAGAGTTTTAGGTGTCTTCGGTGAGTCAGTATAGCCTATCGACTCGCATTTGCGAAACGAAAGATCTGAATCTGAACTCTCAAATGGGGATGGCAAAAAAACTGGTTCGTCTATACTTTGCGCGCTTTCGAAGCCAGCCGATCGGGCGTTTTCCCGATCAGCCCACCAAGACGACGCTGCGTGCGGCGGATTGTGGACCAGCAGGAGTCCCTGTGATCGGTCCCCAACCCCTCTGACGCCCGTCGTTTGAGGGCTGTTTTCAATGCGCTGGCTTTTCCACGACATTTGAGAGACAGAAGTAGTGTCCCAAGCAGAAACGACAAAATTGCCTTACAAGGTCAAAGACATTTCGCTGGCCGATTACGGTCGCAAAGAAATCGAGTTGGCTGAGAACGAGATGCCAGGTTTGATGGCACTTCGCAGCAAGTACGGAGCGGAGAAGCCTTTGAAAGGGGCTCGAATCGCTGGTTGCTTGCACATGACCATCCAAACCGCCGTTTTGATTGAAACGTTGGTTGAGCTTGGTGCCGAAGTGACTTGGAGCAGCTGCAATATCTTCAGCACCCAAGACCACGCGGCGGCTGCCATCGCAGCGGCTGGGATTCCCGTCTACGCCTGGAAGGGCATGACCGAGGAAGAATTCGATTGGTGCATCGAGCAAACGCTGGATTTCCCATCGGGCGAAAAACTCAACATGATCTTGGACGATGGTGGTGACTTGACCGCCATGGTTCACGATCGATTCCCTGAATTGCTGGACAACATCTACGGCATCAGCGAAGAAACCACCGCTGGCGTTCACCGTTTAGAAGTGTTGAACAAATCGGGCAAGTTGCGTGTTCCTTCGATCAACGTCAACGACTCGGCCACCAAGAGCAAGTTCGACAACCTGTACGGTTGCCGCGAATCTTTGGCGGACGGTGTCAAGCGAGCGACCGACGTCATGTTGGCAGGTAAAGTAGCCGTCGTTTGCGGTTACGGCGACGTTGGAAAGGGCTGTGCACACAGCCTGAAAAGCTATGGCTGCCGCGTTTTGGTTACCGAGATCGATCCCATCAACGCGCTTCAAGCTGCGATGGAAGGCTTCGAAGTCACCACGATGGAAGAAGCTTGCAAAGAAGGTCGTTTGTACGTCACCACGACGGGCAACAAAGACATCATCTTGGGCGAGCACATGAAGCAAATGCCCAACGATGCAATTCTTTGCAACATCGGGCACTTCGACACCGAAATCGACATCGCATGGGCCGAGCAACAAGTTGCTGATGGCAAAGCGACCGTCAGTGAAATCAAACCATCGGACATCGGTGCGGTGGATCGTTTCACTTTCAGTGACACCGGCCGAAGCATCATCATCTTGGCCAAGGGCCGTTTGGTGAACCTCGGATGTGCAACCGGGCACCCAAGCTTTGTCATGAGCAGCTCGTTCACCAACCAAGTGCTCGCTCAAATGGAGCTGTACCAGAACCGTGACAATGACAAGTACGGCGTTCAGGTTTACTTGTTGCCAAAAGAATTGGACGAAGAAGTTGCTCGTCTGCACTTGGAAGCAATCGGCGTGAAGCTGACCAAGCTGACTCAAGAGCAAGCCGATTACATCGGTGTGCCAGTCGAAGGCCCATACAAGCCAGACCACTACCGCTACTAGGCCGCTGCTGCGGACGACGTGGGCTCTCGAAAGAAAGCTACGTTTGCCAAAACGTGGGCCACCATCCGATGAGTGTGCCCACGGCTGAAACAGGCAGGCAAAAAGCCACAACGATTTGTGGCTCTATCACATAAAAACAGCCGGCCGGGAAAGTCCCGGTCGGCTGTTTTCGTAGGTTGGCGGCGTGTGTCGCAAGCGGGTTTACATTTCCGCCGCTTCGATTGCCAATTTTACGTCTTCGTTGCCGTAGATGATGGACAGGAATGCGGGTACGTAACGATCGACCATGGCTCCACCGACATAGAGGATGTGGTCCAGGACATCGTCGTCTGGGAAGTCATCGCCCAGAGGAATGGAGGTTTGGTAACGCAGTTCGCCGTCTTCCATGTCGAGTTCGAAGCTTCCGACCTTCAGCCCGTAGTTGGCGCGGCAAACCGCTTCGGCGATCGCCCGTCGGCTGTTTTCGGGGATTTTGTTGGCCGGGTGAGAGAAGACTTGGATGAGAGAGTCTTCGACCACGATCAAAACGCGAATGTCACCGTGTTTTCCGTCGAACATCATCCGGAAGAAGCTGTTTTCGCTGTCTTGTTCGTATTTGATCTCTCCACGGTCCAAATAAGCAGAAAACTGGTCGACTTGGGCAGACATCCCGGCGGCTCCTCGGTGGATGTGGTTCTGGCAATAAACGGGCGAGATTGGCCTGGCCCCAATCTTTCGACGTCGATCTTCCGTGGATGGTTCGCGGCCAGGACGGCTTCGCCACTGTTTCATCATGACTGCCAACGGTGGTCGAGTCGACCCGCATCGGCCAGCTGGGCCCCTCGGAGGAACTGGGCGTCCCTGGGGAAGCATCGCGAGGGTGATCCGAGGGATTTCCCGTAGACCAGCCTGCCTGATCGGCAAGAATTGCCTGAGCGTCCAGATCAATTGGAACCAATCTGCGACGGAAAACGTCGTATTGAGGACGTGAAAGTCCCCCTTTTCAATAGAGCGTGTCGTCATTGCTGCGGCAGGCGTGCGCTCGGCAAGCCTCAAAATCGAAACATTCCACACGGGTTTGGCTGAGAAATTGGTTGAAGTGCTGGTTGGGTTTGGATCCTCCTGCGTGCCGGCTTTAACCTGAAACGGTGCGTTAAACCGTACCGATTAGCTTGACCGGCGCGGCTGTGCCGAAAAAGCTTGTCACAACGACTCCGCGTCGTCGAATAACCACCGATATCCCCCGGATTTTGGGCCCTGAGCTTTCAGGGGCAGCGACCAAAACTGGAACTCCTTCAGCTGAAGAAAATTCCGCCGATGAACTTCGACAATTCTTCCCGCCGTCCATCTGCTTCCAAACGCTCGTTCCAAGGTCAGGTTCGACGACGTTTGATGTCTTGGATCCAAGGAACGTCCGCTGCACCGTCTGGTGAACCAGTCCAGCGAGGGCGCTTGCAGTTGGAGTCATTGGAAAAACGTCAGATGATGGCTGGCGACGTGGATCTTTTCGCGACGGAAGGCTTCTTTGGTTCAGCTGGCGAATCTTCGGCGGCGGTGGAAAGTTCTTCGACCGATCGTGGAACGTCTGACCGTGCTGCGGAAGGCGAGCCGGGGCAGGACCTGGTGCAGTTCGCGAAAGATCTGGATGCGGCCGGCGTGACGTTTTATGGTGCCCACTGGTGCCCGGCTTGTACCCAGCAAAAACAATTATTCGATGATGGACGCGATGATCTTCCATTTGTCGAGGTCACGTTGCCTGATCGAACGCAGGATCCTCAGTTTTCGTCGTTGAATATCAGCGAGTATCCAACTTGGGTCTTCCCTGATGGAACTCGATTGACTGGAGTTCAATCGCTCCAAACCCTGAGCACGCGAAGCGGCGTTGCGATCCCAACTTCGGACAACGAAAATCCTTCGTTTGAAACGATCGATGCCCAAACCGTCGAACTTGGTTCGCCGCTGCACATTCCAATCGACGGTTACGACGCGGAAGGTGGTCCGCTGACCGTGACCGTGTCGGTGGCCAATCCGAACTTGGTGGAAGCCACTGTTCTGAGCGGAAATCGTTCGCTCCGTTTGGACATGGACGGCTTTGGCGACATGGTGTTCGAGTTGTTCGAGCAGCGCGCTGAGCGTCCGACCGAACGAGTTATCGACTTGGCCAATAGCGGCTTTTACGACGGTCTGATTTTTCACAGAGTCGTCAATGGCTTCGTGATTCAAGGTGGTGACCCCACCGGCACCGGAACTGGCGGATCAACTCTGGGTGACTTCGACGACGAGTTCCATCCCGATCTGCAGCACAACCGAACGGGCGTCCTGTCATTCGCGAAGTCGTCCGATGACACGAACGATTCGCAGTTCTTCATCACAGAAGTCGAAACGGACTTCCTCGACTTCAACCACTCTGTTTTTGGTCAGTTGGTGGAAGGAGAAGACGTGCGTGAAGCGATCAGCAACATGCAGGTCAACAACAGCACGTCGAACAAGCCGACCACAGACATCGTGATCAACAACGCGACGATCTTTGACGACACCGAGAACTCGGTGATCATGCTGAAAGGATTGGGCGGCACGGGTAGCACGACCGTGACGGTGACGATCACGGACTCGGACGGCAATTCGTTCGACCAGGTGGTTCCAGTGACCATCACGGATCCTCCGTCCGATCGACGCAATGCTCAGCCCTACCTGGAAGACATCAACGTCCCAGCCTCGTCACCCAAAACGACCCCGGTTGAGCTGCAACTGGAAAGCTTTGACCTGGAAGGCGACGCGGTTCAGTACTTCGTCAGCGGTGGCGTGACGGGCGGTACCGCCACGGTCAATGCATCGACCGGTTTGTTGCAAGTGACGCCGGCCGCGAATGTTTCGGGGACGCAAACCGTTTCGCTGACCGTTGGAGTCGCTGCTGCATCCAATGCAGGGTCGAATTCGGACTTGCAAAGCCTGGTCTTTACGTTCACTGATAGCAATACTCAAGCTCCTGCCGCACCATCGTCGTTGGATCTGCGTTCCTCGTCTGACACGGGCAATAGCAGCGGCGACAATCTGACCAATGCAGCGTCGTTGACGTTTGATGTTTCCGGTGTCACGACGGGAGCAACGGTTCAAATCATCAACACAGCGGACAACACGGTTGTCGGTGTTGGAACGGCAACGGGCGGATCGATCGCGATCACAACCAGCAACCTGGCGGCGATTGGTGATGGCACCTACAGCTTGGCGGCTCGGCAAATCGTTGGCGGTGTCACCAGTGGCACATCGACGGCTTTGTCCGTGACATTGGATCGAACCGATCCTTCATTCACATTGCCTGCCAACTCCACCACGGGCAACGTTGGTGCTGCTTACCAAGCCAATTTGTCTAGTAGCGAAGAAGGCAGTGGTGCAACTTACAGCCTGACAGTTTTCCCCGCCGGAGCCACGATTGGCTCATCGACCGGGATCATCAATTGGACACCCACCGCGGCTCAATTGGGGGCGAACGACTTCACGGTCGAGATCAGCGATTTGGCTGGCAACACTTACACGGAATCGTTCTCCGTGACGGTTGCTGAAGAAGCCTTGGCCCGTCTGGAAGTGCGTCTGACGGACTTGGACGGCAACGTGATCGACTCGGTCGACGTCGGCCAGGAGTTCTTCTTGCAGTTGATTGGTGTCGACGCTCGGGACCTGAGCGAGCGTGGCGGGATTTACTCCGCGTACGCCGACATCGAATTTGATTCTTCGATCGCTGACTTTGTCCCCGGAACGTCAATCGAGTACGACAACGATTTCGACTTCCTGCCCCGCGGAACTTTGACCAGCGGTCTGTTCAATGAGATTGGTGCGGCGAGCAGCCGTTTCTCGCCAACCAATTTGCAAGATTCGGTGATGGCAACGGTTCGCATGCGTGCGATCTCCGACGGTTCGTTGACCTTCACCACCAACCCAGCTGACGTCAGTGCAAACGAGACATTGTTGTTCTTCAACAACGATCGTTTGCCCCCCGGTTCGGTTAACTATGGCAGCACCACGTTGACTGTTGGCGATGTCACCACGAACAATCCACCGGTTGGTGTCGATGACACATTCACGGTGATTTCGGGTTCGGGCCAGAACACGTTGGATGTCTTGGCCAATGAAGCGTCCACTGCCGATCCTGGTGAAACGCTGACGGTCACGGCCGTTGGTACGGCCAGCAACGGAGGCACGTTGAGCATCGCGTCCAACGGTTTGTCGATCAACTACACGCCACCAGCCGACTTCATCGGGGCAGATACATTTCAATACACCGTCAGCGATGGAACCAGCACTGATACGGTGCAAGTGACCGTCAACATCCAAAGCGATGACAATGCACCAACCGCGGTGAATGATGCGTTCCCCGCATCAGGAACGATCTTGGAAGACTCCGACGCGGTAACCTATGACGTTCTCGCGAATGACACGACGGACGCGGACAACGAATCGTTCACGATCACCGGCGTTGGATCTGCGTCCAACGGAGGCCAGGTCTCGATCGTTAACAGCGGAACGGGAATCTCTTACAAGCCGGCTGCCAACTTCAACGGCACCGAAACGGTGACCTACACCATCCGGGATACCGGAGGTGGGTTGTCGACGGCGACGGTGACCTTCACCGTCACTGCGGTGAACGATGCTCCTCTTAGCGAGAACGTGACGGTCGACACCGTTCGCGGTACGAGCAACGAAGCGGTGATGACGCGTGACGATCTTCCTGCGAACGTCGACGCTGGCGAAGTGTTGCAGTTTGTTAATCTCAGCACGCCGTCGGCGGGCGGGACCGTGACGGTTAGCTCAGACGGTTCGAGCATCCTGTACACGCCGCCGAGCAGCACTTTCACCGGCACCGACACATTCACTTACCAAGTGCAAGACGCGGGCGGATTGTCGAGCTCAACCGCTACCATCACGGTGAACATTGCGGACTATCTCGCTCGAGCCTTCAACTTCGAATTTGATTCGATCGGTGCTTTGTCGAGCAGCTTCTACGACGCGGCGATCTTGACTGGTACCAACGCACGTGGCGAATCGGTTTCGATTCCGTTGTCGGATTCTTCCGTTGTGGTTTCAGGCGGCACGATCAGTGTTCCGGACATGTTGCCCGGTTCTTACAAACTGACTATCCCAGCGGTTCCTTTCTTTGAAGGTGGCGAGGAAGCTCGCGAAATTGACATCGAAAGCGATCCCGATGAATCGGACGAAAACCTTTCGTTGAGCTTCGGCCGATTGTTGCCTCAGTACATCCGCGTGAATGATTGGTTCGGTTCCGCACCGGCTCGCCGAGTGGTCGCTGCGGTTTTGCCAGGCAGCAATGCTTTCTACATGCAGTCCAGCGACGCTGCGGACTCGCGTTTGAGTGACGTGGAATTGTCGCTCAATGCTGCCGGCACCAGCATCACCGTTAACGCCACGGAATCAACCACGGCTGACGGCGCAACCACAACGGCTCAGGTCAGTGGTACCGCTAGTCTGGACGACGGAAGTGCACTGGAAGTACGCGGACAAGTTGGCGACTTCCGCTTGTTGATTCTCAACTTCGATGAGACCGGGATCGAGCTGGAAACACCAGCCTCGAGCTCGACTGCCAGCACGGAATCATCCTCGACCCAAGCTGCTGGTGAACCACTTGCTTCTGCCGTGACGATGGCTGATGCCACGGTTCCGGTCAGCGAGCTGGGAACCTCTCGAATTCAGAGCAGCGTCGAGCCAACCGGTGAGCCAATCGAGGTCCTTTCAGGGGACTTTGAAAAGGTCGTGTCCGGGTCGAATGACGCCAGACAAATAGACGCAGCGATGCCAGAAGTCACTGGCAATTTGACCCGAATTTCGGACGCCGAAGACGTGGTTGCGAGCGGTGTAACGGGCCAGCCTCGATTGCTCGGGGAAGCTGTTGATGAGGTCTTGACAGGCGTTTCTGGGTCGAACTGACCCGATTTCGACCCTCGAAATCAAGAAAAGGCTGAAAAACACGGGGTTTTCGGCCTTTGGAAGGGTTGCGGAGCGACCACGCGGGACATAACACTTGTGCCGCATCGGAGGGGAATCCCGACGTTCTAACTCCTACTCACTATTTAGTTCTCCCATTTTTGCAGGTGCCGCTCATGGCCAAAGTACCGCCCAAACCACCGACGAAGACTCAAATCATCGCCAACATTGCAGAAGAGACCGAACTGACCAAGAAAGACGTTGCTGCAGTCCTCGACTCGTTGGCCGCTGAGATCGAAAAGTCGCTGCAAAAGGGTGGCCCCGGACAATTCGCAATCCCAGGTCTTTGCAAGATCGTGTTGAAGGACGTTCCCGCCAAGCCAAAGCGCAAAGGCCGCAACCCTGCCAACGGCGAAGAAATCTGGTTGGCTCCTAAGCCCGCCAGCAAGAAGCTGACCATCCGCCCACTGAAGGGCCTGAAGGAAATGATCTGATCAGTTGATCAGCTTCCTTCGAAGTTCGAATTGGCTGCCCTGCATCGCGTTTTGCGTTGCGGGGCAGTTTTCGTTTGTGGGCGGAACGATTGCGCCATGAGGCACCGTTCCGGTAGGCGATCGTCGAATCGGGATGCCAGCGAGAGGCAATCCCGCTATACTTCACCCGCTTTTCATCCATGACCTTTTCTCGGCGGCAACATGATCGAAACATCCTCGAACGTCACCGCCAATGACTTGGCCGCGAAATCTGTGAACGAAGAATCCACCGCTGAATCGACTGCTGTTCCAACCGAAGCTGCTTCGACAGTGATGCCCGGCGACGCGACGACCCGCGGCCGGATGGGAAATTTGAAAGGGGTTCGCATTGCAGGCACGGGATCGTATGTTCCCGAACGCATCGTCACGAATGAAGACTTGGCCGCGCTGGGGTGCGACAGCGATTGGATCGTTCGCCGAACCGGTATCCTGCAACGTCGACACGCGGAGCCTGGTCAAGCGACCAGCGATCTTTGCTATGAGGCCGCCCTTCGTTGTCTTGAGAACGCGAATGTTTCGGTCGACGAAATTGATCTGATTCTGGTTGCCACGATCACACCAGATCACCCAACACCATCGACCGCTTGTCACTTGCAGCGCCGTCTCGGTGCGGTTGCACCCGCGATGGACATTGGCGCCGCATGTGCCGGGTTCATGTACGCGTTGGTGACTGGTGCCCAATTCGTATCCAACGGAAACGCTCGCAACGTGTTGGTCATTGGTGCTGACTTGATGAGTCGCACGGTTGATCCTGAGGACAAGAAAACCTACCCGTTGTTTGGTGATGCCGCCGGTGCTGCTCTGTTGGTTCCATCGATCAAAGACGAATGCCAGTCATCAGATTGCAATGGGGCAGCGGCTGAGTCCACGGTTCAGTCCGATGGACTGTTGGCTTATCAGTTGGGCAGCGAAGGATGCGGTGGCGAAATGCTGTGCATACCCGCCGGTGGATCCCGATCGCCGATCACCACCGATGGCGAAAACTCTGTCAGTCGCTATCTGCAGATGGATGGTCGTGGTGTCTTTAAGTGGGCTGTACGAGTCTTCGACGAGAGTGCCAAGGACGTTTTGCGAGCGGCCAACGTTTCATCGGATCAACTGAGCTTGGTTGTTTTGCACCAAGCGAACCAGCGGATCATTGATTCAGCGGTTTCCGATCTGAACGTGCCGCCTGAAAAAGTGTTCGTCAATCTCGACAAGTACGGCAACACATCCGGAGCCAGCATTCCGCTCGCATTGGACGAAGCCGCACGTGCCGGCCGCTTGACAGAAGGCGACCTGTTGTTGCTATGCGGCTTTGGTGCGGGCTTGGCCTGGGGCACCGCTTTGTTGCGTTGGTAGCGAACTCAGGGACGCTCACGCTCGCGGGTGAAAGTCCCGGTGCACGCGTTGCAGACGAGAGTGTTCGACGTGTGTGTAGATCTGGGTCGTCTGAATGCTGGCGTGTCCAAGCATCTCTTGGACCTGCCGAAGGTCAGCTCCGCCGGCCAGCAAGTGAGTTGCGAAACTGTGCCGCAAACTGTGTGGGCTGATCTCGTCAGAGATCCCTGCTCTCTTGGCATAGCGTTTTACGAGACGCCACAACTGAATTCGGTCGAGTGCTTTACCGCCTCGCGATAGAAACAGTTCGTCGATCTGCCCCGGATTTCGATCGGCCAAAATGTGGCGGCTTTCTGCGAGGTAGAGCTGAATCGCCTGGATCGCTCGGCCACCGATCGGGACCATCCGCTGCTTGTCGCCTTTGCCGTGGCAGCGAAGCGTCTTCTCATCGAGTGTCAGGTCGCGAACGCGGAGGGTGCAAACTTCCGAAGCTCGGCAGCCGGTGGCGTAGAGCACTTCCAGCAGGGCACGATCTCGTTGCCAGAACGAATCGGACTTTTTGACTGCGGAAAGAAAGGCCTCGACCTCGTTGGGCGATAGGACGCCCGGCATTCGTTGCCAAGCCTTCTGGGTTGCCAATAGTTCGGCCGGATTGTCGACCGTGATGCCTTCGAGCTGCAGGTATTTGAAGAACGTCCGGATCGCGACAATTGCTCGCGAGATGGACGCCGGGGCCAGGCCTTCGCCGTGAAGTGATGCGACGAAATCAGACAATTCAGTGATTGTCAGGTCCGCGGGGCGGCGTCCGTCCATCCAGGTGACGAAGCGCTTCATGTCGCGTCCGTAGGCGGCAACGGTGTTGTCGGCGAGATGACATTCGCGTTTCAGATAAACCAAAAATTCATCACAAACCGCTTGACCGGCCGAAGGAGCCACGGATTCTGTCTGTCCGGACTTCAATTGCTGCAGTTTTGTGAGTCGTTTAGCCACTCTGGTGTGCTCGACGGCGTTCAAGGACGCACAACGTATGTGCTCTTCATTGGATCGATTCCAATGAGTTATCGTCTTGGACGCTCGTCGCCGCCAATGTCAATTCTTCTCGAACCATCTCCTTCTCAAGATTCTTCCATGAAAGTTTTCGTCGTCGGTGGTGCCGGATACATCGGATCACACGCGGTCGCCTTGTTGCTTGATGCCGGTCACGAAGTGGTCGTGTTCGACAATCTGTCTCGCGGGCATGCTAAATCGGTTCCGGAGGGTTTGCTGGTCGAGGGCGACCTGAACGATCAGGCGAAACTGACATCTTTGTTGAAAGAGCACTCGATCGATGCGGTGATGCACTTCGCCGCCTTTGCGGAAGTCGGTGAGTCCGTTCGAGACCCCGCGATCTACTACCAAAACAATGTTGTCGCGACTTTGTCGTTGCTGGAAGCGATGCGTGCGGCGGACGTCAAGAAGATTGTTTTCAGCAGCACCACCGCGACGTACGGCCAACCGGATACCGTGCCAATTCCCGAGACCACTCCACAGAATCCGATCAATCCCTACGGATTCTCTAAGTTGGTCATCGAGAAGGCGTTGGCGGATTACGCTCATGCATACGGTTTCGCTTACGCGGCACTGCGATACTTCAATGCAGCCGGTGCTCGTCCCGATGGAACGATTGGCGAGCATCACGATCCTGAGTCGCATCTGATCCCAATCGTGTTGCAGGTCGCGTTGGGGCAGCGTGAATCGATCTCGATCTTCGGCGACGATTACCCGACGCCGGACGGAACTTGCATTCGTGATTACATTCACGTCGACGATTTAGGAGACGCTCACTTGCGAGCCCTCGATCGACTGAAACCGGGAGAAGGCATCGAAGTCAATCTTGGCACCGGTAGAGGAACCAGCGTCCGCGAGATTGTCGACGCGTGCCGGACTGTGACTGGACATCCCATCCCTGAAGTCATGGGCCAGCGACGCCCTGGCGATCCTGCTGAGTTGATTGCTGATGCGACGTTGGCGGGAGAAGTCCTGGGGTGGAAGCCTCGATACACGGACATCCAAGACATCGTGAAGACGGCTTGGAACTGGCATCAAACGCACCCCCAGGGTTACGACACGGTTTGAGCGGCCGCTTCCGCCATCGAGCTGCGGTCAGAATCAAGTTCACCGGGCGATCCTAATTCGTCACAATACGTACCAATCGGTGGGGTTGGGTTGCCCCGTGATCTCCTCCGACTGGTTGTCGTTGTCGAATTGAATCATGATGATAGAGGTCACGGCGGGTTCGGTTCGCCAAGTTCAGTTTCATTGCTAAGTCGTTGGCGTCGAATCGTTCATGTTTCCATTGCGACGTTCCACAAAAGACTCGTCGGTGGATTGGCCGGCGTTGCTGTCTTTGTTGGAAGACGATGATCGACGGGCAGCGGTTTCGCGTATTGCGCCGAGTGAAGGACGCGAGAGCTTTCTGACGGCGTTGCGGCGGATTGAAGCCGCACAATCTCAGGCCACCTTGGCGGCGGGGCGACGGCTTCACACCGCATCCAAACTGATTGATCGACCCACGATCGCTGTTTCAGGAATGCTTAACAGCGGCAAGACGAGTCTGGTCAGTTCGTTTCTATCGGAAGCTGGCCAACGCCGAACGCTGCGGGGAACGAGCAATCGGCACGGGACCCATCGTTTTGTTTTGTGGTTGCCACAGAGTTGGCGATCCGATGTCGAGCTTTGGAGTCTGCTGATCACACGGATTGGTGACTCGCTGGGCAACGCTCCCGAGGAACTGTCGCTTGATCCGGAGATCGCGGCCGAACAATACAACAATCGGGACGGTGATGCGTCGTTGCTGTCCGTGCCTTTGTTGGGCACCGATCCCGGGCTCGACGAAGTTGGTGTCGGTTTGCTGGATTGTCCTGACATCGTTTCGGACGAAGAGTTCGGACTGGGATCTCCTGAACAACGTCGCGAATTGTTGGGGCGCGCGGCGACGTTGTGTTCCGCGTTCTTGATCGTGACCGGCGCTGAATCATCGCGCGACACGACGCTGGCGGATTTGCTTCGCATCGCATCCGACTTGATGCCCGGTGTGCCGCGAATGTTGGCGGTCAACAAGGTGCGTCCGCGACAAACACCGGACCAAGTTCACGAAACGTTTGCACCGTTGGTTCAGAAGTACGGTGTCGGAACGCTCTACGCCGCTTACGATTTTGACGTTCCTTCGAGTCGTCCTTTCATCCCAGTGTTTGGCGATCAGCACCCGCAACGCGATGCGATCTCCGCGTCAGAATCTGATCTGCAAGGAGAAGACGATCCTGATCCCTTGCCGGTGTTCTTTTCCGTCAGTGAAGATCCCGATAGCAATCCACCCGCAGCGATCGATGAGGATCGATTGTTGCAGGCGTTGCCGTCCAAGCTCGATCGCGGCGTTCTGTTTTCGCAACTGCATCAAGCGCTTCGCATTAACTTAGAAGATGCGGTTTGGAACCAAGGCTTGGAGTCGATTCGGCGGGATTCAGATCAGTCGTTTGAAAAAACGCGTCAGTGCCAACAGGTGTTGTTGGACTCGGCGTTGGAATACTTCGCTCATCGTAAGATTGGCGGTGAAGTGATCGAGCTGCGTTTGCATCAAAGCGAACGAATCATTCGCCAGCTCAGCGAATCGTTCGCGGCCACCGCACCTTGGTATGCTCGCTGGGGAGTACGCCTGAATGCGACGCTTCGGCGTGTCGTCGGGGGAGCGGGGGATTTCATTCGCAATCTGACGCCGACGGCTGTGTCTCGTCGCGCTGCTGATGACATCAAAGGACGATTCCGAAGCGGCGAATATGGTGGGCTGATCGAGCCAACCGGTTTGATCAACGAGATTGAACGTCATGGTGGAACGACGGTTTTGTCACATCTTGCCGCGGCTTCGGACGGCGGTTCAGCGTCGGATGACGGTGTCTCTGCGTTTCGTGAACCGGTCGAGCGAGCGGTCTTGCGGTTTGAACAAGACGATTTCACGACGTTGGACCCGCGACGTTTGGATACCGCGGTTCGGCAGATGTGGTCGGAAGTTCCCATGCACCGAAAAATCGCGACGGGACTGACTCCACTTGCGGCTCTGTTTGCGACCTTTGGTGCGGTGCTGATGATCCCGGTTGATCTAGGTGCCAATGCGATCCTGGCCGCATCGATTCCAGAGATGCTGGCGGCCGGCGGTCTGACAATCATGTCGACGATGTGGGCTGCCAATCGGGGCACACAAGACGTCAGCCAACAAGCCGCACGTCAGCAACTTGCCGACTTCCTCGCCGTGTTGTGTGATGAGTTCGGTGTGGCTCGACCAGATCCGCCGATGGACGTGCGGGTTGGCAACGCTGACGTCACCTTACCGCCGTCGCGAATTGCAAGTGGTGAACCTCCTGAAAGAATGGTGTCGCTGTATCGGCTTCGGGATGAGTTCATTGCTGAGCTGAAGCGATTGTTGCCTCGGCCAAACGCAGCGAACAAACGCTCCACTGGCTCGCCCGCTGAATCAGGAGTCACGCGATGAACGCAATTGTGATGGATGACTCGGGCGATCGTTTCTTGCAACGTGTTCATCGTGCGGCGGACCGGGTGCTGGGCAACAGCCAAACCGGGCGAGAGATTGGCGAGCTATGCCGCGATCATGCGGAAGCTCGCGAAATGATCTTGACCGATCGAGCATCCAATTCGGTTGTCGTTGCAGTCGTGGGAGCAACCGGGCAAGGCAAGTCTTGGTTGGTTCGCCAAATGATTCGAGGCGGTCCGGTGGACGCCATTCGAAGCGGCAACTCGCTTGACGAGGCGACTGAAAAACTGACTTGGATCGGACCAAAGCCTCCCGCTGATTTGGATGCTCGTCACGAACGTTTTCTGGCATGCGACGCGGGCAAAATGCGATCGATCGGGTCACCTTATTTGCTGGTCGACGCTCCGGGGGCAACCGATGATCGACGCGCGATCGCGGGAGTCGCCGAGCGAGCGTTGTCGACCGCATCGGTATTGGTGATGGTCATTCGTCGCGATCAATTGCGCAGTCAGCGTGTATCAGGATTGGCGGCCGCCTCCGAAGGCACTGTCGTCATTCCCGTCGTGAACATGGCCGACGTCAATGATGATTCGTTGGATGCCGACGTGGAGGCTTTGGTCGCACGTTTGCGATCGACGGCACCACAAAGCCAGATCGCTCCCGCGGTGATCGTCAGCGATTTTGAAATTGACGAGCGTGGTGAAGACGAGATCGGTATTCGACTGGCTGAAACTTTGGGACGTCGAATTGAAGAAGCCATTTGTGAATCGGGCGGAGGTGACCAGCGGCGGAGCACTCGGCTGTCAGCGTTGGACGCACGATTCTCAGCAGCGGTAGCCTCAGTCTTGCAGACTCAGTTGCCGGAATTGACCAATGCCGTCGATCGATTGAATGCGGAAGCAACGCGTTTGCCATCTGAGGTGGCGGGAACGTTGCTCGGCGGAACAACACCGCTGCGAGCCGCGATTCGCAGCCGGCTTCGCCTTTCGCTGATGGCCGACACTGCCGCGATTTGGTTTCCTTATCGAACACTGCTGTCCTTGTTGAATTTGACTCACGGTGCATGGGATCGTGTGTTGTTGTCATTGTCGGGATCACTGCCTTCGCTGATTGGCGCTGTCTACGCGGGGGCTCGAAATGTGAGTGATCAACGAGCCGCTGACATGGACTTGCGAACCGGATTGCGACAACGAACTGCGGCCTCGGTGGCGGATCGGTTGGGGCCGATGGCAAGGCGTTTTCGAGCCGAGTTGAACAAGCTTCGTCACGGAACGATCGAAACGGAGATCGAGTCTTCGCCCGATGCACCTGTCGCGTCGTTGGCGGGTATCGAGACGTTGCAAGAGTCATCGCAGAAGTCATTCGATACCGCGATCAGCCAAGGTTCCGCGACGACTTGGTTCGCCAATGTTGCGGGGCTTGCTGGAACGCTGCTGTTTTGGCTGTTGATGACCGGGCCGCTGGTGGCACTGTACCGGGGCTACTTCGACGCCAGTTATTCGACGATGCGAGATGTGTTGCAAGCGGAAGGAGTGGCGGGTGATCTGGGCAAGTTTCCTCGGCCGGACGTGTCGATGATGTTGACCAGCTTGCTCTTGTCCGTTTTGCCGGTGGCCATCTTTTCGATGTTGGTGCTATCGTGGGTGCAAGCGAAGGGGCGAGTTGATCGCATTGAGAATCGGTTGCGAGAAGAACACGAGCAATTGATTCAGCGATTGCAGCGAGATGGTGTGCTGCGTTTGGCATGGAGCGATCCGTTGCTCGCCGATGCGGAGTTCTTGTTGTCGGTTGGTCGAGCGGTGGATGGAGAATGATGATTGCAACCATGCTGCAAGACCTGGCGAGCAACATGCTATGGACGCAAATGCTTTCGCAGACAGAAGTACCAGCCGGAAAGCCGGAGTCGATCTGGTCGATCGTGACCAGCGGTGGGATCCCCGGTTTGATGATCCTGTTTGTTCTGTTGTCGTTTAGTGTCGCGGCCGTCTACTTGGTGGTGGACCAATCTTTGGCCTTGCGCCGTCAGGATGTGGTTCCTGAGAAACTGAGTGAAGATGTGGCGGCTGCGTTGCAGTCTTCTCGTGTCACGGAAGCTGAGACGTTGCTGCGTCAGAAGCCCAGCGTATTGGCGGGGATCATCGCGGTTGGATTGAATCATCGTGAGTACGGATGGCCGGAAGTTGAAAAGTCGGTCGAAGATGCATTGGTTGACCAATCCTCTCGAATGCTTCGGCGGATCGATTACTTGGCGATGATCGCGAATTTGGCACCGATGGTCGGGTTGCTCGGAACCGTGACCGGAATGATTTTCGCTTTTCGTCAGGTCGCGGCCACACGCGGAGCCGCCGGTGCCGGGGATCTCGCGGAGGGTATCTATCAAGCGTTGGTCACGACGGTCGGTGGATTGCTGGTCGCGATTCCCGCTCTCGCCGCATCCGGTGTTTTGCGAAACCGAGTGGACGCGTTGTTGTCAGACGTCACAATGCACGCGGATCGAGCTTTAGCTCCTCTTCGCCGAAGAGCCGCCGCAACGTCTCGATTGGTTTCGGCGAGTACGCCCGGCGGTGGACGAATCGTTGCTGTGCCGCCGGCTCAAATGCCAGGCCGTAAAGCACCGCGTCCCGAACAAGATGGAACCCGATGACACTCCCAACGGATGGACCCATGGATCACTCTGCGAAGAAAAGTCGGTGGTTTGGTGGCCGGATGACTCCCGCCGTGATGTTGATGTCGATTGCCACGGCGGCAATCGCTCAGCCGCCAACGGACGATTGGAAAGAAGCTGAGTTGCCGACGGTGAAGACGCCCAGCGGTGCACCTCCCGACAAAGCGGCAGAAAAGATTCAGCAAGCACTTGATGGTGATCCGCTCAATTCAACCGGTGATGGCATGTTGGACGACGTGCTGAGCGTCATCAAGAGACGTGGCAGCGTGCTGGATGGATCCGTCTTGGATTCTGAAATCGATCCTCTCGGCGACGTCGCTGGCGAGAATTCAAACGGTCTAGAATCGGGCAAATCTGCCTCCAAACGATCGTCCGGGCCAACCGAGACCTTCCGTTTGGCTGAACAATTGTTGGCGACCGCACGAAGATTGGAGAAGGCGAGTCAGGTTTCGAAAGCAAATCGCGCCCCGCGAATCGTTAGCGGCGATGATCTTGCGAAACCTCGCGCGGACATGCTTCCGGTCGAGACGCTTGTTTATCAGATGCGGCTGCGTGCGGTTCTACTGATGCAGAGTGGCCTGAACTCCTCCAGAGAGTAAACTCGAGGATCCCGCCTCGCCTTGGACCGGATCGCTATCGGTCGTGATCCGTCCTCCCCTCCCTTCCCCGTCTTCTCTTCATGCTTCTCGCCCTTCGAAATCAACTCAAGCGACCGTTGACGCTGGTCTTCGTCTCTCTGGTCGTGTTGATCACGGGCGTCGTTGCAGCGGACTATTTCACCGGTCTGCCGAAATCCGCGGTTGCTACTTATGTCGGGCGAGATGCCTGCGTCGAATGCCATCAAACCGAATCGTTGGCATTCAAAGGTTCTCACCATGATTTGGCCATGGATGTGGCAACCGACGAAAGCGTGATCGGCGATTTCAACGATGTCGTCTTCGAGCATGACGGATTGCAGAACCGGCTGTTTCGAGACGGTGACCGGTTCATGGTTCATACCGAGGGCCCCGATGGCAAGATGCAAGACTTCGAGGTGAAGTACGTCTTCGGAGTGGATCCACTGCAGCAATACATGGTGGAGTTCGATCGCGATCCCGAATCGAGCGATGATGAGATCGGACGATTACAAGTCTTGAGGATCAGTTGGGATACCCATCGCAAAGAATGGTTCTATCTGCGTCCGCCGGATGTGCCTGAGAAGCTTGAGCCGAACGATCCACTGCACTGGACCGGTGTTGCTCAGCGTTGGCAAACCATGTGCGCAGATTGTCACTCGACCAATTTGAAGACAAACCACGATGTTGAAACACTGACCTATCACACAACGTTTTCAGAGATCGACGTCAGTTGCGAAGCGTGCCACGGCCCCGCGAGTTTGCACATCGAGATGGCCCGTGGGAACTCGCTCTTCTGGGATCGGCACCACGGTTACGGGCTGGCTCAGTTGAAAGGCGAAGACGCCACCGGACAATTGGAAGCATGCGCGCCGTGTCACAGTCGCAGAAGCCTGATGGATGCGGATTACCAAGCGGGCGATCCGTTCTGCAGCCACTTCAACTTGGAACTGCTTCGCGGCGATACCTATCACGACGACGGACAAATCAAAGACGAAGTCTACGTGTATGGTTCGTTTGTGCAGAGCAAGATGTTTCACAAAGGCATCCGCTGCACCGACTGTCACGATCCGCATTCGCTGGAACTGAAGCATCCAGGCAACGAAACGTGCACGTCTTGCCACCAGCATGCCGCAGGAAAGTACGACGTTCCATCGCACCATCACCACGCGGTTGGTTCCGAGGGTGCGAAGTGCGTCAATTGCCACATGCCCCACACGACATACATGGAAGTTGATCCACGCCGCGATCACAGCTTGCGTGTGCCGCGACCGGATTTGTCGGTTTCGATTGGAACTCCGAATGCATGTAGCAGTTGCCATGTGAAAGATCAGCTCGAGAACATCTCGGCAGACAAGCGTGAGTCGCTGGACTTGTACCAAGATTGGTTGTTGGCAGCTTCGGAAGGCGACGAAGAGGTTGCGGAGGCGATTTCGAAAACCGACCAATGGTGCGATGAAGCATGTGATCGATGGTACGGCGACGACCGGCAAACACCGGCTCACTACGGCGAAATTTTGCACGGCTTGCGAAGTGGTGATTCAGGCTCGATCGCGAAAGCACTTCGATACGTGATGGAGCCGCCGGAGATAGCTCCTGTATTGGCTCGTGCCACCACGCTCGACGAGTTGCTGCAAAGCGGCCGAGGACGTGAGTCAATTTCTGCGGCAAAAGCAGTGCTCAAAGATTCGAATGAACATCCAATCCTTCGTGCGACTGCGGCACGCGTGATGGGCGCCAGCGGACCGTCGGACGCGGTCAAAACGTTGCTGCCGTTGTTAACGGACCCGTCCCGTTTGGTTCGCAGTGAAGCGACGAAGGCATTGGTTTCGTCGGGCGGCTATCAGACTCTTTCTGGTACGCGACAAAAGCAAGCCGACCTGGCGATCGATGCGATCGAAGACGAATTGATGTTGGCCTCTGACCGTGCCGGCGCTCACATGGCGTGGGCGTCACTTAGCGAGCAACGCGGCGATTATCTGGAAGCTGCAGAAGCCTACCAGAATGCAATCCGGGTCCAGCCGAGTATGTCTGGGCCTCGGACCAATTATGCGTCGATGCTGGATCAATTGGTCTCTGCCGCGGCTCAGTCTCGCGAAGCACAGTCAGCGATTGTTCAGTTGTTCGGCGGCAGTGGGGCTCTGAACGAATTGATGATTCAAGCTTCCGAGAAAGCGGCTCAGCTTCGACGCGATGAATTACCGTTGTTGGGACGCGATGCGAAGTTGGCGTCCAAAAACGCCGACGTTCAATACCGGTATGGATTGGCGTTGTATTTGTCCGGTGATTTGCCTGCTGCGGAAAAGCAATTACAACGGGCGGCAGAGCTCGCTCCCGACGTTGAGATTTTCTCCACCGCATTGCAATTGTTGCGTGAGCGGATCAATCAATCGGAAAAGTAGCCGCAGAATTCTTTTCTCCATTCGACTCGACTTTCAACACGGATTCGATTCATGCTTCACGCAATCATCATGGCAGGTGGCAGCGGAACTCGCTTTTGGCCCGCTTCTCGGAAGGCCAAGCCAAAGCAGTTGCTCTCGCTCGCCGGCGAACGCACGATGATTCAGGCCACGCGAGATCGGCTCAGTTCAGTGATTCCGGCGGAGCGAACACACGTGTTGACGTCGGTCGCATTGGTCGAGCCTATCGCGGAGCAGTTGCCCGAACTTCGTCGCGAAACGATCGTTGGCGAACCATGTCGACGCGACACCGCACCATGCGTCGGTTTGGCCGCGGCCTTGGTGGCTCACGAAGATCCCGATGCGGTGATGTTGGTTTGCCCCTCCGATCACGTGATTTTGCGTCATGACAAATTCGCTGAGGGTGTCCGTCGTGGCGAAGCGATTTTGGCCGAGCATCCCGATGCGATTGTGACTTTTGGGATCAAGCCTTCTTATCCGGCGGAATCCTTTGGCTACATCCAACGCGGCGACGTGATTGAGGGGCATGAGGCGTACAAAGTCAAAACGTTCCGAGAGAAACCGGATTCGGAGACTGCGAAGAAGTATCTGGACGAGGGAACGTTTTCGTGGAACAGCGGCATTTTCCTTTGGAAGGCCCAAACGATTTTGGATGCGCTCAAGCAACACGAACCTAAAATGTATTCGCACATCCAAGCGATCTCAGATGCGATTGGCACCGACGAATACGATGAGGTGCTGCAAAAAGAATTCGCCGCCATCGAAGGCAAGTCGATCGACTACGCCGTGATGGAACGACACTCACCGGTCGTCGTCATCGAGGCACCGTTCGACTGGGACGATGTTGGAAGCTGGCAAGCCGTTTCTCGTCTTCACCCGGCCGATGAATTCGGCAATGCGGTCGTCGGATCGCATGTGAATGTTGATTCGAGTGGTTGTATTATTCATGGGAACCCCGGGCACACGATCGCGACGATTGACGTTCACGATCTGATTGTCGTGCAAACCGCGGACGCGACTTTGGTGGCGCCAAAGACTTCCGAGGAACGGGTTCGCGAAGTCGTCGCGGCCCTCCAAGCGAGCGGATCCGAAGACCGGATCTGACGAGAATTTCAGGACGCTCACGCCGAAGTTCGATGCTCTCCTCCGTGCGAGATTCGCGTCAGTTAGCGGCTAGAGTGGAGGGCCAAACCTGGGAAATTCGCCCGGGCGTTTGAAATCGGCGTCTCAGTGGTGCTTCGCGAATGATTGATCTTGTCGCGGAGGGCGGAATCTAGCTATCGATCGGTGTGATGCCCTGGTTTGAGGTGCATCGCCGTCTCATCAGGCTGGTCTGGGGACGGCACCATCCGGTTTTCCGCGCCATACGCAGTGTTTTGATGAACGAACACACCGCCAACCCTTCGCTGCACGCGGGGATGTTGTCATCCCTCGCTCTGAAATTCGTTTTGGGCGGTCTAGCCTTTGTTGCGACCGTCGCTGGTTCTGCGAATGGCCAAGACAATTCCGCCAACACGGTCAGCCAGCCCTACCTGGTGTTTGTATCCGATGAAGGAGCCCATCTTCGGTGCGGACCATCGGGCGAGTACTACAAAACCGAAGCGGTTCGACACGGACAGGAACTCGAGGTCTACGTCGAAACAGGTGATGGATGGTTGGGCGTGCGTCCCGTCGAGCAAAGCTTTTGCTGGGTTGCTGCCGATGCAGTCGAACTCAGCCAACAAGCCCAGCCAAAGCGACAAAGCGGTGGTGATGTCCTGGGATCTGCCACGGTGACGGAAGACAAAACGGTTGCGTGGATCGGAACCAATCTTGGCCGTGCGCGTCGCTACCGCTGGCAGGTTCAGTTGGCGAAAGGCGAAGAAGTCACAATCGTTGGAAGCAGCGAACGGGAAGGACCCGATGGGCCACAAACCTGGTACCGAGTCGTGCCACCTTCCGGTGAGTTTCGCTGGATTCATCGCGACCAAACCGCAGCGACCGCGGAAGCTTTGGTTGCGAGTTTGAAGCGACCCGAACCCGCCCAGCACATGTTTTTGCCGGATGGAAATACCGAGCCCACTCCTGCTGCCAAGCAGCCTCGCGTGGCGATGTCGCAGTTTGAAGCTGACGTGGCAAACGAAGATTGGGACTTGGACACCGACACGCATCTCAGCGAAACAGATGCCGAACGATCGCATCCTCGTCGCGAATTGGCCGAACGTGTTGCTCGTTTGAGTCGCAGCGAAGAACAAGCTCATCCCGGAGCGGAGATCGAAGAAAAAGAGGATCACCACCCACGAAGTTTGTCCGATCGAATTGCTCGAGGCCTGGAATCGTTGGTTGGCGGCGGTTTGAAAGAGGCAGCTGATCTCGAACCCATCACGCGGTCGAGTCGTCGTATTCCCGATTTGGTGCCGATCGAAGACCATCGCGTTGCACGTACGGAAACGATCACCAACGACGTCGCCACGGTGGCGCATGAAGAAGCAATGCCCGCTACACCGAGAGCTGCCGTTCCTGCCGCCGCGCCGGTTGTTGGCAGTGGTGTGTTGCCAATCGGTTCGAGTGTGGCATCGACAACTGCATCGCCCACGACGGTTCCGGCATCACAGGCACCGCAAGATTCAACCATGACGATCACGTCGCGCCCGCGAATGGTGGACGGGAGCGGGAGCGTTGCAACGATGGGCGGTTCGGTCAATCCAGGTCAGCCTTCGGGCATCCAGCAGGTCTCGGCAGTCTTTCCGCCGGCGACGCCTAAGTTGCGAACCATCGCGGCGGCTCAAATGGAACAAGTGCAGCGTGACGTTGCCCAATCCGATGTGGCGACGCTGCCAGTGTTGTTTTCTAAGTTGATGGCTCGTGGAGCATCCGCACCCGAGATCGGTTTGGTCGCGGAAGCGGCTGAACGCTTGCAACTTCACGCCTTGGCGACTCGTTGCCGCGAATACCAGGTTGTTGCTCAACGAAGAGATGGTGAAACGGTGGTCCAGACGTTGGGATTGCCCACGCCGATCACGCCTGTTCCCACCATTCACTCCAATGTCGCGCCGATTTCGTCGGTTGTCACAACGGGTTCGCAAATCAACTACGGTTCGCAATCATCGTCCATGAATCAGACTCCGGCGAACTTGCCAGTTCAAAACACGGCGACCGTCGCTCACGAAGTTCCGGCACCGGCGGCATTGCCCGTTCATGAGGGAACTTTGGTGGAGGTTTATTCAGCCGATCCAACTCGACCGCCCTATGCGATCACCGATCGTGGCGGACGAACGCTCGCATACATCACTCCCGCGCCCGGTGTCGATGTGCACTCGCACTTAGGAGCAACCATTCGGGTGACCGGCGAGAGTGGGTATCTGAAAGGAATCGATACGCCGCACGTGATGGCGACATCCGCTGCTCGCATCGTTCGCTAAAAAGCAGCGACATGGCGATACAACGTTCAGCAAAAAAGGCTCGGTGATTTCACCGAGCCTTTTTCGATTCATGCGGTCATGTTTGCCGCGATTGGGCATCGTCCGAAAAGGATTTGACCTTTCGGAGGGCAATGTCTAGCTGAGCCAGCTTGGCAATTGGCCTGCACCGGGCATGTCGATGACTTGGCACTCCGTGATCGCATCGATGGCGAGCAAGTCGTCCAGTGCAGCTTGGGGGACGTCGCCATCGAGGCTGAGGACGCCGATGGCTGCACCGCCGGGAGCATCGCCTTCGCGGCCGACCGCCATTTGAGCGATGTTGACGCCGTGGCTGCCGAACGTGGTTCCGACACGACCAATGATTCCGGGCACGTCCTTGTGGACAAAGACCAACAGTTTGCCGTCCAAGAACGATTCCAAACGATAACCGTTGACGAGAATCAATCGTGGCATTTCGTGGCCGAGGATTGCGGCACCGGCTTGGACCGTTTTGCCGTTGCCACTGACCTCAGCGGTGATGCTGCTGGTGAAGGCACCTTTGTCGCCGACGCGTTCGCAGGTGAGTTCAATGCCACGTTCGCGAAGCAGCATTTCGGAGTTGATCACATTGGCATCTTCAACGACACGTTCCAGCAACCCGGCGCAGAACGCGTTGTTGAGAACTCGAGTGTCTTTGCCGGAGACTTCGCCGCGGAAAGTCAGGCGAGCGTGGTCGATGCCACCACCGTGCAGTTGGCTGAGGAACAATCCCAGTCGGTGAGCCACGTTGAGGTGGCCACGAAGTTCGGCCAGGGTTTTAGGATCAAGCGACGCGACGTTGACGCTGTGACGAATTTCGCCGGTTCGCAAGTAGCTCAGCAGCAAGTGGATGCCTTCGACGGCGACTTGCGTTTGTGCCTCTTCGGTGCTGGCACCCAAGTGAGGCGTGCAGACGACGCCGGGCATTCCGAACAGCGGGCTGTCTGTGCAAGGTTCGTTCTCGTAAACGTCGAGTGCGACACCACCGAGTTTGCCAGACTTCAGACCTTCGACCATCGCTTCGGCGTCGTAGATTCCACCACGAGCCACGTTGATGATCCGAAGGCCGGGTTTGACCTTCTCGAGTTGCTCCATGCCGATCAAACCGCGAGTTTCTGGGGTCAGCGGCGTATGGACGGTCAAGTAATCGATTTGCGGAAGCATCTCGTCGACCGTTGCCACTCGGCGGACCTTCAGCGATTCGGCCTGGTCATCGGTCAGGAACGGATCAAACGCGACCACGTCCATGTCGAATGCTTGAGCACGCGAGGCGACTTCGCGACCGATGCGGCCCATGCCGACGATGCCCAAGGTCTTGCCAGCGACCTGGGTGCCCATGAATTTCTTCCGGTCCCAGCGGCCTTCGACCAAGCTTTGATTGGCCGCGGCGATGTTGCGGCTCATCGCGAGCAGCATGGCGAACGTGTGTTCGGCGGTGCTGACCGTGTTGCCAGCGGGAGTGTTCATTACAACGATTCCGCGACGCGTGGCGGCGGGTTTGTCGATGTTGTCGGTGCCCACGCCGGCGCGAACCAAGGCTCGCAAACGGGTGTTGCCTTCCAAGGACTCGGGCGTGATGGTCACGCCGCTGCGAAGGATCGCCGCGTCGAACTCGTTGAGTGATTGGCGAAGTTCTTCGCCTTTGAGTTTGGTGCGAACTTCATATTCGATGCCTTCGGAGGCTTCGAGTAGGTCGATGCCTTCTTGGGCGATGTCGTCCAGAACGAGAATGCGATGCATGTTGGGGACTGAGATTGAAGGGGGATGGATGGTTTGTGGGATGCCGTCTAGCTGTTCTTGCTGGCAAAGTCGTTCATGAACGACGCCAATGCGTTGACGCCTTCGCGAGGCATCGCGTTGTAGATACTCGCTCGGATGCCGCCGACACTGCGGTGGCCCTTGAGGGCGGCGAGCTTATGCTCAGCAGCTTCCGCGATGAATTTGGCGGTCAGTTCGTCGCTGGGCAGATTGAACGTCACGTTCATCAGGCTGCGGCAATCGGTTTTCGCGTGACCACGGTAAAAACCGTTGCTGGAATCGATTGCGGAATACAACTGCTGCGATTTTTCACGGTTGATGGATTCCATCTTTTCCAGTCCGCCCATGTCATCGCGAAGCCAACGAGCGACTTTGCCGAGCACGTAGATGGCGAACGTCGGTGGAGTGTTCCATTCCGAGTCGTTGTCGTGATGGTTCTTGAAGTGCAAGTAGCCGGGGATGTTCGGATCGGCTTGGTCGAGCAAGTCCTTCCGCATGATCACGACGGACACGCCAGCGGGACCAGCGTTCTTTTGAGCACAGGCGTAGAGCAGACCGTATTGGTCGATCGGAAGTGGGCGACAAAGGAAATCGCTGGACGCGTCGCTGACTAACGGTACCGAGTCAGGGCAGTTTGGTTCCGTTGGAAACTGAACGCCCTGGATGGTTTCGTTGCTGCAGTAGTACATGTAGGCAGCATCGTCGGGGCAAGCCAAATCAGACGCCGATGGAATGTGGTCGTAGTTGGAGTCCGCCGCGTCAAAGAGGACATCCACGTCGCCCTCTTTCTTGGCTTCCTTGATCGCTTTTTTGCCCCAGGATCCCGTCAGCACGTACTGGGCTCGTTTGCCGCTGCCGCGAAGCAGGTTGGCTGGGATCGCGGAGAATTGCAGTGTTGCTCCGCCTTGCATGAACATGACCGAGTAATCGTCGCTGACATTCAGCAATTCGCGAATGGTGGATTCGGCGTCATGAAGCACGTCGACAAACAATTTGTCGCGGTGGCTGATTTCCATGATCGACGCGCCCGCGCCGGGGTAGCACAGCATCTCATCTTGAACTTCCCGCAGCACCGATTCGGGCATGGTGGCTGGTCCCGCCGAAAAATTGAACACCCGCTCGGGGTGGCTCGCGGAAGATTGGGCGGAAGTGGTTTGCACACCTTGGGCTGATGCAGTCATTCGAGGCGGCTCGGTTGCATAGGGGTGATGGGGAGGATGTCCCGGGGGTAAAGGCCTGATTCCGGAACAAGTTTTGGCGAATTCTAAACGTCCATGCCCAGATGCGGAAGGCAACCCGAACGCGGGCGGGAGGCCGATTTGACGCAGGCCGATCGATCAACCGATTGCACGGTTCGGGGCACAAATTCATTGCGAACAGACGCTTGGGAGCTACTGAGGACAACGTCGCGTTAGCCTATACGGCGGCCACGCGAGTGGTCTGGTCCGAAAATCGGACCGAATCGGCGTGAAATCAGTGCCACCAGGACTTCGGAATCAAAACACGCCTTCGAAAAAACGCCAGCCCAATTAAGCTGGAGTGCGATCGCCGTCTGATCTCCGCTAGCTTTTTCTGAGTCGATTCCACCTCGCCATGCTGCAACTCGCCCAGCAAATTCGAACGGCATGGAACGAATCTTCGTGGCTGGCGGTCACGACGTGGTGCTTGGTTGCTCTGTCTACTTTTTTCGGGCCGCTCGATATTGGTTCGGACGCAACGGCCATGACCGTTGGTTTGGACATCCGAGTCGCATGCAAGTTAGTTGTCGCAGGCCTAGCATTTTTGGTCGGCATGTATGGTTTGCTGACCTCTTCGGACGTGCGTCAAACTCTGACAACAATCCCACCCGTCGTTTTGTTGACAATTTTGATGTTGGTCGGTTTGGCAACACCGATCGCAATTAGCAGTTCATCGTTGCCTGCGGTTTTGATCAACGTTGCCTACGTTTTGTTTATCGTTGTTGCATTGTTCAGCATCAGGCTGCGTGGGGTGGTCACCGCTGTTTTGGTGGGCGTGACCGCGACAATGGGAGTGGCACTGTTTTTGTACTTTTTTGTGCCGAAGTTTGGTTCGTTTCCTGAATTGCTGGCCGATGGCTTGGTCGTCAATCGAATGTCAGGAACGGCTCATCCCAATGCAGTGGGAAGAGCGATGGTGCTAGGCCTGATCGCAACGTTGTACTTACGGCGAAGTGACGTGTTGCGATTGAAGGTGACTTTGCTACTAACGGCATGTTTTGCACTGGGGGCGTACCTGGCCTGGAGTCGGACGGCGTTGCTGGCCGGTGCGTTTGGGGTAGGCATCTTGTACTTAGATCAGCTCCGAGGACGATTCGGAGTTTCCGCCGTTGCGTTGCTTGCCTTGCTAAGCATTTTGGGAGTCACATTCATCTATGCGACTGGGCGAGAGGACCAATTAGTTGGGAAGGTGCTCGAAAAACTTTCCAAATCTGGCGATGCAGAGGAGATCATGAGCGGGACGGGGCGTTCCGAAATTTGGGCCGAAGCGACTAATCTAATCATGCAGCGTCCTATCATTGGGCATGGTTTCAACGCCGCTCCTATCTTGATGCTCGACTATTCCCAAGCGACACACAACGCGGTTCTTCATGCATCGTTGGCGGGAGGATTGATCGCAGGGGCATTGATGGCTGGATTGTTGCTTTGGAATCTTTACCTCGTGTTTTTCGCTGAGAATTTGTTGATTCGAGCGTTCTCTGCTTTCACGATTCTTTCGTGCTTGACTGAAGACACCGTACTGGAGATTTTCCCTGGACCATGCACCATTGTATGGATGGTGTGCGTCTTTTATCCCGCGTTAGTGAATGTGCACCAGTCAGAATCGTTTGACGGCTTTGATTACCATCTCGACGAAGCTGAAACGAAGGCGGATGACCGTGGACTCATTGGAGTCTTACGGACATCATGAAGCGAGCCTCTAACGCGACGGTCGTCTACCTACGCAACTTTTTCGCGCCTGATTCCATTGCCATCGCCCAGGCGTGGGATCGCCGTGTTGGAAAATTGATTGTATTGATTTCCGTCTCGATGGAGGGCAATCGAAGTTGGAAGCCCGATGATGGTGGGCTCGATGTGAGGCGGCAGAAAACTTGGACTCGAACTCGGGTCGATCACCATCCGAGTGGATATTCTGATATTAACTATGTCCACTTTCCGATCGATACGACGCGGCAATTGAAGCGAGCAAAGGCTGATGTCGTGGTGTCGAACGAACTGGGACTGCGGTCCATCTTGTCTGCTTTCCACTGTTCGCGATCTGGATGGTTTGGATTGCGAAAACGTCGGTGCCAGTTAGTCATCGCCGTCAGCACTTCGCCGTGGATCGAGGCCAGTCGATCGGGTTGGTTGCGAAAAAAACAGCGTTCGTTGTTGCTCGCCCGAGCGGACCGAGTGACGTTTAACGGCCCCGAGTGCAAGCAATGGTTGCTTGGACTCGGCGTCCCGGAAGATCGATTGGCCCCGTTTGACTATTCGGCGGATCCAACCAAGATCTACAGAGGTGAACTCCAAAGCCAAACAGCCGATTGTGTTCGTGTGTTGACCGTTGGTCAGTTGATTGATCGCAAGGGCGTTCGCGAAGGATTGGCGAACATGATAGAGGTGACGCGTCAATCTCCGGACCTGCTCATTGAATGGACACTGATCGGTGGCGGCCCACTGCTGGCCGAACTGAAAGAGGTGGCGATGCCGGACAACTTGAGGATCGATTGGCGAGGCAATTGCAATGCCGAACAGATTCGTGATGCCTATCGTGATCACGAGATCATGTTCTTCCCGACCCGTGGCGACGAATGGGGATTGGTCGTCGACGAGGCTCTTCACAGCGGGTTGGTCGTGATTGGGAATGAGCGAGCCCAAGCAGTGGCAGCCTTGATTCGTGATGGGCACAATGGTTGGATCGTCGAAATTGATCGAGCGGACTCATTGGCTCATGCCATCAGCGCCTACGCCAAACTCGACGCGACGGAAAGAATGAAGATGCGTCAGCAGGCGAGAGAATCGGTTGTCGATCGAACGCCCGAAAACTCAGCAGATCAGATCACGAGTCTGATCGATCAGATGTTGGCGGAGCCTCGAAGCGACGATTCCAGCCACCGTTGACGTTGATGTTTTGGCCGGTGACGAAACTGTTCTCGGGTGCGGCCAAGTAAGCGACCGCCTCGGCGATGTCTTTCGGTTTCCCCCAGCGGTGCATCAGCGATTGATGCTTCGCTCGGTCGTCCCAGTAACCCGACGTGGTTTCGCCCCAAGCCGTTTGCGTCCATCCGGGTGAGACCGTGTTGACTCGCACGTGCGGTGCCAACGTTTGTGCGAGCGAAGCTGAGAACGCCATCACCGCGGCTTTGACCGGACCGAACATCATTCCCGCATCGCCTTCCATTCCAAGCGGGGCTTGGTCCCATCCGATGAAGGTCATCGACGGCACGATCGAGTCATTCCGTTTCTGTGTGCAGACTTGCTGCTTCAGCCGTTCGCCGACCAATCGCGAAAGTGTGATGGTGCCTTGGACGTCGACGGCCAGCAGTCTTTGGAGCTTTTCGTCAAACGACCATTCTGCCGCGGCACCGGTCAGCACATCCAGACCCGCATTGTTGACCCAGGTTTGGATGCCGCCGGAAAACTTGAACGCTTCCTCTGCCAATCGCCGCACGTCGTTCGAGTCAGCTAGGTCCGCCGCGATGATTTCGGCGTCTTGGTCTTGTTCTCGAATCGCTGCCGCGGTCGATTCGGCCCCCTCTCGATTTCGACGGTAGTGGATGAGGAATCGAGAATGTCTGCCCAAGGAATTTTCGTATTCTGCCAGCCGGATCGCAATTGCCTGGCCGATGCCGCTGGAGGCACCGGTGACGACGATGCCGGATGGGATCGGTTTTGCAGGCATGACAAAGCTCGAGCGGCAAGGAGCGGTTGGCCAGGATGCGATTGGCCGTTGAACCATGGGAACGACGTGATGAAGCTTAGCAATCCCGGCGGAGCGAGGAACCGGTCGGTGCCGATGCGGAGGGACGCGAGCGTCCGGCCCAACGTCGATTCGATAGAATCAGAGGGCGGTTACACGATTTGCGTGTGCTGTATGATGGGCACGCCCGAGCTCCGGTTCCTTCTCATTGAATTCGACTTCCATGCTTCTGCTAGTTTATCTCGTCGCGGCCATCGGCTTCTCTTTTTACTGCAGTGTTGCCGAGGCGGTGTTGCTGTCGATCACGCCTTCGTTCGTCGCAACGCTGGAAAAGACCAAGCCGCTCGCGGCGAAACGTTTGAGCCGGTTGAAGGCCAACATTGATCGCCCGCTGGCAGCAATTTTGAGTTTGAACACGATCGCCCACACGATTGGTGCGGCCGGGGTGGGGGCCGAAGCGTCCAAGTTGTATGGCGACACCGCCTACGGTGGTCACGCGGTTGGTATCGCCAGTGCGTTGATGACGCTTTTGGTGTTGGTTTTCAGTGAGATCATTCCGAAAACCATCGGTGCGTTGCACTGGCGAACACTTGGCCCGATGGTGGCAGCCTCGGTGGGCTATTTGATTGTCTTGTTGTATCCGTTGGTCTGGATGAGCGAGCAGTTGACCAAGGTTTTGTCAGGCGGCAAGAGTCACCACACACTGACTCGAGATGAGCTGTCCGCGATGGCCGAAATCGGAGCCCAACAAGGTGTTTTGGAAGATCACGAATCGCGAGTGTTTCAGTCGTTGATGAGACTGCCCGATTTGACCGCTCAAGACATCATGACTCCGCGGGTCGTCATCATCGCCTATCCCGAAACGATGACCGTGGGAGAATTGCTCGAGAAAGCGTCGCCCAACCAATCGGCCGATCGCGAATCGAATAGCTACGGTTCGGGCAACACGGAGCCATCGACTCTCAGCGGCGAGGTGGCGGATCTGCCGGTCTCACGTATTCCGATTTACGATCAGCAACTCGATCGCATCACCGGGTTCGTATTGAAGGTCGACTTGCTGCTCGCTCATACACGCGGCCAATCGGACCGTCAGCTAAAAGAATTCCTGCGTCCCGTCGCTGTGGTTCGGCACAATCGGCCGTTGCCCAAGTTGTTGGAAATCCTTCTCGAAGGACGCCACCATTTGGCGATGGTCAGCGATGATTATGGCAGCATCGTCGGCTTGGTAACGTTGGAAGACCTGGTGGAAACGCTACTCGGCCTGGAAATTGTCGACGAGTCGGACAAACAGGTCGATTTGCAGCAATACGCCCGAAAACGTTGGGAAGAACGAGCCGCTCGGATCGGCATTCAGCCGCTCGATGAGCCGCCTGGAGGCGTCGAAGTCGTCGAGACCGGCGACGAACCGCAGCATTGAATCAACCATGGTCGGAGCTCCGCTGCAAGGAAGAATGAGCCGCAGATGACCAGGACGCCGCCGACGTTGAGGGAGTCGACCGCGTTCTGAACCGCCTCCATGGGACGCTCGAATGAGGTGATGTGATCGGGGGACAATCCGGCTTGCAGTGCCGTGCGATGCAAATCGTCGACTGGAACGAACCGTGGATTGCCTTCGTACCGGGTGAGGGTCCATCGGTCGAAGTGTGGCTGCATTCTTTGCAGCATCGCCAGCACATTCTTATCGGCGCTGGTGCCGAACAAGCACGATCGTTGTCGTTTCGGCATACGTTGATTCAACACGTTCAGCATCGCCTCGATCGAGTCGGCATTGTGAGCCGTGTCCAGCAACACCACTCGATCGTCCGGCAAATCGAATCGTTCCAGTCGAGCTTCCATTTGTAGTGACGACAGACACTGATGGATGCGTTGTTCGGGACGAAGCTTTCGTGTGACATCGGGCAACGCATCCACCAACGCCAACGCGATCGCCGCGTTGCGAACTTGGTGGGCTCCTTCGAGCTTCAAATCCACGACCGTGTCTGCTGGCAACCAATCGCCGAGCCCGCTGATTTGGAAGCTGCTGCCCCAGCATTTTTGGGATGCCGTGTCGGGTGTGATTTGAATATCGTCACCGAGGTGTGTCAGCGGTGCGCTAATTTGGTCGGCGATTCGAACGATCACGTCTCGTACTGGACCGCTGGGAACGCCGTTGATAGCCGGCGTATCTCGTTTGAAAATGCCCGCTTTCTCGGCTGCGATCAATTCCTTCGTCTCACCGAGCACATGTTGGTGGTCCAACCCTATGCTGGTAATCGCGGTGGCGTGACTTTGGAACACATTCGTGCTGTCGAGCCGTCCACCCAACCCGGTTTCTAAAACCCAAACATCACATTGCCGCCGATGGAAGTGTTCAATCGCCATCGCCGTGGTTAGTTCAAAGAACGACGGGCCGCCGATGGGAGCGGCCGCCATCGCCTCGACGATCGGTCGCATGGAATCGATCAGTCCGATCATTTCCTCGGGAGTCGCGTTCTCGCCATCGACTCGAAACCGTTCTTCCAGGTGCACCAGGTGCGGCGACGTGTAAAGACCAACACGGTATCCGGCCTGGTGAAGCAGTGCAGCGACCATGGTGGCGGCGCTGCCTTTTCCTTTTGTGCCCGCCAGGTGAACGATTTGAACGCCGGTCGATTCGCCGGGCTGGATGATGGAGTCTGGTTTCGCCGATTCATCCGCGGCGGAATTCGTCTCACTGGATGGGGGGATTTGGCCGAGTTCATTGGAATCGACCGTGAGATGCTGACCATGCCCTAGTCGCTGGATCAAATCCCGCATTCGATCCAGTGTAAAACGATAACGCGAACCGGATGATGCCAGCTTTTCGTAGTCAATTCGGTCGACCAACCAACCCAGTGCGGCTTGATAGGCATCACTTTTTCGCGAGATCACGGTCGATCTGCTTTCGATCTCTGAATCATCGTGATCGGGGTGAAATAGTCGGTGACGCCGGGACATGGATCGCCCGCGCGGCGTTAGCATGCGGGAATCGAACAGTCGCAGTGATAAAAATAGAAACCATGGCTGACAACCCCGAACCGTCTGGGAGAATGCCTCGTAGCGTAGGGGACTTCTCCGTAGGCTCGGATTTTTGATGAGTCTCCTTCATCCATTTTATTCGTCTTTTCTCTTTGAGTCGGGATCCTTCATCCGTGAGTACCGAACCCAATGCGGCTGTGGCTGACGCGCCACAAACCGCGACACCGGATTCTGCCGACGCCTCCAGCTCGGTCGTCATCGAGACCCGCAACCTGAGCAAGATTTACCGTGACTTTTGGGGCCGGAAAAAGGTTCACGCGTTGAAGTCCTTGGACATCGAAGTCCGCCCGGGAGAAATCTTTGGCTTGCTGGGCCCCAACGGAAGCGGCAAATCCACCACCATCAAGCTGATCCTCGGGCTGCTGTTTCCAACCAGTGGACGTGTTTTGGTGTTTGACCAAGACGCCAGCGAAACTCGCAAGAACGAGCGAATCGGGTATCTGCCCGAAGAATCGTACCTGTACAAATTTCTGACCGCGGACGAAACACTCGACTTCTATGGCCGACTGTTCGACTTGTCCGCCTCCGAGCGGCGTGACCGTGTGTCGCAATTGATCGAAATGGTCGGTCTTCAAGGTGCCAAGCACCGCCAGTTGAAGGAATACAGTAAGGGAATGACCCGCCGAGTCGGTTTGGCTCAGGCGTTGATCAACGACCCCGACCTGATCCTATTGGACGAACCGACTACCGGTTTGGACCCGATTGGTACTCGCGAAATGAAGGACTTGATCCTCGGCCTTCGCGACCAAGGCAAAACCGTCTTGTTGTGCAGCCACCAGCTCGCCGACGTCCAAGACGTTTGTGACCGGGTCGCAATTCTGCACCAAGGTGAACTGAAAGAGCTTGGCCGAGTCAGCGACCTGTTGAAGGTTCAAGACGTGACCGAAGTTCACGCGACGGGATTGTCCGACGCGGCCAAAACCGAAATCGCAGACGTCATCGCTCGGCATGGTGGCACGGTTCAGTCGATCGACAACCCAACCGCAACGATGGAAGACTTGTTCCTCAACATCGTTCGTGAGAGCGAGGCTCGACCGGGGGCTCGCCGAGTTTCTCAAGGTTCCGACGCGGCTTCCGCCAATGATGGCAGCAGCGACAGCGACGGAGGACAGGCATGAACCTACAACCGGAAGATTTCTGGTCGTATTCAGAATGGTTCTTTCGAGACGGTGCGTTTCTAGAAAGTGCCGCGTTGAAGGGTATCGTGTTGTTAGTCTTGGCCATCGTGCTGGGATTGATCGCGGGATACGTGATCTCGTCGTCCCGTTACGGTTCAGGCGAAGGCTTTTTTGCCGTCGCTCGAGCTGTTCGTGACTTCTTTCGATTCGACCTGCCTGGAACCAGCCTGCGACGCATCTTTGCTCTCGCGAGGCTCTCGTTCAAAGAAGCTCTTCGACGAAAAGTCCTCTACATCGTCGGCTTGTTTGTCGTGTTGTTGTTGCTGGCAGGTTGGTATCTCAACCCGCAAAGCGATGACCCCGCTCGACTTTATGTCAGCTTCGTGCTGACGATGACAAACTACTTGGTCTTGGCATTGGCACTATTTATCAGTGCGTTCTCCTTGCCCGAAGACATCAAAAACAAAACGATCTACACCATTGTCACCAAACCGGTCCGAGCGACTGAAATCATCGCTGGTCGAATGCTGGGTTTTGTTGGCGTCGGCACGATGATCCTCGTCCCGATGGGGTTACTCAGTTGGTTGTTTGTGGTCCGTGGTTTGGATCACACCCACCAAGAAGTCGTCGAAGTTCGCGAATTGCCGGGTGGTGGATACGAAGGTGAGACGGACTACGTCCAGTTCCACTCCCACACGTTCAAGTTGGACGAAACCGGCGAAGGGCTCACGAACATTGTTCGTGGTCACCGTCACGTCGTTCGTCGAAGCGAAGACGGAACGTTCCAGATCGGCCCGCCCCAAGGTGCACTGCGAGCACGGATCCCATCTTATGGTTCGATTCGTTTCCGAGACCGATCGGGTAACTTGCAAGAGGAAGGCATCGACGTCGGGAATGAGCGTTTGGCAGGTGGATACAGCAGCACTGGGATTGCCCGTCTGATTGGTGTCGCCAAAGGCAACCGCAAGATCGAGCACGGCTACGTCGAAGGCGGCTCGCTCGGTACCGCCGAGTTCACGTTTGATAACGTGACGCAAGAACGCTACCCCGATGGCATTCCGGTTGACCTCTCGTTGCGAGCCTATCGTTCCTACAAGGGCGACATCGAAACTGGCATCCGTGGTTCGGTCACGATGAAGCACCCCGACAAAGCCATCGAAAGCAATCCGGTTGCTTTCATCGTCGACGAGTACGAAGTCGACGAAAAGATTTTGCCGCTCGAGATCGAGGGCACTGACGGCAGCGAAACCCGCATGCTCAACGTGTTTGAAGATTTGGTCAACGAAAAAGGCCAAATCATGATCATCGTTCGCTGCCTCGATCGCGCTCAGTACTTGGGTGTGACAAAGAGCGGTGTTTACCTGCACCCTGCCGACAATTCGTTTGGTTGGAACCTCACCAAAGCTTACGGATCGATTTGGTTGCAGATGACGATGGTGATCGCTTTCGGCGTCATGTTCAGTACGTTTTTGACTGGACCCGTCGCGATGATCTCGACCTTCGTCTGCGTGCTGCTTGGTTTCTCTGCGGAGCAAGTGTTCGATACCCGTCACTACATCGACAGTGGAATCGAGCGTGGAGGCGGACCAATTGAATCGATGGTTCGTCTGCTTCGACAAGACGCCATGACGACTCAGTTGGACGTCGACACGGTCGCGGCAAAGGTGATCAAAACCGTCGACGCGGCCATTGTTTACGGCCTCGATGCGATCGCCACGGCACTGCCCAACCTTCCCAAAATGGTCGAGACGGCGGAGTACGCCGCATCGGGCTTTGATATTTTCGGTGCGTTGCTCGCGCGGCACGCCACGGCAACGTTCGGGTATGTCCTGCTTGCCTTTATCGTTAGTTATTTCATCCTGAAATCGCGTGAGATCGCGGCATGAATCGCACTACTGTTCTGCGACGTAAATTGGTCTATCTGATGATCCTCGTGGTCATGCTGATTCCCTTGTACCTGTTGGGGCAACCCAGCGGTGGTGGCGGGGAAGGCGGCGGCCGCTTGGCTCAGTTGCGAGGCAAGTATGACATTGCCGAGAGCGATCTCGGTGAAATCAGCCCTGCCAGTGAAACGATGAAGCTCGCTTCATTGGGGCTTCGTGGGGTGGCGGCTTCGCTGCTCTGGAAGAAGTCGCACGATTATCGTGTTCTGCACGAGTGGGACCGTTTGAAAGCAACGCTCAACAACATCGCATTGTTGCAGCCTCACTTTGACAAGGTCTGGGAATTCCAGGCTCACAACTTGGCGTACAACGTTTCGACCGAGTTCGACGATTATCGTCAACGATACGAAATGGTCCGCGAGGGGACTGAGTTCCTGACCAAAGGTGTGAACCAAAACCGCAAAGCACCACGCTTGGTTTGGTACACCGGTTGGTTCTATGGCCAGAAGATGGGCATGTCGGATGAGAAGGAACAGTTTCGTCGACTGTTCTCCGAAGACGACAAGCTTCACGAAGACCTCTTGGAAGAAGACATTGCCGTCGACAGCCCAGAAGCTCGTGGTCCGACGAACAAACCGGACAATTGGTTGGTCGGTCGTCTGTGGCTCAACCGAGGTTACGACTTGGTCGAATCCGGTGTCCAGATTCGTCGTCAGACACCACTGAACTTCTACGAAACCGGACCAAAGTGGCGTCTGAAACACGCCGAAGCGATCGAATCAGAAGGCATCTTGGACGAGCGAGCTCAGAATGCTTGGCAGTTGGCGTCAACTGATTGGAAAGCCTTTGGTAATCGATCGGTTCCCACCACGGCTGCTTTCACAATCAAGCTCGGTCAGTTGGATGAATTGATTCGCCAACGAGAAGACAAGATCAATTTGCTAGAGGAAGTCGCTGGTGATGCTTACCTCGATGCTCGAGCGGAGGCGATTGAGAAGCTTGCTCCAGTTCAACGTGATGCTTTGTCGACTCCCGAAGAGGAGCGAACGAAGTCTCAGCAGTCGATCGCAAAAGCAGCTGAAGAATCAGTCAAAGTCGACTACGACGCCGTCGCTCGAGCGACTCAGCAGTCGAAGCAGCTTCAGGCTCTTCAGTTGGTCGAAGACATCAAGGATCTCGACGAACGAGTTCTGAAGACTGAAGGCTACCGCAAACAGATCAACTATCCCTACTGGGACACGTTGGCTCTCGCGGAGCAAGAAGAACGGACCGTTCGAGCTCGCCGATTGATCTACGAAGCCGAAAAGGCAAACGCGGACGCGGAGCTTGAGAAAGCAATCGGTCTGTACGAAGAAGCCTTCGAGGTTTGGGCCAAGATCTTCGACGACTATCCGATCCTCGTGATTGATGACACGGCTCAGGATTTGTACGAGTCCTTGCGTCGTTATCGTATCGCGATCGATTCCGATGAAATGCCGGATGACTTCCCGTTGAAAGCATTCGTTGAGTTGATGGGTGAGTACGGGCAAGTCGATCAAGACATGTACGAAGAAGTTCGTCAAACTCAGAAGGACTTGGCAGAGAAACGACAGGCTGAATTGGAAGCCGAAGAGCGTCGTTTGGAAGAAGAAGCTGCCAAAGCGGAAGCTGAGAAGAAAGCCGCCGCAGAGGAGGAAGCCTCAGCTGAGGAAGAAACCGCTGCGGAGCCAGAAGGCGAAATGGAAGCCGAGAAGACGGACGGTGAAGAAGTTGCCGAGACGGAATCGGCTGAAGCAGAAACCGAAGCTGAGGCAGAAAACGCCGATGATGCGGAGATGAAAGAAGAGGCCGGCGACACGGATTCGGCCGAGGCGGAATCGAATGATTCGGCAGGCGAGAGCGAAGGTGACACATCCGATGCGGAGCCTTCGGTCGAGGAAGAGGCACCTACCGATGAAGTTGTGGAAGAGGCCCCTGCCGAAACGGAAGACTGATCTCTGCAGCTTCACAGAACTGAATTTTGACGAAGCCCGTCGTGTCTGAATGGATGCGGCGGGCTTCTCAATTTGAGCGAAAGGTTCTATGTCGGTGAAATGAAAATCTAGCTAAACTGCGGCCCTGCTTGCCGGTTTTGGCAGACTCACGTCTCGGCCCTTCGCTCGCTAGTTGCCATGATCGACACCATCGGAACCCTTTTGTTAGGTGCTGCTGACGCAAGCGCCGTCGCGAGCGAATCGCACTCAAGTTCCGTTGAGATGGTGCACATCGCGACCACCTTGGGAATGCTTTTGACCGCCAGTTTGTTGGCGGGGCTGGCCAGCGAATATTTGCGATTGCCGAAGGTGACCGCTTACCTGATTGCTGGTTTGCTGCTTGGCCCCAGCTTTGGCGATGTGATTCCGCACGAGCATCATTTGGTGCTGGAACCGCTCACGAAACTCGCGATGGCCTTGGTGTTGTTTTACCTCGGCACGCTGTTTCCATTTGATCAAATCCGGCGAATTTCGCGTCGAGCAATTCCGCTTTCGTTTGGCGAGTTGGTGTTCACCGTCATTCTGGTGACCGTTGGCACCTATTTGCTGGGCATGTCGGCTGCACAAGCTGCCCTGCTCGGGACCTTGGCCATTGCGACTGCACCGGCGACGACGATGTTCGTGCTGCGGGAAACCAATGCGGAAGGTCCCGTGACCAGTCTCACTGGAACGCTGGTGACACTGAACAACCTTGTCGCGGTGATCGCTTTTGAATTGGTTTGGTTGGCGATCGAAGTGGCTGGCGGCGACGCATCGAGCTCGATCGGCCAAACCGTGTTGCTATTGGTGCGGTCTCTCGGCGGCGCTTTCTTGCTCGGGTTGGTCGGCGGGTTGGTGATCAGCTACGCCTGCGAAATCATGCATACTCGGCGATGGTTGGTGCTGCTGGTTGGTGCTTCGGCGTTGATGCTCGGCCTCAGCGAATCGTGGGAACTGCCATACATGTTGGTGTTTCTGGTCGTCGGTTTGGTCGTGGTGAATTCCTCGAGCGGAACGCAAAAGATCACCGCCCAAATGGACTCGATCGGCGGTCTGCTCACCGTGGTTTTCTTTTCGGTCCACGGAAGCGAGCTGGACCTGAACCTGCTGATGGATGTCGGCATGATCGGGGCTGGCTACGTGGTGCTGCGCAGTGTTGGCAAGGTCGCGGGCATTTGGTTCATGGCATCGCGAACGGGTGCCCCGGTGGAAGTCCGAACGTGGTTGGGCCCCGCGATGTTGGCTCAGGCGGGTGTCGCTATTTCGTTGGCCGCGACTGCGACTTCGCGAAATCCTGAGATGGCTGGCGAAGTGCAGACGATCATCCTCGGAACCGTGGTTGTCTTTGAAATTTTAGGACCGTTGTTGACTCGAGCGGCCGTACTGAAAAGCGGTGAGATGCCGATTGCAAACTCCATCCACCACACGTTCGGGACGCCACTTGGTGCGTTGCGAAACGTGTTCACTCGGTTGGCGGGTTCGGCTGGATTGCTGAGCAAGAAACAAGCGTTGTCAGAACGCATGCGAGTCGAACAGGTGATGCGTCGAAGCGTCGTGGGCATTGCCGAGAGCGCGGACTTCAACGAAGTTGTTCACTTCGTGGAGCATTCGCACGACAACACATTCCCGGTTCTTGATGAAGACCGATGCGTTGTCGGCTTGATTCGGTTTGATTTGCTCAATCAAGCGTTCTTCGATCCGCATTCTGATCACCTGGTTCGCGCCGGTGACCTGGCGACTCCGCCAGAGGTTCTGCTGCATCCCGCGCAGCCCGTACGAGATGCGGTGGAGTTGTTCCGGCATACAACGGATGACTGTGTGCCTGTTGTCACCGATGAACCACCGCATCGGTTGGTTGCCACTGTCCGTCGGAGCGATCTGACATCGCTTCTCATCCGTGATCGAAAAGCCGGTTTGTCGTGAACGATTTGGTTGAGCAGATCCGAGAGACTGCTCTGTCAGAAGGTTTCGCAGCAATGGGGATCGCACCTGCGATTACCAGCGAAGGGTTCCATCAATTGGTCGATTGGATTGAATCTGGTTACGCCGGTTCGATGGACTACATCGAACGTCGGCTGGATGCCTATCGTCATCCCGGCGGAGTACTCGAAGGCACTAAGTCAATCATTGTCTTGGCAATGAACTACGACGCCTCGGACCGCGGAGCGGCCCCTTCAGATGAAGGCTTGGCATTTGGCAAGACCGCTCGCTACACATGGTCGGGTGTCGACTATCACGATGTGATTCATCCGAAGTTGAAACGGATCGTTCGATTGATTCGCGATCAAATCCCAGAAGCGAACGCTCGCGGAATTGTCGACACCGCGCCGTTGATGGAACGCGAAGTCGCGGTGCTCGCCGGTCTGGGATGGAGAGGCAAAAACACCTTGCTGCTGAACAAGCAATTGGGCAGCTACTTCTTTCTCGCGTGTGTTTTGGTGGACATCGATTTGCCAATCGATCAACCACATGATTCCAGCCACTGCGGAACCTGCACGGCATGTTTGGATGCCTGTCCTACGGATGCATTTCCCAGTGCTGGCGTATTAGATGCGTCCAAATGCATCAGCTACCTGACAATCGAGAATTCTGATCTGCCTGAGTTATCGCTCCGCAGTGGCATTGGTGAGTGGGCGTTTGGGTGCGATGTTTGCCAGGAGGTTTGTCCTTGGAACCGGCGTCCTTCGCGACAGAAAAACGAGACGAACGGTTTGCGAGGGCATCGTGAGCCAACATCTGCGTCGAGTGACCATGCTGGTTGGCTGGAGCTGACTTCGCTTTTCTCGATGACCGACGATCAGTTTCGAAGTCAGTTCCGGCGGACGCCGTTTTGGAGGACAAAGCGGAGAGGAATGTTGCGAAACGCGATCGTTGTTTTGGGGAGCCAAAAGCGTCGCGACGCGATCGAACTGTTGTTCACAACCTTGGATGATCCAGATCCTGAATTGCGAGCCATCGCGGTTTGGGCGATTTGCCAGATGGAAGATCACGATGCGTTGGATCGGCTGCGGGGATACCGACAATCGGAAGATGATCCGATCGTTTTGGCTGAATTTCCAGGATAATTTCTGCGAAGGGCCGCTAACGGGTGGCTGTTTCTAATGGCGTCCCAATCCCGCTTATTGGTCGCCGTGTGGTCGCAAACTTTGCTCAGCGAGCGTTTGTATCAATTGGTCCGGCAAAATGTTTGGTTTGAGCCGACTTTATCGGATAAAACAGTGAAGAGACTGTGAACGAAACCCGCCGAGACTGCTTATTTTAACGTAGTCTTGACTCTCCCTCCCTTTTTCGAACGAACCATTGGAAGCATTGGGTATGAATCGAATCTGCCGTGTCGTGGCCACGATTGCCGCCATAGCGGTGACAACTGTTGGAAGTGCGTTGACCAGTTCCGCCGCCGACTTGCCACCATTCTCAAAAATCTCTGAAGGCTACAAGCAGCTTCCAGTTTCCGATCAGCAAGCCAAGAAAGGCTTGTTCAACGTCTGGCAACATGAAAAAGAAGCCTCGGTGATCGCCGAGTTGCCCAAGAATTTCGCGGGCAAAAAGTTCTTCGTTGCTTTGACCCTTAGTAGCGGTGATCGCTACGCCGGATTGCAATCCGGTGACTGGGTCGTTCAGTGGCGTCGCTACAACAATCGCCTCGCGTTGATCGCCCCAAACTTGGATATCCGGGCCACTGGCGATGCGGAATCAAAAGCATCGGTCAAACGATTGTTCACCGACCGTGTCCTGCTCGACGTGCCAATTTTGGCGATGGGCCCCAGCGGCGGTCCTGTCGTCGACATGGACAGCTTGTTGATCGGCAACGCGACCACCTTCTTTGGTTCGTCGGTTCGATTGGCCAACAGCCGATTGTTCACGGTCGAAGCAGCCAAGGTATTTCCCGAAAACGTCGAACTGGCGTTTGAAGTTGTTGGCCGTGGCGGCCGCTTGCAAACACTTCACTATTCATTCAGCGAAGTGCCAAGCAGTTCGAGTGGATTCAAACCGCGGGAAGCCGATGAGCGAGTGGGGTTCTTTGTGACCTCCTTCTCGGATTTGAGCCAATACCAAGACGATGAAACGAAAGTTCGCTACATCAATCGGTGGAAGCTCGAAAAGCGTGATCCAAAGCTGAAGTTGAGCCCACCCAAAGAGCCAATCCGCTTCTATGTGGAGCACACTGCTCCCGTTCGCTACCGTCGCTGGATCAAGCAGGGCGTCGACTACTGGAACAAGGCGTTCGAGAAAGTCGGAATCGTTGACGCAATCGTGATCGAGTATCAAGACGCGGTCAGCAAGATCCATATGGAAAAGGATCCGGAAGATGTTCGATACAACTTCATCCGGTGGTTGAACAACGACGTTGGAACTGCGATCGGCCCAAGTCGAGTGCACCCCGAAACCGGACAGATTTTGGATGCCGATATCATCCTGACCGATGGTTGGATTCGTCACTTCAATTTCAACTACAACGACTTGATGCCCCAATTGGCAATGGAAGGCGTGAGTGCCGAAACATTGGCATGGCTGGGAAGTCACCCCAATTGGGATCCGCGTGTCCGCATGGGAGCCAAGGAATCAGCCAACGCTCTGCGAGCAAAGTATGCCATGGAAGCACAGCAGCCGATGGCTGGTTTCGCGATGGCACAGGCTGACCCGGCGTTGCTGGGTGATGACGAATACGACGGGCTGATGGGACAAGTCAGTCAGAAGAATGGTCTGTGCATGGCGGCCTCTGGACGCAGCATGGATTTGGCATTCGCTCGCATGAATTGGGGCTTGGCCCTGATGGCCGACGAGGAAGCCGAAAAGAAGAAAGAAGAAGACGCGAAAGAGAAGGCTGAAGCCGAAAAGGCTGACAAAGAAGAGAAGAAAGACGGCGACTCGGAATCCGAAGAAGGCGAAGAAGAAGAGAAGGATGAAGAAGCCGAGGACGACGAGAAGTCTGACGATGACGAGAAAGAAGTCGCCAAGAAGGAAGAGGAAAAAGAAAAGGATGAACTGCTGGACGGAATTCCAGAATGGTTCGTCGGTCCCTTGTTGGCAGACTTGGTCGCACACGAAGTCGGCCACACACTCGGGTTGCGTCACAACTTCAAGGCTTCGGCTTTGTACACGATCGACGAGATCAACAGCGAAGAACTGAAGGGCAAGAAAACGTTCACCGCATCGGTGATGGATTACTGCCCCATCAATTACCGCTATGAAGCTGGTGAGACCCAAGGCGACTATGCCATGATCGACATCGGTCCCTATGATTTCTGGGCGATCGAATATGGTTACACATTCGAAGACTCGAAGTTGAAGGAGATCCTCAAGCGATGCTCCGAGCCTGAATTGCAATTCTGCACGGACGAAGACACGAGCGGCCCAGACCCATACGCTCGTCGCTATGACTTTGGCAAAGATCCTCTGACCTATGCCGAAGAGCAAATGCGTTTGGCTCAGCTTTATCGCGATCGTTTGCTTGAGAAGTTTGTCAAAGACGGTGACAGTTGGGCGAAAGCTCGACGTGGATACGAGCTGACTTTGGCGATTCAAACCAAGGCGGTCAGCATGATGTCCAATTGGATTGGCGGTGCATTTGTTAACCGGGACAAGAAGGGCGATCCAGGAAATCGGGTTCCCGTCGAAGTCGTGCCTGCTGCCGATCAACGTGCCGCGTTGCAGTTCGTGATTGATACCAGTTTCCGTGATGAGTCCTATGGTTTGACCACGGAAATCTTGGAACGACTTGGCATCGACAAATGGCTTGACAACGGTCGTGGCGGAATGTCAAACGAAGCAACTTGGCCGATTCACGACCGAGTGTTGGGAATGCAAGCCAGCACGCTGACGTTGATTATGAACCCAACGACTTTGCGCCGGGTCTATGACAATGAACTTCGTCTTCCCGCCGAAACAGATGCTTTGACGCTTCCCGAGGTGCTGAACACTGTCAGCGATGCAGTTTGGGAAGAATTGGATCAACCTTGTCCTGATGATCGAAACGATCGCAAGCCGATGATCACTTCGCTGCGTCGAAATCTGCAACGCGAACACATTCAGCGTTTGGTGGATTTGGTCCTGGAAGAAGGTCAAGACACTGCGGCGTACCATCCGATCAGCAACTTGGCTCGCATGCAATTGCGAACCTTGTCCAGTCGCATGGGTTCGACCATCGAGAAATGTGGCAACAAGATGGATGCCTACAGCTTGGCACACTTGACCGAGTGCAAAGAACGAGTCGAACGTGCGTTGGAAGCGGGTTACACCTATGGTGGTGCAAAACAAGGCGCTCCAATGCTGATGATGTTGATGGGCAACGAAGCCAAATCGCCTTCGAACGAAGACTGATCTTCATCATCAATCGAAATCCAAACAGCCTTCTCATTCTTGTGAGAAGGCTGTTTTCGTTTGATGGCGGCCGTTTATCGGTAGCTCATTTCCCGAGGTAATGGACATCGAGGCGAGCCGCGATTTCTCGGTTGAATGAACCCAGGCTTGGTGAACGAGTGATTGTGGTCATCAATGCCGTGAATCGTTCAACCAATGGGAGCAGATACTCTTCCAAGATAGGAGAGATGGACTGGTTCAGTTGGTTGGCGGGGCTGCCGGAATAGATTGACGGTTCTGGAACTTGGTCGATTTCGGCGAAGACTTCTTCCATCCAACCATCAATCGCGATTGCGGATACACCCAGCGACACGAGTTTGATGCAGTCATCAACGGTCGCCACACGTTGCTGGTCCCAGCGGGGCGGAGAAAGCCAGAGAGGCGGAACGTCCGGTTGGCGAATCAACTGGTTCAGCAGTTCGGCGAACTGGAGCCCTGAGACGGAAATTTGACCGGACCGGATTAGCAATGCGTCCGCCGGAGTCGCTGCGAGCGTTTCGCGATTTTCCCAAAGCCATTCTGGGGTAACGCTCACCAAAACCGCCGCTTGAGGTGCGAGTCGCCTTAGCTGATGGATTTTGTTTGGGAGGCTATCCAAATCCACAATGTCCGGCGGAAGCGTGAACGCGGATACCCAGCCACCACCCGACAATGGTTGTTCCTTCGGTGTAGCTTCCCAGCGTCGGATCTGCTCGGCGCTGTAGGCGAAACGTCCCGACGCATCTCGAAGTGGTGATAAACGAACGTCGATCACGGTGGCAGTGTCAAAGTCGTCCGCACTCAAACCGTATCGCTCACTCCGGTAGGGGAGCATCTGCAGTGGATGCGCGGCCTCCGGTTCAGTTTGTTCTTGGTCCTCATCGGAGTCATCCCGGGCACCGAGTTCACTGTGCAAGTACGACGTCAGGATCCCGTGCTGCTGCAGTTGTTCCGCAAGAGCCTGCGCAACCTTGGGAGACCAACGGTGCCAGGGGGCTTCGTCCAGGAACAATCGCGTGGGAAGTTCGACCGTCGAACCGCCTGCCCGCTGAACCTGAAACGAAGGAGGCGTCGGTGGGACACCTCGCCGTCCAGAACCGAATCGAGGTGGCAACAAGCACAACGCATCAAGCGAACTGTCAAACATGTCGGCCTAGGGGACGATGGATCGGAGATCGAGTCACGATCACGCGAATTCCAAGATCTCGGCAACTTCCCTCGGGTGAATCGGATGTGATTCGGTTGAGGAGAAAAGCGGATGGCTGATGCGGTGGAATCGGCGTGACACGCACACTTCTTGTCCGATTGTATCCGCTGGAGCCCACTTGAGTGGCGGCTCCTCAATTTGATCAGCGTTCTTCCATCTCTTGGATGTAGAGCCGCAGACGCGAAAGCTCATCGGTCGTGCCTTTGAGCTTCAGCATGTTCTCGACCCGTTTGGTCAACTCAATTCGGTTGACGGGTTTGCTCAAGAAATCATCTGTTCCAGCTTGAACACCACGCTCGATGTCACCCAGCTCGCTGAGAGCAGTGACCATCAGAATCATGATGTTGCTGGTTGCTGAATCGGCTTTCAGTTTTTCGCAAACTTCGAATCCGCTCAGCTTCGGCATCATCACATCCAACAGGATCAGATCCGGTTGGAACGATGCGACCTTGGCCAGCGTGTCTTCCCCGTCCACCGCGGTTTCCAATTCGCAATCGATGTTGACCAAGTAGGCCTCCAGCAGTTCGCGGTTGGCAGTGTTATCGTCAGCAATCAGGATCCGATGCATCCGAGGCGGCTTTCAAGGAAGGGGGACAGGAAGTTTTCGAAGGGAACCAAACCAGCGGAACCTGATCAGGCAACGGTGGCGGGAGATTCAGCGGCGGCGGGGACGGGGAACGCCTGCACCATTTCGCGAATTTCGGTACGGATGGATTCGTGCAACGATGTGTTGTCGGAATCGGACAACGCGTTGTAGATCCATTGCCCGATTCGTTTCATCTCGTCGCCGCCCATTCCGCGGGTGGTCAGTGCCGGCGTTCCGATTCGGATACCGGATGGATCCATCGGTTTTCGCTGGTCAAACGGGATCATATTCATGTTGACGGTGATGCCGCAAGCATCGAGGACCGCTTCGGCTTTTTTGCCGCCCAAGTCCACTGCGGTGACGTCGACCAGCATGAGGTGGTTGTCGGTTCCGCCACTGACCAATCGCAATCCGCAGCTCATCAAGGTGTCGGCCAGCGTTTTCGCGTTGTCCACCACGGCTTGACCGTAGGCAGCGTATTCTTCGGTCATCGCTTCGGCAAAGCAAATTGCTTTGGCAGCGACCACGTGCATCAACGGGCCACCCTGAGTGCCGGGGAACACGTTGCGGTTGACCAATTTCAAGTGCTCGTCTTTGCACATGATCAAACCACTGCGAGGCCCACGAAGGGTCTTGTGGGTCGTCGTGGTGACGTAGTCCGCGTAGGGCACAGGACTGTTGTGAATTTTCGCGGCGACCAATCCGGCGTAGTGGGCCATGTCGACCATCAGCTTCGCACCGACCTCATCCGCGATTTCTTTGAATCGATCGTGAGGAATTTCGCGTGGGTAGGCACTCGCACCGGCGACGATCAGTTTCGGTTTGTGCTCGCGAGCCAATTTGACGATTTGGTCGAAGTCCAAGCGATGGTTGACTTCATCGACACCGTAGTTGACGAAGTTGTAAAGTCGGCCGCTCATGTTCAGCTTCATGCCGTGGGTCAGGTGACCGCCTTGGGCCAAATCCAATCCCAGCACGGTGTCGCCGACTTCGAGGCAACTCAGGTAAACCGCCGCGTTGGCTTGCGAGCCGCTGTGAGGCTGGACGTTGGCGGCTTCCGCACCAAACAGCTCCTTGGCCCGGTCAATTGCGATGGATTCCACCACGTCGACGTGCTCGCAACCGCCGTAGTAGCGGCGTCCGGGATAGCCCTCGGCGTATTTGTTGGTCAAGACGCTGCCGGTTGCTTCCATGATCGCTGGGCTGGTGTAATTCTCGCTGGCGATCAATTCCAAACCGTCTTGCTGACGAGTCGTTTCGGCTTGGATTGCATCCCAAATGGCGGGGTCTTGTGACTGAATGAAGCTCATGGCAGGTCAATTCGAAGCGTGTGGGGAAGAGGGCTCGTGGAAGCATTGTCGATTCCGATTAAAAAACCGTCAATGACTGAAAAAAGTCACCGGACGCGGTGAATTGACCGGTTTTCGTATCTTGGCGTCAGATCGCGAAACAATCCTCCGCCAGTCCGATGTCCTACAATCACAATCAGTGATTCATCACGAAAGAGACGGGGTATCCAGATGTGTGCCTCCGTCGGCAGAATTCTGTCTCTGAATTTCAACGCAAACCATTTGTACAAGGACTGTCTTGCAATCCACGCCCGTTAACCGAGGAACACTGTTTTGCGGGCTGATGCTCAGCCTTGTATGGGCCGGATGCACGGCGAAAACGCCTCCAGCGGATATCGAGGCTTCTGCGGATCGAGCGACCAACGATTCGAATCCGACGAAGCGAGATTCCGGCCCGGTAGCTTCGACGGAAGCAGAACCCGCAAAATCGGAAACGGCACCCGCCGAAGAGACCCCGGCGGCGATGACGCCGAGCGATGATCGTGGCACGGCGATGTTGCAAGACGCGGTCGGGTCGCAAGCCTGTGTCGCCTGTCATCCCAATCGTGCCGAATCATTTTTCGAGACCACTCACGCGGATTCGTTGCGGTTAGTGGACGCGAAGGACGAACCTGAGTTGAAGTCGTTCTTCCACCAGCCCAGTTCCCAGCGGATGAAGGTCGTCCGGGAAGGAGAACAGATCCGCCATCAATCGTGGCAGGATTTGCCGCAGACCGACTATGTGATGCCGCTGAGCGACTATCCGGTCGATCTGGTGATGGGCAGCGGCACGTTTGCGAAGTCGTACTTGGTCCGCGACGGTGAGGCTCTGTTGCAGGCTCCCTTGTCGCACTACACCGAACGAGGCGAGTACGACATGTCACCCGGGTACGACTCGCCGAATCATTTCGGTTTTTCTCGTCAGGTCACCGACGATTGTTTGTTCTGTCACGCGGGTTCGTTGTCACGCGTGGATGGCAATCGAAACGTTTCTGTTCTGCATGAGTTGGCGATCGGATGCGAGCGTTGTCATGGCGGTGGACAGCAACATGTTGATCTTGCAAATCAATTGGCAGCAAACACGATTGATCTCGATGAGACGCATGATTGGGAAATTGTTCATCCTGAGAAACTTGAACGGGACGCCCTCGAATCGCTTTGTGCGCAATGTCACTTGCAAGGCGACGTCCAGATGTTTGTTCGCGGAGCCGATTCATGGTCGTTTCATCCTGGCCAGGATCTGGCAGGGACACGACTGGTTTACAACGTTGGGCCGCCGGAAAAGGAAGCGGGAACGACCACGTTCGTGGGGCACTTTGGCCAGATGCACGCCAGCGAGTGTTATTTGGGCTCCGAGAGTCTCACATGTGTCACGTGCCACGATCCGCATCAACGAGTCGATCGCTCGAATCGCGAATCCATTCACCGAGAGCACTGTTTGTCTTGTCATGACAACATGGATTGTGGCGAAGAGTTGACCGTGCGTTTGGACACGAACGAGAACTCGTGTCACCAATGCCACATGCCTCGATCTGAGACCGAGGTGCCTCACGTGTCGATCACCGATCACCGGATTGCCGTTCCAAGGCAGCGGACCGAAACAGATGCATCAGGCGAACAGGTCGACGGTGAGCAAGTGACTGAATTGCCGACGGCAGTCGCGTTGCTCGATCGATCCCCAGCTGGTAGTTGGCAACGAGAACTGAACGAATCCACCGCGATTGCGCAGTGGCTTTGGATGGGATCGGACCCCCGTTTCAACAACGTGGTCGTCTTTGAGTTAGCGGCTGATCGATTGCGGTCGGCCATTCAGACTGCCGAAGAATCTGAATTGGACCCGAATGTTGTGAACGTGTCGCTGATCGAAGCCAAAACACGACTGGCGAGTTTGCTGGATCGAATCCTGTTGTTCCCAGAACAGGAACGTGCAGAGTTGGATGCGACGCGTTTGGCAACAGAAAGCCAAACGTTGATGGAATGGGTTCTGTCGAAAGAGAAACAGCCCACTCCAGAAGTCCAGGTCGCACTGGAGAGTTTGGCAAACTTGGCGGCAGCGGAAGATCGGCATCTCGAAGCGTATCAACTCTATCAGCGGTTGGTGAAACTACGCCGGAACCCAGCGGATCATTACAACTTGGGGCTGGCATGTGGGAAATTGCGTCGGTTCGGTGAAGCCGAGCAAGCGTTCATGGAATCCATTCGCATTCAACCGACCTATCCCCTGCCCTACGCTTCGCTGGCTCGTCTGTATCAAACGATCGATCCGCGAACGGCATCGAACTACATGCAACTGTCTCAACGTTTGCGTCTGGTGCAGCAAGGGAGTGCCAATCGCGGAAGTGAAGAACAGTAGCCAGACGAAACGATCGGTGTTCGTTCACGAAGTCGGCTGAACGGGTAGTTGTTCTACTCGCAGTTTTTTTTCGAGCGAAGCCAAGACCTCGCAAGCCGGATCCACGACCCCGTTCGCGACCCAAGCTCGCAAATCGTCCTCCGGGGAAACGGTGCAGGACTTCAACAACACCACTTCATCCGCATCGCATAACAACCCAACCCACATGGCGATGGAGTCCGTTGTGGTGGACCAATTTTCGGGCAGAGGTGCATTCGATGCTGAGTGGTAAACCACGTCGGGCCGCAAAAATTTGATTGGCGCGGACGCTGGCGTTTTCGAATCACTTAGCGGCGCCGAGTAACGCAGCCAGGCGGCTTCCGAATCAAGGATCTCCACCGGAGAAAGTCGAGCGTCAGCTTGAAACGCTTCCGCGAGATGACGCATCGAGTGTTCCAGCATCGTGACGCACAGCCAGTGAACCGCTCGCGGATCGCCCGGTCGCAATCGATCCCATTCACGCACCGCATCGATCATTTGCCCGCCACCAATGATTAAGCAGTCATCGGCGGGCGGTTGGTTGCTGTGCCAATGACAAAAGTCATCCAGCAGATGAGGTCGAGTCAGCAGGCTGCCACCCAGTTTGATCACACGTCGTTTCATCGGACCTCTCGGTGGGTGTCCAACCACAAACGAGCGACCGCAAACGCGGGGGCCGACCGCGAAACTTCGGGCGTCAAGCGATCACGCAAGTCAATTGTGTTGCATCGGTTGGTTCGAGTGATCAGATCCTGTCCGTGTCCGCTGAGCAACAGCGTGATGTTTTCGTCCGCCTGTCCGCTGATCCGTTCGATCCAGCGTTGCAGGCTTTGGTCGATCTGAATTTGAGCGGAAGCGATGATTTGCTGAGACAATGAATCAGCTTGCTCGCTGGAAAGTTCATTTGCATCCAAGCCAACCATCTTCGCCAGTCGCCGATAAGCCGATTGTCTGTCACGAGGTCTTCCGTCGGCGGAGTCCAGGTCTTCGGAGGACTCAGGTTGCTGTCGCAGGATTAGTCTCGCGTCATCGATCGTCGCGAAAAATTCGTTCATGATCGGAACGTCAATGCCATCGATGCGAAGGCTGTCTACGAGCGAACACACCGGCGTTCTTCGACATCCGATGTAGACCAGAGATCCATCACGAAGCCTTTGGTGGTCGGTTTTGGCATCGGTTGAAACGCGTCCGTTCTGAAGCGGAATGATATCGGTTGTGGTGGAACCCACATCGATCAAAATCCCATTGGTGGACACATGGTTCGCCGCCCAAGAAGCCAACGCGTGCCAGTTGGAAGCCGCCAACGCGTCGACCTGCGAAGGGACTGCATCGACGCCAATGAATTTTCCGGCAGCGGAGTAGAACGCGAGCGCGGCACGGCGACTGAACTGTTTCGCCGCTGACTGAACGTGTTCAGCAATGTGCGTCACGCCGTGTTGGCGGTCGGTGAAGCAATCGGCCAGCTCGCCCGTCATCGTGACCGCGATGCCATCGATCGAATCCGCATCGGTTTGCGAATCCGCTAGCAACGATGCCCAGTCCGATCGCAGTTGTTCAGCGAGCGATTCCGGGCGTTTCCACATCGGAAAAAACGATTCCCGGGCGGTCGTTTCCTCCGTTTGCTGGTTGATCAAAACCGACTTCAAGTTGGCACCGCCGACATCGACACCCATTACAAACCTGGGGGATGCGTCTGGCGACGGTGAAGTCGGTTTTGTTGTCAAGGATTCTTCCATCGGTAGGCGGTCAATGAATTCAAAGCCCGAATCAAGATCAACGGCTGGTCTGCTTCGCTAGAGACCGCCAGGTGAGCCCAGCTGTCTTCGGCGACCTCTTGGGTATCCAGTATGTTGAACTCACTGGGATTCGCATCAATCAATCGAAGTTTGCCATCAGCGCTCAGCGAAAGAATACGATTTTCGTTGCGGACCATCGACCAGTATTTGCCAACGGGCGGCGAGGTCCACTGAATGGAACCGTCCGCGACCGACAGGCAAGTGAATCGTTCGTTCTTGAGGTGCAAGTAAACGTGGTCGTCCACCACGACAGGTGAAGACATGTAGCCTTGCGTCTTCTGATTCCAACGCTCGTTGACCGTCCAGTTTTTAGTCGAGTCGCCACGTTGAATGTCAAACAGTTGGCTCTTTCCGCTGTGGGCTGCTGTGAACACGGAGTCGCCAATGGCGAGCGGTGTCAGAATGTTCATGCCGCGAAAGGCTTCGATGGTTTCTCGCCAGAGGACATCGCCGGACTCGAGTGATACGCCGCAAAGTTCTTCGCGAGTCTGAACCAGCAATTGTTCTTGACCCGCGAGCGTCGCGATCGAGGGACTGCTGAACGCGCCGCGGGACATCATGTCCTCGCCGCCCGAAAGAACCGTCCAGAGGACTTCGCCGGATTCCAAGGACAGCTTTGTTAGTCCCGCGCCCACTTGAACGTAGACCGCTCCGTCGTGAATGAGCGGCGAACAGGCCGCACCGAATGGTTGCAAAGCCGAACCGGTCTCTGCTGGGAAATCAATCTTCCAGCGTTCTTCGCCGGTCTCGGTGTCCAGGCAAACCAGGACATCTCGCATGCCCAGCACAACCAAATACCCCGGGACGCACGCCGGAGTGGCTCGAATCCAGTCGCCGTTGGCTGCCGCGAAAAATGGCACGGACATGGAGCCCTCCCATTGGTGTTCCCAACGCAAGTCGCCGGTCGCGATGTCGTAGGCGGTCACTCGCTCGAATTGTTTGTTCACCGTTTCGGTCGTGAACACCAACCCGTCCACCATTACTGGGCCGCTGTAACTCGGGCCGAGAGCAACCGACCAAGCTTTCTCAATGTTTCCTGAGAGACGATCAGGCCAGGTGGTCGATTGAGCGAGCGTGCCGTCTCGATTGGGACCGCGCCACTGGTTCCAGCTGCTCGACTCCAAGCGATTCGGTTCGGCGGAGTGAACGGGCGTCCCGGCAGGGGCAAGACTAAAACAAAAAACCGCCAGCAATAGCCGAGAGACTCGAAGATGCATGTCAGGGTCCGATTATCAGGAGAGAGTGGTTAACCAATCCATAATGCAGCGCGGGCAAGTTGCAGCCACGCTTTGCCTGCCGGATCAGACATGTCGTAGTCCTTGATCGGAATATATGCCTTTTGATGGTCGACGACACGAATGGGAATGGAGGAATTCTTCGCCAGTTGATTCATCCGCGAACGATTGGAGTACTGGATCACGATGAAGCGATCGTTGCTGGTCAGCGAAACCAAACCCCATGAGGCTGCGTCCAGCCGAAGTTCGCAAAGTTCCAGCATGCGAAGTGCAGGCGGCGGTGGCGAACCAAAGCGGTCTTCGAGCTCTTCGCGAAGGGCCCTCACATCCTCCGCTTTTTCGATCCGAGTCATCCGGCGATACAGATCGATCTTGTGCCGTAGGTTGGGCACGTAGTCTTCCGGCAGGTAAGCTTCGATCGGCAAGTCGATGTCCACGTCAGCTGACAACTTGGGCGGCAATTTTTGGGCTTGCCGGACCGCGTCTTCCAGCAGTTGGCAATACATTTCGTAACCCACCGCGGCGATGTGGCCGGATTGTTGACTGCCGAGCAAATTGCCCGCCCCGCGAATTTCGAGGTCTCGCATCGAGATTGCGAAACCGGCGCCCATCTGGGAATACTCTTCGATCGCTCGCAGGCGTTTGCTGGCTTCTGGTGTGAGTCGTTTGTTCGGCGACACGAGCAGGTAGCAGTAGGCTTGATGTTTGTACCGACCTACGCGGCCACGCAATTGGTGCAGATCGCTCAAGCCGTAGCGATTGCCGTCATCGATGAACATGGTATTGGCGTTGGGGATGTCCAGTCCGCTTTCGATGATCGTCGTGGCCAACAACATGTCGAATTTGTGATCGATGAAGTCGACCATGACTTGTTCGAGGGCTCCTTCGACCATCTGACCGTGGCCAATGCCGATTCGAAGCTCGGGAACGATGGCTTTGATTCGAGCGGCCAAGTCATCCATGTCACCGATGCGGTTGTGGACAAAGTACATTTGACCGCCGCGGTTGAGTTCTCGCACGATGGCGGAACGCAGCATCTTGTCGTCCCAACGAGTCACCTTGGTCTCAACTGCCATTCGTTCGGCGGGTGGCGTTTCCAGGTTGCTGATGTCGCGGACGCCGACCAACGCCATGTGCAGCGTTCGCGGGATGGGCGTCGCCGAAAGCGTCAGGACATCGACGTTGCTGTGCCGAGTCTTCAGGCGTTCTTTGACTGCGACGCCGAACCTTTGCTCTTCATCGATGACGACCAAGCCGAGGTTGTTGAAGTCAACGTCTTTGCTGGCGACACGGTGCGTTCCGATGACGATGTCTGCTTTGCCTCGTCGGATTTCCTTGACCGTTTCGCGTTGTTCGGCCGGTGTGCAGAAACGGCTGAGCTTGCGAATTTCGACCGGGAACTCCGCCATCCGTTCGCGGAAGGATTGATAGTGTTGTTCGGCCAAGACGGTTGTCGGGACCAACACCGCGACCTGGTAACCGGACGAGACCGCTTTGAACGCAGCCCGCATGGCGACTTCGGTTTTGCCGAATCCGACATCGCCACAAATCAGCCGGTCCATCGGCCGCGGGGCCTCCATGTCGGCTTTCAGTGCTTCGATCGCTGACAACTGATCGGGAGTTTCCAGGTAAGGGAAACTCGCATCGAACTGACGTTGCCACTCGTTGTCCGGTGACATCGGGATGCCGAGCCGAGTTGCCCGTTTAGCTTGCAGTTCCAGCAACTCGTCGGCCATGTCGGTGACCGCCGCTTCGGCTGCCTTGCGTTGGTTGGTCCAACTGATGCCGCCGATTTTCGCGAGCTTGGGGCGGTTCTTCGTTCCGCCGACGTATCGCTGGACCAATTGAATTCGCGAGGCCGGGACGTGGATCTTGGTCCCGCCGTCGAACTCAATGGTCAAGTGTTCTTGGTGTTGGCCGTTCTTTTCGATCGAGTTCAGGCCTCGGTACAACCCAATGCCGTGCGACAGGTGGATCACCAAGTCGCCGGGTGTGAGCTGCGTGAACGAATCGATCGGTTTGCCGCGAGTCCGTGTCTTCGCGCGACGCACTGGGCTGCGGTGGAACAGTTCGGCGCCGGTGAGCACCAGAATCTCTGCGTCGGTCAAACGGAAACCGCCACTGAGGTCAGCGACCGTCATGTGCAAGCGACCTTGTTTGGCCGCGTCGGTGTCCTCAAGCAACTCGGTCAGTCGTTGTCCATCGGCGGGAGTGTCCCCGACCACGATGACTTCGTGTCCCGCCGCAACCGAGTCGACTTTCGATTTGGTTTCATCCAGCGACGTTGCAAAGCTATCCGCGCTGGCGGTGTGCAAGTCGACGACGTCCGTCGGGGCTCCTTCGGCCAGCGACGTGCCCGTGACGACTTTGTGGCTCTTCAATTCCGAAAGCAGTTCCTTCATTGAAACGAAGCGTTCGGTCTTGGCAACTCGCGCGAGCAAAGCATTCGACGATTGATGACAGTCCGATGGATCGATCACCAACACCACGGTGTCTTCAGGCAAGTAGTCGACGATCGTGGCTTCGGCGCCGACGGTGTCATCGACGACGAGGTCCAGCGGTTCGTCGTTGTTCTCTTCTTCCGCGAAAGGGCTTTTGACGGGCTGGGTTCCGATCGCGGCAAGTTCGACTTTGCTGAGCGTTTCGCTGCTTCGCTGCGTGGCGGCGTCGAATCGGCGGATGGATTCGATTTCGTCGTCGAACCACTCGATTCGAATCGGCTGCGGTTGATCAGGCGAATAGACGTCGAGCAATCCGCCGCGGCTGGCGAATTCACCTGGTACCTGGACCGCAGTCACGGCCGCGAATCCGGCTTCGGCCAACCAACGGCGGATGTCTTCGGGATCGACGATGTCGCCGACCGACAATTCGCGAGTCGCTTTTTCGAGACTGGAAACCGATGGCACTCGTTGGATGGCGGCTCCGATGTAGGAGGTCACGACCAGCGGTTTTGGCGAATGTTGGTCGCGGGCGCGAAGTCGCTGCAGCACTTGCAATCGCGCTGCATAATCGGCGTCGCGGATGGAGCTGCCGGTTCCGTCGCCGGCGGACAGCGGCAACGCGACGACGTCTTCAATCCCGAATGACGAGACATCACCCGCGACAATGTCGGCGTCGACGGCTTGCGGGAGCAGGACCAGCACGTGTGGGTGATGGCGGGTCAGCGTGGCGGCCAGCAAACCTCGGATCCCGCCCCAAACGCCCGAAAACGCCAGCGGAACCGGATCGTTCGACTTCTTCGGCTTCCGTTTTGGCGTCCGCCCCAAGACCTCGCCCAGCCCTACTCTTTCATCCAGGATGGCCGGGACATCGCGAAGGGAGCGCAGCTTCATCGGGGCAGCGTTTTTCGAAGCGGTGGGCACGGCGATGGAACCTGGATGAAATCGGGGTGCAAAACAGCCTCCGGTGACGAAAGCTGCCATGAAAACGTATCTTGATCGTAGTTTTTCGCCTACCTCAGCGATCCCCACCCTGTTTCCTCGCACATAAAGACAAACAACATGAGCATCGGTATTGGCATCGTCGGCGCCGGAATGATCTCCAATTTTCATGCCAAAGCCATCGCGGATTCCACGAATGGGCACTTGGTGGGGTGTTACAACCGCAACACCGAGCGAGCCGAAGAATTCGTGGCCAAGCACGGCGGCCGCGTTTTCAAAACACTGGAGGAAATGCTGGCCGATCCCGAAATCGGTGCCGTTTCCGTCTGCACGCCCAGCGGGGCTCACGCCGAACCAGCGATCCAGGCCGCCGAAGCTGGCAAGCACGTGATGATCGAAAAACCGCTGGAGGTCACTCAGGAACGTTGCGACCAAATCATCGACGCCTGCGAAAAAGCCGGTGTGCAACTGGGCGTTACCTTTCAAAGCCGTTTCCACGAATCTTCGCGGCTGATGAAAAAGGCGATTGAGGAAGGCCGGTTCGGCAAGATCACAATGGGCGACGCCTACGTGAAGTGGTATCGCAGCCAAGAGTATTACGACAGCGGCGCGTGGCGAGGAACTTGGAAACTCGACGGCGGCGGTGCGTTGATGAACCAGGCCATACACTCCGTCGATTTGTTGCTGTGGTTGATGGGCGACGTCAGCGAAGTGTCCGCGATGGCATCGACGATGACTCACGAACGCATCGAAGTGGAAGACATCGTCGTCGCAACGTTGAAGTTCAAAAACGGTGCGTTGGGCGTCATCGAAGCCACCACGACGACCTATCCCGGGGCGCTGAAGCGAATCGAGATCGGCGGCAGCGAAGGCAGCGCGATCCTGGAAGAAGAAGACCTGACCCAGTGGGAATTCGCCAACGAAACCGAAGAAGACGAAGCCATCCGAAAACGCATGGCTGGGATGACCGAAACGGGCGGCGGTGCCAGCGACCCGTCCGCGATCGGTCACCACGGTCACACCGCCGTCTTCAACGATTTTCTTGATGCGATCACCGAAGGACACAGCCCGCAAATCAATGGCACCGAAGGCCGGCGAAGTGTGGCGTTGATCAACGCGATTTACGAAAGTGCACGCACGGGCAAGACGGTGCAGCTATAACGGTAGGGGAGCGTACGACGGACTTCCGAGTCCGTCGGTGCCAATGACTTTTTGACGGACTTGGAAGTCCGGCGTACGCAAAGTCGATGGCTGAATGATGCACTGGAGCATGTTCCGCTTCTCCCCACCCACATCCCACCCTGCCCCACCCCAGCCAAATGAACAAGCTTTTTGTTTGGAGCGTCGTCCTTGCGTCGACGCTGTTTGCCTCTGTGTCCTTTGCTCAGGAGTCATCCGGTCGTCCCAATGTCTTGATGATTTGCATCGACGACTTGAACGACTGGGTGGAACCGCTGGGCGGGCATCCTCAAGTCCAGACGCCGGCGATGCAGGCGTTGGCCGAACGTGGCATGACGTTCACCAACGCTCATTGCCAATCGCCGCTGTGCAATTCTTCGCGAACCAGTTTGATGCTCTCGCTGCGTCCTTCGACGACGGGCATCTACGGCTTGGCCCCCTGGTTTCGTAATTTGCCAGAATGGAAAGATCGAGTCGCGTTGCCTCAACACTTCAAAGCTCATGGGTACCGAACGTACTCCGCGGGCAAGGTTTATCACGGTCGCTACGGCCGTGATAAAACCGAATTCGATGAGATTGGTCCGCCCGGAGTCGCCGGTGTGAAGCCGCCCGAGAAGCTGATTCCGATGACACCGGTCGGCGATCATCCGCTGATGGACTGGGGCGTGTTCGATCACCGCGATGAGGACAAAGGCGACTACATCGTGGCTGACTGGGTGACAGAAAAGCTCAGCGCGATGCCCGACGACGAGCCGTTCTTCATGAGCTGTGGTTTCTTCCTGCCACACGTTCCCTGTCACGTCACGCCGAAGTGGTGGGAACTTTACGACGATGAAACGTTGCAGTTGCCACCTTATCGAAGCGACGACCGGCTCGATTGCTCCCCCTTCAGTTGGTACCTGCACTGGGAATTGCCCGAGCCTCGCATGAGTTGGTTGGAAGCTCACGACCAACAGAAGAACTTGGTGCATTCCTATTTGGCCTGCATCAGTTTTGTCGACAGCCAAGTCGGCCGCGTGCTTGCCGCACTCGAAGAATCGCCTCACCGCGACAACACAATTATCTGTTTGTGGAGCGACCATGGATGGCACTTGGGCGAAAAGAATGTCACGGGAAAAAACACGCTGTGGGAACGGTCGACCCACGTGCCGTTGATCTTCGCGGGACCCGGGATCGCTCATGGACAAACGCAGTCGCCAGCGGAATTGTTGGATATCTATCCCACGCTTGCGGAATTGACCGGATTGCCCGCCCCGAAGGATGTCGAAGGCCTGAGTTTGGTCGCGCAGATTCAATCACCCAGTCAAATTCGCCAAACGCCAGCGATCACCGATCACAACCCCGGCAACCAAGGCATCAAGGGCGAACGGTATCGTTTGATTCGCTACGCCGATGGCAGCGAAGAACTCTATGACGTCATCAACGATCCAAACGAATTCGAGAACTTGATTGGGCACGCCGAGCATGCGGATGCTGCTCAACGACTGAGACAGTTTGTGCGTTCGGATCCTGCACCTCTGGCAAAGAACAGCCAGCATCGCGTTCTAGAAAAGAAGGCCGATGGTTGGTACTGGGAACACAAGAAGATCGACCCCAGCAACCCACCCATGAGCATCGCCCCTAATCAACCGTCCGATTTGAGTCCATGAGACAAGAGAGGGCGATCCATTCCGTTGATTGTCCACGACACAAACTTTTTGGCCAAAGGCCATTGTTATCATAGCCATGAGCGCCGCCCATGGTTGAGCCAACCGGCTCCGATCGATTTGGCCAACGGCCATATTCAACCCAAAACCAAACGCATTGAATTTGGCCGTTGGCCAAAGGAGTCAATGTTTTCCCCGGTTCCTGGGACGTCGTCCCAGGCTACGTTGAAAAAGGCCTTTGGCCATCGATGACGCCACCTCGCCTCCCCCATTTCAATCTCAATATCGTCATCAAGAGCCCCACCATGCCCACAACAATCTTGCGAAGCATTGGTTTGCTTGTCGCGTTTTCTGTCTTCGCCACAACAACATCAGCCGAAGACAGCTCGCTGCCCAAGTTCCCCGAGTCCGGCCCGTACCAGTACGAACCCAAACCGGACGATCCAGAGTTCGGCAAGTTCTTCCCGGCCAAGGCTCCTGAAATCGGACCGCTGTTGCTGACCAAGGGCGACCGTTTGGTGATCATCGGAGATTCGATCACCGAGCAAAAAATGTATTCGCGGATGATCGAGACTTACTTGACCGCGTGCATGCCGCACCTGGAAATTGAAACACGACAACTTGGATGGAGCGGCGAAACCGCGGCAGGATTCCTCCGCCGAATGGATTCCGATTGCTTGCGTTTCGAGCCCACCATCGCGACGCTCTGCTACGGGATGAACGACGCTCGGTATCGCGCCTACGACGTCAACAACGGACATTGGTACAAGGACAATTACCAACACATCGTTCGGCGGTTGAAAGAAGCCGGCGCCAAAGTCGTTTTGGGATCGCCTGGTTGTGCCGGGAAAATCGCGACCTGGGTGAAGGCTCCTGCGTGCACGTTGGACGAACACAACCTGAACCTGTGCACCCTGCGTGACTTGGGGATCGAAATCGCAAAAGAAGAAAACGTCGCGTTCGCGGATTTGTTCTGGCCAATGTATGTCGCTCAAATCACCGCGGCCAAAAAGTATGGCACCGATGACAAACCCTATCAGGTGACCGGCAACGACGGGATTCATCCGCCCTGGGCTGGCCAAGTCATCATGGCTCATGGCTTTCTTAAATCGATGGGGATCCGTGAGCCCATCGCGAATTTGAAGGTGGACTTGGCAGCGACGTCCGCTGAGGGCGGCGATCATCATTCGCTTGTTGAAATCAAATCCGATGATTCGTCGTACCAAGTGACTTTTCAAAGCGATCGTTATCCGTTCTGTGCGACCGGAAAGGCTGACGATGAAAACAGCATCCGTTCAGGGATGACGTTGGTTCCGTTCAATGAAGATCTGAATCAGTTTTTGCTGACCGTCAGCGGTTTGGAAACCGACAAGGCAAGTGTCCGTTGGGGAGAACACAGCCAAGAGTTCACGAAGGATGAATTGGCCGAAGGAGTGAACTTGGCAGAACACTTCGAAGTCAATCCGTTCAGCCAAGCGTTTCAAGCGATCGACCAAGCGGTGGCCGCCAAACAGGCGTTTGAAACGATCCAGATCAAGAAAATCTTCCATGGCGAAGAAGGCAAAAAGGATCTGGAGGCCGCGGTCAAAAGCACCGAAGCCAAGCGAGCCAAGTTGGTCCAGGCGATTCAAGATGCAATCGTCCCAGTCACTCACACGGTCGTGATCACGCCAGTGAAATAGAAGTTGGGCGAACCAGGTCGGTAGGAATGATTGTGAGCTATCCCATGAGCCGTTTGGGCGTTCGCGTGGACTGCTAAACGTTTGGTGTTGAAACGGAAAATGCGTCGTTGGTTTTTTGTTCTGTCCTATGCCCGAACGCGGCAGCTCTAAGACAGCCCCAGGCATCGCCTGGGGTATCTTTGACACTTTGATACCCCGATGAGTCGATCCATGCTGATGAGCCGACGTATGATTGTGAACTCAATGCGAAACCCGTGGTTGTTTGTTGTTGCTCTTTGGTGTGCGACCGGATGGGGTTGGGGGAACATCGCAGTGTCCCAGGATTCTCCGGCGGGCAATGAGGAAGTTGCCCGTGTGATGCGGGAGTTTGAAGGCCGAGGCGACCTTGGAGATGGTTCCGAACCCGCGACGCCCGCCGAAACGATTGCTCGTTTGAAGGTTCCCGATGACTTGCAGATGGAATTGGTCGCGGGAGAACCAGACGTGACTCAGCCGATCCACATCAGCTTTGATTTCAAAGGCCGAATGTGGGTGGTGCAGTATCGCCAGTACCCGTTCCCCGCGGGACTGAAGGTGGTTCGCTACGATCAGCACTTGCGAGCCGTGTTCGACAAAATGCCGGTTGCTCCGCCGAACCATGTCGCTGGGGCGGACAGTGTGACGGTGTGGGAAGACACCAACGGCGATGGGGCGTATGACTCGCATCGAGATGTCATCCAAGGCCTGAGCATCGCCACCAGTGTCGCGGTCAGCACGTCGGGGATTTGGGTGATGAACCCGCCGTACTTGCTGCACTATCCCGATGCCGATCAAGACGCACTGGTCGATGGCGACCCGACCGTTCATCTGACGGGCTTTGGTTTGGAAGACACCCACGCGGTCGCCAACAGTTTGAGACTTGGTCCCGACGGATGGCTGTACGGTGCCAACGGCAGCACCACGACCGCCTCTATTCGTGCTCCCTTGTCGGACCAACCGGACCGAGCGACCTCGTTCCAGGGGCAATGTATTTGGCGGTACCACCCGGAATCGCATCGGTTTGAAATCTTTGCCGAAGGAGGTGGCAACACCTTTGGATTGGAAATCGAAGAGAGCGGCCTCACGTTTTCAGGAACCAATCACGGCAGCACGCGTGGCATGTTCTATCCACAAGGCAGTTATGGCACAAAGTCGTGGGGCAAGCATGGTCCGCTGACCAACCCGCATGCTTATGGTTTCTTTCAACATATGCGATTCGAAGGTGATCGCCGGCGGTTCACGCAAGCGTTGGTGGTTTACCAAGACAACGTGCTGCCGCCGCGATATCGTGGTCAATCGATCGCCATCAACCCGTTGCAGCGATGTGTGATCAGCAGTGAATTGACCGAGGACACGTCGACGTTTCGAACAAGTGATTTCGAAACCACCGTCGAGACAGACGACCGCTGGTTTCGGCCCGTTGCGATCGCGGTTGGGCCCGACGGAGCGGTCTATTTCGCGGATTGGTACGACACGCGTTTGACGCACGTTGACCCGCGAGACAACTGGCACAAAACCAGCGGCCGAATCTATCGGTTGACCGCCAAGGAGCTTTCGTCGTCTTCGAAATGGAACAAGTTGCTTCCATCGCGAACTCGATTTGATTTGTTCGCGATGACGGACGATCAGTTGCTGAATTTGCTGGCACATCCCAGTCGCACGATTCGGTTCCTGACGTTGGAGACCATCGTAGCTCGGATCGAGGAATCCCAGGCTCTGCAGGACTCGCTGGCTGGAATCTTGAATGATGAGATGGACGAGCGGCGGTTGCTGGCTCTGTGGGCACTGCAACGCGGAAGTGTTCTCAGCGACGAGGCGTTGACCCATTGCATGCTGTCCTCCGAGCCCGACTCCAACCTTCGCCGCTGGGCCATTCGATTGCTTGGCGACGAACGGTCCGTGACGGGCGATCAACACAACGCTTTGATCGAACTGGCGAAGCACGAGGACGACGTGCACGTCCGGTCGCAGTTGGCTTCCACCGCGGCACGTTTGGATGCCGAGCCCGCGTTGCCGATCCTTCGTGAGATGATGCTGCGGGATGCGGACCAAGATGACTTGCATCTGCCGCTTTTGATTTGGTGGGGCGTGGAAGCTCACTGTGAAGAACACGCAGACGCCGTTGCAGCATTGTTTCAAGACGAGCGACTATGGAAGAGCCGGTTGGTCCGTGAGACGATCTTGAATCGATTGATGCGGCGTTTCGCGGCGGAAGGTTCCCCGGAAAGCTATCGGGTCGGTGCGAGGTTGTTGGCCATGGCACCCACTGACGATGCCAAGGCGATCCTGATTCAAGGGTTTGAAGAAGCCTTTGTGGGGCGGAAAGTCGAGGTGTTGCCGGAAGCCTTGCGGGAACAGCTCGCTGTCTTCCGCGAGTCACGTCCGGGATCGGATTTGCCGCTGCGTTTGCGTCAGGGCGATGCCGCAGCGATTAAGCAAGCGTTGCAGTTGATCGAGCAGTCCGCGACTCCGATCCGCACCAAGGTCGCCTTGATTGAAACGCTCGGTGAGATCCAAGACGAAAAGGCTCTCGCGGTCCTGCGGCGACGACTTCAGGGCGATCCATCTGACGCGGTCAAGTTGGCCGCCCTGCAAGCTCTTTCGCGTTTCCCCGGTGAAGCGATTGGTTCATGGATCGCATCGGCGTATCAATCTTCGATGGATGACGCCGGCAACTTAAGAGAGACGGCGATTCGGGTTCTCTCAAGTCGCGAACCATGGGCGTCGGTGTTGTTGGATGAAATCGACGCGGCCAAGATCAACGCCGAGCGAGTTCCCGCGGATGTGGTCGTTCAAATGCAGGCCTTCGAGAACCCCGCCCTGCGCGAACGAGTCGCGAGGCACTGGGGAGTTGTGCGAGCCACTCCCGCCGAAAAGCAAAACCAGATCCAAGCGTTGCAAGCTCTCGTTCGGTCGACGACGCAATCAGATCTCAGTCATGGCAAGGTCTTGTTCACCAAACATTGCGGCACCTGTCACCGATTGTTTGGCGAAGGTGGCAAAGTGGGGCCGGATCTGACGGGATACGAACGGTCCAACCTGGATTTTCTATCGTTGGCCATCATCGATCCGTCGGCGGCAATCCGAGAAGAGTTCACCAACTACCGATTGCTGACGACAGACGGTCAGGTCCTGAGCGGTTTGCTAGAGAATCAAACACCCGACACGGTGACCATCCGAACGGCGGAGGGCAATGCGGTGCGAGTCAACCAGGATGACATCGAGACTCTGCAAGCGTCGCCGGTTTCGCTGATGCCAGAAAACATCCTCGATGCGTTGTCGCCCGAGGATGTGGGTGATTTGCTGGCGTACCTGCAGCAACCGGTTCGAATTCAGTTGGCTCCCGACGCAACGAATGCGAACTGATGTTCGTGCGAGAACGCATCACTCCGGGGGAGTGAACTTGGGCGCCGAAGGTTCATCGGGTTCCTCTTCTTCGTCGTCATACGACGTGGATTTGGCGGGCGGTGTGTCCATCGACATCGCCCGGCTCGCTTCGTCTTGAACCTGCCGGAACTGCTGCTGAACATCCTGCAGGCTGCGTCGGAATTGGCTGTACGTCGAGCCAAATTTCCTCGCCACTTCCGGCAGGTTGCCACCAAAGAGGACCACCGCGATCACTCCGATCACGGCCAGTTCAAATGGGCTGAGACCAAACATCTCAGGCCTTCTCGTCGGTGCGATCCGTTGCTTCGTCTTCGTCGTCGCCTGACTCGGCCATGCCCCGTTTGAATTCGTTGGCACTGCGTCCCAGGTTTCGCATTAACGATGGCAATTTGGCGCCACCGAACAGAACCAAGCAGATCACCAACACGATCAGCATTTCAGGCAGGCCGGGGAAGCCAAACGCCAAAAACATTCCGGTCGCCATCGAACTCACAGTCATCAACATTCCATCTATCCCGCTAAACAAAGTGGTGTGCGATTCATGCCAACGCGACATGCATCGGGGCCGACCATCTCACGACATTCTGCGCTGGCGCCGTCTCGTTAACCCGATTCCAACGTTGGATCCGGTCAAACGAACGCAGTTTCACCTCCAAGGGGTGGGGTGACAGCCATCGAATGCAATGAAACGATCATTCGGCGTCGGCGAAAGCGGGTAGGTCATTCGCGGGTGCGTCAGCAAAAACCGTGTGTTGCACACGATCGAATTGCTGAGCCCGTTCGAATACCTCCGGACCGAAGCAACGGACGTCGTTTCCAAGTCCGTCGCAATATTCTAGCCGCAGACGTCTGAATGTCAAAGCCGGCTGGATCGCGTCGCCGCACCAGCCACGGCGATTGCCCATTCGGGCTGAGCTCTCCAAATGGACGGGCGAACGCAGCAGAATCGCGAGCGGTTGAGTCGCTTGCAAAACGCACATGCGGCATACTTCGGTGGGCTGAGGTCGGGCGGCCCGATGATGCGGGGATTTTTGCTGCTTTTGCGCACCGCACCTCTCCCGAAACGAAGTTTTGGGAGAGCGATCTACTGGGGCGAGCGACGCCGTTCAGGCATACGCGAGGGTGAGGGGCTGGCATGGGAAACGGTTCGCACTCCCCCTCCCGCTGCGGCTTGTCGATCGAGTCGCCAACGCGGTTTCAACGCATGTAGGATGTGCGCTCTTGCCTTTTTATACCCCACATCTCGAAACACCAAAGATTAGTGTCCGATCAGAGTGGATTAGTGTTCCACCAGAGCGGTCAAGGGAACACTAATCGCCGCTAATCAAACACTAATGATTCCTCGGCAAGGGATGTTTGGTCTCAAACCGCTTGTATTCCCAACGCAAGCGGCTCTCAAAAGATGTGGGGTACAAAAAGGCGCTCTTGCCCGTCCAAGCGGCGGATGTCGGCCAAGAGTGGCCAACCGACAGCAAGATCTACTCGCCCGCCGCCAACGTGCGAGGTTCGCAAGACGTCACTAACGCAGCACTTCAAAACGGCACGACCTCTGCTCCGGGAGGGGCGTCCCGCTTCGGGCCGGGAGTGCGGGCATGGGATCGAACGTCTCAGCCGTCTCTCGATCACGTTCTAGTCGTCAGCATTCTGTTGTCGATTCAGCAACAGATCTGGCCTTTGGAGACTGTCCGGCCATTCGTTGTTCCGAAAAGTACCCGGATTGAAACGGATTCGCATTGTTTGTCACGCTTGGCTCGCTGAACGTTTGCGAAACGTGTCTTCGCCTTATTTGCTGGAGCAGCTCATGTCTCGTCTTGTCGCACCGGATGCACCGCGTTTCTACTCCAACGGCCAACCGTGGCGAAACGCTCGCGGCCGAGACGCCCCGCGACACGCTGTGGAGACGGAATTCAAAGCGGAGCATGCCGTCGTCGACCTCTCGACTCAGCCGCCCAAGCCGTTGGTTGTTAAATGTCTGGTCCGCGAGTTGCGGATCCGATTTTACTCCGTCAACACCATCAAAAACTATCGCTCCGCTTGGGTCTGCTTCCTTCGCTGGTACCGAGGACCGCTGGACCTGATCGACCAAGAAGATATTCGGGAGTACTTGGAACTGCTGGTCAATGGCGGCGCGTCGGCGTCGGAGGTCAGCGTCACTTTGTCGGCACTGCGAACCGGCCTGGACAAATTCTGTTTGTTGCGTTGCACGGTTGGACTGGTGTCCCCGCGAAAGCCAAAGCGATTGCCTGTCGTGATGTCCAAGAAAGAGGTCCAGCGGATGATGGAGGCCGCTCGCACGTTGCGTGACAAGTTGCTTCTCACCGTGCTGTATGCAACCGGTTTGCGAGTCTCGGAGGTCTCCCGTTTGCAGTGGTCGGACTTCGATTTCGATCGCCAACAAATTCGGGTTCAACTTGGCAAAGGCAAAAAGGATCGCTATGTCATGTTGGCCGACGATTTGTTGCCGCTGATGCGGCAGTTGTGGCGGCGCACCCAAGGCGTTGGCTACCTGCTTCCTTCCGAAGACGGGCGTGTCGGCCGGCATCTTTCTCCGCGGACGATCCAACGTGCGGTCAAGCAGGCTCGGATTCTGTCGGGAATTGGCAAGGCGGTCACGCCA
>NZ_ANMO01000203.1 GCF_000338295.1 Rhodopirellula europaea 6C
TTGTGCCGTGTGTTGATCTGCCGAAAAGCGGCACCAGAAAACTGCACAACATCCTCCCTTTGCAAGGGCCGAGTAAAGCGAGAAGAGGGCAGGGCCTGAGCTCTGCACTCACCCTTTCGCTTCTTCTCTTGCTCGCCGGCTGCAGCACGGACGACGCTCCCAAAACATCGAATTTTGAACACGATCACGTCGTGTCATCGCACTGGCCCGAAGACCTCGCCGATTTGTCGAGCAAACTCCGCTCTCGCATCTCCGCGAACAACGATTTTTCAGACGAACCATTGCGTCATGAAATTGAAGACCTCGTCGATTGGGTGGGCGAAGTGGCCGCGGACACGAATTTGTCGGAAGCCGATTGGATTCCGCTGTACGAGAGCAGCCAAGCCGTCTCGGCAAACCTGAAGGCAACGAAGGAACCGTTCTCCAACAACGACCTGAAACAAATTGAATCGCTTTGCCAACTGATCGACGCGTCGATCGCAAAAACCCCTGACCAACTCGCCAGTTTGAAGGCAACCGGATCATGAGCCAACCGATTTCAATCATGTTGATGGGCGGACTCGTTCGCGTCCTTCAAGGCTTCGCTGCCGCGGCGCCGACGTTTCTGGTGGGCATGCTGATCGCTTCGATCATTCGGTACTACCTGGGCGACAAAGGCACGCGAAGGCTCTTCGGCGGTGACTCCCTGCGGTCACTACCACAATCGTGGTTGGTCGGAATGCTGTTGCCCGTTTGCTCGATTGGCGTGCTGCCGATTTTGCGTGAGATGCGTCGGGCGGGTGTGAAGCCTGGTGCGATGTCGGCGTTCGCGCTTTCCGCTCCGTTGTTCAATCCGCTCTCGCTGCTTTACGGGCTCACGCTCAGCCGCCCGATGGTGATCCTGCTGTTCGCATTTGGTTCGCTGGTCATCGTCACTGCACTGGGGTTGTTCTGGGACTCAATCGAAAAATGGTCCAACCGCAAAGAGACAGAAGATGAGCCTGCAAACCAGCATGATTCGGAAACGAACGGCACCGTTGATGCCGAATCCAAAGATCACCTGATTGGCTTGCGACGACTCGCTGCGACGTTCGTTCACTTCTCCCGAGAACTGACGGGCGTCAATCTTGCTTTGACCATGTTGGCGTTGTCTGGTCTCGCAATCCTGGCGACGGTCCTGCCATATGGAGCGATGCAGCACTCAGTGGAACGCGATGATTGGTTCGCGCCTCTCACAATGCTCGGGGTCGCGATTCCTGTATATGCGACACCGATGTTGGCAATGAGCCAACTCGGCATGATGTTCCAACATGCCAATTCCCCTGGCGCCGCGTTCACGTTGTTGATCTTGGGCACGGGCATGAACTTGGCAACACCGTTCTGGTTTGGCAAGAACTATGGATTCAAAGCCACCGCGTGCTGGACCGCTTCTTTGATAGTGATCGTGCTGGGCATTTCATACGCGATCAATCGACCACTCGTTCCGCCGGGCGTCGAACCTGCCGGGCACACACATGCCTTCGACATCTACGCCAACCCGATGTCGATTCACCACAGCCTCGGCGCAAACGCTTTGTACGATTTGGTTGTCAAGGAACTGGACTTCAGCGTCATCGCTGCGCTCTCCGCACTAGGCGTTTTTAGCCTGATTGGCATCGGCTTGCGTTTGATGAAAACCGATGAGGCTTGGTTAGTGAGCACCGCCAAAGCTGATTCGTTCGCGTCCTCTCTTTCATCGCAAGACGCACAAGCTCGAAAGGGACTCGACATCGTTGTCCCGCCGGGCGTCATCGGAGCGACCATGTTGGCGGGACTGGTCGCGATGAGCGTCGTTGCCTGCTTCGCCTACTACCCATCAGCCGATGAATGCCTGGACGAAATCAGCATGGCTCGGGCCGAATGTCTGGCAGCCGCCAATAGCGGCCAAGCCGAACACGCGTTGTACTGGTTGCCGGTTTGGGAAGACTGGAGCCGCCGGATGGAAGTCGGCACATTCATACGCACGGGCCAGATTCGGCCCTACCAGCGGATGCAGGGCTATTTGATTCGCAAGAAGCTTGAACTGCTCGAGCACGAACTGGAACACGACCCATTTGAACTGGAAGAAACGCAACAGGTCGTGAGGAATATTCTGGCGACCAACTCCCGCTGGGTGCGGTCATTTCGGCCCGAACCGTGACAATCGCTATTGAGCGAGACTACAATCGAGGGCGGTCGGACCGGACTGACGCACCCTCTTTCTGCGGATGATCCGTTTCATGTTGGTAGTCAAAAAAAGCAAACCCCGTGCCTTCACGCTGGTCGAACTGCTGGTGGTCATCTCGATCATTGGCGTTCTGGTGGCGATGTTGCTGCCTGCCGTTCAATCGGCACGCGAAGCCGCACGCAGCACCGATTGCAAGAATCGCATTCGACAGTTGGCACTTGCCACGCACATGCACCACGACGTGCTCGGCTACTTTCCGCCGGCACGATATGAATCGCGTCCAGACGCGAATCCCGCCGACCAATGCGGCCTGGAAACTCCCACGTGGCTGGCCCGTGTGATGCCTTATATCGAGCAAGCCTCGCTCGGTAGCCAATGGGATTTTTCCAAACCCTGGCATCGACACCCCGAGAACGTTCGAACGGTCGTTCCTGACATTTTCCTCTGCCCCTCACGACGCTCAGGAACACAACCAACCGGCACTCGGGAACTCCGTTCAACAGAAACCGGCGGTGGCGGTCGGCTACCTTGCGGTTGCCCACTTCCACCACGTCCTAGTGATGTATCAGTGAATGTCGAAGGAGCCCTTTGCGACTACGCCGGCAACCATGGCGACTTGTCGCCGGGCGCGACCGGAGCTCCCACCGACTTTTACTATGGCGGAAATGGAACGGGCGTCATCATCAGTGTGCGACCGGAGTGCAAAGAAGGCAAAGCAATCGCACCGTCCGATCGCATTCGCATGGCTTCTGTCACCGATGGAACGTCGAGCACGTTTCTGTTTGGCGAAAAGTATGTTCCGCTTGATCGCCTCGCGAAATTCCCCGAAGACTCACCCGCCTACGATGGCGACCACCTGCCGGCATCCAGTCGCCTGGCAGGTCCTGGCTTGAGACTAGCCAACGGGCCCAGCGATGTTCTCGCCGACATGTTTTCGTTTGGAAGTTGGCATCCCGCCGGCGTTCATTTCGCTTTGGTCGATGGCAGCGTGCGTATGTACAACCCGTTCACGGATACCAAGGTCCTGGGCTCGCTTGCCAACCGCCGTGACGCCCGAGTGGTGGAACTGGAACAATGATTCATTTCAGATTGGCGTTGCTGTTGTTGGTGGCGACACTATCGGGTTGCTCAAGCCAACAACCTGCCACGGGAATCGTGGAGTACACCGACGGTGATCCGGTGCAGTCCGGAAGCATTGAATTTCGCTCACTCAAAACAGGAGATCGTTACGCCGGAAAAATCGCGAGCGATAGAGCATTCACGCTACGCGACCAAGACGGGAACGAATCTCTTCCCCCTGGCGATTATGAAATTGTCGTCGTGCAAATCGTGATGACGGAAGACGTCGCCGCCGCGGATCATCAGCATGGGAGGACCGTTCCACGACGCTACGCCGACTACTACACCAGCGACTTGCGATATTCCAACCAAGCTAATCGTACAACGCTCATCCGTGTAGAACTCGACCCGACTCATTAGTTCGAACCGCATATGGCACGCACCTATCGAAAGCCATGGTTGCTTCCAAGCCGCGATGCAACATAGTCCTGACGATGCCAACCATGCGTGGTCAAAATGCCAGCATTGCCCCCGAACTCGTCAGCCTCGCATCCAGTATCTGTTTGACACTTAGCGAAATCTGATGGCGCAATCTCGAACTCGGATGCTATGAAGTGATGAGGAATGCCATCACTCAGTATCGATACAAGAAGGTGTTCGCAGCGCACGGGACAGCACCATGTTTGGGGCTGTTTCCTGACATGGTGTAGTGCACTGATCCCACGGACACTTCCGATTCGTGTAAGTTTCTGTGGCTTGACGACGCAAAGAAGAAGATCGAAGCTTGGCGAGTTAACTACAACGAACATCGACCCCACAGTGCTTTGGGCAACCTGGCCCAAAAACTTCGCTTCATCTGGCCGGGCGTGCCCGGCCAGATGAAGCTCTGATTCTCTCACTGGCCCTGTATCAGGAAAGGGAAGCAGGTCACTGAATGCAGCAATCTGCGATCACTTCTATCGCACTGTTCACCCGTCGAACGCGGCGGCTATTTAAATGGAGCGTCAACCAAGAGTCGAGTGATCAATGAACGGATCACCTCCTCGTTCAAGTCATCTAGATGAAAGACGTCGAATGGCTGAACACGTCCACCCTTGAACATCTCCACCGCCATCTGATTTCCGTTCGGTTTGAAAACAATGCCGAATCGATGTTTCGTGCTATTCGATCGCATCGACCACAGAGTCAAACCGATTCCAAGACCGGTCAATCTGCGGTGCCACTCGATTGACGCGTTTGCTTTCCCCGCTTCCTCGATTTCACTTCGACACCGCGACAGCACGTTATGGATCAAGCCATGAACGGCGACACTGGTGTCTGACAAGCTATCGGCAGATTTTTCATCGTTTTGCACGCGTGTTCTTTTGGCTTCCGCTGTGGTTTGAGAAGAATTTGCAGGTGGTTGTTAAATCAGTTCGCTGATGAAGCGAGACACGTGCTCCCAGATAAACCGTTCGTCAAGATCATCGGTGTCGAAATAACTCAGAGCACGCTCTTTGTGGGAAAAGCAGGACTCGATGGCCACCAGATCAACATCAGGAAAAAACCAAATGCTAGAAGGCTTGCCTGCCCCCGCTGGCTCCGGGTGACGAACTATTAGCCCATACCCTCGAACATTCCGCTTGACGATTGACTCAACAGCAGCACGCCATTCACCGGCCGAATTGATCTCGGCCTGACACTTTTCCAAAACAGCCGAAACAAGCATGTCCGGAGATTTCTTGGATACGTCCACTCTTCGTACATCGATTTCGTTGCGGTCTCTCATGTGATCGAAGAAAGCTGTTGTGAGCGATTGATTACGTTCTACTTGCGGAACTAGCAACTGTCGGGCCAACCGGCCATGTCCTCTGCAGATCGACAATCGAGCAGCGATCACCTCTCAGTTGCACTTCAACACTTCTACCCAGGCTCACCAACGCGACGTCACGTCGCACCATTGCCGGTCAGACCGCAGGTGACTGGTCGACCAACGGAATGCGGCGAGATGCAGAGAATGCAAATGGAGCCTGACGGAGTCGGGGCACGACTCCGCCAGGCAAACTCGGCGACATGGGGCGCATGGTCGCCAAGTGTTCGCGAAAGGCGGAAAGCACCGCGGTGCCATGTACCATACGCACCTATCAAGCCCTGGGGATCATTGACAACCGGCGGACACTCATAGGCGACGTCTGCGACCGCACGCGAAGGCCACTCAACCGATGATACCGGGCCGATGACACCGGGCCGAACACGAAAAGATCCAATCGTCCTGATTCGTAACTCCGTGTTGATTCCCACGCACCGAGTCCCTCTCGAAAAAGCGTCGCGTGAATGAGGCCTGGTATAAAAATCAAGACAACGAGCGGCCCGGCGTTTGCTACCCAAGACGCCACCTGATGCGGGGCTCCGCAGGCTGCTGTTCAAGCAACCGATTCCGCGAAGGGACACCGTTGAACAAGCAGCAGCACACCTTCAAGAACGACGATCTGAGCACCGGGAAACGCATCGAAACGCCGTTCACCAACAGGAGGGGATCAGTCGAAACGGACTTTGGCTTGAAGTCTTCCAGCGGACTTTGCGTGGAATGGATCATCAACAAGCATGGACTAAGATGCCGACGAAACGCTGTGACCGATGTTCGGCTCAAACGACATCTCTCGAAACGAGGAATAAGCCTTCCGGTTTGGCTAAACGGCCCGGCACCGTTCTCGCACTGGATTTCTCGATTCGAACAACAAAGTCGGCCGGCAACTTCTCGATGAGTACGACGCTGACTACGGGGCCGATCAATCCTAGATTCCGGACGCGCATGACCATCGCATTCGAAGCCGACCGACGGGATCGCGGGCAAGAATGGAAATTCCCCGCGAGTGACCTGACGATTGCATTGGTTGCTCGATTGAATGGAGTTGGTGTTGAGCGACGGGCGTTCTCGGGGAACTTCATGAGTGTTTCGAGAGAGCACCTTGAGCAGAACCGGCGATCTCATTCCTCTGACCGCGTTTACAACATTCGGAACTTCACGTTAGTACGAGAAGACTAGGATGCAACGATGAGTATCGAACCGGTGACCGCTTGGTCGCTCCTCTCTGGGCTGATCTTTCTACTTTCTGCGTTGGGTCGAGGGCCGATGCGACGTTGGCCGGTGTCGATGCCAGCAATCTTCTTGCTGGTCGGTGCTGCCATCGGACCATGGGGTCTAGGGTTACTCGATTTCGAATTGATCAAGCATGTCAAAGTGGTGGAATCGGTGTCCGAAGTCGCCGTCCTGATCAGTTTGTTAACAGCAGGATTGCAACTCAAACCACAATGGCACCACTACTTGAGGGCACCCATTCCAATGGCATCCGTGACGATGGTCGTTACGATCGCTGGAGTCGCTGTGGTCGGGATGATGATGCTGGACTTGCCCCTGGGAGCCGCCATCTTGCTGGGAGCGGTTCTTGCGCCGACGGATCCAGTGCTGGCGAGTGACGTTCAGGTCAAACACCATCAAGACACTGATCGATTGCGATTCGCGCTCACCGGCGAAGCTGGACTCAATGATGGAGCCGCTTTTCCATTCATTATGCTTGGACTGGGACTGCTCGGGCACCATCAGCTTGGCGAATACGGTTGGCGTTGGATCACGGTTGATCTTTTTTGGGCCACCACAGCAGGACTTGGTGTCGGTTGGGTGAGTGGTTACTCGGTCAGCCGCGTCGCAGTATGGATCAGACGCCAAGCTAATTCGCCTGCCGCCTGCGAAGAAGCACTGACCCTGGGGTTGATCGGGCTGAGCTATGGGGCAGCACTTTTGCTGCACGCTTACGGATTTTTGGCTGTCTTTGCCGCAGGCGTCGCGATGAGACGTTACGCGGAACGTCAATCCGATGACGAGCAGCCTGACAAGCTGATGCACACGGTGACCGAAGTGAATGACCAATTTGGCCATATCATCGAAGTCGCCGTCGTCGTGCTGGTGGGTGTTCTCGCAACCTCCTACTGGACGATGACAAGCGACTGGTGGATTGCGATGCTCGTATTCTTCCTGTTCCGACCATTCGGGGTGTTGCTCGCACTGGCAACCAAAGACATTCGCTTCTCGCAAAAAATCCTGATCTCTCTTTTTGGCATTCGCGGAATCGGATCGCTCTACTACCTGAGCTACGCGATCAGTCACGGGTTGGAGGAGCCCATAGCCAACCGACTCACGGGAATCGTTCTCACCACAATCACGCTTTCCATCATGATCCACAGCAATGCTGCATCCCTGATGATGCGAAGGTATGCAGAAAAAGACGACACCAAAACAAGTGCTGCCAGCAACTGATAGCTTTTCAATCCAAGCCTCGAATGGGTTGCAAGTCCGAATGCGATTCGTTCGACACCGCTTCGCCATCTCTTTCTCCATCCAAGATTGCGTCGCTCCGACGGCTGCAGGGAGGCGGACAGTTCTCGTCATCAAGTGCTTCGCAAAAGAAAAGCGTCGCGTCGCCCTTTGGAGTGAGGCGGGCCAAGGTACCTTGGTTGGAAATTCCCAGCAGAATTCCAAAATGAACCAAAGAGATAGAAGCAAATGGGACAACTTCACGATGTGGGCGAGGCCGATGGCTGGCGATGTTGGCTGTGCGATGAACCGGTCGATCCAGACATGTCACCCAACGATCCGCGTGGCGCGAGCTTGGACACTCGCATCAGCAAGGGACGGGCCAGGAAAAAGAAACAGGAAAAGGGTGAATTGCCAACCGAACGACTTGCTCACAAGAGTTGCAACACAGGCAAAGGATCAAATGATCCAGTTGTGCCCTGGCCTGCTCATTTGATTGTTGTCGATCCCGCTCCGATCATCGCCGCGGCCGAACGATTGGAGCGAAAGGGTGGCCGCGAGGCGATGGCTCGTTGCCCGACCCGACAAGACGCCGATGCGGTCGCCGAGTGGCTCATCGATCGACTTTCGCGTCTCACGCCGGGACTAGAAGTGCAACCAGAAATCGCGAGCACCGGTGGCCAGCATCTGGTCAGCCTGCGGACATCGTAAAATCAACTCGCTGCGAACAGCCCGCACACCATCAAGATTGGAAGCATGAATGTTGTTGAACTCTGGCATCTCCTTCATCACCTGCGATTTCTTCGGCAAATGATTCGTGTCGTTCGGGCAATCCACTAGCGTTGCCCAACTGCGGTCGGGATGCCCGTTCCGCCTGAAGGTTGAACCCATCCAAGTGACGTCCGAGGCGGAAGCCGTCGTAAAAGAGAAACAATGGCATGCGATGTTCAAGGACGAGCGGAACCGATGTGAGTCGTTCAAAACAATCGCGAATGATGCTGAAAACCCATTGATGTTTCATTGGTATCGCTACGAGAACGACACCGAAGCGTCTACCCGATGAGTGTGAAAGGATTGATGACGGTCCTGCGTGTTCTGCCCGATGACCTCTACGACTTGGTGATGAACAGCGACCAAGACGTTGAAAAGGGAGCCGTGTTTGCTGAGATTGTTCGGCGATTCGGGGATCCGTCGAAGTATGAAGCCGCGCCGAAGATGATGATGTGAAGCAGACTGACGTTGATGGCGATCGCCCGCTAAAATTGGCGAACTATCGCGGCAAGCCCAACCGAAGTCTCCACGAATGCTCTCCGAAGACGAGAAAAAGAAGCTCGCCCACCGACTCCGCCGGATCGCCGGTCAGGTAGCGGCGGTCGAGCGAATGATCGACGAAGACGCTTATTGCGTCGACACCCTGATGCAAATCTCGGCGGCGACCGGTGCGCTCGACAAGGTCGGCCGCTTGGTCCTCGAGAACCATCTGAAGACTTGCGTTCGGAATGTGATGACCACCGGCGACGCGACGGAAGTGGATGCGAAACTGGAGGAGCTGATGACTGTCTTTCAAAAGTACAGTCGATAGGTTCTCTGCTTAACCCTCGAGTTCCGCGATCAACTGTTTCATCTCGGCGATTTCTCTTCTCTGTGCTTCGATGATTTCGTCAGCCAGTTTGCGAACACGCGGGTCTGAGATGTTCGCCCGCTCACTGGTCAGGATTGCGATGGAGTGATGCGGGATCATTGCCTTCATCCAAGATACGTCGTCCACCGTTTGCTGACTGCGAACGAGGAACAACGACGTCGCGAAAACGATCGCGCTGCCAACAAAAATGCCGATGTTCGCCTTCTTGCTTTTGTACATCCCAAACATGAACGCGAGCATGACAATTGCCATCGTCGCTCCCATCAAGATCGCCATGTAAAAACGAGTTTCGCTCCAGAAGACGTGATCCAGCGAGTAGGTGTTCAGGTACATGAGTCCGAGCATTACGACGGAGGAGGTCGCAATCATGGCAGCAAAGGTTCGGTATTTCATTGTTTTGACGAAGTAGGGGAAAGAAGGCAGGGGTGGCGTGCCGCTTCAACGCTGCCAAAGACAAAGCATCGGTCAGGACACCACCCCCGCGTGGATTGGGAGTTGGGAGTTGGGAGTTGGGGAGATGGGGAGTTGCTTTTCTCCCAGACTCCCCTTCTCCCAGACTCTTTCACTTCACTCAGCGAAGCTCAGGAGCATCGACTCCTTGTGACTTCAGAACAGCCAGATACTTCTGTGGCTCAGCGGCGATCTTTTTCGCGCAACCGGGACAACATATGTAGATTGCTTTGCCATCGGCGTTGACTTTGTAGGGGCCGCCCATAGCGTCGAGTGGTTCGTCCATCACGGGGCATTTCTTCTGTGCCGCAATGAACCGCTTATCGGCATCGGACACTTTGAACACGCCGGGGCGGACTTGTTCGGTGTTCGTCGCGACAACGCTGGCGGGAGACGCAGTCTTGTAGACCATCGCCAGATACTTTTCAGGTTCGGATTGAACCTTCTTGATGCAGCCTTTGCAGCATAGGAACAACGGTTTTCCACCGACCAAGAGTTTGATCGGTTGGCCCATTCCGCCGAGCGGTTCGTCCATCACGGGGCAGACCGCTTGCTTGGTGATGAGTGCCGCATCTGATTCGGTGAACTTGACGACTTCGACTTTCGGCCTGGCTTGGATGAACTTTTCAGGATTGGCTTTCAATGCGTCAACGCATCCAGCACAGCAAACGAACAATCGTTGCCCAGCCACTTCCACGGCGACGGGATTGCCCATGCTGCCGAGTGGCTTCCCGCTTACAACGCAGACCTTTTGTCGTGCGATCGCGACCGCATCCAGTTCGGATTGCGCCGGCGAAAGAACCATCACATCTTGGTAAGCGAGGGTGTCGGGGGCCGCACCGACAAGTTGAACGTCGACCGTTAGTTGCCGACCAACGACGCGGGACAGATCAACATCAGCTTTGAGTGCGTTGTCCTCACTGGGGAACAAGTCATAACGATAACGTTTGGCATTGCCTTCAACGGAAACACTCGCCACACCACGACTCTGTTGAACAGAAACGGGTTTGCCGCCCGAATCATAGAGGTAGACCTTTAAGCCGGCAGTGGTGACAAGCGTTTCTGCTTGTAGGTTGCCGACCGCTTTGAGGGTCCCTTTGTGCGGACCGGTGGTCGACGTCTGACGTTGCGAGTGTTGGTGGTTGCCCGCATCCGGTACCGCTTGCTGGGCAAACAGCGTGGTCGGAAGAATTGCCAATCCTTCGCTGATGGACCCAAGCAAAGCGGCCAGCTATCCGCCTGGACCTCTGGAACTGCCCGACAACGAACCGGTCGTATTGACCGGCGAGAGTGCCGAGCAATTTGACCGAGCTTATGCCGCCTACTTTGCAATTCAGAAAGCTTTGGCCGCCGACCAAAGTCCTCCGCCGCTGGAGATGAACAAGCTCGATGAATCGCTGGGCATGGTGACGAGATTGGCGGACGTTCCCGATGAGGCTCAAAGTCATTTGCAAAGTGCCAAGCGATCCCTCGCACGAATGCAAGGTTCGCTGGAGCAGGTCCGGAAATCCTTCCGGCCGATCAGCCATTCGCTTCTCCGTGCGGCGACCATCGCTCGCGGCAAGCAGACGGCAACGAAGTTGGTTCACATGTACTGCCCAATGGTTCCGGGTGGTGGTGGCGATTGGATGCAACCTGAAGGCGAGCTGGTCAATCCGTATTGGGGCAGCGAAATGCTTTCCTGTGGTGAAACGGTGAAGGAAATGGGAGTGAAGGAGATGGGAGTGAAGGAGATGGGAGTGAAGGAGATGGGAGTGAAGGAGATGGGAGTGGGGAGTGGCCAGACTGGTAGTGATGCGCTGCAAGGAGAATTGAAATGAATGAGCGAGTACGGTCACATCGCGATTTGATCGTTTTTCAAAAATCGTTTGCTGCTGGAAAACGCATCTTTGAATTGTCGAAGTCGTTTCCCCGTGAGGAGATGTATTCGTTGACCGATCAGGTACGTCGTTCGTCACGGAGTGTGAGTGCCAATGTTGCAGAGGCATGGCGAAAGCGACGCTACGAAAAGCATTTCTGTAGCACGATGAATATTGCAGAGGCAGAAGCCGCCGAAACGCAGGTTTGGATTGAGTACGCTGCTGCGCACAGCTACCTCGATACGGACACGACGAAACAGGCGATCGAGTTCTACGACGAGATTTTGCGGATGATTGTCGCGATGATTCACGGCTCGTCGAAGTGGTGCGTCGACTTTAAGGCGGGAGTGAAGGAGTCGGGAGTGAAGGAGTCGGGAGTGAAGGAGAATGGGGAGACCTACAACATCGAGAATGACTATCCCTTACTCGATCAACAACTTCTCTTAGCTCCCACCTCCCCTACTCCCACCTCGGAGCGAAGCGATGCCACCGAACACGGGCAGAGCCATCGCTCGGGCGACGTCGGCACCTCGGCCGGTCGCCATCAGAACGGGAACGAGTGCGACCAGCGTGGTTGCGGTGGTCATCAAGCACGGCCGAATTCGCCTGACGCCCGCGTCAATCGTTGCGGCTCGAATGTCAGCGACTGTGTTCAGTCGTCGTCGCGTGAAGACTTGATCGAGATAGGTAGCGATCACGACGCCGTCGTCAACTGCGATGCCGAAGAGGGCGATAAACCCAACCCAAATCGCGGTGTTCATTTCGGCTCCGTAGATCGCCAGAAGAATCATGCCGCCGCCAAAAGCGACCGGGATTCCAGCGAACACGGCCAGCGTGATCGGAACGTGACGAAATTGCAGGTAGATGACCAACAAGTTGATAACGATGACCAGCGGCACCAACCACATCAGCCGATTGTTGGCTTCGATTTGATTGCGGAAACTTCCGACGGCTTCGAGTGAGTAGCCGGGCGGGAGGTTAAGTGAAGGAGTGGAGGAGTTGGAAGAAAAGGATTTTGGCGTAAGCCCTCCTTCACTCCCAACTCCTTCACTCCCAACTCCCTCACTCCCAGCTCCCAACTGTGCCAACCGCAACTCCTCTTCAATCGCCGCGATTGTCTCCAGATCTCCGGCTGCTCCGTTAGAGGAAAAAGAAACGTGAGCGATCAAACGAGCGTTCTCGCTGTTGATCGCACCCGGTCCCCACGTCGTTTCTAGCTTGGCCAATTCACCCAGTGGAACCACGGCGCCACTATGCGTAACCACTGGTAAACGATCGAGTTGTTCGACTCGCTCACGCAGATCGCGGTTGTAACGCAAGCGGACGGGATAACGCTCTCGCCCTTCGACCGTATTGATCAGGTTCATCCCGCCGAGTGCAGTCTCGATGACTTGGTTCACCATCTGAGCCGACATGCCGTACCGCGATGCGGCTTCACGATCGACGGTGAATTCGATGTACGGCTTCCCAAGAACGATGTCGGGATTGACCGTTCCTGAATTGACGTAGGGCGATTGCTTGAGATGTTCGGATACCTGCATCGCTGCATCGGCGAGTGTTTGCAGGTCGTCGCCGTAGATACGAATCGCCATCGGGGCTTTGATGCCGCTTTGCAACATCACGACGCGGCCCTCGATGGGTTGAAGTGGCGAAGCGGGCGTCACTCCCGGCAGCGTGGCAACGCGGTTGATTTCATCCCAGACATCACGAGCCGTCACGCCGGGCCGCCATTGTTCGCGGGGTCGAAGCATGACGTAGGTTTCGACCATCGCGGCGGGGGCAGGATCGAGGGCCGAATCAATCCGGCCAATCTTGCCCAGAACGTCCTTGACCTCTGGGATTTGGCCGATCAACACGTCCTGCGTTTGCAGCATCTGCATTGACTGACTGAAGCTGGCCGCCGGGTAGAGCGTTGGCATGTAGAACCAACTGCCCTCGTCCAGTGCGATCCAGTCGTCGGTCTGAAGCCCGGTGAACGTATGCTTGAGGTCGACGTAGCCGGGCAATTCGTTGGGGCGGACGCCGAGTTTCTGGACGACTCGCTCAAACGGAGCGACGACAAATGGAAGTCCGAACCATCCGCCAAGTCCCATCAGGACGATGAACGATGGCAATAGCCAAAAGGCGAATTTGTGCCGCAGGAACAGCGAGAGCGTTGGTCGATAGACCCAAACGATCGACCGACTGACGATGTTTTCATCCGTTGGTCGGACGCGTTCACGAGTCAACATCCAAGCAAGCCCGAAACCTACGGCGGCGGAGACAACCGTTACGAGACCGAGGGAAAGGCGATGGTCAAGGAGTGGGGGAGATGGGGAGTTGGGAGAGAAGGAGTGAAGGTAGTCAACCAACTGATGCCCCCAGACAAAAAAGGCGGTCAGGCCGAACAATGCGGCACCCGCAATCGCCGCTATCAACGCGGTTTGCTTTCGATAGTTCGCACTGCGAAGCAGCAATTGGCAAAGCGTGGGAACGATCGTCACAGCCGCAATCAACGCCGCTGAAATGGCAAACGTCTTGGTCATCGCCAGCGGCGCGAACAGCTTGTAGTCGCGACCCGTTAGGAAAAACACCGGCAGGAAGCTGACGATGGTTGTCGTGACAGCGGTAAGCACGGCGGGCGCAACCTCCACCGCCGCATCGTAGATGACGTCGCTTCGCGAGCGGGGAAGCTGGGAGTTGGGAGTAGGGGAGTCGGGAGTAGGGGAGTCGGGAGTAGCAAGGACCGTACTCCCACCTCCTTCACTCCCAACTCCTTCACTCCCACCTCCCGATTCCCATTCCGCCAAGTGTTGATAGATGTTTTCGCTGACGATAATTGCCATGTCGACCATCGTCCCAATCGCGATTGCGATTCCCGCCAGAGACATGATGTTCGCCCCGACGCCAAACACATTCATCGCGATGAACGACAGCAAGACGGCAATCGGAAGCGTGACCGCGACGATGAAGCTGCTGCGGATGTGCAACAGGAACAGCAGAATGACGACCGCCGTGATCAGGATTTCATCCCGCAGTGCGGTGGAAAGTGTCGCCACCGTTTCGTCGATCAGGCCGGTGCGATCGTAGATGCCCTTGATGGTGACGCCTTCGAGCGACGGTTCGATTTGAGTGATCTTTTCTTTCACTCGTTCGATGACCGCTCGCGGATTCTCGCCGTATCGCATCACGACGACGCCACCGACCGCCTCGGCTCCGTTGTAATCGAGTGCCCCGCGACGAAAGTCTGGCCCGAGTTGCACGGCAGCAATGTCGCGAACTCTGACTGGTACGCCTTCTCGCTGCATAATGACGGCTTGCTCGATGTCTCGGATGGCCTTTTCGGTGTCACCGTCGCTGCCGAGAAACCCCTTGCCGCGAACGATGAATTCCATACCGCCGGTTTCGACGGTCTTGGCTCCGACATCGAGATTGCTTCCACGTATGGCCGTCACGACTTGGTCGAGCGGGATGCCATGAAAACGAAGTTTGTCTGGGTCGACTTCAATTTGATATTGGCGAACGTAACCTCCGATGGAAGCGACTTCGCTGACACCCTCGACGGCCTGCAAGTCGTACTTGATAACGAAATCCTGCAGACTCCGTAGGTCAGCCAGACTCATGCCATCCTTGGGCGGCACCAAGACGTAGTAGAAGACTTGTCCAAGCCCGGTCGCGTCGGGACCAAGCTGAGGCACAACTCCACCTGGTAGCTGGGCGGCAGCGGTGCCGAGTTGTTCGGACACTCGGCTGCGTGCCCAGTAGAAGTCCACGCTGTCTTTGAACGTGACTTGGACGAAGCTGTATCCGAACATGCTCTTGCCGCGGACCGATTCGGCTCCCGGCACCGCCAACAGCGAAACGCTTAGCGGGTAGGTGACCTGATCTTCGATGTCTTTCGGCGAACGCCCCGGCCAAGGCGTCAGTACGATGACTTGGTTCTCGCCAATGTTCGGAATCGCGTCAATCGGAACACGGTTGTAGCTGATCCAACCGAAAACCGTGACGCCGATCGTCAGCAAAACGATCAACCAAGGTTCTTTAACGCAAAAGCGAATGATGCCTCTAAGCATGGCCGTCGAAATCGTCACTCTGTTTGTGGTGCCCGTCGTCTACTGCGGCTTCAAAGAGTTCAAGATGAATTTCGGCTTAGCAGACCACCACTGGGCGGGCATCGAAGACACGCCGCGGGAGGAGCTCCCTCATGCAGCGTAATCCATTGAATCAAATTCGTATTCCTGGCACGCGACGGACGTGTGCCAAATCTTTCTGCTTCAGGAGAGCAAGAATGAACGCAACTACCCTTCCATTGCCGGCCCATCAAGCGCTGGCGGTACTGCTAGCGTTCCCGGCGAGTTGCATCTGCGAATCAATCAGGAAGTTGCCATTCGTTGCAACCGTTTCGCCCGACGACATGCCTTCCAAGATGACCGCCCGATCGTCCGTCATCGGTCCCACCGTCACTCGGCGAATTTCAAAACGACCAGGATCCGTTTCGACATACACGACGCTGTTCTCACCCGTCATCAACACGGCATCGCGAGGAACCGTGACAACTTGCTGTTTCGGCAATGGCTCGCTGGCGTAACCGAGTTTTGACGTGGGAATCAAATCCATGCCACAGATAGGGCAATCGCCCGGTTGCTCGCGGATTACCTGCGGGTGCATTGGGCTGATGTACTTTCCTGCGAGCGCCGGATCGTAGATTCGATCTTGGCGAATGGCTGGAACGTAGACGCGTGCGGTCGCGTAGTCGCCCGGCTTTAACTTCGCATCCGGGTTCAGCATTTCGACCCGAATTTGAACGGTGCGGGTCTTGGAATTCACGGTCGGGTCGATGAAGGCAACCCGCCCGGTGAAGACTTCGCCGGGCAACGATGAGACTTCCGCTTCAACCTGTTGTCCGAAACGAATGCGAGCGGCATCGTCCGGAAATAGATCGAGCATCAACCACACGGTCGACAGATCGGCGATGCGATAAATCTTGTCGCCCGTCTTGATGTAGTCACCTTCAACGGCGTGCTTCTCGATCACGGTGCCCTTGATCGGCGAGCGCACACGAATCCGGCTTTCAGCTTTCCCGCGTGAACGAAGCTCGGCGACTTGGTCCTCGGTAAAACCAAGCTCGATCAGCTTTTGTTTCGAGAGTTCACCCATGTTGGACGAACCACCCAATCGTTTCAGTTCGCTGCCTTGCACAGCGGTCAAGTATTCAACTTGGGCCGAATACAAGTCGGGACTGTAGATCAACGCGAGGTCATCGTTCTCTTCAACGGGCACACCGACATAGTTGGCGTAGAGCTTTTCGATGCGACCACCGACGTAGGCGGAGATCGTTGCCAACTTGCTCTCGTCATAGTCGACGGATCCGATGGTGCGAATGGTTTGCGAGACGGGACCAAGTTCGGCGGTTGCGGTTTGAATTCCAATCAAGCGACGAGCGGCCGGTTCGATCGTCACTGACATTCCATCACCGCCACCACCGCCGGTTGCTTTGACCAACTCCATTGCGCAAACCGGACAACGTCCCGGTTCACTCGATGGCGGAGTACACATCATCGGACAGATATAGCGGTCATCCCCGGCGTTGGTGTTCGCGACAGAGGGCTTCGCCGAGTCAGCAACCGGCACCAACTTCATCGCACAAATCGGGCAATTCCCCGGCTCGTCCTGCCGAATCTGCGGATGCATTGGACACGTATAAATCGTTTCTCCATTGTTGGAACCGGCATCGTCGCTTGTCGCGGCCATATCGCCGTTGCGAATCCAGCCCTGCCTCTGGGCCAAGCCAACAAGTGCAATGCCCAACACGAACACAGCCAACAAGACACCGGCATGCGTAGCCGTCCGGCCAAGCCATTGAAGGCCGTTTAGCTTTGAGCGAATGTCCATGATTTGAAGATGGGGAGTGAAGGAGTGAAGGAGTGAAGGAGTGAAGGAGTGAAGGAGTGAAGGAGTGAAGGAGTGTGGGAGTCTGGGAGTCTGGGAGACGGGGAGAAACGCTACTCGCAGACTCCCCTTCTCCTTGACTCCCTAACTCCCCTTCTCTTTCACTCCTTCACTTCCTCAAACTTCTCCGCCTTCTCTTCGTCGCTCAACGCAGCCCACTTTTCCGGGCAGCCTTCGCAGCAGAATCCGATCGTTTTGCCGTCGTATTCGGCCGTCAGTTCTTCGGTCGGCTCGCCGCCCATGATGGGGCATTCGGAATTGGCAAAGCTCATCGGCGTCGCCTCAACTGGTGCCGTCACCGACGGTGCCGTTGTGGTCTGGTCCGTTTCACCACAACCGGTAATGGTTGCGGTAAGAAGCAGCATCAGAGCTGCAGGAATTGCATGATGGCGCATGGAAGTTCTCTCTGTAGGACGACGGAAACAGTTCCGTCAGAAGGTATGGTGGATCGTTGATGATTCGTTTTGGTGAGCGCGCACGCTCCCCAACGATCTTCGCTAGATCCGCCAAACACAGAGAAAACGCTGAGAGAAATCAGCTCGACTTCCGAAAGAATCGTCGATGACTTGAGGCCGATCGAACGCCAGGGGCGTTTCGTCCAGAACAACAAAGTCCAGCATCGAAAGACGATTCACGAGCTCGCGAACGATTTGCTCGCGGTGATCCGTTCGGTCCATCGGTGGCGTGGATACACCGCAAGTGCATTGCGACACCGTCGGATGAGCCCCCGCTGGCACCAGAACTTCGATGCTCTTTTCGGGTTGCTGCTCTTGCTCCTCGGTGGGCTTTGTTTCATGCGTGCAGCAACAGCAGCGATCGCTCGCTGATTGCACCTCACAGCAACCACAACCCGGACACTTCTGCGTTTGCTCGCAAACCTTGTCCGCACAGTCGCCAGACATCGCCAGCGCAGCCATCGGCTGAATCGTCGTGCTGACGATCAGGCAAGCTGTAACGGCAATGTGGATTGTTGCGAGATTCATTCGGAACGACCGGAGGAAACATACCCTAATAAGGTATCTGCATTATCGCTGGGTGCCGAAAAGAGTGCAAGAGGAAACATCGTTACCAACGGAATCTTGGGTGCAACACGAATGGGCCAGCATCGAGCAACAGCAGCGGAACTGATCCGGCGCAACAACCGAAAGTTGCTGGTCGTCCTGTTGCTCACACTGCCTGGGTGCCGAACGGCACGCGAATCCATTGTTTCCAAACCCGCCCTGCCGACGCCGAACTCATATGCTTCGATCGAGTCCCGCGATAAAGGCGACATCATTCAGGAGACTTCGGGGCATGGTCAGGGCGTCGAGAAAACTACCGATACAATGCTGGTGGGATTCCGAACCCATCAGGATGATTCCGAATTGGATGATCAGGACGCAGTCGTGTCATCTGAGCAAAGCAACAATGATGACATCGAGTTTCTAAACGACGGCGAGCGTCCGGACGTAGCGACGGAAAACACCTTCGCAGGTTTTTTGGATGGCGTCGAAGTCGAATCAACCGAGCCGGGAACTCCCGTGACGCTCGACGAACTGATCGCCACGGCCGTTGCATCTCATCCGTCAATTGCCGCTGCTCGACAAAAGGTCGCCGCCGCATCGCATCGCATTCCGCAAGCCACCTCGCTCGAAGATCCCGTCGTGGGCAACACGTTCTGGCCCATTCATGACCAAGCCCTTCAAACGGCGGGCGGACGCATCGGTCACCAGTTCTCACTCAGCCAAAAGGTTCCCTGGCCGGAGAAGCTAGACGCTCGTGGGCAGGTCGCATACCGCGAAGTCCAAGTTGCTCGCGCAGAAGTCGCGCGACGGCAAATCGAAATCACCGAAGCCGTACGCTTGGCTTACTACGAACTTTGGCTCGCCGCCGAATTGTTGCGGATCGTCGATGACAAAACCGAGATCGTCGAAGACCTCATCGCGGTATCCGAAGCCCGCTACCGAACCGGTGGAAGTCAACAGGATGTGCTTCGTGCGGAACTCGAAGGTGATCGTCTGGCCGAACAACTGATTGCTCTACGCCGACAACGCGAACAAGCCCGAGCTGACCTTGGTGCCCTCGTTCGGATGCCGATGAACTACATGCCTGTGGCGGCCGATGAACTCGATGTCGATGAAGTGGCACCGCAACTCGAACAACTTGTCGCCCAAGCGGAGCAATGCAATCCAACGCTGCAAGGACTCGCCGCCGAAATCGCTCGCGACCGAGCCAAAGAGTCCCTCGCCTGTTTGCAGCAGTACCCCGACTTTCAACTTGGTCTTGGTTACTCGATTGTCAGCGACGATCACAACGTCCTCAGCCCCGTTGCGAATGGCCACGACAACATCAACTTCTCGATCGGCGTGACGCTTCCGATTTGGCGGGACAAGATCAACGCGGGCATCAGTGAAGCAGCCCACGACCGCAGCAGCGCGACGCTACGCCGAGAAGCTGAACGCGACCGTCTGCGTGGAACGCTCCGCCGCCAAGTCGCCGCCGCCTACGCCGCGATCGAACAACTTGAACTGTTGCGTACACGACTGATTCCACGGACCGAACAAACACTCACGATCAGCACGGCCGACTATCAGAACGAGAAAGCCGACTTCACCGACCTCGTCGCCACCTACCGCGAATTGCTCGCCCTGCAAGTCCAAGTGGCCCGCACCAAAGCCACCATTGCCAGCACCCTCGCTCAAATCGAACGAACCGTCGGCTGCCCATACTGAACGACCAACCAGAGCGTCTGAGCCTGTTCAATACAAACTCTGCCCACGATGCAATAGAAGCAACCACTTCCGCATTCAATAGCAGGCTCCACCTCTGGCTAAGTCATCCGCGTTGTCAACCGGCAAACGAAGACCCAACGATTGGTTCTGCGATACGACAGAATGCATCTGCAACCCTCATCTGCCTGGTCGTGGTGCATCGTGGGTGAAACAATTTCGGTGATTGAAGCCCAACACAGCCTTCGCCCACTTCCGACGAACGGTTCGCGTAGGAGCGGAATCGAACGAAGTACCAACAGCAACGCCTGAGCAAACCAGCGAAACTGCTCGACAGGATATGCAGACCAAGCGTGACAAGGTTGGCTGACAACGAAATCAGCTGGAAGCGGTTCAAACTCTCGCTCGCACAGGCAAAGCATACGTCCCTTGGCCGAGAGAACACTGGATTGACCGCTCGTTAATCCAGCCCCGGCGACAAGGGACCCCAAACGCAAATTCGCGACTTGGTGTTGATGCAAACGCTCAACTCCCAGGGCGAATTCGGCCCTGCAGCGGAGGAGGCGGTTCTTCCAACTAAAGAGGTGATCGGCGATCGGGGCACGCAAAAGTTTGAGCGTCGTCGCGAAAGCAGGTCTACAATCGATTGGGCGGGCGGAGGTACGTCAGAGATTCGCCAAGGTGTGTCCATGACCATCACTGACAGAAATAGACTTCGCGAGCTCGATACAGTAAGGAACACATAAAATGAAGAATCTCCATTGGCTTTCCGCCCTGCTTCTTACCTGCTTGGTTTCGACGCCGGTGTTTGCCGAGCGGGCTTGGCAGGGATCGATCCATTTGATGGACGCTAACATTCTCTTCCATTTTGATGGATATGGTTACGGCGATTGGCACACGATCGGTGGCCTCCGTTTCCCTGGCAATCGTTTAAGGGCACCAAGAAGAAACCTGGTGGACTTTCGCCTACTCCCCAGCAAAGAGGATCCCTTACGCACATCGATCAAAGCCCGCGTTGAAATCAAGATCGACGGCTACGAGGCCGCGTTCGACCGACTCGACTTCACACGTTCGAGTCGACACGCGGATTGGAGAATCGACCCGAGATTTATCCAACGCTTGAAAACAGAAGAAGCAGCAAAGCAGAGCACACAATCAGATCCGAAGGCAGCGATCCCTGTGTCCCGCCAACACGGAGGAAGCTTAGAAAAAGATGATTAGAAACTTTGGACGCAACCTAACAATCGATCCGGCAAGGTTCTGCTGTCCACGAACCGAGGCGGAGCTGCTCCATTTTCTTGATGACAACCGTTGCTCAAACATTCGGGTAATTGGTCGGCTGCATTCCTGGAGCCAAGTTCTTCAGGCCCATGATGCGGTCATCGATATGAGACACTTCGATTCGGTTGAGTTGGATCGGTCCGGGGAGGAATGGGCGGTTCGAGTAGGTGCGGGCTGCCAAATCAAGAAAGTGCTAGAGTCTCTGCAGTCACACGGCTTGACACTCCCAACGCTTGGTTTGATCGATGAGCAATCGGTTGCAGGGGCGATCGCAACAGGCACACATGGCTCAGGACGCCAGAGTCTGTCGCACTTTGTTCGCGCGATTCGCATAGCTTCGTTTTCAGGCGACCAGCGCAACGCAAAAGTTGATTGGATCCAGGCTAACGAGTCACCACGTTTGCGAGCAGCTCGGTGTTCTTTGGGATGCTTGGGTGTGGTCACCGAGATCGAATTGCCCGTTCGGAAACAATACTCCATCGAAGAACATCTACAGAGATACGAGACCCTTGAAGAGGTTATTGCACAGGAGGCGGACTACCCATTGCAACAGTTCTATTTCGTTCCTTGGAAGTGGGACTACTTCGCGCAACATCGAGTAGAAACCGATCAAAAACGAAGTTGGCACGCGTCTCTCTATCGTTGGTTTTGGGCGTTGGGAATGGACACCATTTTTCACGTCATTGTCTGCCTGTTGGCGAGATGGCTACCCCGCCGATGCACCGCGTTCGCCTACCAGAAGTTAATTCCGCAATTGATTCCTAGAAACTGGAAAGTGGTAGACCGGTCCGACCGTCAATTAACGATGCAGCACGAGCGGTTCCGACACATCGAAGTCGAGTTGTTTGTTCCGGGCAAACACCTCAAAGGCTCGCTTCACGCGGCTCGTGAACTCTTAATGTCCTACGCAGCGAAGCCGGGCCTTGAGAATTACACTCACCATTATCCAATCTGTGTTCGTCGAGTCCTGCAGGACGATACGCTCATCTCACCCGCCTCAGGCGGTAACGAGCCGTGGTATACCCTCAGCTTCATCAGCTACGCCCGACCGGCGGAGCGAGAGAGCTTTGAAGCCTTTGCAACGGAACTTGTACAGACGATGGGGGAACAGTTTGCTGCGAGACCTCATTGGGGAAAATTCTGCCCACTCACTTTCGATTCGGTCAACCATCTTTACCCGCAGTGGGACGACTTTGCTGCGATTGTGCAGATGAATGGTGCAGGAGATTCATTCGCGAACGCTTGGTTGCAGGGGCTGCTAAACCAAACGCAATCGTGATCAGAATCTCCAACGCAGTTCAAGCGGTGCCATTGTGACTAGTCAAAATCAAGCCTAATCCGCCACGAGGGAATCATCAGGTTTCCAGTTCGCCATCGCAGGCAGGATTGATTTTCTGAATGCGGATCATTGGGATGAGGTAAAGCAACGCGTCACGGCGCGCCCCGGCACGTCCTTGAACTTACGTCCAAGGATCTTTGCTACCGATAGCCGTGGCTTTTTGCTTGCCACTGTCGATGGAATTCCGCATTCCGATCCTTCAACAAAAAACGATCTGCATTTGATTCGGATTCCCGCTGATCAGTAAAACTAGTCCGGGACGGCCTCTTTGGTCCAAGTGATGTTGTAGCGTGTTTGTCCCTTTTCATCGACGAACCACTGACGCCAGATCTCGCGATAAGCGTGTCGATGCGTTCCAAACACGCGGTTATCGCTGATACGCAGTTGACCTCGTCGATTGCGGAATCTTGGCAAACGTGGAGACTCTTCGGTCGTGTTGTGTCGAGCGAAAAACGTCATGTTCTCCGGCAAGTCAATGAACTGGCCACGAAACTGGCTTTCGCCACCTTCGTTCCTACCAACAACGGTGATTGGGTACTTTCCATCAGCCACCTGCCTCTTGAATTCCGCGTCGTAGTCGCTGCTCGACATCCATGGGGTCCATTCAGCCGGCACCCAAGTTGTGGTGTCCGGCGCTTCCGCTACCGTCGTGGCCGCATCATTCTCGCTCGAATCCTTCTGATTGATCGTGGTCCGGTGCATCCAAAGTGAAGGGAAATACGAGAACTCGTCGCTCTCCTGTGATGTTCCGACAACGACAATCTGCCCATTGTCGCGGCCGAGATAGATTGGCTGGATCGGGGCTTGATCATTGGGCGGTACATCGGGGAAACGACTCACTCGAGTTCCTGTCTCGGAATCGTAAACACTGATTGTTCTTTCATCGGCCACCGCAACAAGATCCCGACCGGCGGAGAACTCGACCTTCAAGACCCGCCAGGACGCACCGCCATCGGTGCGAGTAGGGAGCGTTGCTGTTTTCTTGCCGGTCCGCGTATTCCAGATCTCAACGCTTGAAGGGAACGCGAACACCACTCTCTCCGCATCGTCGCTGATGGCCAGGGGATGAATCCGTGGAAGCGCAGGAATTGCGTTTGCTTCAGATCTACCGGTTCGCATATCGAGCACGAAAATGGACCTTCCCTCATTCTTCGCTTCCGGTGTCGTAGCACCATTGTTGCCAATCAGAATCAATTGATTTCCGTCGATGCTGAAAGCCAAAGCCCTCTGATTCTCGAGAAACGGTTCCGAGTTATGCATCTTGATTGGCAAACCGGTTTGCAAGTCAACGACACACGTTCGAAAAGACCGCGTATTGTCTCGACTGGATTGAGTTACAGTGAACGCGACAGACGATCCGTTGGGGTGCCAAACTGCTTTGGTCGGTCGCGAGGCGAAATGAAGCGGCAGATTAAGCAAAGGCCGGGTCGCCACCATCCGACTCTCTGAAATTGAATAGATGTCGGCAATCAATTGGTATCTCCCACGAGTATCCGTTCGCAGTAGGTAAATTCGATCTTCAGTTCCAAACGCATCGTCATACCGGCGTCGTTTAATCTCAGCGACTCGGATGCCTTCCCCGGACAACACCGAAACGCGATCGACGGTGACTTCGTCCCCGTTCAGATTCAATAGATACAGCGACTCACTGTTTGCCGGCCACCACCAACGCAATGTGCTGTCACCGGGCATCATCAACGCAGAAGCGACATTCTGACTGCTTTGGTCGGGAAGCTGTAACGTGAGCTTGCCGTGGGATTGAATATCCAACTCTTCGAATTCGGCACGAGTTCTCAATGCTTGTTTTTGACGCACTTGACCAGCGTTCCAAGCGAGCCCGCCGATTGTCATCGCAATCAAGCAAGTGGTCGCGATAAGAAAGACAGCAACATCACGCCAGCCATTGTCCGTCCGACTCATGCTGAAGCTCCGTTTGGCTTTTGACTTCGCATGCCGATCATCTGCTTGACCAGATACGGCGCACGCCAAAACAATACCAGTGTGGCGACGAACTGCATCCAAAACAGTGGCCAGACACCCGCAGAGACTCGAATGAAGGGGGCAAACACATTGCCGCCACGCGGCCAATCGGGCAAAATGTAGATCATCACAATGACCATAAGCTGGCTCAGCCCGAAAAACTGAAAACGCCGCTGGAAAAACGGAAGCAAAATGAACTGAATCCAAAACGCCATCACGACTGAATCAGGCTCCACTTGGTAAGGTCCAAAGACATCACGTCCCACTGGCCACGATTGGCTGGCGACCAAACCCCAAACGAAGAACTGAACTACGAGGTAAACAGGAACTCTCCACCACCAATTCAAGCTTCGCATCTCCGACATCGTTGAGGCCTTGGAGGGCTTTGGAGGATCGGCAACGGAGACAGAGCCTGCCAATGTCGATTCGGTCGCGGGAGTCAATTTCATTGGCGGTGCTTCGCGGTCACCTACTCGCAGAATGACCCCACCAAAAATGATTCCCAAGGCCATCGCGACGACAAGAACGCCGATGACGACCGGACTGATCAACGCGAATCCCATCGAGGCCGCGCCGATCCCCGCCAACACAATGTTCGCCGTCAGGATGGCGACCGCGATCGCGCTGGCGACCAACAGCACCCGATCCGGTTCCCGGACACACTTCGTCCAGCGAAGAACCAGGACGACGAACCCTGCAAAGAACAATCCGCTGGTAAACCGCCAAAGCGTCGCGGCGAAGTGTACTTCAACGCTGTGCTCAGCTTCGATCGGCGCCAGCGGCCAGCGAACCGCTGTGGGAAGACCGCCGGACGAGCGAGGCGGATTCCAGATCGGGGCTGAACTTGTGAACGGGTTTCCAGATCCCGTAATTCCGAAAGCCCCATTGGTTTGCCACTGCTCACTGCCCGTATCGTAGTGATGACTCTTGCCGGTCCAAATCGGAAACAGCAAGCAAATCAATAGCCAGCCCCAAACAACTATCAAATAGGCTCGTCGGACCATGCGTACCCGAAGCCCTTCTCTCTTCTCCATTTGAGAAACTGCGGTCATGGAATTTCAGCCTTCAAGAATCGACGACAAAATGTTCTGTTCTTGATCAGAGCCCCCAGGCAGCAGCACACAGCGCTTTCGCATGACATTTCTCACGGATCGCCGGTGTCGTCTACATCCTGCACCGCGTCAATCCCTTCGCCTGACGGAACGGCAGCAAGATCCAATCGCCCAGGCAAATCTGCCCCGACGGTTCCAGCGGGCCTGGCGTTGTTCTGCGATCACCAATTCGATTGATGAATGACAACTGAGTCGCCTCTACGAAAGTGGACTAGGAATTGGTTGAGGGGCAGGGCGATTACGCAACACGGGGTGATCTGCGATAGAGGGTAGGGAGATACTGAAAAATAACTTCCCGGTTCAGCGAAAGTGATTTGTTTTGTAGTTGTATTTAGAGGGAGCGTCGTCGGCCTTGATGAAGTTGCCGTAGATGAAGTACTCGCTAGTGCTTCCGGAACGATTTTGTGCAGCTTGAGCCCAAGGTCGCCTTCAAAGCCGACCATCGTCGCGATCATCTTCACCAGTGTTTCACTGCAGTGAGTGTTTAGACTGTCCATCACGAACCGGTCGGTTGCATTTTCTCGACAATCGCATCGGTTACTTCTAGAAGTCGCTGCAGGGTGGAAGTGAGAATTTCGGGTCGAAAGTGCGGACAACTGCGCCGCCGCATGGATGAAGACCGCCGAGTGTGATGCCTGGAATTTTGCTGAAGAGCGATTTAGGAAGACGCAGGGGATGTTGGACAAGCCGGGACTCGACGCATCCGATGCCGGAATTGCCTACGCTTTGGCCATGGTGGCCCAAACGGAAATTTTGTCACCCTGACAAAATGATCAACGGTTGGTGCACTGAATCAACACCGGGCCCGGCGTAGTGGATCGCGGCGTCTTTCCGAGAATCACCATGTCATTTGTCCAACATCCGACTTTTCGGGAGAGAGATAGTAAATCACACCCTCATCCGGAGATAGCCAAGTCGAAGGATGGCCAATTCACCGGGAATGGAGAGATGAAACCACTCGACCGAAGACAATTGTTGCGTGGAACTGGAGCCATCGTGGCTCTGCCATTCCTGGAGTCCTTGGTGGCACCAAAAGCTGCGCATGCCGCAGAACGCTCGGCAGAATCATCGATGCGGATGGTTTGCATTGGGCTCGAATATGGGCTCTACCCAAACGACTTTTTTCCTGAGCAAACCGGTCGCAATTACGACTTGCCTCGTTTGTTGTCTCCGTTGGCGGATTTGAAGAACGACTTCACCGTCTTCTCGGATTTGGATCATCCGGGCATCACAGGCGGGCACCAGTCGACGCACACGTTTCTGTCTGGCATTCGATCAGATCAAGCGAAGCAGTATCCGGAAGGAAACGTCACCGTTGATCAGCGGGCAGCCGAATTTGTCGGTGCGCAGACGCGTTATCAGTCTTTGCAAGTTGGGCTAGGCGGTGGAGGCGTTTCCTGGACGCGGAACGGCGTCGAGATTCCAGCGATTACGCGACTGCGAACGATGTTCGACGCTTTGTTTCTGGAAACACCTGAGTCGAAACGGAAGCGACAAGCCAGCGAGTTTGCCGTTAACCGAAGCATTCTGGATGTTGTTGGTGAAGATGCGGCGGCGCTCAGAAAGCGAATCAATGTCAGTGACTCGACGAAACTCGATGAGTACTTCACGTCGATACGGCAAGTCGAAAAGCGACTGGAACAATCAGAGGCTTGGCTCGACAAACCAAAGCCGAAGACGAACTACAAGCTGCCAAAGCAACTACCGACCAGCTTCACCGAGGAGGTTGCGTTGTTCTATGACTTGATGAAGCTGGCATTGCAAACCGATTCGACTCGTGTGTTGTCCATGGCCATTCACGGATGGACCGGCGATTCGGGACTGGCGGGAATCACAAAAGGCTATCACGACCTTTCGCACCACGGTCGCGATGAATCAAAACTGCAGCAACTCGGCGTCATTGAGCAATTCCACACATCGCAACTCGGGCGGTTCTTGAACGGACTAAAGCAATCACAGGTCTCCGATGATGCATCGTTGCTTGACCGAACGATGGTGCTGATGGGCAGTGGCCTTGGGAATGCGAGTTCTCATTCCAATCGCAAGTTGCCTCTTCTGCTGGCCGGCGGTGGGTTTCGACACGGCGAGCACAAAGCGTACCCGGCTGAGGGAGGCCGCCAGACGCCGGCCTGCAATTTGTATCTGTCAATGCTGCAGCGATTTGGCGTGGAAACCGATCGGTTTGGGACTAGCACGGGAACGCTGGAGGGGCTGAGATGATGAGTCGCGTTGGATCAAAACAGGCTGGTGGCCTGTTCTACGTGGTTTTGTCTGCCTGGGCACTGGCACCAAGTACAACCCTCGCCGTCGAAGCCAAGTTTGACACAAAGGCCTACGTGCAAACCCACTGCATTCGCTGCCACGGTGGGGAAGAACAGAATGCGGATCGACGATTCGATCGTCTTGGTGCTGAACCTTCGGACCATCAGACTGCCGATCGTCACTCCGCAGAGCAATGGCAGGAGATCCTGGACGTCATCAATCTCGGTGAGATGCCTCCCGAGGATGAGCCACAACCAACTGCCGAAGAGACCAAGCGATTTGTCGCCACGGTTACGCGTCAACTTGAAGCGGCTCGTGAAGCCCTCGCGACTCGCGGTCAGGAAAGCTTTCGACGACTCAACCGATACGAGTATCGAAACACGATTCGCGATCTTCTTGGCATCAACATGGACTCGTTCGATCCGACAACATCATTCCCAGCGGACGATCGAGTCGACGGTTTCGACAACATCGGCGAGAGCTTGGTGCTGTCGGATTATCTACTGCAGTGCTATCTGGAAGCAGCGTCTCGGAGCGTTGACAAAGCAGTTCAATCACGAGAGGTCGTCGCACCCATCAACAAAGTGCTCCGAGCCAAAGATTTCAGCAATCGAAAGTTCCTATTCCGTCCCGAGCAACGCTTCATCGTCAATCCAACGGGCGACTATGTCGATGTCGCGCACAGCGATCCATCTCTGGCAAGGCTGCATGCCAAGAGATTTCGCGGTGTTCCGGCGGATGGGTATTACACCATTCGCGTCCAGGCCGAAGGTGTCCATCGCGAACACCCATATCCGCCTGGCACTTTGCGAGTCGATCGCGACGAGCCGATCAAAATGCAAATTATCGCATCGAACCCGAAAGTGGCTCCTCCGGGAACAGGACAGAACTCTTCGGACCGCATCGTGGCAACCGTTTCGCTGGCCGACCACCAATCCAAGGTCTACGAATTCCGTACGTGGATGGACAAGGAATTCGTTCCAGTCATTCGCTACGCCAACGGGCCGATCAATTTCCGGACATCCTTGGTGAAACTGGTTAGGAAGTATCATCCTGAAACAAAAACGAGCAACTGGCTCGATGTCTTTTCGACCGAGCCTTCCGAAAACCTCGATGTCTGGATGTCTGACGCCTACCAGGGGCCTCGGATGCGAATCCATCAGATGGAGATTGCTGGGCCGGAACCCAAAGACGAAACAAAGCCGGATTGGTTCTCGGTTGCGCGAGAACGATCGCTTGAACCGTTCATGTTTCGTGCGTTTCGCCGACAGCCCCTCGATTCGGAAGTCGCTCGGTACGAGTCCTTTTTCCAATCACGTATGTCCGCTGGCGATTCAGAAGAGACCGCTTTTCTGACCACTTGTAAAGCGATCCTATGTTCGCCGAGTTTTCTGTATGTGGAAACTCCTCCTGACGCAGCCCAAAGTGACAACCGTGCGTTCCAGCTCGCGTCCCGACTGTCCTACTTTCTGTGGAGCTCGATGCCGGATGAACAGTTGTTTCGCGCTGCTGCCGGCGGAAATCTCAGCGAACCGGAAACGCTGCTCGCCCAGACTCGTCGCATGCTGCGAGATCCGCGAGCGGAAGCATTCATCGAGAATTTCACGAACAGTTGGCTGCGTTTGAATGAACTCGGTTCACAATCCCCTTGCGGTCGAGTTACTCATGACCTCGTCCACTACGAAGAATCTCAGCTAGCATCACAAACAATCGTTTACATCCAAGGCTAACGGATACCATGAACACAGCTCTCCACCTGCCAATCTTCCGCAGCATCCTTGTTGCTTTTCTTTGCATCGTATCGGGCCTGCCTGCAATTTCGGATGACAAACCATCTCGTGCTGATGGCAAAACGGTCATCCCCGAAGCCACACTCGATCAACTCGAGCAAACCCTCGACGTGACGTTCGCAAAGTACGGCGACCGAACATTGCAATTAGACATCTTTCGCCCCAAAGATGCGCCTGGAATGCTACCGGCAATCGTATGCATTCACGGCGGCGGTTGGGGAAGAGGATCCAAGATCCATCATCGTAAAGTCGCTCAAGCCCTGGCAGCCGAAGGCTACGTCACTGCGTCGATCGACTATCGATTAAGTGGCGAAGCAAAGTTCCCGGCCCATATCCACGACTGCAAAGCAGCCGTCCGGTTTCTGCGGGCCAATGCTAAGGGCTACGGTATCGACCCTGAACACATCGGAGCAATCGGCCACTCCGCGGGCGGTCATCTGGCGGCGTTATTGGCGACGTCTGGCGGTGTTGCTGAGCTCGATGGTGCCGGTGGTAACGCAGAATTCAGCAGTACGATCCAAGCGGTGGTTCCCATGGGAGGTCAAACAGATTTCATGTCGGAACGAAACCGCGAAAAATCGGCGAGCGCAGCGATCTGGCAAGCGTTTCTCGGCGGGTCGCAAGATGAAGTCCCAGAAGTTTATCGCCTCGCTTCACCACTGGCCCATCTCGACAAGAACGATCCACCCGTCTGGCTGATTACGGGCGAAAAAGATGACCCGAGTACTCGCGCCGACTCGCTGCGTCAAAAGATGGACCAATTGAGCATTGAAAACGGCCTGACCATCATCAAAGACGCCCCGCACCCATTCACCGTCAAACAAATCTGGTTTGATCAGATGATGGAAGCGGCGGTCCCGTTCTTCGATCGAACGCTGAAGGACCATCAATGAATGAAGACTCCTCCAGTTACGAAACCTTCGTACGTTTGCTGATTGAGGAAGAGTCAGCCGTAAGAGCGTACGTACGCCGCCTCGTGCCGACGTGGCACGATGTGGAGGAGGTCGTCCAACAAACCAGTTTGATTGCCTGGAAAAAGTTCGATGAACTGGACGACATCGATCGTTTTGGTGGTTGGCTGATGATGATCGCTCGATTTGAGTCGTTGAAATATCGACGTTCGCTGGCACGCAGCCCTCTGGTGTTTTCCGACAAACTCACGGAACAGTTAGCCGATGCAACCGGCACCATTGCTGCAGGAGACGCCGATCGACAACAAGCTCTGGAACGTTGCCTGCAGAAGCTCGACCAAGCGAAACGGGACTTGATCCTAAAGGTACACAAACCGGGTGTCACTGTTCGCGAGTACGCCCAACAGAACGATCGCCCCGAACAGGCCGTTTACAAATCCGTGCAACGGCTACGTCAACAATTGTTGAGGTGCATCAAACAAACGCTTGCAGACCAGGGATTGTCATGAACGACCTACGATTCACGGAACTTGTCTCGGCTTGGCTCGATGGTTCGCTCAGTGAGACCGAGTCGGCGGAACTTCAGACAGCGCTGGAAAACTCCGCTGATCGACGCAGTGATTTTGTCGACGTGTGTGGTTTGGATGCCGACTTGCGATTGATGAGTGATGTACCGTGCCAACACGAAATGCAAGCGAATGCGTGTAACGATCGGCCTGTTGTTCACTCGCTTGCGATCCGTGCTTGTAAGTGGGGGCTCCTGGCAGCTACTTCCGCTGTCTTATTGTTCGCAATCGGCTACGGCATCGGACGCGACCGCAACAGCGATGCGACACAACATCTTGCGATGTCAGAGCCAGCATCCACCCCGCAGGACGAGACTGTCGAATCGGGCTGTGCGGTGCTGTCCCGTGTTGTGGACGCGAAATTCCCCGGTGACACGCAGTATGAGGAAGGTGACTCTTTGCAACCGGGGCAGTTCAAGCTGCTTTCAGGGGCGGTGCAAATCGACTTCTTCAGCGGTGCGACCATGCTCATCGACGACGCGGCAAATGTGAACTTGATTAGTTCCTGGGAAGCGGAGTGTGCTCACGGAAAAATCACCATGCGTGTGCCTCCTCCTGCGATTGGTTTCCGCCTGAATCTGCCTGAAATGAAAATCGTCGATCTTGGAACCGAGTTCGCTGTCGAGGTCGACGGCGACGATTCATCTCTGCACGTCTTCGAGGGCGAAGTGGAGGCACATGTCCCGGGCTCCCAAATGCAAGTCATCCGTGAAGGCAGTAGTCTCAAAAAGTCCACGGACAGCAGCGTCGTTGCGGGCGTCTCCACGCCAGCCAACTTTCCGAGTGTGGAAGAGTTTGAACGTCGCAGGGAAGAGTACTATCAACAAAAAACGAAACAGTGGCGTGAGGCGATGAACAAAGTGCGTTCACATGAGCGCATCATTGGCTGTTATCAGTTCAGACGCTGGCCAGACAAGAAATGGGATCGGCTGGTCAACAACTTTGCGATCCCCAAGCGTCGCTATAGCCACGGATCGGCAGTCGGTGCACGTTGGGTCGAAGGACGCTGGCCCGGTAAGCCGGCACTCGAATTCAAAAGCCCAGGTGATCGTGTCCGCATCAATTTGAAGAGAACTAAGTACCAGGGATTAACGATGGCGGCGTGGATTCGGGTTGACGGACTGGACCGCAAGTACAACGCGTTGTTAATGTCGGATGGTTATGAAGACGGTGAACCACACTGGCAAATTGATCAATCGGGACGTCTGATGTTCTCGGTCAGCTACGATCGCTCCTCGCCTCCTGGAGGAAGAACAGACAACGGGAATCGCCAGAGTAAGGTTTTCTATTCACCACCTCTGTTTGGCGCAAGCGACAGACGCTGGCATCACGTCGCGGTGACTTTCGATGCAAGGACCAGCGAAGCCGTGCAGTATTTTGACGGTAAAGAAGTAAGCCGTGAAGGCAGCGATCATCATCATGAGGGTCGCAGCGTAACATTCGGAACGTGTGAAATCGGCAACTGGGGGTTGCCCCTGGAGGGTGTACCATTCCCCATCAGAAACTTGAACGGACGCGTCGATGAGTTTTTGATCTATCAAGAACCACTGTCGGGCGATGAGATTGCAGCCTTGTATGAGCTTGGATCGCAATAGTGGAAAAGGGCATCCAAATCGTGGCTTTGAGACCTCGTGCTCCATTAATCTGCAGACATCCGCGACATAGCCGATCTTCTCCGACCAGCAGGACAGGATGCGGCGCACGACCATTGCCGCCGCGGCAGAGATCCTAAACGAGCTCGCCGCGGAAATGGAAGCGAAAGCCGCAGCGAGCAGCGAGCAAATGCCGACGGCAACCCCAAGGTATCGCCGGCCGAATTCGACCAAGACACAATTGCCCTCAACCTCGAGCGACAACCTCGCCGGCACCGACGTTGGCAACCAATCGAACGAGTCGGTCACTGGCAAGTTTGAATCTTACGGGCTGAACATCAGCGGCGGTGTTCAAAAACTCGATCCGATTGGTCTCGATGTACCCGCTGAAAAGCGGACGCAAGAACCTCGCGAAGAAGGCCCAGAAGTCATCGTCGCACCTAAACTGCTCATCGACGACCAACTCGAAGATTCAATCGCCCAGCAAGATCCAGAACCAGAAGCGATCGCCGATACCGATCTGCAAAACATCAACGCTCGCCTCATCGCCGTCGGTTAACACTTGATGAAGTCCAATGAACTCGTCGCCAGTGGAACCGGAAACTCTAGTGAATCCGTTGAACGGTCCAGCCTCGGACTCAGCGAAGACGTTCAACGAGCCTTCGTGGACCTGCGAAAGACACACCCAAGCTCGCCGAGCGATCCACCAACGACGGCTGGTGATTAGCTGATATCGACGGCCGCTTCTCTGACCAACCCCGAAAATGCTTCAGATGCGCGGCTCTCACCCAGCGAATTGCGACGAATCAAGCAGACAGATCGCTTGATGATCGGACGCTCGATGCGAACGGCGTGCAGCTTTCGTTTTGACAAGGCAAGGTGCGGAAGGATGGTTGCCGGACCGCCCGATTCGACAACGCCGAGACAACCCTCCACCGAGGTCATCTCGATTGCAACCGTTGGGATCACGCTCGCCTCCAAGAACGCCGCGTCAACCATCCTTCGCGTGCAATAGTCACGGGTCAAAAGACAGAGAGGCGTCTCGTTCAAATCGACGACCCTCACCTTCTTTCGATTCGCAAAGGCGTGCCGTTTGTCAACGATCAATACGAATTGTTCATCGAACAACACTTCGTGAGACAGGGTTCGCTGGCCGACCGGTTCGAAGGAAACGGCGAGGTCCAGTGATCCATCGTGCAAACCCGATTCAATCTGAGAAGCCGACAATTCCGCTACCCGGACTTCGACCGCCGGAAAGTCTCGGCTGAACTGGGAAACCACCTTCGGTATTAAATAGGCACCGACGGTTTGCACCACACCCACGCGGAGCCGACCACGCAATAGCTCGTCAAATTCGTCGACCGCTGCTTGGCCCTCATCGAGGACGTTCAGTGCTTTTCTGGCGTACTGGAAAAACACGCTTCCCTCGCCAGTCAATCGAATGCCTCGACCGGCCCGCTCGAACAGGTCGCAGCCGAGTTCTTTTTCGAGGTCCTTCATTTGCTGCGACAAGGTCGGTTGAGAGACGAACAGTTCTTCCGCGGCCGCACGAAAACTGGCGTGTTCTGCGATGGCAATGAAGTAACGGAGGTGACGAAGTTCCATGGTGTGTCCGATAGCCCATGGCTATCAGTCCCTTCGGAAAGAAGTATTGGACGCATGTTTCCAGTGTACCTAGATTTGTGCGGGTCGCGACAATTTCTGTTTGCGATGGAAGGTGAATCACTTCGCCTTCTTCTTCGAACCATCTCTTGAAAGGTGCATCACCATGTCCAAAGCCGTCTTCTATCACGCTGGATGTCCCGTCTGTGTCTCCGCCGAACAAACTGTCGCAGACTCGCTGAAGGGCGATGTCGAAAAAGTGCATTTGGGCGAGCAGTCCGGTCGAGTCGCAGAAGCCGAAGCCGCGGGCGTCAAGTCCGTTCCGGCTCTTGTCATCAACGGGCAGCCGTTTCACATCAACCACGGTGCGGACCTGTCGGCTCTGAAGAGCTGATCAAAGGTCTCGGGTCGACGAACCGTCCAAGGGCGTCGCCGGAAAATTCTGGCACGTCCTTGCCCCGCATTCATCCACGGAAGAACCCAACCATGTCGCCACGCACATTCTTCCCCGTGCTGGCTTCCAGCTCTACTCACGACGACGGTACCCGACGCACCTATCGCCGGCGTTTCGTCGCCTTAGCGATAGCGGTCGAGACTTTCGACATACTCAGTGGCGACCGAGACTATTGGCGACTTCGCTACCTCAGATCGTTAGGCCGCGTGAGTCACGCTACTCGTTCAATCGAACCGCTCGGCCGTCGCGGATGGATTGGGCCATTGCGGCCAACACTCGCATGTCGGCTAGACCTTCTTCCCCCGGCGTTCGCGGCTTTCGATCCTCCAAGATATCTCGTGAGAAATGATCCATCTCCGACGCGAAATGATTGACCTCGGCGATCTCGTGATGGGTCACCACCGAATGCGAATCCGCATGGCTCTTTTGATGTGTCATCAATCGCTGGCCGTTGTAGCTGAATGCCGGCGTCAGCTCGATCAAACCATCGGTACATGCGACGCGGTAGAAGTCATTGCGATGAGCGCCGAATCCGCAACTGATGTTGGCCAGAACGCCGGAGGGAAACCGCAGCACGCAAGAAACGCTTTCGGGCACTTCGCGAAACCGTGGATCGTCGGTGGGCTGGTGTGCTTGAGCAAACGCCTCAACAGGTTCTTCGCCGGTGACATAACGAGCCGCGTTGATCGGATAGACGCCCACATCGCCGACCGGCCCGCCACCTAGTTCCGCGGCCAATCGAATGTTGGGGGCTTCGACGTTGATACTGAAACTACCGTCGAACGTCTTGATCTCACCAAACCGTTTTTCATCGCACATCTGCATGACTTTGCGATTCAGTGGTTCGTAGTGCAGCCGGTAGGCGATCATCAACTTGCGTTTTGCCTCCTCGGCCGCGGAAATCATTCGCTGACACTCTTCGATGGACACCGCCATCGGCTTTTCGCACAGCACATGCTTCCCTGCCCGCAACGCGCGGACTGTGAACTCGGCGTGCATTGAATTTGGCAAGACGATGTAGACGACATCAATGCGGTCGTCTTCTAAGATCGTGTCGAAATTCTCGTAGTTGTAGATCGCGTTCTTTTCGATTCCGTAGGCTTCCGCAACGGTCTTTGCCTTGTCGGGATGGCCGCTCACCAGAGCGGTTGGCTCCGACAGATCGCACTGCCCGAAAGCGGGCATGATCTGCCCCAGAGCGAGTTGGCCGAGACCAACGACGGCCCAGCCAATTTTCTTCTTTGGCACCTTTGGCAATTTCAAATTCGGCGGCTGGTCGTTTGGCGGAGCGAGTGGCACTTGGTCGCCCGACTTGTTCAATGAGCTGCCGCCGACC
>NZ_ANMO01000204.1 GCF_000338295.1 Rhodopirellula europaea 6C
CGACCTCCGGGAGGGTCGAGGAAAGCGAGAAGCACAGCTCAACTTTCAGTTCAGCGGTTCCAGTACCGCGTGCGGCTGTTCGACCAGGCTCGGGTGCGGCTGCCAAATCCGGTGGAAGTGCTGCCGCCGTAAATCTGGCCGCGTTGCGTGCCAGTGTTTCGAATCCCTGTGTTCCCACCGGTGTAAATCCGGCCGTTTCCTTGCGACGTCACACCACCGTGGCTGATGTGTGTTCCGTTGCGTCCGATGGTCATGTTCAGGTTGTGACCGATCCCCCCGACTCCTTTGCCGCCCACGCCAATCGAATTCGACAGCGAGATGCCGTTGGGGCCGGCTCCCACGCCAAAGCCATGGCCGAAGTTGGTGCCATTCTTGGAACTGCTCTTCGATTTGGCAAATTTCCACTGGCCGTTCGCGGATGCACCCGCACTCGCTCCGCCATTGAGGAAATCGACATACGATCCAGCACTCTGTGCCGAAGCGGGTTGGCAAGTGGCCGCGACGAACAGGAGAGCAGCGACACCGGAGAGGACTTTGAAGTTGACGATCTTGGACATGGTTTTTCTCGCAAGCAGAAGGTTTCAGGAAGTGATTCGAGCGGCTGACTTGCCGGCTCACAAACACTTGCGAGATCCCCTCTCGGATCCCCTCACGAAATTCAAAACTTTTCCAAAGACGGTAAAACACCGTGTTTTGAGGCTCAATCCGCGTCGAACACCGTCACCGTCAAATCATCCAACCACGCTTCGCCCTCGCCGGCCGAGACAATCTGAACCTCCATCGGAATGCTGGTCAGCGTCGGATCCGGCGAGCGACCGAAGTAGATTTCGGTCTCGAATTTCTGCCAATCGTAAGTTCCCTCGGCCAAATCCAATCTCACCGGGACCTGGGACCCATCGACGATCAATTGCACAGCGTCTTCGTTTAAATCTTTTGCCTTGGCCCAAACCGAGACAACACACCGCGAATTTTCGGGAATCGGGAAAACCTGTTTGGTTCGCCCACCCTTTGGAATTGTTTCGCCGCCAGCCCCCGTCGCATCTTCACCCGGCAACGGTCGATCACCCACGATCCGCATCGAATACTCACCCGTGTGAGCCTGAGACGAGGTGACGCTGGCCAAAGACCGATATCCCGGATCGTTGATCCACGCGATGCCTCGATCGTTGGACCAGTAGTTCCATCCGCCTTGCTCAAAGCCACCGTTGAGCAGCGATGCTTGGTAAGGCGTTGGCGTCTCACCGTCCGCAATCAGCACCTTCGTCGCTCGCGGCAGTTTGTTGATTTCTTTGATCCAGTCCGACAGTTGCCGCATCTCCTCCTTTGGCTGCGACGTCTTCGCCCATTCCTTCAGCCGGTCATACAACGGCCGCACCGCGCCCAGCACTTCGCAACCAGGCTGTGCATCCAAAGCCGCTTGGACCGATTCGGCCGCTTCGGGATAGCTCCGCAGATAGGCTTGCGTCCGTCCAATGCCCAACAAACATGCCGCCTGGTGTTCACTCAGCTTCGCAAGCTTCGATGCCAGCTTGTAGAGCCCGAGAGCTTCTTCGTACTTACCCGAACGATCCTTGCAGGCAGCGATTCCGTAGGCCGCCCACAAGTGATGCGGATCCAACTGATTGGCTTTCTCAAAATCTTCCGCCGCGAGTTCCAATCGTTCGGCAGACAAATGAATGATCCCGCGAGCCGCCAACGCGTGAGCCAGCAAGGGTGGCGACAACCGATGGACTTGTCCCGATTCAAAGAGTTCGTCCAACACCACTTCAGCCACATCATTCTGCTGGCGTGTCAGATGAATGGATGCCAGTAGCAACGGGTAAACGGGCTGATCCTTATGCCGCTCCGTCATTTGCTCTGCGAACTGAATCGCATCGGATCGTCCCCGCAAATCTTCTGCCGCAATCAAAGCGGAATCCACCACCGGCACCAAAGCCAACGACTGCCGACATGTTTCCAGCAACACGTCAACGGCAAGTTCGTTTTGGTCAATCGCGGAAAGGGTCATGCCGTAGACCCATCCGACCCAAGGTTGTTTTTCGCCCAGCCGGAATGCGTTTTCCGCATCTTGCATGCTCCACAATAAAAGGTCTTCGATCCGTTCTTCACGGATGGACGGATCGACCGACTCATCGTCTCGCAACAGATCCGCCTGCATCCGATACAAAGCAGCACGGTCGGCGTAGCCAAAGCAGTTGTCTGGATTGATCGCGATGCATCGCCCAAAGGTTTGAATGGCCAACGAATAGCTCTGCCAAGTCAGCTCAGGCTGCTGGATCGCGGAGAAGTACTGCAGATGGCCGAGGGTGAGCTGCGTCCAATAGTGGTTCGGACGCAGTGACGCCGAACGCTGGAACAACTGGCGTCCACCTTCGACGGCGTCGAGGTTTTTGTAATCTTTGAACACCACTCGGAACGATGGATCCATGGCGGACAGCAAACACATGATGCCGATCTTTTGCGCATCAGCCGCGTTGCGAGCCGTCCCCAGCTCTTCGCCTTTGACCCATTTGCCATCGCCCAAACGGAAATTCGCGATCCCGCGGTACCACCGCACCGCCTCCGATTGCCGAAACAGTTCGACTCGTTCGCTCACAACCTTGGCGGCCTGAGCTTCTGCGATGCCGGCTTTGGTCTGCATCGCCGTCCAGGCCTTCCACAAACGCTCACTCGAATCCGATTCACCATCGGAATGTTTCATCACCCCGAACAATCGAGTCCCAATCGTCTTGACCAACATCCCGTCCAAGATGATCCACTGTTGGTAGGTGTCCCAAAGCAACCGATCCTTTTGATCGGCTGACAGATCCTCGTTGGGCAGGTAGTTCCACCAATCGCGTTGTTCCCAAATGCCAAGAGCCTTCAGCGCGTTCGATGCCGCCATGATTCCCTGTGTGTCACGGCTCATGATCCCAAACTCTTCGGCTTGTTCCGACAAATCGTAGAACGACACCAACCGCTGCATGCGTTCCGCCTTGGCGACGATCCGATCGCGATCCTGGCTGAACTCGGGTTCTTCCTCCAACGTTTTGGATGCCCGCTGCAGAATGCCCAGCGCTGATTCATAGCGTCCGAATTCGATTTCGCTGGCCGCGACCTGCCAATCGGAGTCCACCGAATTGCGAATCTCGTTCAACCGCTTTGCATTCGCGATGGTGAGTTCCAATTCCTTTTGATTGCGTTCGCGTTCAACCTTCAGGCGTTGCGAACTTTGGTAACTCCAAACCGCCGCTCCCGCGATGGAGCCGAACATCAACAACAGCGCAGCGACCGCGCCGCTGGTCGCCAGCGTTCGATGCTTTCGTCCCCAACGTCCAATCCGAACCGCCAGCGGATCACTGAATACCGACACGGGTTCGTCGCCCAACCAACGTTCCACGTCGGCCGCCAACGCGGCCACGCTCGGGTAACGATCCGCAGGCTTCCTCGCCATCGCTTTCAAACAAATCGCTTGCAACGGTTCTGAAACACTGGCATCGCGGCGACGTGGCGGTGTGACCTCTTCTTGGCGAACACGCTGAAGAATCTGGCTAACAGAATCATCTTGATGAGGCGGCGATCCCGTCAAAATTTGATACAGCGTCGCCCCCAGCAGATACACATCGGTTTGGCATCCAACCAGCGAAACATCTCCGTTCGCTTGCTCTGGACTCATGTACTGCGGTGTGCCCACGGTCCCGCCCGCTCGCGTGTGGCTGGAATCATTTTCGCCTTTCGTGGAAGCATCAGGTTTCGCATCGAATTTATCAGCGACGGCAATCTCCGAACCATCATCGAGCTGCTTCGCCAGTCCCCAGTCCACCACCAAAGTCTCGCCGTATGGACCGACCATGATGTTGGCGGGTTTGATATCGCGATGGATGATCCGCCGACTGTGCGCGTATTCGATCGTGTTGCAAACATCGACGAAACGATTAAGGATCGTCCGCAACGAACGAGCCTGCTCGCCATCGTTCGAAGAATTCGCATGCTTCGATTCGTCTTTCAACGAATCACGGTATTCGCGGATGACTTGCCGCAGCGTTTGTCCTTCGATGAAACGCATCGCATAAAACGGCCGTCCGTCCTTCCAAGTCCCCATGGCATAGACGGGCACGATCCCGGGATGTTCCAACCGGCCAGTGATCTCGGCTTCGCGAAGAAAGCGTGCGTTGGCTTCTTCGTGCCCGTTCCATTGCGGCCGGATTTGCTTGATCGCGACCTCCCGGTCGAGCTGCCGGTCGTGGGCGACCAAGACTTCGCCCAACCCACCTTCATCGTGACGCGAAAGGATTTGGAAACGAGCGGACTCGCTGACGGCGGCGTATTCTTCGGGGATGTCGCCGGACTCGTCAGGGTCAGCTTCACCGAACGCCTGCATCAATGGCGACGCCGGCATGAACTTGGACCTCAAGAACTCGTCTTCCTGAGCCGCTTCGTCTGCCGCGATTAGGTTGCGAACTTGGCGCAACAACTCCGCATCTCCATCGCACCGCTGCCGCAGATAAGCCTCTCGATCCGCTGCGGGCAGATCGATGGCATCCAAAAAAATGTCTTCTGCGTTGGATGACAGATCATCTGACAAAACGGTCACCTCGTTCGTTCAACATCGATTGTGTGGAGTGTCGATCTTTGTGGAAAAACGCGAATCCGCCTGGCGAAGCTTACTCGAACACCAACGGTCGACGGCTTCGGTTTGGCCGTCTTTTTACGATGGAAACAAAAAAACCGAAAAACGATGAGGGGTTAGCGATGGGTTTCTCGCAAGGTTCCGGTGAAGACAACAACGTCCTTCAAAACAACTTCTTGAAACTCGCTCACTGAGGAACCCAGCCATGTCCACTCGTCTCTTCGCCATCGCCGTCGCAGCCGCTTGCTTGATGACCGCCGAAGCCAATGCTCAAGTCACCGCCCGCAGCTACTCCAACGGCGGCACCGCGATCTCAACCGCCAGCGGCCGTGGCAACACTCGACTGAACGCCAGCTCCTACGCCACCAACGGCGGCTACGCTCGATCCGACATGCGAGGCAGCGGACGCAACGGTGGATTCGCTAGCGGAAACAGCACCGCCTACGCCAACGGCGGTGTCGCAATCAGCCAAGGTCGCTCATACGCCAACGGCTGGGGAGCCCGATCACACGCCGATTCACGTGCGGTCACTCACGGTGGATTCTCGAGAAGCAGCAGCACCGCCAAAGCACTTGGCAACTGGTCCAACGCTCGATCCAACTCGACCGCGAATTCATGGTTCGGACGATCCAGCACCAGCCGAGCACGTGCGGTCGACAATCGCTACATCCCGCAACCCTACACGCCGCCCGTGCAAAACGCGGTCATGCCTTGGTGATCTTCACCGCCTGAGTATGAGCTCAATCAGCACAACAACAACGGAACTCGCGGGCTTCATTGCCCGGCGGGTTCCGATCGTTTGTTGGCGGAAGTATGTTGGCCAGGGCAACTCACTCCTTCGTTGAAACGGAAATTCCATGCCCGAATCGTTGCTTCCCCTGGATCGTTTGATGGCCACCCTGCGGACCCGTGCCGCGGAGCGTCCCGAGGGCTCTTACACGACCAAGTTGATGAACGGTGGCGCCGAAGCGATCGGTCGAAAAATTCGCGAAGAAGCCGAGGAGCTGATCGAAGCCGCCGATGAACCAGACGAAGCCGGCCGCCAGCACGCCATCTACGAAGCCGGCGACCTGATCTATCACGCGATGGTCTTGATGGCCTGGCGTGGAATCGAACTGGACGAAGTCGCCGCCGAACTGGCTCGCCGCGAAGGCACCTCGGGCCTGGTCGAAAAAGCCTCCCGGCCGGCAAAAAAGGACTCGGGCACCGCCGATTCGTGAGCCCGAATACGCTGGGATCCAAACAGACACCTGCCAAAAATCAAGTTCAGCGATTACTCTTTTCGCCTCACTGACATTTTGGTTCTCGATCTTTTTTGGTTCCCATGACGACTTTGGCCCCCCTCGGAAGCGGCTCTGACCCCGACAGTTTCTTGCGTTTGGGGATCCCCAGCAAAGGCCGACTCAGCGAACTGGCCACCGGGCTGCTGAACCAAGCAGGATTGAGCTTTCGCCGCCAAAATCGAGGCCTGTTCGCTCGAGTCAGCGGGCTGCCAATCGATCTGATCTTTTTGCGAACCGATGACATCCCGACCTTGTGTGCCGAAGGTGCCATCGACATGGGGATCACCGGCAGCGACCTGGTCGAAGAAGCCGGTGCCAATGTCGAACAACGCATGGCGTTTGGTGTCGGCCGATGCCGACTGGCGTTCTGCGTCCCCGATGACGAAGACTACACCGACGCGGCGCAGCTCGACGGCAAACGGATCGCGACCAGCTTCCCGCACGTCACCGAGCAATACCTCGCCACCAAAAACGCGAAAGCACATCTGGTGTCGCTGTCCGGCAGCGTCGAAGCGATGATCCGTCTGGGCGTCGCGGACGCGATCGTCGACTTGGTCGAAACCGGCAGCACTTTGGCCGCCAACCGCTTGCGGATCCTGGAAGAAATCGGTCACTACGAAACCATGCTGATTCAAAACGGAACGCATCGCCGCAAAGAAGTTGCCGACCGTTTGGTTTCGCGACTCGAAGGCGTGGTCCTCGCTCGAGACTATTCCCTGGTCGAATACAACATCCCACGATCGCAACTTGCCGAAGCCGAAAAGATCACCCCCGGTTTCAACTCGCCGACCATCAACTCGCTCGAAGACAAAGACTGGTGTGCGATCCAGGTCATGGTCCGACGCGGCGAAGTCGTCGAAGTCATGGAACGCCTCAAAGAAATCGGCGCGTCCGGCATCTTCGAAATGACGATCAATAATTGTCGCTTGTAGGTCGGCTGCAAACGCGGAACGGTGTCTTCAACGGTTCCGTCAGGCCACATTCAAACACCAAGCCACATCGATTCCCAGATGCAGCGTGTCACACCGTTCGCACAACGCTGCTCAACAGCATCACCCCGCCACGCAAAGAGGTCGTGCAGTTTTTTGATGCCGCTTTTCGGCTGACTTACACACGGCGTA
>NZ_ANMO01000205.1 GCF_000338295.1 Rhodopirellula europaea 6C
AGCAAGGTAAATTTTCTTCGTTGCTAAGCAGGTGAACTCAATCGTTATCGCATCTGAACTTTGACGCTGTACGCGAATGGAACCGTTTCATCAACTGCGAATCCCTGCGACCGATGTTGCCGATGTCCATTCGGAACTTGAGGCGATTGGCCTAACTCTTACGCAACAATCAGATTCGTGGCTCGGCTCGAAACAACCGCATCTTCGCGACGTGATCTGTGAATGCAATGGGCGACGAACCGTACTCGCGATCGGCCCTGACCCGAATGACAAATCACACACCATGATCGTTTACGTCAACCGCGGTGACGACTCGTTGGCACGTGACGTTCGCGCCCATTTCGAGACACTCGGCGCATCATGGGGATACCTCGATGACTAACTGTGACCGTGATACGGACTTGCTTGTTGATCCGGCGACCTGCGGAACGCTAAACTGGTGATTCACCCGTATTGGGCGGGCGACTCGTTCAACACACGCCCGAACTTGCGATAACCATGTCGTGCACACGGAGCACGGCTTGCAAGGTTTTACGAATGGAAAGTCGTCTCTCCGTGCCCGGTGACGACCGCCGTTATCCGACTGGGCACACTCGATCCTGATGGACCGTCGAATCGTGCTTCCCACCCATGACTGACCGCCCGACACAGTACTCGAACACCGACCTCGACCTGAAATCTCGGTCTTCACTCGAACTGCTTGCATCCGAACTACGGTCTTCGTGCTGCGTTCTCCATTGCACACTGGGCGACGATGGCAACTGGCATATGACCGTTGAATCTGACCACGATCTCAACACTTGCGACTCTAACGCTTCGATCGACATTCCCCACATTCTTAAATCCGTGTCCAAACTGACTTCCGCGGCCAAACGGCAATTTGACGATTGCTACTTTCGCGACTTCAACATCGGTGTTGAATGCTGGGATTCCTGGGCGTACAATCACGCTGTTCCGGCACATATTGTTCTTGCCGTCGCTGACGCTGGCTGCTCGTTGTCCTTCACGCTGTATCCCATGCGTCGGCCCGACGGAACACCAAGAGACGACGAAAACGGCGGATAACCAATAAGGATTTGACTTCGCGTGGATGCGGCGGTTGAGTCACTTTCTCTTTCATGTTGCTTCGTTCGTCGCGGTTCAGAACGCGTCGCCTAGCCGAAGCTCAAGTCCTCTGTTCAAGATGCCCGGGGGTGAATGGCGAGGCGTTGATTGAGTCTCTCTTGGGAATTGCTTCCCGGCTGCGTTCTCTAACGAAGAGGCGGGTTGGTTCTGAAGCTGGTGAATTGCTGATCGGCCGTTTGCTCTGGGCCAGTTTCGCTGGCAACGAGTTGGATGGAAGCGGATTGAGGCTCGTTGCCCGATGAGTTTTGAGCTTGAGATTGCCGTCGCGACATATCGCCCCCATTCGCCCTCCTGAAGACGCTCGAATTCGTCGGGTCATTTCACTTCCCTGGTTCATGCGTTACCCACTGTCGTAGTAAGTCAGCCCATGCTCGGGGCGGATGCCCTGCGACGACAACGAGGTGTAGCTGACCTCGATCACTCGCATGACACCGCCACACAGGCGACACTTCATCGGCACGGTCAACGGTTCCGCTTGCGGCGCGTAGCCGCTGCCCAGCCAGAACGTCCAGCCAAGCATCAGCCAC
>NZ_ANMO01000206.1 GCF_000338295.1 Rhodopirellula europaea 6C
CAATCTCTCAATCCCAATCGCGGCGACGCGGCCCCCAAGGCAGGAACGCTGTGGGGAGACCAAACCGAAGACGGTGCGTCGGGTTTCTTGGTCAAGTTTGTCGATGGGTTTGCGTCGCCACCTCACATTCACAACATCACTTATCGCGGGGTCGTGATCGCGGGCGGTTTGCACAACGACGATCCCGATGCGGAGCCGATGTGGATGCCGGCGGGTTCTTATTGGACTCAGCCGTTGGGCGAAGTTCACATCACCGCCGCTCGCGGAGACAGCGTCGCGTACGTCGAGATTCAAGAAGGTCCGTATCTCGTGCAGCCACCAAGTGAGGCATTTGATACCGGGGAACGTCCCGTGAACGTCGATGCGTCCAACCTTGTTTGGTTGAAAGCGTCGGACACAAGTTGGATCGAACCGACCAAGACCGTGATTAAAAGCGAACCGGAGATAACGTTTCTCTGGGGGCAGCCTGCGGCCGATCAGGTCAGTGGGACACTGGTCAAATTGCCCGCCGGGTTCACTGGCAAGTTCATCACCACGGCGTCAACCTTTCGCGTGGTCGTCATTCGCGGTCACTTAAGTCTTGGCCTCGATGACAAAAGCGAGAACGCTTCACTCGTGCCGGGCAGCTACTTCGGCTCCGAAGGTGGGGCAACGCATGAGATCTCGGCGGATGAAGAAACCATCGTCTACGTTCGAACCAAGGGGACGTATCGCGTCGCGGCGAAAGAGTGATTTGGCCGGGCGAGCTTAGCGTTGCCCTTCTTTGGCTCGTTGCATCGCACGCTGCTGTTCCAGGATGGCTCGCTCGAACGGTGTGACGCGGTCGCTGGGGCGGAACTGTTCCTGCAGTTGTTCGTCGGGAATGATCGGTGTGACGGTGCCTTGGTTTTGCATTGCTCGAGCCGATTGGAAAACATCGATTGTTTGGTCAACCAGTTCAGGCCCGGGTGGCAAGAGGAAACGGCCGATGCCTTTGCCCTGCATGTTGATGTCTTCGATACGGTTGTTGCCTCGTGCGGTACGGTCGATCGCGACGGATTGGACTCGCCATTCGTGAACCACGATTTCATAGCGAGACTGTGGTGGGATCTGATGGCGGACTTCGCGAGTGATCCACTGGCCGTTGGGTGAAAGCAGTTCGAAGGTTTCGACCCATTCATGCCCGGCGTCGCGGCGTAGTTTCATGTCTTCGAATTCACCGGGCGCAAGTCGGAACGTTTTCTTCAATCCGGCTTGTCGCGAATCGGTCAGCGTGACGTTGACGTCTCTTTGGCTGCTGTTGGTGAATCGAATTTTCGCGGGCGGCAAGTCAGGCAACGCAACTCGCCGTGTATCGATTGGCACCGGGCCTGGGTTCAGCGGGATCGGGCTGACAGCAATTGGGCCAATCGGAATGTCATTGATGCCCCAACCAAACGCGGGTGCGGGAGTGAGCCAAGGCAGGCCGAATCCGCCGTAGATTGGAGCACCGTATTCGACGTATCCGCCCGCCAACGGACCGAACACGGGGCCACCGATCGGTCCCACGCCGACCGGACGCACGAACCGATAGGAGGCTTGAGGGAAGGGATTGAAGTTGTCGAGATCCATGTAGAGGAAGTTGCCAAAGCCGTTGCGTGGGAACTTCAATGCTCTCGCGAGCAGCGTGTTGTAGTAGCCCAGGAACTGTCCGTCTGGAGTATCAAAACGTCGATCGCGAGAGTAGACAACTTGACGCCCATCGCCGTGGCGATAGATCAAGTTTCCGCGACGCAGAGAAATGCGGCCGGTCACCACACCGGAAGGTTCCACCAAATCGAACTCGCCGGAAGGACCGCCACGGCGATGATCCATTCCCGAATGGCGACGATCGGGGAAAGAACGACTGTCGCCGCGAAAGGGAGGTTGAGCGAGGAGAGCGGTTGGGATCGATGCCAGTAGCAATCCGACCAACGTGATGCGGGTGATTGCGAGACCGTTTGAATTGAAAACGGTGGCCAATCCTTTGAAGCTTCGCATCGTTTTTTCCGCTGATTCAGAAGTCTGGGATCAGAAACGCGGTTTGCTCGCCGCTTGGTTCATCGTACCAAGCTGGCGGGCGGTTGCGGGGCAGAAATTTGCACCGGATCAATCGTCGGTTGCATGACCCATTGGGTCCAAAATGCGACGGTAGACCTTTGCGACGCCATGAGCCATCGTGTGATCGCTGAAACATTGATGGTGGCGCGTGACAGCGAAGTCAGACATCGATTGCCAATCATATTGTCCGGAAACCATGGCTTGAATTTGTTCGGCCAAAGATTCTGCATCGCGAGGCTCAGCAAGGACACCTTCGATGCCGTGTCGGATCGCTTCGGGCGTTCCTTCAACCGAAGTTGCAATGACGGGTGTGCCAGCAGCCATCGATTCCAAGACCACCATTGGTAGCCCTTCGCCGTAGAGGCTTGGCAGAACCATCGCATCCAGACGAGCGAGTTCGGCGGGGACGTCCTGCGTGAATCCAACCCAGTCAATCAGATGTCCGATCCCGAGGTCGCTGATCTGAGCGTCGATTTGTTGACGGTAGGCTTCGGTTTCAAAGGGACCGATGCAGCGAAGCGTGACCTCGGTGCCGACGTTGTTGAGGATCGCCAGTGCATCCAGGACCACTTCTAGTCCCTTGCGGGCTCGCATCAAAGCGACCATTCCGATTGTCCAGCGGCCGCCGATGGTGGGTTTGCTTTTGCGAGCGGGGCGAATCGCGGGGACGCCATTGTGGACCACGGTGACTTTGTCTGCGGGAAAACCTTGTTGGATCGTGTCTTCGCGAAGACTGTTTGAAACAGTGATCAGATGAGAGCAATTCGCTAGCGATCGTCGTTCGATCCAGGCATTGATCCGGTTCGACCAAGCTCTTTCGCAATCTCGACCAGCTGGGCTGTGGACGTGGTAGACCCAAGGTCGACCGGACCATTTCGAAACGGCCGAGGCGAGCATGGCCGTTCGCGGTGTGTGAGCGTGCAGCAGTTCATATTCGCCTTCCGCCATGACTCGGGCGAGTCGTTTGACGGCGGTCCAGTCCAGGCGGTGACGCATTGGGACTCGATGACACTGTCCCCAGTTTTCTCCCGCCATGCCGGATTGGTGCTCTTCCAGCATGTCGGCGAATCGGCCTGGTTTGACACAAGCGAAGTCGGCGGTGACATGGAGGTCTGGCAGGCAGCGGCCGAGGTGAGACTGCACGCGTTCCGCGCCGGAGAAGTGTTCTCCGTTGACGACGTGCAGCACCCGAATTTCACGAGGGACATTCAGAGCCGACGGATGGCTGGCGGGCGAGAATGACAGTCCTTCGGTGACGTCGGCGGACGCATCGCCGGCGGGCGCGACGACTGGCGGCACCGAGGAGTTTGCGACGCTTGGAAAGTTCGAATTGGTGGTCGAGTGCATAGCGGGGCGTGCTGAGGTGTCGGGCTTGATTGCCGAGCCGAAGGAATCGATTCGAGATGACGGAGCGTCGGCTGGCGATTGGCGGGATCGATTTGTCGCGAAAAGGGCGGTCGCGGGAGGCAACGCTCTTTAACTTTGGGCTAAAGAAGACACCCGTGTGCTGACCAGTTGTGCAGGATCATCCGCATTGCGGGGGACTTGGACGGTCGTGCCAGTTGTGACGATTGAGTACGCAGGACCCTGGGGGAAACAGCCGAAGTCCGTTAAGTTCTGTGTCTCAAAAATGTGTCTTTCTCCAGCCCTCCCCACGCTCAATTAGTCCCCGTTAGACCTATGAATTCCTCCATCGTTTTGTTGCCCGGTGACGGGATCGGACCTGAAATCGTCGAACAAGCCCGTTTGGTCCTCCTGAAGGTCGCGGAGCGTTTCGGGCACACGTTCGATTTCAGTTCGCACCAGATCGGTGGGATCGCGATTGACGAAACCGGCGACCCTCTTCCTCAACCAACCATCGATGCCTGCCGGAACGCTGCGGCGATTCTTTTGGGAGCGGTTGGCGGGCCGAAATGGGACGATCCATCCGCCAAGACTCGCCCCGAGGCCGGTCTGCTGAAAATCCGCAAGGAGTTGGGGCTGTTCGCCAACCTGCGACCCATCAAGCTGTTCGACGAATTGGCCGACGCGTCTCCGTTGCGAGCCGACATCGTCAAAGGCACGGACATCCTGTTCTTTCGCGAATTGACCGGTGGGATTTATTTTGGTGAATCAGGCACTTCCGGCAGCGGCGAAGAAGAGACCGCTTTCCAGTCGATGACCTACTCGGTCAGTGAAGTCAAACGAATCGTCCGCATGGCAGCCCAAGCGGCTCGCGGTCGTTCGAACCGATTGACCAGCGTCGACAAGGCGAATGTTTTGGAGCCGAGTCGTTTGTGGCGTCGAGTGGCTGCCGAAGTCATGGCCAACGAATTTGCCGATGTCCAGTACGACGTCGTGTTGGTGGATTCGATGGCGATGCACTTGATCAACCGACCATCGGAATTCGATGTGGTTGTCACCGGCAACATGTTCGGCGACATCTTGACCGACGAGGCATCCATGTTGCCCGGTTCGCTTGGCATGTTGCCCAGTGCGTCTTTGGGCGATGGTGGTCCGGGACTGTACGAGCCCATTCACGGATCGGCTCCGGACATCGCCGGCAAAAGCGTCGCGAACCCGTTGGCGACCATCTTGGCAGCAGCGATGATGCTGCGTCACTCGTTGGGACTGACCGAGGAAGCCGAGGCGATCGAAAAAGCCGTCGCGGGCGTGATCACCGATGGCTTGCGAACACCTGACCTGGCTCGTGGCGATCAATCCAAGAGCGTGTCGACCGAAGAAATGGGCGCCGCCGTGGTCGCTAAACTGGCTAGCTAGGAATGCCGTTCGGCTTTCTGAGGTATTCTGGTTGTTCGCCTGATACCAAGTCGACAGCAGGTTCCCCTCCAATCGAAGAACACCTTGCCTGATACAGATACCACCACTTTCATCTTGATCGCGGTCATCCTCGCGGCGCTGGGCATCGCGACTTTGGTCGCGTTCTTGCTCGGTCGCAACGATTCGATCGCGGTCGACGCAGCGGTCGTCAAGCGATTCCGCGCCAAGCTGCGCGTGTGGTGGACGATGGTGGCGATCTTTGTGATCGGATCGTTGATCCACTGGATCGGGTTGGTGGTATTGTTTTCGATGGTGTCGTTCTGGGCATTGCGAGAATTTATCTCGATGACGCCGACCCGGCGGGGTGATCACAGGACGTTGTTTTGGATCTTCTTCATCTTCACGCCGCTGCAGTACATCCTGATCGGTTTGGGCGATGAGTATTATCCATTCTACAGCATCATGATCCCGGTCTACGCGAGCCTGTTCATTCCGGCTCGTGCGGCCATCGCGGGCGACGCGAAACGGTTTCTGGAGCGTTGTGCGAAGATCCAGGCCGGGTTGCTGGTCTGCGTGTACTCGCTGTCCCACGCACCGGCGCTTTTGGATCTTCAATTGGTTCGAACCGGCGGCGAACCTTGGACGGGCAGCAACGTCAACTTGCTGATGTTCTTCGTCTTGATCGCTCAGTTGTCGCTGACTTTGGAACGCGTCTGGAGCAAGTTGGCCGGGCGTCACGTGATCGCTCCGGATATCAACGCGTCTCGAACCTGGGAAGGCGTGCTGGGGGCCATGATGTCGACCGGTGTGATCGCGGCTCTGCTTCGTTGGGCCACACCGTTCTTTTGGTGGGAAGCCTTGTTGATGGGCGTGGTTGTGACCGCGATGGCCAGCATGGGAACGCTGACGATGAGTGCGATCAAACGAGATCGTGGAGTGACCGATACAGGCACATTGGTCCAAGGGCACGCCGGCATCCTGGACCAGATCGACAATATCTGCTTCGCCGCGCCAATCTTCTATCACGTCACACGTTTTTTCTTCACGTAGGCTCCACCGGCCGAGTTCCGCCATTGTCGAGCTCCGCTTCTTCCGAGCCGATTCACTTTTGTATGAGCCAAGGCATGCACCTCGTCATCAGTTCCAGTCTCCATCCCACCAGCCGCAGCCGCATTCTGGCTCGCGCGGTTGCCGAGCGACTGCGATCTCAGGAACGGGAAGTCGAAGTCTTCGATTTGTCTCAGCGAACGTTGCCGCCGTGCGACGGTGCGACCGCCTATGGCAACGAAGAAGTGATCGCACTTGGCGAATTGGTTCGTTCGGCGGAAGCGATTTACATTGCCTCGCCGGTCTACAATTACGACGTGAATGCCGCGATCAAAAACGCGGTGGAGCTGACCGGGAAAGCCTGGACGGGAAAGACCGTGTCGTTGTTGTTGGCCGCGGGCGGCCAAGGCAGTTACATGTCCGCGATGGGATTGGCCAATAGTTTGATGTTGGATTTCCGCTGCGTGATTGTGCCGCGGTTTGTTTACGCGACAGGAGAATCGTTCGAGGGCGATTCGTTGGCCGACGAAGAAATCGGTCGTCGCGTCGATACGTTGGTCGAAGAAACGCTCCGTCTCAGCGACGCACTCAACTCCTGAGTGAATTTGCTTGGTCGACAGACCGGCGTGAAGGCAAGCGACCGATCAGCCAAACATCAACTCTTTGCTGGGTGATTGCCCTCCGTCGCATTTTCGACGGTAGATCCCCAGTTTCTGCAGCGCCAGCAATGACACATAAGCAGGGTTGAGATACAGGTATCGTCGCCACAAGCGGCCAGGTTCTCGCGTCAAACGGAAGAACCATTCCAGCCCGTTCTTTTGCATCCACGGTGGGGCTTGTTCCAGCATTCCCGCATGGAACGCGAACGCGGCACCCACGGCGATCAGAGGCATCGAAAGATGTTCTTTCATCTCGTAAGCAAAGATCTCTTGGCGTGGGCAGCCCAGGCCCACAAAACACATCTCCGCCCCGCT
>NZ_ANMO01000207.1 GCF_000338295.1 Rhodopirellula europaea 6C
GTCACCGTCTCGCAGTTCCCAGGCTTCGTGCATTCCGGTGCTGGCTCCGCTGGGCACGGCGGCGCGACCGGCGGCTCCGTCCATCAACGTGACTTCGCACTCGACGGTTGGGTTGCCGCGGCTGTCCAAGATTTGCCGAGCGTGAATCGATTCGATCAGTGTCATGGGTTCACTATGAGATTGAGGGGGAACGAAATTCGGCTCAATGGAGGGCCGCAAAATTTGATTTGGAAAAGGCGGACGTTGTCCGATCGGGCGGTATTCTGTCCAATGCCCCGGAAACTGACCACCCGGCACCGATTCCCTGCGTTTTCCCTCGGTTTTGAGCCGTCTTTCCCGCCATCTGCCTCCATCTTCCCATTTCGCTGTTATGTTCACCGGTCTTGTCGAATCCGTTGGCCAACTTTCTGCCGTCGTGGAACAACCGCCCGGCAGACGTCTGGTGATCGCCGCCCCCTCCTTCCGGGACACAGATCCAGCTCGCGACGTGAAGCTGGGCGACAGCATCGCGATCAACGGATGCTGTCTGACCGTTGTCGAAATCGACGGCGACGAGTTGTCCTTTGAGGCGGGCGAAGAAACGCTCAGCCGAACCAATCTCGGCGAATTGACGGCCGGATCCACCGTCAACCTGGAACGGTCGCTAGCGGTCGGCGACCGAATGGGCGGCCACTACGTCACCGGACATGTCGACTGCGTCGGTCAATTGATCGAACGAGTCGACGACCCACCATGGGCGAATTTGAAATTCTCGGTTCCCGCCCCCTTCGCACAACAGATCGTTGCCAAGGGCAGCATCGCGGTTGACGGCATCAGCCTGACGGTCGTCGATGTCGGAGCAGACTACTTCACGGTCGCACTGATCCCACACACGTTGGACGCCACCACACTGGGAGGCCGCCAAGTCGGAGACCGCATCAATTTAGAAACCGACTTGTTGGCCAAGTATGTGCAACGAACATTGCAGTTCGGCAATGCCAACGACCAAGCCGACGCAAGCAACCCTGCGTCCCCCATCAACACACCCTGGAGCCCGCAATCATGAGTGACGAAATCGATCCCACTCCTCCCGTCGCACCGCCTCAACCTCCAGCGCGTTCGAACAACGCTTCTCGCGGCTCACGGCAAACCGCGACGTACCTGTCCAAACGCTTGACGGCCGCCGGACTGCGCCCGGTGTCCAAGTACGGTCAAAACTTTTTGATCGACTTGAACCTGGTCGAACTGATTGCTCGTTCAGCCGATATCGGGCCGCACGACATCGTGCTGGAAATCGGAACCGGAGTCGGCTCGCTAACATCCATCATGGCGGCTCAAGCCGGCGCGATCTTGACGGTTGAAATCGACCAAAACCTGTTTCAACTCGCGTCGGAGGAACTGGCTCCGTTCCCGCACGTGAAGATGATCCAAGGCGACGCACTGAAGAACAAAAGCACGTTCCGTGATGACATCATGGAATCGATTCGCGATGCCAAGTCACGCTTGCCCGACGACAGCAAATTCATGTTGGTCGCGAACTTACCCTACAACGTCGCGACTCCAATCGTCAGCAACCTGCTGCACCAAGACCCGCCGCCAGACCGCATCGTGGTCACGATCCAAAAAGAACTCGGCGAGCGCATGGTCGCTGGCCCCGGGTCGAAGGACTACGGCGCACTGAGCATTTGGATTCAAGCCACATGCCGGGCCGAGATCGTTCGCATCCTTCCACCCACTGTGTTTTGGCCGCGTCCCAAAGTCGACTCGGCGATCGTGCGTCTCGACGTCGATCACGAGCGTCGCAACGCGATTCCGGACTTGAAGTA
>NZ_ANMO01000208.1 GCF_000338295.1 Rhodopirellula europaea 6C
AAAGACCATTGCGGAAGCCTACGGAATCGAAAAGAACGCGATCTATAACTACGAGAATTTCGACAAGATCTTAGAAGACGACCGCATTGATGTCGTCTATATCGTCTTGCCAAATTCAATGCACGCCGAATTCACAGTCCGCGCGTTGCGGGCAGGGAAGCATGTGCTGTGCGAGAAGCCGATGGCGGTGTCCATCGAAGAGTGTCAGCGAATGATTTCCGCGGCCGAGGAGGCAAAACGCAAGTTGATGATCGCCTACCGACTGCACTACGAACCACTGAATCGCAAAGTCATGCAGATGTGCGATGAAAAACGGTTTGGTGAGATCAAGACGTTTGACGGTAGTTTCAGTATCAACGTCGAGGCCCCAAACATTCGATTGGCCGCGGAACTAGGTGGCGGGCCGGTCGGCGATGTGGGCGTCTATCCGATCAACGCGGCTCGTTATGTCACCGGTGAAGAACCTGTCGAGGCGTTTGCTCAGGCACACCAGCCCACCGACGATCCACGGTTTCGCGAAGTGCCTGAAAGCGTTTCTTGCGTGCTGCGGTTTCCCTCCGGCGTTCTAGCCAACATCAGTTGCGGATTCGGCACTCATCGCAATGACTTCTACCGCGTCGCATGCACCGATGGTTTGATCGAGCTGACGCCGGCATTCAGCTACAACGGCCAACGATTGATGACACATCAAAAGAGCAATGCGGATTCGCATTCTGTGGTGACCCATCATGAGATCGCCGAGGTCAATCATTTCGCGTCGGAGATGGATCATTTCTCACGAGATATCTTGGAGGATCGAAAGCCGCGAACGCCGGGGGAAGAAGGTCTAGCCGACATGCGAGTGTTGGCCGCGATGGCCCAATCCATCCGCGACGGCCGAGCGGTTCGATTGAACGAGTAGCGTGACTCACGGGGCGCAACGTTCTGAGGTAGCGAAGTCGCCAAGAGTATCGGCTTCTACTGGCAAGTCGAAACTCTCTACCGCTATCGCTAAGGCGACGAAACGCCGGCGATAGGTGCGTCGGGTACGCGTGTTCGCGATGGACATCCGTGCGTAAGATTCCTCCGCTCACCTTGTCCTCGATACCATCAAGTGACGCTGCCGTGTCGCCCGTCGCCCCTACACGGCATGCCGTTCTGCCTTGGACCAGAAGTCGGCACTCGCTGCCGACTGCGGATCCTCATCCCAAAGGCTCTAGATCTTTGGGCCAGCTTTGGCGGCTTCGATCGCCTTGTCGAGAGACTCTTTCGCGTAGTGCTCGGTCATCTGCCTCTTGGAGTGCCCGAGTAGAGCTTGGGCTCCTTCGATCCCGAGTGCTTCCCGGATCACAGTCGCGGCGGTGTGCCGGAGTTGATACGGCGTCCAGTGTTCCGCCCCGGCCTTTTTGGCTGCACGGACAATTGCTCGGCGGTAGGAGTCCTTGTCGAACTTCGGGGAGTACTGACGGGATGTCGATTCACCCGCACGGGTGCGTTTGTTGTAGCCGGGGCGATCGCCTTGGTTGGCTGGTGTTTTTCGCTTGGCGGATTTTTGTTCCTGATACCAACGAGCGGATTCCTCCGGTTTGAAACAATATTCCGTTGGCTCCCGATTCAGGTAGGGCTCAAGAGCCTCTTGGGCGTCACCGACGATTGGCACCTGTTTCTTCTTGCCGTGCCGTTTCGTTTTGTGTTCATTCGGACGGTACACCCACACACCGTCCGCTCGTTTGTCGATGTCGATTGGACGCATCCGGAGCACTTCGCTGGGTCGCATGCCGGTTGCTGCCTGGATCCGCACCATGGTTTTGAGGACAGGGGAAAGGTGCTTGGCGGTCTGCCGTACAGCCTCAATCCCCACCGGTTCTCGGTCGGTGGATTCATTCGCCACGGTCTCGCCTTCTCGCAGCGAGTCCAGCGCCTTCAGTGCCGTCCAGATTTCAACTGGAACCAGCTCTCTCGCGACGGCACGTTTGAAAACTTGCACGATGATTTGAACTTGCTGGTTGATGTAGTGGCGTGTGTTGTGCCGGCCACGGCGGTTCTTGGTGGCCACGAGCAAGTCACGTATTTCGGAGAGCCGTCTTGGCCCGAATTCGACCGCCGGCAGGTCTCCGTATTCGTAATCGAGAAGGTCGCAGAGGCTTTCATGTTTTGAGTAATCCCCTGGCGACTTGGCGTATTTAACCTTCGCAAACTCGAGGTAGTCTGCGGTGACGCAGCACACCGTGATGGTTGCGTCCTCGCTCGGATGGGTCGAGCTGTCCTCGGGCATCTTGCAGCCGTCATTTTGGTACTCCTTGCAGAGAGCGAAGTACCGGGCGTGACTCTCGGGCGAGTCGTAGGTGCCGAGGTAGAAGTACCGTCCATCGAGATAGACGCGGGCTTGGCCCGAGACGTGGTAGTGGTACTTGGGGAGCTTTGCTTTTTGTCTTGGCATGCGATTCAGTTCCAATCGTTTGCGGTACGCTGTACCGTAAATGCTGAAAGTGAGTCGCGCAGCCTGACTGAGCTGGTAACGCCTGAGCGGCGTTTCGATCGGTGATTTACGAGGTATTCGGCAAGCTGCCGAAATGGGCGATACAGAATTCGAATCTGTGGCCTCTGCCGTGTGAAAGCAAAGGCGACGGATCCGAAATACCGCAAAACGCCGGGCGAAACGATGCGGAAACGGAGGCGATGCACCAATGGATGCACCAGATCGCAATAACGCATGAACAAACCCAGTGTGCAGTCCTGCTTTGCCTGGTCATTGAAACGCTCGGAGACGATGCCCTCGATCGGGTTGCCAATGCAATTCGCCAGCGAGCCGCATTGGCGACGGCGGACGGCCAACAACGCCAGTAGCAGTCAATCCGCAGTGGGTGCGTCTACATGCCTGGATTGCAGATACGTGTGAGTTCAGGTTTCGACCAATCATTCGAAGAACCCAAACGCGAAGATCCACCGCCTGTCGGAAAGGGTTCGGCCCGATGCCAAGCAGCTCGACTCTTTCCGGTTTTTGGCAAATCAGTTGACCGCGTCGCCAGGCTGGTCTCAAGCGGCGACTCTGGATGAGCACTCAGGACGATTGCGGCAAGACCGCAGTCAACAAGGCGGCTGGCTTGCTTGCTTGAGCAACCAGTTCCGGCAAAGCCGTCGTCTTCAGCTATCAAGCTGTTGAACGCGGGATCGAAGGGCATCACGACACACTCTGGAATGCGAAACGTTACCACGCGGCCGAAGCGTGAGATTGCTGGGGAAGCCGGGGACTGGAAAGATTTACCACCTGAACACTGACCAACTGACCGAGATAATCGTGTTCGCTTCGAAGCCAGGACCCGTGTACGTGAAAACACTCGTCCCTCTGAATCAAGAGCCAAGCATCAGAATCCAGATGCCGGTGCGATGAAGGCCAAGGCGACGAAGAGGCACGCAAGCGTGCAGTGATCTCAGATGCGAGCCAGACTAGCGACGGAGCGGTCGATGCATGGCAGTCGCTCGTCAACGCACGCAGCCCCATGCTAGAGGCGGTCAACGCGATCCAACACGACCTGGAAACGTGATTGCAAAAAGAACCAACACGAAAAATTCTTGCCCCATGACCGTGCCCTCAGTTCCTCTGGGGACTTAGTGGTCCGCCATGCGAATATTCATCGGAAGAAGAACAAGGATCAAGTATCACCAACGAAATGCCCGCGGAGGACAGATCCCTCGCGGACGTTTCGCAATCAGTGATCCCAATTCTCGCTTAATGACAAATGCATCAAATGATCAACCACAGTCGCATTGGGCGTCTAGCTGCTTCGCCCCGTAAGGTCGCGTTGCTCGTCAGAGAGTTCTTCGGCTGTGTTGATTTTCGATGGGGCCACGCCAAAATTCACGAGAGAGGTCAGGCCCTCACAGAGTTCCATTCAGCATCCCAGGGTGCTTACCTGCCGTTTCACGGTTTGGTAAGGTTTGCACTGCTGGTCGGGGCGGTAATTTCGCAAGGGAATGGGTCAATGGAAAAGCTCGACAACTATCTCACCATCAAGAACGCGGCCGCGTTCTTGGGAGTATCTCAGAATACGGTTCGCAATTGGGGCCGGGCCGGAAAAATTCCAATGCACCGCAATCCGGTCAACGGCTACCGGCTATTCAAACAATCGGATCTTGAGCAACTGCTGAATGAGGCCGAGAAATCCCGCACGGTACCACGGAAGGCGAGATAGCGTGATCGGAATCGCTGAAAATGACGCGACAGCCGCGCCGACAGGGCTGGAAAGATTCGGGTTCGCGATGAACGCGGGCGGGCCTCACCTTGCGCGGTCGATGATGCTTAGTGACCTAGTTACGCTGCTCAGTGACAACCGATTGGAGCAGTCGCGTTCAAAGTTGCTGGATGCGATCGAAGATGAGAATGTCCTGGGGAAACGGACCACTAGATCGCGAAAGCTTGCTGCGCGGCACATGGGTGCACTCTACGGCCTCGACCTCGATGTCCCGCTTTATCGCGATTTTGTCTATCTATGGCAGCGTGATCCGGACGGACGTCCACTCTTGGCATTTCTCGTCGCCTACGCCCGAGATGCGGTGCTTCGGACCAACACGCAGTTCGTTCTTGGATTGAAAGAGAACGCACCGTTCATTCGTGAAGAGTTAGAAGCCTTCATCGACGCTCAGGACCCCGGTCGATTTAGCGCCGCCACACTCAAGTCGACTGCGCAAAATCTGGCCACGACTTGGACCCACGCTGGTCACTTGAAAGGACGCGTCAAGAAAGTACGGCAGCGTGTGCGTCCGACTCCTGGTGCAGTGTCGCTTGCACTGCTGCTGGGTTTCGTCACCGGGGATCGGGGGCCACTTCTTTTTGAATCTTCCTACATGAAACTCTTGGACTGTTCGCCTGCCGCCGGGATGGAGTTAGCCGAGCTGGCGGCCGTGAAAGGCTGGATTCAATTCAAACGCGTCGGAAATGTCGTTGAGGTGTTGTTCCCGCGTCTTTTGACTGAGCAAGAGAGGGAGTGGGTCACCACGCGTCAAGACCGAATCATCGACCTACACGGCCAAGTACCGCGACGGGGAAGGTATCATTCGAGAAGTCGCGACCGGTTGCCGCGACAAGCAAGCCGCACAAAAGAAGCTTAATGACTTGCTTTCAGAAGCAGACAAAGTGCGGGTTGGTTCACTGACCACAACTGATCTTGAAATCGGCGACCACAACAAGACGCCGCTTGCCAATCATGTCGCCGAGTACATCGCTGACTTGAAAACACGCGGTGTTAACGCGGACCGGATCAAGACGAGTGAAACGCGATTGAACGCGGCATGCAACGGTTGTGGATTCCGCTGGCTGCGTGATCTGAAGGCGGAAACGAGCGCTGATTTACAAGACGCTGATCTTGACCGGATTGCGAACCAACGAGCTACGGACGTTGCGAGTTGGTGACTTATCGTTCGGCGAAGTCCCGTTTTTGGTTCTGCGATCTTGCAACGAAAAGAACCGCAAAGGTTCGACGGTTCCGTTGAAAGGCGACCTCGCTGCCGACTTGAAGGGATGGTGCGACGGGCTGTCAGCAGACGATCCCGTGTTCAAGGTCCCCACCGGTTTGCTTCGGATCCTGAACCGGGATCTCGAGGCCGCTGGTATCGAAAAGGTTGATTCACAAGACGGTCGGATCCACTTGCATGCCATGCGTCATTCGACAGGGACCCATCTTTCGGCTGCAGGGGTTTCTCCCCGCACAGCGCAAGCCGTGATGCGTCACAGTGACATTGCATTGACGATGAACACCTACACCGATGAACGGATCCTGGAGACGTCGGCGGCGGTGGAACAGTTGCCAACGTTGCGAGTTGGCGCCGATGCACCAATGGATGCACCAACTCCAGTCCAGATGGGACAAGATTGTCCATCCCTGACCGATTCCAATGCAAAGCCAGCAGACGGTCAGGACACGAAAAAACCCAGCAATCCTTTAGAAATGCTGGGTTTTTGGGAATGGGCGATACAGAATTCGAATCTGTGGCCTCTGCCGTGTGAAAGCAGGGAACGTTTGGAAAATAGCGCCCCGTTTTACGGCCTCTGCGTACTATCCAAGGAGTCATGCAACTAAACCCTGCGCCTTTATGGAGAACGCAATGCCTCGCCCCAACAAAATCTGGTATCGCAAAGACCGCAAAACCTACTATGTCCGCATCGGCGGAAAGCTACACAACCTTGGCAAAGACAAGAAAGAAGCTCAGACAGCATTCCATGAGCTTATGAGCAAACGCGAGGAACCAGAACCGAAAAAGCAGGTCGAGAAGCTCACTGCCGCCGCATTGATGGATGCGTTTTTACTATGGGTGAAGGAAAACCGAGCCGAGCCCACCTTTGAAAAGCATGCTCGCCACCTGCAAGCCTTTCTTGATTCACTCAGTGACCAGACGATTGCCGCCGAGGACGTGCGGCCTCACCATGTAGATGGACTTATCTCTGGAAAGGATTGGGCCAACAACTACAAACGAACGATTGCAGGCTCTGTCACGGCGGCGTTTAACTGGGGCGTAAAGCGAGGCTATCTTGACCGCACGCCCATTAGGTGCTTGGACGTGCCACCGTCAGAGCGGCGTGAAGAGTATCCCTCACAGGCAGAGTTTGACAAAATGCTTGGCAAGACAACCGAGCCGTTTAAATCGCTGCTGGTGTTTGTTAGCGAGACAGGAGCAAGGCCGCAGGAGGTGAGGGCCATGCAGCCGCGTCACTACATTGATGGAAAAATACAATTTCCGGTGAAAGAGTCCAAAGGCAAGAAGCATGCCAGAGTGATTTACCTGACGGACAAAGCCAGAGAGATTGTGGAAAAGCGGCTAAAAGGTGAATACATCTTCACCAACCGCAGCGGGCGATCATGGACAAAGGACGCGATTAACTGCCGCATGAGGCGGATCAGTGAAAAGGTGGGCAAGCACTACTGCCTGTATTCGGTGCGTCACCTGACAGCGACAAGATGGCTAGAGGCGGGGATGGATCACCTCACCGTAGCCAAACTGCTTAGCCACCGCTCAACCGCGATGCTCAGCCTCGTCTATAGCCACATTGGCGAGAAAACAGATTTCTTGCAGCAACAGATTAACCGGATGGTAGAATAAAAACGCGGCATCCGTGCCGCATTTCAGCCCTAGCTTTTGAGCCTGAGAAACTGCAAAGCTGGGGTTTTCGTTTGGGGCTTCCTAGCTGGCTGCTGGGGAGCCTCGTTTTTTGCGCTTTGTAGGTAGCGCTCTAGTTGCTCGCTGCTGATGCGGATAGCTGAGCCAAGGCGGAAGTGTTCCATGGTGCCAGTGGCGCAGAGCCGATAAACAAACCGAGTGGACACGCCTAGCCTGAGCGCAGCTTGCCCTACCGTAAACATTAGCGATGCTTGTGGCCGAAGAAGTGACCCAGAACCATAAGCAAGCCATGGACGGCCACATGCTGCCAAACATGCTTATTCCGATGGCTTGAATGATGCTGAGCAGCAGGTGTTGAAGCTTCTTCTTCGCGGCGCGGTGAACGAAGGGAGGCATTCGGAAAAAGATGCTCATAATGCTCCTCCGCCAAGTCAGCGAGTTCTTCAAAATCCTCGTCATCACCATTGCTTAGGGCGCATTTCCGGAGGCTATCGTGGGTCTCGACAGCATGCATTGCGCAGTAGATACGCAGCTCGCTCCAGCCAGCGACATACCCATACTCAGCAATAAAACTAGTGTTAGGATGTAAATTGGACATCAGTTTTCCTTTTGGAAAGTAGGTAAAGAACGCTTCAGTAATTCGAGTTCGAGACGCATGCACTCACCTTGCGAGAGCAGCGCCATGAACATAGGAAAAAACAGCCATAAGCAAGCAACAATCAGCAGCCATAAGCCCAAGCCCACAGTGGCGTAAGCGTGAGCCACCAGCAAAGGCAAGATGAAATAAAACTTGCCCAGCATCACGCGGGAGAGAAAACGCTCAAACGGCAATATGAGCAGCTCCCCAGCCCCAGCCTCTAGCCTTTTGATCTCCGCGAGCGCCCCATGCCAACGAAGCAGGCATGGCAGGGTGATTAACGCAAATACAACAGGCGACAGTAGTAGTAAAAGCTCAATCATGATGTTGCTGCCTCCGCTCCACGAGAAAGCCGAGCAGCGCGAGATTTGCAGACGCTGTGAATATTCCAAAAGCGGGTGGTGATAATCGGAATCGCAAGGCCGGGCGTAAGCGCTACAAACACAAACATCACCCGCACCGCATCGGGGTTGCGGTTCGAGTCGGACAGCAGGCCCAGAAGCATGAGCCAGAACGCGCCATAAGTTATGGACATGGCGTGGTTCCAAACCCACTCAAACGGCCCAGCGTAGACCTCATTCTTGCATCCGTGTTCTATGAGCCACTGTTCATACGGCGCAAGCAAGCGGTAAATCTCGTACCACTTTGCCAGCCAGCGGAGGTGCATCACCAGCCCCACCGCTCCAAAGAGCATGCATAGGTTAAAGACTACGTCATTCATCTTTCCATCTCCTGAGAAACTTCGGGTTGGTACAAGTCACGCTGGTACATTTCCAAGGGTGACATTCCTTGCTTATCAGCAAAGACTTCCTGCGGGGTTGGCTCCCCTAAAGCCCCCGGCTCTGGCGTAATCGGGATTGAATCCGGAAACGCCTTAAGCGCGTGGCTTAGCTCGTCTAGCCCCATGCGGCCCATTGCCGCCAGTTGCCCTGAGCCAATTTTGCTACTGCTCATTTGCTGTATTTCTCCATGGTTCGCATCATGTATTCCTGCTCAGCCAGTGCATCATTCATCTGGACTGCGCGGCGGCGGTCTCGCTCGTCAATCATCCATGCGCGAACAATGCCCGCGAATGCTGATAGAGCGAGGAAACAACCAAAGTAAAAATCAAGAGTGGTGGCGATGAGAACGCCAAGCCCGATTCCCAGAAAAGTCTCTATCGATTGATTAGTAGAGGCTTCAAAGGGAAAGGGGCTGGAGCCAATGCACATCGTGTGCACGTGCTCCTTGCGGCTCCACGTTGCAACCAGGTGATAGAGCCACAACAGCGGCAACATCACCAAGGCAAGGTGAAACATCCAATCGCCGGGCTGCCCAGTCATGGCCAGCAAGCCAAGCCAGCAAAGTCCCGTGTCAACCATGTAGACGCGAGTGCCTACGGTGCCACGCTTCTTGATACACAGCGCCCAAAACACGCCGAGTATCGAGACTGCCAAATGGAAAACGCCAGTGACAAACGCTGCCACGTCCTTTCCAGAAGCAAACTCTTTGTGGTCGTGATTATGCATCACGGCTTCTTCTCCTGTCTGTGAGTGACAAACTCATGGCCATCAGTTCCACGATGAATGATGGCATCGACATATCCACGGTTCGCAGGGCCTCCAGTGCGAAGCGAGAGGAAGGAAGCAGGCGGCACTTTAAAATGCCACTGCTGGTTAAACGAGACGTTGGGGGACTTGCCTACGCCAAAGAAGTCGTACCACTCTGGCGGCTCATCCTGAGAGGCAACACCGCCGCCATAGAACATCACACGCTCTTGTCCAATGACGTTGGAATTAAACTCATTGGTCAGGTGGCAATTGTTGTTGCACATGACCTTGCTCACATGCAGGCCATAGAGCGCTTCGCTCTGGTTTTGCGCAGCCAGATCACCACCCATGGCGGCTTTTAGCACTGGCAATGTTTGAACAGCGCTAATACCAATAAATTCCTGCGAGCGGCCCACGCTTTGAACGCGAATATCACGCTCGGCATGGGCAAGCTGGTGGTATTCATCTCGCACCAGAACAAACGGCCTACGCCATTTAGTGCGGCGTAAGACGGCCTCCATGCACAGCCAGCTAGCAAGCAGGTTCAGAGCCAGCCCGCCAGTGCTGTAGGTCAACGTATCGAGCGCCAAGATGGTGTGACGCTCTAGCATTTGCTCTGGCGTGATGGTGGAGCGCCCGCTGGTAATCTCCTTGATGCCCGGCTCTAGGAAAGGAGCAATTGCGGTAAGCGCCCCGGTGCGAAACGCACCATTGGCTTTCTCGCCAACGCAAGCAAAACGCTTCAAGAAAAAGTCAGCGATAACTTTGGCCCTTTCCGGGTTGATGGTGAAGGCTCGCTCCAAGAGCTGACCCAGCGGGGTAGAGCGTAGCGACTCAGAGGAAGCCTGAGCCGGGTCAGAAGGTGCGGACAAAATGATGTCATAGACATCCTGAAAACTAGCGTCCTTACCCTTGACCATGTACGCCAGCTCGATAGCGTATGCCTGTGTGTCTGCCGTGCCGGATTTCCAAAACACCTCGGTCTTTTCAGAGCTTGAGCGAGATAGAACCTCCGTCAAATCCTCCATAAAACGAGCCAGCGAGCGGGGGCTTCCCCCTTTCCGGCCAAGCTCGTAGGTAAGCGGATTAATCACAGCGTTACCCGGCTCTATGCGAAGTGGCTTGTATCGCTTCAGAAGCTCGGAATAATTATCTGCCTCATCAGGCTTGATGCAGCAGACACACACAATGCAGCCCATGGCAGCCAGCTCGATTGCGATGCGGTTAACCAATGTAGTTTTGCCAGAGCCGGGCCTCCCTGTGGCGAGAATGCCTGTTACCGCCTGCTCTATGGAAAAGAGCGGCGGGTCTTTCTTGCGCCAAAACATCAGGCGTAAATCTGCGCGATGGTTTCGGGCGTGTGAGCCGCAGCCACATGCTTTTTCAAGTCAGTGGTTAGCTCGCGGATTACCTCGATTAGCTCCTCGCCTGTGGTTCCCTTTGGCACATCAATGGCCACAAGGGAGTTTTTGACATGCAGGCGTAAGCGGGTAACAGGCTTGCGAGAGCCTTTCAAGTACCGCTCGAAATCACGGCGCGACCACTTTTCCTCAATGGCTTTTGTCACCATCTCGGTTTGCTCTTTCTCATCCTTAACTTGCGATACGTAGTAGGCATGTGAGCCTCCAAAGCCAGCCTCAAGGAGGCGGCGCTTGTTGGCAGGGGTGACGCATTTGTCAATGCGAAGGCATTTTGAGATTGGGCTTTGCTTAAAACCAAGCTCTTTGCCGGCGGCAGTGAGTGGCTGCCCCGTTTGCTTGGCATACTCCACGATGGCATCAGCCATTTCCACAAAAGTCATTTGCTCGCGGACGGTGTTCTCGCTGACGGCCATGCGGAGCGCTGCCCCTGCCTTTGCTTGTTTGGGCATCACAAGGGCGTTGATCCAATCCCAGCCAACACCCTTAGCCGCATGAAAACGAGTGTTCCCGTAGACAAGCCGGTATGTTTTTTCGCCGATATACTCCAGCCCGATTGGTGAAAGCTGGCCGATATTTGCCAGCGATTGCTCCATTCGGGTGATGGCATCGGGTTTGATGGCGTGGCGGGGCTGCACTCCCTCCACGATGTTGGCTAGTGGTACTTTGCCTGTCTTCAGCTCATTCATTGCTCGCTCCAAAGTGGGAAACTGGTGGACGCGGCTATGTTTTCTTTGGCTGAGCGGAGGGCAAACGGCAAAGAGCGGCTAAAACTCCGTTAAAAAGGCGGTGAAACGAATGGCCAAAATGACAACATATATTACTTTGGGTTTTTTTCGGGTTTTTGAGAAGCTATCTAGGGGCGTTTCAGAGTCGCAAAACCCAGTGAAAAACTTTTTTCTTTACCGCACAGGAACTTTACGAATAATCCGAAAAGCGGCCACGAGAAAGCAGCGGCAAAAATAAATACCGTTGGAAGGTGGACATTTAAAATTCGGGCTATTTCTATTCCCCGATATTCTCCACCTCGATGCTGGTGACATAGGTGGTGAAACCCTGCGTTTCGCACTGCGCAGCGTCATTTACGCGGATTGAGGGCTGCTCATCGATCCTTGGTGTGCAGCAGCTCGCTCACTACCTAGCCGCAGGTCTCTATCAAGTTGCGCGACGCGAGATTTGCTGCTATTGGCAAGCAAAACTTCAAGAAGGGCCGATTGACATGGAGTTCTCTCATCACTGTAAAGACCACCACATAACAGCATTGGCGGATGCAATTGTGCACTACGATTGCGTTCATGGTGACTACGAAACTGTTGAAGAGGTGGCCAGGGCTCTTGCGAAAGAAAATGCTCTATCCGTTGAAGCGAGGGCGCCTGAGAAGGGAAAAAAAGACTATCTGTATTTTCCGGTGGACTCGGCGGAGTATCGAAAGGGCGAACTAGCAATGGCCGTTAGCAGCTATCGCCACTACTCATGCGACCATGATGGCTGGGCAGGATCTGACGCAGACAAGATGACGCGAGATCTGTTTGTTCATCTCGCTGTTTCTTTGGTTGATTCGCCGGTTCTTTTCGACAAGCTGATTGAGATGCCAATCATGCAACATCCTGAGATCACCGGCAGCGATTGGCTGCTACGAGAACCAACTTATCACGTGACGCCTGAAGTCATTGAGCGAAACGATAGCAGCCGCGATAAGACCGTTTGACCCCAACGTCTCTTTTCCTTTCTTTTGCAAAGTCCAACCACGGATGTTTCGTTGGCTTTCACCGGTGGACTTACCGACTTATCCACAGCCGCCGGTGTGTTATATATGTGTTAAATATAGTGTTACGCTGTGGATAACCGCCGCCAAGTGCTTGAACGGCAAAGCAGAATTCAGAGGGCCGGTAACTAAAACCACGAAGTTTGGTAACTAAAACTAGGATTTTGGTAACTAAAACCACGAATTGAAACGCGCGGTAACTAAAACCACGAATCGCTTGACGGCGTGATTTTTCTGTGGCTTGGTGGTGTGGTAACTGAAACCACGAATCGCCATGCAGGTAACTGAAACCACGAAGCCCGATTACGGCCATTTGCTACCCGATCGTCACTCGCAGCGAGAGTTGTTCATCTGCGACGTGGCAGATGCTGTGCTCAAAGACATCATGCAGCATATGGAGCACCCCTTCTATGCGCTCAGTAAGCGGCCAGATACGGCCATACGACGCTATGAGCACAAGGGGCAGTGGTTGGAGATCACCCCGAGCGTAAAGGGCCTGGCGACGATCTACGACAAGGATATTTTGATTTACTGCATTTCGCAGATCATGGCTAAGCTGAAGCGAAATGAGCCGGTGACTCAGCATGTCCGCATTACCGCAAGGGACCTGCTTATCTTCACCAACCGTGGCACAAGCGGCCCTGAATACGACGCCTTAGAAGAAGCGATAGACCGGCTAGCGGGCACGCGTATCAGCACCAACATTCAAACCGGCCAGGGGGAAGAATATGGCAACTTCGGCTTGATTGATCGGGGGCAGGTCTACCGCAAGCCTCGCGGAGCCGATGGGCGAAAGGGTCGCCTGGTTTGGTGCGAAGTCTCGCTTTCAGACTGGGTGTTCAGAGCCATACGCGCGCAGGAGGTTCTGACGCTCCACCCTGACTATTTCAGGCTTCGCAAGCCATTGGAGAAACGCATCTACGAAGTGGCTCGCAAGCATTGCGGCCAGCAGGCCAAATGGATGATCTCCCTACCAAACCTGCTGAAGAAGACAGGAGCAAGGAGCCCTGAGAAACGCTTTCGGCAGATGATACGTGGCTTAGCAACGAGCAATCACCTGCCGGACTACGTGCTCACGCTTGATGAGGACGACATGGTGACGTTTGTGAACCGCAATACGATGAGCCCTTCGCCGGAGCTGCCGCAATCCAGACTGCATCTGAGCGAAGAAGCATACGCGAGGGCGCGTGGCATCGCCCCTGGCTGGGATGTGTATGCGATTGAGGCAGATTGGCGGAGCTGGATGGCAAGCGGGCCGGGTGAGCTGCCGCGAGACGCCGACGCGGCATTTCTAGGATTTTGCAAACACTGGGCTGAGCGTAAAAGAGACAACACAATCAAAAGATGACACTCTGCTTCATGAACGCTCTGGATCGAGAGCCAGCCTTGAGCCCCGTTCTTCGCACGGGTTACTTCAAAATCACCACCGTGGATAGAATAGCAGTCCGCATGCTTGGCTTGTTGGAGATTCTAAATTGTATTGCAAACCGCTGTTTGCACCGTAAGCGTTAGGTGTACCGTAGAGGCAATTTCCATCTTGCTGACTCGTCGCATGAAGAGAGCCAAATCCAAAAACGACTTTGCCTTTGCCTGGATGTCCATCGTCTAGTTTGGTATCGATAGCGTGCGCAACTTCAACCGTTAACCCTTTTGTCTGATCTACTGAGACACTACCATCGGTGTACAGCCTAGTGACGCCTGTCATATATATTCGGCTTCCGTCTGGGTCCACACCTGCCGTCGTCCAGTAATAGTTTTGATGGACCGAACGGAATGAACCCAATGCGGGCAAAAAGAGTTCGCTTCGAGTAGTGTTAGAAGTCGGATATCCCGTTGAAGGATTGATGGGGTTGCTTGAGTCTTGTCCAAATTTCCCATCTATTAGACCTGCCTCAGACAAATGTCTCCAGAAGGTGTAGTTTTCACCTACAGAAGTTGTACCACGCCCATTTATTTTGCCGTTACCTTGTTCCGTAGATGTTGCTAACTCAAAAAAACCAAAGCGAGCTGCCTTGCTGGGTAGCATGTCGCCCGGAAGGCTATCATATTGCATCCTGAATACATTTACAGCGAGTTCAAGCTCTGTCGTAGCACTTATCGCTCCTCTCTTCTTCGCCGCGAGTATTAGATCCTGTCCAACCAGCACGCCGCCGACGATCAGGCCGATGATAACCAAGACGATCGAAAGCTCGATGAGCGTGAAGCCTTTCTGCCGCTTCATCGCGTCTTGCTGATTGCTGATTGCTGATTGCTGATTCATGGTGCGCACCTCCATGCTCACGCTAGCAGAGAATGGTTTCAGAATGGTTAACGCCGCCATGGCTATGCGTTGTTTGCGAGCCACTGCTCCAGGGCTTGTTCGATGATGTCTTGAATGCGGCTGGGCTCCACACCCTGCAGCTGACGCTCCAAAGAAGCGCGTTTGATGGCTGAGGCCAGCTCGGGGCGGCAACGGGTGGTAAGCGGTACGCGGCCTTTAAACTGCGGCATAACTTGCTGCTGCTCGGCTTCGCTACCTCGGCTTACGGGCTGCTCTTTTTCTGCTGCGGCCTTTTCCCCGTAAACGAATTGCTTTTCGATCTCATCAACGGCGGGCGTCTCCTGAAGGCCATCCACAAGGCTTCGTCTTTGGGTCATGCCGATTTCCTTTTCTTGCGGTTGCTGATGCTGACCTGCAATTCGGCCTCGGGAAGGATCTCCGCAAATAGCTTTTTAGCCTCTACGGATGCGTCCCCTGCTCTCGCCCCCATCTGCCAGACCACCATGCCCTGCCCCGGCGCGTCAGCGTAGATCTGACGCAGCACAAGCGGCGTGGTTGCCATGGGAAGGTTGAGGGCTGCTGCCGCGTCGATCATGTCTTTGGTGAGTCGATATCGCTTGCCCACCATGCTGAGCACGATGATGGCATGCGGAAGGCCCCCGCGAATGTCCTGGGCTTGCCTGAGCACCTCGGTGGCCTTGGCTAGTGCGCGAGTTTCAAGCAAGCTCGCTTTGCATGGGACAATTGCCAGGTCCGCCCGCAGCAAAAGCGCCCTACTCGTTTCGGTTTGGCTGCCGGGGCCGTCGGCGACGACGTAGTCAACATCCTGAGCCAGAGATGGCAGTTCATTGAGGATATCATTGGGCTTTTCGAGCAGCACCGTCTTCACGTCAGGGCACGCTTCTGAAATCCACTCGCTTGAGCTGTGCTGCGTGTCGCAATCGGCAAGCAGGACGCTATGGCCCTGCTCAGAGAGCCAGGCCGCTAAATGCACGGCGGTGGTGCTTTTGCCCACTCCGCCTTTGGTGTTTGCTACTGCGATGATTTTAGCCATGTAAACTTGCCTAACAGCTTGCTTGGCAACTGGCAAGCAAAAATGCAGGGTGGCAAGCAGGCCAGCAGCCCGGCATGCATGTTTGCTTGAGTAAAAACAAGCTTGTAAGCATGTAAGCTTGCAGGCAAGCATTCTTGCAATCTTGCTTTCAGGCATGCTGTTTTGCCAGCTGGCTTTCCCGTGAAAACGGGTTGAAGGTCCTTCAAGGAAATGCCTGCCAAAATATTCACCAATTCACCGGGTCCCTTGAAGCACATAGTCAGTTAGTTGACTTTCCCCGGGAATACGCCTTTCTCAAATTCGGAACTAGCGCTGAAAGCGTTTTTGCTCTTCCATGTGGAGTGCGTTCAGGTCATTGAATTCGGAATACAGAGACGAATGGTCCGTCACTTTCACCTGCGGGCAATCTTTCGATAGCATCTCAATCAGGTCCTGCTTGGTTTGCGTGCCGGTGGCGTCGTTGTCGAGCCATAGCGAGACGCTAGTAGGGGCGAGAGCCTTAATCTGCTCAACAACAGCGGCTTTCAAAGCGGCAGAGTTCATGACAATGACGGTATCATCAGGCGCAATGGCGTGACGCTCGATAGCCGTTAGCCAATCAGTGAAGCCTTCGAATACCGACACGGTATCGCCGCCGGGATGGCGGGTGGTGATTGCCTTGCTTTGAAGGGAGCCTTTGAACTTCTCCGTCCGGATCTCAAAACCGCCCGCATCATTCTCAAAAGCGATCGCAAAATAGTTATTGCCGTCACGTTTGTAGCGAACCTCTTGCAAGTTTGCTTTTGCCACTTGCTCGCTGATGCCACGGCTTCGGAGATAGCTGAGTAGGGCGCGGGATTGAATTGGTCCGACGCTTGTGATTTCTGCGGTTGATTGCGTTTTAACCGGAGCATCCGCCTTCGCCTTGGGCAACGGGTCTGCGGCAGGCTGGCCGAGTAGGCTGCGGAGTTCGGCGAGTGCTTCCTTGACGGTGCAGCCGCCGCGAATTGCTCGCATCAAATCGATGATGTCGCCATGCTCGCCGGTTGCAAAGTCGTACCAGTAGTTATTCTCGTTGACCTTGAATGAGGGCTCCGACTCCTGCCGGAACGGACTTTGAAACCAAAGGTCTTCGCCGCGCCGGTAAGCGGGCGTATGCCCAAGGCGCTGCAGCACATCGGCCAGAGGCACTTGCTTTGCTTGCGTGATATTCATGTGATTTCTCCCTGATATCCGTATGCCACACAGCGTCTGCTGAGGCAAGTTGTTGGGGCGGCCAGGCAGCCGCCCCAGGCCGTCAGTGCTCCGAAGGCAGATAGAGCGTCCAATAGTGGCCGTCGAATCCTGCCCAGATATCAATCGAATCAAACGGAAAATCCGAGTAGTCGATTGCTTGCACGATGAATGGCTTGATACCTTTGTCAGCGACAGCATAGAGGCAAGCGGTTTGGTCATCGTCAACCTCAAGCCTCCAGAACTGAAGGGTACTCAGCCGGTCATCGCTTGCTATGGCTCGACGCATCGTCGGCCCGACGAAGTAAGATGCAATGGCATCGATAAGCCAGAAAGCATGAGCGTTTTCAGCGAGATGCCGCACGCCAGGCGTGTAGATGACGCGGGGGTTGAGTGATTGGTAGCGGATGTCGTCGCCAGTAAATTGCGCGAGATCAGATTTGGAGAAGTTGTTCATTGCTGAGTCCTTTCATTGAGTTCTGCCGCAAACCATTTGCGGCTGATGGGAGCGACTCAATGACGCCAGGGCGTAGCGGCGCAGCAGCGATCCAGTCCCGCTGAAAAGTGGGGGCGACCTTCAGGGGGAGCCGCTTTTGAGCTGGACTGGGACGCCAAGCGGCATTAGCGACAACAGCAGAAGCCGCATTGCGGAAGGAAAGAATGGAAGCAGATTAACACTTGCTTAAGGATTTGGTGCTAGTGTGAGCGTGGAGGTACGCAGTATGAATCAGCAATCAGCAATCAGCAATCAGCGAGACGCGATGAAGCGGCAGGAAGGATTCACGCTCATTGAGCTTTCCATCGTCCTGGTCATCATCGGCCTTATCGTCGGCGGTGTGCTGGTGGGGCAGGATTTGATTCGAGCGGCAGAAGACAGGCAGATTATCTCGTATAGGGATGAGTTGCTAACGGCAGTTAACACGTTCCGCCTCAAATATGGGGACCTGCCAGGTGACTTCGATAAGGCAACTCAATTCTGGGGCAGCGATATTGGCTGCCCAAATTCGCCCGACAATATTATTCCGAAACAAGCGACCTGCAATGGAAATGGTGACGGCCAAGTCGATGGAGCAATCAGACCTGGATCTTACGGGACGCCTTCTTGGCAGTATCAGGTCGAAGTATTGAAGTTCTGGCAACATCTAGCGAATGCAGAACTAATCAAGGGTCAGTATTCCGGCGCACCAGTCACTATCAACGACGAGTCGCATGTTGTAGGCATCACCGCTCCAAAACTGCCAATTTCAAAAAAAGTCGGAATAGGATTTGCCGGGCTGTGGAACATGACCTTAACCGGCACCTTCAATGGATATTTTCGCAATGTTCAATACAACAATGTCTTCTGGATCGGAAAAGAGGTAACCAATTCACGACCTGATGACCCATTCATGCTACCCGAGAGAGCCTACGGAATTGATCTAAAAATTGATGATGGGAGGCCAGGAACTGGAGCGATTAGAGTTCTTGCTCCAAATATTGCGAAAGCAATAGCCTGCGCCGACAACGCGGACGGAACAATAGCCCAATACTCTCTTTCAAACACGTCCCGGGAACGCTGTACACTTATCTTCAATGAAAAGTTTTGAATTGGCAGCAATCACACTTCAGCACATATACGCATTTGAACTTCTCGATTGAATGCATCGCACAGACTGGACAGCGAGATCAAATTGCTATGCCAATTCTCGCGGTGGTTCGGCTCGCTCTCTTCCGCCCTCGGCAGCGCGTATAGCCTCGGCAGTTGCCGCATGGCCATGTAGCTCTGCCGCACGCCGCACTCTGGGCAGGAGGATGCTTCGCTCGTGGTAGCCGATTCTGCCGCTGTCGATCATGAGTTGAGCGGCCTGGGTGTGACCTGCCGATGCGGCTTCATGCAGCGAGGTGTAGCCGGTATTGTTCGTAGCAGTAACGCTCGCGCCAGCTTTGAGCAACGCATTGATCATCGGGATATCGCCCCTGCGAGCTGCGATATGCAATGGTTGATCGCCCTGGGGCGTTGCCTTGTTTATGTCCGCCCCTGATTCGATTAGCTCAATGGAAAGATATTGAAAGCCTTTTGTGACCGCCCAGTGCAGCGGCGTTTTGCCTGCAACATTCACTGCGTTTGGATCGGCACCCTTCGATAGGAGTAAGCCAGCAAAACCGATATCGCCACAACGGCAGCAGCGATGAAGGAGCGTGTCCCCACTTTGATTGACGATCGCCCGGACGTTTGCGCCGAATTTGATGAGCTGCCGGCCGAACTCAAGCTGTCCGTATCGCTGGGCAGTTTCGAGAGCTGAATCACCATTTATATCGCGAGCCCCTAGGCTTGCGCCGCAGATCAGCGCTTTGTCAAACCCTGAAACATCGCCGTGTTTAATTGCCTCAATTAGGGCAAAATCTGGTTGCATGCCACCTCGCCAGAAGGCGGCTTAAACCAAACAACAATTTGCTGCAAGCATTTGTTGAGTTGAGGCGAAATGCATCGTCGCGAGGCAACTCTGCTGGTTAACCTTTTCTAAAGGAATTACTGATAACGTGCTTGCGGCGGAGGCAAACCATGAAGCAAGCGAGCGTATACATGCATTTAACAACGCATCCCATGCATTCTCAGCGGGGTTTCTCACTGATTCAGCTGAGCGTGATAGTGCTTGCTGCGGGCTTGGTAGCTGCAGCCGTCATCCCTAGTAAAGAAGGGGGAGATACGCCGCGTCGCTATATGCAGACCTATGAGCGAGCTAAAGCGATCGATCAAAAGTTCAAGAACATGATGCGCTCTCAAGGGCGCAGGCCGTGCCCGGCTAGCGGCGAATACTACCCCGGCAATGCGCGATTTGGGTTTGAGAATGGCTCGCGCGGCGACTGCGCCGATTCCGGCGCAACGGACGGCATTCTTACTCCGTTTGATGATACTAACGTCGTGGCAGGCACCGTGCCCGTTCATACTCTTGGCCTTTCCACTGAACACTATTTTGATGGCTGGGGGCGGCCCTTTACCTATGTGGTGGATAAGCGCGCCACCTCAAGCAGTAGCTGCGTGCAAACCACTGGCGGCGGCGATGTAAGGTGGTATGACTCCGATGGCGGCACGCTTGTTGGCCGGACCATGTATGGCCTAATCAGCCACGGGCCGGATGGTCACGGTGCCTTCCAGCCAGGCGGCAGCACCCGGGCGGATCGCATAGATACGGGCAGCACAGATGCAGGCGAGCTCAACAATGCCGGCGCTTCCGGCGCGGCCGATTTTGACCCGCCGACATTCGTCAATGAATGGGTCAAAACCGGCCCCAACTTCAGCGGCGAAGGCTATGACGATTTTGCCTGGTACAATGCCGGCCAAAAAAACAAATGCTGCATAGGCAACGCCTGCGCCAAGGCGATTGCGGCGCTGGTGCCGCCGCCTCCGCCAACACCGACAGCAGCGGTGCTCAACGGTATTACCGGCGGCGACTTTTCCGGCAGAGCTATCAGCAGCGGCGACTTTAATGGTGATGGGGTAGATGATGTGCTGATTGGTGCCTACCGGGCAGATCCCAATGGAGGTGACTCCGGTGAAACCTACATCATCTACGGC
>NZ_ANMO01000209.1 GCF_000338295.1 Rhodopirellula europaea 6C
AGTGGTTGCTGGTGGTGCGGAGTAACGCCTAACTGACCCTTGCCGCGACAGTGAATGAGCAGAGGTGCGGAAAGCGTCTCCTAGCATTGCCATCCGTGCACGCGGCCTACAGCGTGATGCCTGAGAAACCGCCGGTGGTGGCCACGAACGTAGCCAGCATGCACAGCCAAACCAGGTCCAAAAAATGCCAGTACTGGGCCGCGAAATCGACGGGCCAATGCCGCTCATGGTCGTACTTGCCGAGCATAGATCGCACCGACACGATGCCCAACGCGATCACTCCGCCGGCCACATGAAGGGCATGCAGAAACGCCAGGACAACCACCATCCCCGCGACACCTTTGCCGGTTCCGCCTTGCATCGCAGGACCACCCAGCAACCCCAGCATCGCGACATACTGAATCGCCATGAAGGCGACCGCCGCGATGGCGCTGAAGGCGAGCAACGATGCGGTCAAAACACGCTTGGATCGCCGGACCGAACGCGTCGACCAATGAACCAAACCACTGATCCCGAGCAACAACACGGTGCTGGTCAGGAATGAGTTCGGCAACGGAACGGATGACTGAACATCACCGAGTCGACTGCTCGCATAGATGCCGTACAGCAGCAGACTGCTGAGAAAGAACACCAGCAGTGTTCCGAGAAACAGCCAACCACCTTGTCGAAAGCGTCGGTCGGTTGGCAGAACACTGGCGGGCATGAGCGATTTCAAATGGCAGGCGAAAACGAGAGCGTCGGTTCAATGAACCGATGCGAACTGCCAAGTTTAACCGCTCCGCCAAATTCCCACAGTCGCCCAGTGATCGGACGAGCGTGTTGAAATGGCTCGATTCAGGCGGCGCGTCGCTGCACCAAATCGTCTTGCAGTGCGACGATCGCCGCGTCGAGCGATCCCAGCGAAGCGACCAATTGCTGAATCCCACGAGCAAATTCAGGTCGTGGATCGAACCCCATGTCTCCCAACAATTCCTGCACCTCCTCGACCTCCATCTGCAGAATCAATTCTTCGGCGGTCAGTTCGTTGGCAGGTGGACGCTGGTTTGAATCGGATGACATAGGTGGCAGCCAAAAGCGATGGGAGGAATTGAGACACGGTCATCTCTGCCATCGGCAATCACAACAGCCCTCCTGAACCGAAAACTCCGCCTAATCGGAACAAACTTCCTCAGCGACGATTCAACGCATCTTTCGGCGAACTCAATAGTGCGGTGGCTTCTCATCTTCCAATTCGCCACCTCTCTCGCTGACCTTGCCCTTCAGCTCTTTCAGTTGATCCGCCATTCGCTTCATCTCGCGATCACGGCGCTGAGCCTCCAGAGACAACTCGGTCACGATTTCATTGAGCTGCTCACAAACGCGTTGCGTGTGAACGAGTGCGATTTCGAGTTCGGTGATTCGATCTTCCATCGACATGATCAAGATCCAATTTCATCGGCTTGCGAGCCGTACGGTCGCGTGCTGATCACGCCTTCCTGCGGACTACTCGCGGTTCCATACAAACGTTTTGGGATACGTCCGGCCAAGGCGGCATGACGCCCGGCATCCACCGCCATCCGCATCGCATGTGCCATCCGGACGGGTTCACGAGCGTGAGCGATCGCGGTGTTCAACAACACGCCGTCAGCTCCCAATTCCATTGCCACTGACACGTCGCTGGCCGTTCCAACTCCCGCATCGATGATGACGGGATAGTCTTCGTCATCTTCTTTCAGATATTCCAAAATGATCTGCAAATTGGCGGGATTCAAAATCCCCGCGCCGCTGCCGATCGGACTGCCCGCTGGCATGACCGCCGCGGCACCCACTTTCTTCAGTCGCTGGGCCGTGACCGGGCAATCGCTGGTGTAACACAGCACCGAAAAACCATCCGCCGCCAACTGCTCGCACGCGGCCACCGTTTCCACCGGATCGGGCAACAATGTCTTGCTGTCACCGAGCACTTCCAACTTCACCCAGTCCGACCCGGGATTGCCAAGCGTCCGCAGAATCTCGCGTCCCAGCTTTGCCGCACGCACCGCATCCGCAGTGGTGTAACATCCCGCCGTGTTCGGCAGCAGGATGTAGCGATCGGAATCGATGAAATCCAGAATGTTCTGGCCCGTCCGGTCGTAAAGTCGTTCGCGACGAACCGCGACGGTCACACACTCGGTGCCGGATGCGTCCAACGAATCACGCATCTGCTCCATCGTGTCGTAACGCCCCGTGCCGACCAACAAACGGCTGGTCAGCGTGTGCGATCCAATCTTTAGCGGTGAATCGGAGAGAGCGTCGGTGGTCATAGAAAAAAGATGGTGCGAAAAGGCAAAGAAGCGTGACTGCGAATCAATTGACGTGCATCGGGTCTGGTGAAACCGCCCTGATCAGACAACCGATCGCTCGCAGCAACAATCCCCAATCATCCACCTGCCCTCAATCCGCCATACAATTTTGACGGGCCAATCGCCCTTGGATCATCGACCGGCGAGCGGACGGATTCACCCGCCACCGACCAACGTCACCACTTCGACGCGGTCACCTTCGCCTACGATTGTCTCGCCGTAGTCCTCTCGCGGCACGACGTCCTCATTGACCTCAACGGCCAAGTAATTCTTCGGGACCTCGACCGTCACCAGCAGTTCGTCGATCGGCATCGGCCGATCGATCTGCGTGGGACGGCCGTTGACTGTAATGTCGATCATGCGACTCAATCGTTCTCTTCGTCGAAGGCAGCGTCGAAGGCACGATTGCTAGGCGAGAAATCCAATTTCTTGGTGAACTCGCAAGCCTCACGGGCACCGAAGGTGCGTTCCATTCCGCTGTCTTCCCATTCGATCGACAAAGGACCTTGGTAGTCGATTTCGTTGAGTGCACGGATGATCTCTTCGAAGTTCACGCCACCACGACCGGGGCTGCGGAAATCCCAACCTCGTCGCGAATCGCCAAAGTTCAGGTGGCTGGCGTTGATGCCCGACCGTCCGTCCAACGTCACAATCGCGTCTTTGATGTGCACGTGGTAGATGCGATCGGGGAACATGCGAATGAACTGAACCGGATCGATGCCCTGCCAGATCAGGTGGCTAGGGTCAAAGTTGAAACCGAATTCAGGACGATTGTCCAAAGCTTCCAAAGCACGTTGAGCGGTGTAGATGTCAAACGCGATTTCCGTTGGGTGAACTTCCAACGCGAAACGCACGCCACACTCGCCAAACACATCCAAAATTGGATTGAAGCGTTCGGCCAACAGATCGAAGCCCGCGTCGATCATTTGAGGCGAAACCGGTGGGAACGAATACAACAAGTGCCAAATGCTGCTGCCGGTGAAGCCGTTGACCACATCGACGCCGAACTTCTGAGCGGCACGAGCGGTGTTCTTCAGTTCCTCGATCGCACGATCGTTGACGCCTTCTGGTTTGCCATCGCCCCAAACGTAGTCGGGCAAGATTGCTTTGTGACGCTCATCGATGTTGTCCAGGACGGCCTGTCCGACCAAGTGAGCGCTGATGGCGTGGCACTGCAGGTTGTGTTTTGCGAGGAGAGCGTGCTTTTTTTCGCAGTAATCATCCTCGGCGAGCGCTTTGTCGACTTCAAAGTGATCGCCCCAACAAGCCAATTCGATCCCATCGTATCCGAAATCGGCGGTCATGGCTGCCATCTCTTCGATCGGCAAATCCGCCCATTGACCAGTGAAAATCGTAACGGGACGTGGCATGGAGGTCTCCAGGAAAATGGGGAATCGGATCCATCAAACGGATCGCAACACAGGAATCGACGCCCTCGGGGCGACGCGGCGGCATTATCGCCGAACACTGTTCGCCGGGCAATTCCCCTGCATCCAATGAATCCAACTCCCAGTCGACTCCCCAATCCATTCTTTCACAGACAAATCCGTCTGGCCCATCCGTCCGAAACACGCCCGCCTCACTCACAGCCGTTCAGCATTCGCACCACAGCGGCACTCACGATCGCGGCACTCACCACGCCAGATCAGGCTGCGGCAAAGCGTGACTGCGGCGATACGTCATCGGCCGCGTCAGACACGCCGGTCATCGGACGAGAAAATCGCACTGAGATACAACCCGGTTGGCGTGTGGGACTTCACCGGCGTTTCCATGTGGCTTCGAACCGCACGCATCACGTCTCGTCTGGAAATTTGCCCTCTCAATTTTCCGTCGCTATCCAACACCGGCAATCGACGACACGCCGCATCAAGAAAGGTTTGCGCGATCGTCAGCAAATCAGTCTCTTCACTGATCGTTGGCGGATTCTTGTCCGTCAAATCACCCACCGGAATGCTGGGCAAATTTTCGTAAGCCATGCCGACAACGAATTTCATGCACGACTTCTCTGAAAAGACACCAGCAAAGTGACCATCCTCATCCACCACAGGTGCGCCCGAGATACGCTGCCGAAGCAAGACATCGAGAGCTTCCAACGCGTCCATCTTCGGCGACAACGTGATGAGATTCCGAACCATCATCTCTCGAGCCGTGACGTGCGGCATGGTTCCAGGGCTCGGCGTCGGCAGCGTGGCAGTTCCAATTGTTTTTGTCATGACGAGGTCCTCATCTGAAAAGGGGCAAGGTCGACCGAAACGGTCTCCACCTGAGATCACTTTGAGGCGTCGGTTAAGACTCGGTCAAGAAAATTCCATCGCGCAAATCGCAACCGCCGCTCGTTCCCAACGTTCTCGATCATCGTACTTGCCCCAGAAGCACTCCGTTGGGGTCGCAATACACGGTAAAATGCGTCACAAAGGCATTTAGCAAACCCCAGCGGCGCAACAAAAAGTTGGGGTTGTGAAACTTGTCACGCAGTGCACCAGGAGAGTGGAATGTTGGGTCGTTGGGTCGAATTCGAATTTGATTGCTTGCCGCTTCGAACCATCACGCGGTTGGATGTTCCGCTCGATGCTTCGCCGAATTACGAGGCATTTGTCTTGCGAGTCAAAGCGGCGTTAGCCAAACACGGCACCTACAACACGTACTACCTGCACCGCGCCCGATGTGCCTTTCACCTGACCAACGACCCGGATCGCGGACGCGTTGAGTTTCATGTCGAAGGCGTCGTGATGACCGGCGAAAAAGATCTGAAAACCAAGGCTGTCGATCTAACGGTCACCCTCGGCGAAGAAACCTGCGATTGGCTCAACGAACCCGCCGTCGAATTTTTGGCTGAATCGGTCAAGCATTCCATCGCGGTGGAGTTCGACCGTTACATCCAAGCCGGCGATCTGACCCAGACCGAGAAACGTTTGGAAAAAATTCAACGACAAATCGAAGAAGGCGACGGCTTCCAGGCCATGTATCTGTGATCCCCGCGTCCGATCCAACTCATTTCGACTCCACGGATCTCTTGACACCACCCCGGCAGAGTTCCTAGTTAACGAGTCGCCCTTTGCGTTCGTCCTGTGCGTTCGTCGCGAGGGCCGCCTGTATGACGGTCACCAGACATTCGACCGCCTGTATCAATTGGATTGAATTTGCCGATTTGGCTTCACTGGACGATTGAATCAGTCGATCCAACAGCTGGAACCATTTCGACAACACCATTCCGCCTCCGACGGAAGGACGCGACGATGACAACTCGATCAGCTCAAACTCGAAAAGCCGCGCGAACTCTAATCGCCCACGCCGCCATCGGTTTTTGCGTGACGGCGAGCATCGTTTCCACTGGTTGCCGCAGCGGACGCCCCAGCCTGAACCTGTTCAGCATGCGAGGCGAACCCTCCGCTGAAACACTCGCTGGCACGGGCCCAACGCAAACCTACCCGCAACCACCGTCCTCCAAAGCCACCCCGAACGCGATCGCATCGATCGCCGGTGGTACTGCACCCGCGACAACGCCAAACGGAATGCCAGGCGGAACATCGCCAAACATGTACGCGTCCAGCACTGCTGGCATGCCGACCGTCGAAAGCACACCGGGCGTCCCAAGCACACCTGCATCGCCCGCCAGCAACCCATACGGTTCGGTCGCATCGCAATCAGGTGGATCGTTGCCACCAGCCTCATACGCTTTGCCTGGCAGCCAAACTCCGTCGCAACCAGCCAGCTACGCCGCTGCATCGGCCAACGGATACGCGATGGGAACTCAGCCACCAGCGTCCACGCCAACCGCTTCCGCCCAAGCCTCGGCGCAAACCACAACACCTCGCCCAACCGCGATGCCTCCGATCACGGTGCCATCGACTTCGAAACCGGCGGGTGCGGATGCGATCGCATCCAGCTCCAACACATCAGCCAGCAAGAGCAACGGCTTCACTTTGCCGGGAGCCGACCTCGACGCGATCGTCGCCCAACAACCTTCCAGCAACTCGACACCCGGCTCCGCGTTCTCGCTGCCAAGCGACCTGACCGCCGGCCCAAGTGCATCCAGCCAAGCCAGCACGTCGCCTGCCGTTTCCGCCATCGGATTGCCTGACGACCTCAGCAACACGATCTCGGACGCAACCGACAAAGTCGCTTCCGCGGCAAGCACAGCGACCAAAGCAACTGCCGATGCCGCCGCCAAAGCCGCTTCGACCGTGGCCGAGCCACCCAGCTACCAAACCGCGACCGGTGCCGGCTCTTCCAGCTCGGTCAAACCCGCCGGCTACATGCCTGGCAGCACCGGAGCAGCCTCGGGCTACCCAAGTGGATCAGTGATTCGCTGATTCTTGATCGCGAGACGTGAGCTCATCAACGCTCGCCTAAAATTATCGAGCGTGATCAACACTTGTGGCGAAGCTCAATTTTGCTCACCCGATTCGCTAATGCAGTAAACCTTCGTCAGCGTTCGAATCAGCAGCTTGTCTCCAACGACGCTCGGCGTCGCGATGCAAAGTTCATCCAGCGGATTGGTGCGCAAGACCTCAAACTCGGGCCCAGCCTGAACGACATAGGCCAGCCCCTGCTCGCTCAGGCAGAACACTTTCCCGCCATAGGCCCAAGGCGAAGACGTGAACGATCCCTTGGGCGAAAACCGCTTCTTGCCGTAGACCTCTTCACCAGTCTTCGCGTCATGGCAAGTCATGAAGCCCTGGTCGTACACCGTGTACAGATAGTCTCCGTAGACGATCTGCGTCGTGTTGTACGGTGACGCCCGCGGTTGGTACCACTCGATGAACTCACTGTTTACGAACCCGTCCTCGGTATCGATCCTTCCCGATGCACCAGGGCGAATGGCAAAGCTCGGTCGGTGTGCGTCGCCGACATAGCCCGACGACAAATAGCACATTCCGTGAGCGGCAAAGGGCGACGGAATGACCAAGATGGACATGTCACCATCGAAACTCCACAGCTTTTCTCCATCGAGCGAATAGCTCCGATTGACTCGCTGTCCGGGCACGACGATCTCGGTGCGAAGCTTGTTCTCCCAAACAAACGGAGTCGCCCAAGACATCACCTCGTCTCGCGGCGTCCGCCAACGCTGCTCACCCGTCCGCGTGTCGAACGAGGCGATCCAAGACTCTTCCTTGTTGTCATAGACGACGAACACCTGGTCCCCATGAACGACCGGGGATGCCGCCGCACCGTAGTCCATGTTTGTCTTCTTCGGCTCAATCATTCGCGACCAGAGCAACTCGCCATCCAGCCCGTAGCAATACAGCCCCAGGTCGCCGAACAAGACAAACAGACGCTCGCCATCCGTCGCGGGAGTCTCCGCGGCATACGAACTCTTGGGATGTCGCGGAACGACTGGCCGGCCGGTGTGAGCCTCGTGCTTCCAAAGCTCCTTGCCGCTGCCCAAGTCGAAGCAATAAACCATCCAGTGATGCACGCCCTTCGCTGGATCGCGAACCCCTTCACCCAAATACAAACCTCCCTGCGGCGGCGTATTGGCCTCGTCAGCAACGACCGACGAAACGAACACCCGGTCGCCAACCACGATCGGACTGCCCCACCCTTGCCCGGGAACATCGGCCACCCAAGCAACATTTGTTTCCTTGTCCCAAGTTGCTGGAAGCCCCGGATGATCCTCCGCAACACCCGTCGCATCCGTACCTCGAAATCGTGTGAAATCTTCGCCTACGCCGCTACCAATCACCCCCAGCGCCATCGCGAAAAACGCAACCGAGCCACCCAACCAATTCACCGTGCACATACCAATTCTCGCCGAGGACCAAAATCATCTGCCCCCGAACATAACCGGAACGCAGCCCGCCGGCCGATTCCCAACCGTCACGCTTTGTAGCACCAACACAGCAATAGAAACGCAATGCAACCCACCGCCCGACTCCACAACCGCCAACGATCACTCAAATGCGTCGTAAGGATCTTTGATTGCGCGGCCGATCGCTTCGGAGGTGACTTTGGTTCCTTCGCATTCAATCTGCTGCAGAAAAGGCAAACCCTTCAGATGAGAAATCCCTTCGTCGGTGATCGCTGTCCGATCCAGCCCAATGCCGGTGAGCAATCGCAGGCGTGACAACTTCGATAAGTCACGGTCTTGAACATCCGTCCCCGCGAGCTGAATCTGCATCAGGTTTGGCAACCGAACGACGTGATCCAGCAGCGATGGATCGTAGTTCTCGGGCGTGAACTCAACCGCGAAAATAGGCTGCCCTTCTTCGCGACGAACCATCCGCACCCCCGCCTTCCGCAGTTCGAACAGCGACCGCCGACTGTCCACCCCAACGCCGCTGACTTCAGGTCGCGTTCCTCCCTGGCCATCGTCTGACTCGCCAACCGCCAGCAATTCAAAACTTCCGGGCGGCAAACCATCAAAGAACGCGTCTCGATCGATCTCTTTCGCACGGTGCAGTGAGTCCAACACGTAAAAAGCATCGCTCAACCAGGGCCGCGGATCCGCGAGGTGCAACTTGTCGCCCGGCACAGCCACCTGCTCAAAGTAGATCCGGATTGTTCGACGCTCCTTCGGAAAAGGAACATGCAGATCACCCCAGCCCTCGACCGGCAACGCGCCACTCTTCGTGGTGATCAGCCCCTGCGGAATCGAAGCTGAATAAAGCACGCCCGAGAAACCATGGTCCAACAAGCCGCCATAAAAGCCAACCGGTGCGATCAACCCGGCTACACAAACCAGCTTCTCCCAACCTTCGGTCGGATACCAATCCTTCGTGGTCAGCAGCACCCAAGATCCGATCACCGCCACTGAAAAGTTCCAAGGCAGCACGCTCTCGTTCCAATTCACCAACAGTGGCGAAATCGTCAACGCGATTCCCACATGCATGGCCGCGCCTGCCGGCGCGGCCCAGCGAGGTCGAAAAATCGCGAGCACGCCGACCGCGAGCTCAACAACCGCAACGATCAAAGCAAACGACATGTAGGTCGCATCGGCATCCAAACCGCTGCGCTCAACCAACCAATGCGACGCGTAACCGAACCAGTCCGGCGACAACAGCTTGTGAACTCCCGCCCAAACCCACGTCGACACCAAGGACCAACGAGCAATCCGGTGACCAGGCTCCCAAACGCAGGCCGTCATCAACAACGCGATCGAAAAGAACTGAGGCTGCAAACGGAATTGGTCGAAGATCGCCGCGACAATCAACACGCCCCAATGCACCGCCATCCCCGATCGAGGACGCACCGCAACCCAAGCCAGCGACGCGATCAACATCCAACCAAACGAGATTTGCGGCAGATCAAATGTCGGCAAATGCGGCGGCATCTGACGGACCAGCCAAAGCGGCCACGTGATCGCGATCGTGGCGCACTGACACGCGGCACCAAACAACAACAGCCCATAGCGAGTACCTCCGAGCTGACTCAACGCTCGCCCAAATACACCCCAAGCGATCGGCGCACCACTATCCGCGGCAAAATCCCGCTGCGACGACGGCACACGACTTGTCGGATCACTCAAGGAAACAGCTACACTTCTGCTAAAGAAAAACGCACACAGCAAAAGTCTAGCACCTTCTCCTCACCCCGCCCCATTAGCGGGTTTCAGCATTCGAGAACCTCTCCCGAAACGAAGTTTTGGGGGAGGTCGAGCGACGCCGTTCAGGCGTACGCGAGGGTGAGGGCCGAGCACGGGAAAAAACGCGTACTACCCTCCCCGGAATTCTCGCTGAACGCTCGCATTCCGACCCTCCCCAACTGCGTTCAGGAGGGTGATTTCAACCTTGCGAGCACGGCACTTCAAAACTGCACGACCTTCTGCGCGGGCGGGGATCTCAAGGCGTTACTGGCACCGCACTTGAAAACTGCACAGCCTTTCAAACCACGGGTCACGCCAAGGCTTGATCGATCGTGTTGTTGGCCAAGTAATGCCCGCACAAAGAAATCGCCATCGCATCGGCGACGTCCGCGGGCTCGGGAACCGACTGCAAATTCAATTGCATCTTCACCGCCAACTGAATCTGACTCTTCGGCGCTCGACCGTTTCCAGTCATCACCTTTTTAACCCGAGTTGGCTCGTAATGCTCGACCGGCACTCCAGCCAATGCGGCGGCCAAACAAATCACGCCGCGAGCGTGCCCCATCAGGATCGCCGTGCGAGGCCGATCGTAATGCGAAAATAGTTGCTCCAGCGCCATCAGGTCCACCGCATGGGCCTCGAAAACTTCTGACAGCCCAACATGGATTTCGCGCAAACGCTCGGGAAGCGTGTCCGAACGGCGAGATTTAATCACGCCCGCTTCACGCAGGCACAATCGCGGCCCCTCTCGCGAGATCACCGCGTAACCAGTGGTGTTGAGCCCCGGGTCGATTCCCAAAATGCAGGAAGCCGATCCAGGACGAGCCGTTACGACTTGCGTTCCCAAGAGGTGCCTTCTTTCTTATCGAGCAACGCGACACCCAGATCAGCCAGTCGATCTCGGATCGCATCGCCGGTGGCGTAATCCTTTCGCTCACGAGCTTCCTTGCGAAGGTTGATCAACAGATGCACGACGGAATCGAGCAACTCCGCGTCCGCTTCATCACCACCGGAAGTGGCGGGCGGTTTTGCAAACAACCCGAGCACCCGCGACAATTCCGCGATGACTGATGTTGCTTTAACCAGCGATTCGACGGAAGGCGATTTTGCATCGGCACCGGCGGCAAGCTGATTGGCATCGATGTGTCGATTGAGAGTTCGCAACGCATCAAACAACACGCTGATCGCGGCACCGGTGTTGAAATCATCATCCATCGCGGCCAAGAACTTTTCTCGGATCGCGTGGATCTCGGTCAGCAACGCGTCGCCGGCCGGGTCGAATCCGCCTTCGCCGCGTCGGATCGCCGCGGACAAATCATAAAACGAACCGCCGGTGATCTCTGCAAAGCGATCGAAGTAGCGATAGAACGCCTCCAACGACGTGCCCGCTTCGGCCAATGTTTCTTCGTTGTAAACAATCGTGCTGCGGTACTGGGTCCGCAACAGGAAGAACCGAATGCGTTCCCCGGTTTGGCTGCGAATCAGATCCGCCAATCCACCTGCACCCTTGCTGCGGCTGATCTTGCCCGACGCTTGCTCTTCGACGCTGGCCGCTTCCGCCGCCGCGTTTTCGCGATCGCTCTTGCCGCCGACCTTGCCTTTCTCACCGGCCCGCATCAAACCATTGTGCATCCAATACTTCACCATCGGTGCGCCGTGGCAGCACGTGCTCTGAGCTCGTTCGTTTTCGTGGTGCGGGAACATCAAATCCAATCCACCACCGTGGATGTCAAATGTCTCGCCCAGAATTTCGTGACTCATCGCGGAACACTCGATGTGCCAACCGGGTCGTCCTTCGCCCCATGGGCTGTCCCAAAAAGGCTCGCCCGGACGAGCTGATTTCCAAAGTGCAAAGTCACCAGGGTTGCGTTTCTTGGCTGCCGCACCGCCACCTTCACCTTGCTGGTCTTCCACTGAACGATTCGACAATTGGCCGTATCCGGGATCCTTCGTCACGTCGAAGAACACATCTCCGTCGATTGCGTAAGCGAACCCCTTCGATTCCAAAGATCCGATGAACGCGATGATCTGCGGCATGTGGTCCGTCGCACGCGGCAAATGGTCAATTTGATTGACGCCCAATTCCCGCAGGTTGGCCAAGTAATCGGCGGTCATCTCAACCGCGATTTGGCTCATCGGGATGCCGCGTTCTTTCGATTTGCCGATCAGTTTGTCGTCGACATCGGTGATGTTCACCACCCAAGTCACTTCGTAGCCGCTGTACGTCAGGTACCGTTTGATGGTGTCGAAGATGACCGGACCCACCATGTGTCCAATGTGAGACTCGGCATAAACCGTCGGCCCGCACAAATACATTCCCACCCGAGGAGCACGCAGAGGCAAAAACGGCTCTTTGGTTTTGCTCAACGTGTTGTAAACACGAATGGCGGGCTGGGCGGACGAAGGGGAGGCGACCGATGCGGTCGGGTCGGCGGCGGTCATGCTCATCAGCGTGCGTGCGATATGAATGGAGCGAAGGCGAGGCGTCCTCGCGAATTGAGTGAGCCAGGAAGTATAGGGAATCAGTCCGACTTGGATCGAGCCCGCTTTTGAAACCCGTCCCAAACCGTTCGCGGCCCTGCAAACGCCGTGTTTTTGCCGAGCAAACACCTCCGTTTCAACATCCACGTCTCAACAATTGGGCAACCAGGCAAACGTGGCAAAATGGGCAGTTTCCAATATCAGGTCTCCCGTTGGCCGCAACCAATCTTTCCGCCACGAATTTCTGACCCCAAATTTCGGCCGAACGCTACGATGTCAAGATGCGTAGCAATCTCACACTCCAGCCATTCGCGACGCAAATCTCCCTCGAAGGCAATCCCCTTCGTTGACGCATCCAACGGCTCCGGCCACCTTCATTGCCCCACTTCGGAAAGCGGCACCATGTCCAAAATCTCGTTCCTCGCCCTGTTGTCCCTGGCAATGATCGCCTTCACCGGCTGCCAGCCCTCCAGTGCCCCAGATGAGGCTGCCACAACACAGACCAGCGACAGCCACGATGATCACGATCATGACAGCCACGAGGGCCATGATCATGCTGGACACGATCACGAAGGGCACGACCATGACGGCCATGACCATGCCGCGCACGGCCACGAAACTGTCGATGCCGCCGCCGCTGGGCTGAGTACCGACGCGTTGGTTCATCTCGAAAAGGCCGACGCGCCCAAGACGCTCGCCGACGCCATCAAGAAGCTGACCAGCATGCAATCGACTATCGCCGGCGGATTCGCCGATGACGACGTCGATTCGATCCACAACGAACTACACGACATCGGAACGCTGCTGGAACAAACTGAAGTGCTCGCCAAAGAGAGCGATCTCGGCGAAGAGAAAAAGAAACAAGCTCTCGCAGCAATCGACACTCTTTTCGATGCGTTCGGATCGGTCGACGCCAAACTGCACGGTGAAGAAGGTGCCGACTTCGACGAAGTCAGCAGCGACATCGAAGACGCAATCAAAGTGCTCGGAGACCTGAAATGATCTGTCGCCTGAAATACCTTGCACTCGGCACCGCATGCTTGGCATTCGCGGTTGGCTGTGAACCCGGTGCAAACGAAACCGCATCAACGGACTCCGATCCGACGGTGATCCTCAGCGAAGCTCCGTCCGACGCGTTGTCGCTAACCGAAGTCAAAGAAAAGTTCACGGACGAGGAAGCGGAAGCTCCCAACGAAATCACTTTGGTCGGCAAAGTCGACGCGGGTGAGTTCGAGGCCTTCGAACCAAACTCCGCTACATTCATGCTCAGCGAGCTTCCCGATGAAGACCACACCGGTGGCGATCCTGAGCACGCGGACAATTGTCCGTTCTGCAAACGCCGACTCGCCAACGCACCCAAAGCCGTCGTGAAATTAGTCGACCAATCCGGCAGTGTTCGGGCGACTCGAGCCGATAAATTGGCTGGCATTTCGAAAGGGGACGTGGTCACCGTTTCAGGAGCAGCCACCTACGACGAAGGCGTGAACCTGATCACGATTCAGACGCAGAAGATTCACGTTCGCTGACGGATGCGGCCTATCCCGTCGCCAGGATGGTCATAAACCCCGCGAAAAATAGCTCTTTTCGATTTTTCCGTGAAAACTGAAGACAAGAACCCCACCACAACCAACGGGAATCTGTTATAGTCCCCCTCGTGGTGGTATAGCTCGCGCACTCGGCGCGGGAAACATCACGGTTTACACGAAGGAATTAGAAGAATGGCAGAAGGTACAATCAAACGGCTCACCGACAAAGGCTTCGGTTTCATCGACACTGGAGGGCCGAAAGACTTGTTCTTCCACTGCACGAATGTCGAAGGCGCGAGTTACGACGAACTGCAAGAAGGTCAAAAAGTCACTTACACTGAAGGTCGCGGTCCCAAAGGACCTTGTGCCGAAAACGTGACTCCTGCCTGAACGGCTTGATCTCGAAGATAAAATTGTCACCGCCATCGAGTCACTTGATGGCGGTTTTTTTATGCGCTGACTGAATCGGAATCGGCCGGCCCAAACGTCGCCAGAGCAACTAAAAAACGGGGAACGAGTTGCCCCGGATGAAGCTCGCGACAATTCCGATCAACGATTCGCTACTGAGACAAATCCAACGTGCTACCGCCAGACGATTCGCCGCGATTTGCCTGCTGACCGTAACCCTGAGCCGCTCGTCGCGAACCATCGTTCTGCTGCAACTGAGCGGCAACCTCATCGCGACTGTTGGTCAGCATCTCTTCGCTGGCCTGCTCACGAGCCATCAATTCGCGGTGCATTTCATCGCACTTCGCGTTTCGCTGCCGGTGCTCTTCGGAGACACGATGCGCCTCGCCCAACCGTGCTCGCTCGTTCTTGAGCTGCTCCGATGCCTGAACCAATTGCTCCACCGCACGCTGCTTCTGACTCAGCACTCGCATCAACTCGTTCATGTGCCCGTCCGAAATCGCGGCTTCCTGCTGGACGGTTAACTCCAACAGCAACTGCAGCAATTCGAATCGACGATCGATGATCGCTTCCATGTTCTCGTTCCAATCCTTTGATGATTCGATGCTAGCGTCGCGGCCCCAACCAGAACGGACCACAGACAAGCGCGGGTGAGCGGAACGCAGTATCCACCTGGCGACTGCTGCACGTCAACGCAGACTTTTGTCGCACTACTGCGATGCGTGGTTCATGGTGCCGTTTGATTGGTCAACTGGGCTCCTTGATCGAGCCTTTCAACCATCCAGGCCAAGTAACGTTCCCAACCAGCACGATCATACCGCGTGACCTTGTCAAACTCCTCGTCCCACTGTGTACCAATCCTCCCCAGCACCACGTTGGCTTGCCGAATCAAGAGATCCGCTTCACGAACGCGACCAATCTTTCGCATCATCTGGGATTGCCCCAGAAAAGCTTCCAAGGACGCTGGTTCGTTCATGTATCGCAATGCCATGTCGCGATAAGCATCTGCGGCTTCCGCGAATCGGCCCATGTCCCGAAGCGTGTCCGCTTGGCCGATCAACGAATTGCGAAGCAACGCCCGCTGCTTGTCACTCAAGTCGCTGTCACGCTGTTGGTTTTGCAAGTAGTTAGACAGCATCGCGAATTGATCCAGAGCCGCCTGCCGACCCGCATTGGCTTTCTGACTGAGCCCACGACGAGCCGTGTCCTGAAGCTCCGTTGATTCCAGTTCCACCTCCGGCAACTCCGCCGTCAACAAATGCCCGCGAGCCAACGAGTACGCGGCAGTTTGAGTTCGAGGCATTGGCCAGTATCGCTTCACTGCCTCATCCAATCGTCGCATTGCCAATTGCAATGTCGGACGAGTCGCACGCAAAGCTTCCACACGCTCGTCCCACTTCAGATCACGTGATTTCAGTGTTTGCGACAAACTTTCCGCGAACAACATCTCGCCCAATGTCAGCAACGAGTCTCGCCAAGCAGGACTTTGCGGAGTCAACTGGCCGTCGCTGAGGTTGGCTTCTAACCATTCGCGTGCGCGTTCTCGATCGCCCAAATCCGCAGCCGCTTGAGCCGCCAACAATCGAGCGTCATATCGCATCGGGTCGCGGTCGTATTCGATGATGCATGTTTGCAACGAATCGATCGCCCCCTTCGCGTTTCCGTCTGCGAGCAATGCTCGCCCGTGCGCCACCAAGGCTCGAGGAATACGCCCACGTTTTTCGTATCGAAGGTAGTCCTCCAACAAGACGGCACTTCGCGAAAAGTGACGCCCCTTTTGATACGACTCGATCGCCAACCAAAGCGTCGGCACATATTCTTCCGTGTCGAATTGTTCCTTCGCAGCCGCGGCAAATGCGTCTCCCGCACCGCGGAATTGCTCTCGTGCCAAGACCGATGCCTCCCGCGACAGCTCGCCTCCTGGGCCCAACCCAGCCGCCAGCGTTGCTTCGCCCCAATCTCGGTAAGCAATCCCGGCTTGGCTGTGCGAACTTGCCACACCGAGCACCGGAGAAGTGACGGTGGCTGTTTCGACCGCCGGTGCGAACTGACCGGCACCTCGCAGCATCGCGATTGCATCGATGATTCGTTGCTTCACGTTCTCTCGAACGATTTCAGGGAAGTCCAAGTACTGACTTTGCCCAATCTCTCGCACCAAGTAGCGAGACGTTTGCGCGACATCTTCGCCCATGCCCCGACTGGCCAACAACTCGATTTCCGAAATACCACCTTCGAGTCCACGGTCATCGAATGGACGCTGCTGTCTCGCTTGAGTCAGCCGGGCCAATGCGAGATCGGGATCGTTTAGCAACAGATACGACTGAGCCACCAACAAACGGGCACTGCCGGCAACCTTGGGATCCGCTTCACGCTGCAATTGGTCCAACACCTTGATGACATCGTTCAGCTCGGCCTTTGTCTCTTCGGGCAACTCACGTCCGGCGACGATTGGCACACCAGCGATCAACTGCGCCGAAATGGATGGCGGCAAAGCTTCAATCACGCGTCCTACTCTCGCCAAACCACGCTGCAAACTCAGTTGGTCACGAAGCTGCAATGCCCACGGCATTTGTGACCTCACCTCGCTAGAAATATCTTCTTCGACACGAGCGATCACAGGGAGCGCATCATCATATCGCTTCAGTTGATTCAGCAGTTCGATCCTCAGGATCTCGGCTTCGCTTCGGCGACGTTCATCCAAACTCGACTCTTCCAAGTGAGCCTCAATCGTTCGAAGCGCTTCGTCCGGCTTGGCGGTGATCGATGACGCGAGTGAACGAGCCAGCAAGGGCAGCAACTCAGCTCGCAGCGTCAAATCGATCTCAACAGCCTGCTTCAAATGCTTCGCCGCTTTCGCGTGCCGTCCCATCGCATGCAAGGTCGCCCCCAACATCCGATGCCCTTCGGAATCCCGGCCTTCCGGAAACCCGAGATCATGGGCTCGCTGCAGATAAGGCAACGCCTTTTCCATCTGCTCATGGCGATCTCGAGGCGACACCGCTTGGTTGGCTCTCGCGTGCGTACCAGCACCGATCAAGAACTGCTGCATTGGATACAGCTCCATGTGCTCTTCGTTCAGCTGGTCCAAACCAGATCGCTCGGCAAGGTCACCAGCGACCACGATGTTGCCCGCCACGTATTGGGCGGACGCCAAATTCATGGTCTGCACCGCATCGATTTCTCGACCGCCTGCCACGATCGAAAACATGTAGGCAAATCCAACCATCGTGAACATGGTCACGAACGCGAGCGAAAGCACAGTGGTCTTGGACCGCTTGCTCGCCGGTGCGCTGTTGTCATTTTTGGATTCGTCAGGATCAGCCACTTGGGCACCTCAATAGGGAGCCTTTCGCCATACCAAATCCCGCGTCCTGACCGCAACCGCACACGAGAGACAGAACCAATCGAGATCCTAACGTTCGCCCGCCGCACGTTCCCCCAGCCACTCCAAACTCACACCCCGGCGTCTTCAGAGGCCGTGCAGTTTCTGACACCGCTTTTCGGCAGAGTTCCAAAAGGGTGCACCTCTCCCGAAACGAAGTTTGGATGAGACTTCGAGCGAGGCGGCTCAGGCGTACGCGAGGGTGAGGGCCGGGAATGGGAAGTGTCGCGTATCACCCACCCTCAGAATCTCCCGCCTGTCTCAGAAAACATCAAACTTTTCTCCGCCATCGCCCCCTTCTTTCGCATGCCGCAAATCCATACCAAAGAAGGCCTATGATTAGCCGCTATTTGCAGCCCCCAGCACGTTTGATTCGTGCCGAGTTATCAGGCACCGATGCCAAGCGAGATCTTTTGCTAACGGGACACCAAAGATCTCTAACGGGATCTAAGAACGAACAACCACACCTTCACCAGTGTTTCACGATTCTCATCGCTCCTAGTCGGTGAGACCGAATCAGCCGCCAGCGTCTCACGCTTGTACCGCGTGAAACCATCGCCGCTCACAGCCGACTGCCCCTGACCATTGCAACCCCGCGGCAGACAATGTCTGCATATCCATTCCCCTGAGCCGCAATCACGCGGTGCGATCGTTTCTCCAATTTAACCCTGAGTCGGTTTTCTATTCTTCTCTTCAAGCTCATGGAGACCTCATGCGCTCTACATCTCGCGCGAGCCAGCGTGGGTTTACCTCGGTGGAACTACTGGTTGTCATCGCCATCATCGGCGTCCTCGTTGGGTTTCTGCTCCCCGCCGTTCAAGCGGCTCGTGAAGCGGCCCGTCGAATGAGCTGCAGCAACAACTTCAAACAGATCGGTTTGGCGTTGCATAACTACCACTCGGCGTACAACCAAGTTCCCGAGCAGCAAGGCGGAACGCACGGCACCGGCACCAACGCTTGGTCCGCAGCAACGTGCAACAACCGTATGGATCTCTCGTGCGTCGTCGGCTTGCCCCATTCTTCGAGCAACAAGGCTTGTGGGAACAAATCAGCAATCCCTACCAGGTCACCGAAGGATCCGCCGGCATCGGCAATGTCTACGCTCCCATGGGACCTTGGCCCGGCCGTCCACTCAATTCAGCAACCAATGCAGCCGGCGGCTTCTCCGCTCCTTGGATGACCAGCCTTCCAATGTTGCGTTGCCCCAGCGACCCCGGCTTCGGTTTGCCCGGACAAGGACGCACGAACTACGGACCATGCCTTGGCGACTCGACCGACACGACCTGGGGTGGCTATCGAAACCGAGCCAATGGTGTGGTGACAAGCAACTCGTCCTACCAAACTCGCGTTCGAGCATCTCAGCGTGGATTTTTCCGCAACCAACAAAAGTCAGCCTTCCGTGATGTCTTGGACGGCCTGTCCAACACAATCGCCTTCGGTGAGATCGTCACCGACTTGGGCGACAGCGACACTCGCACCAAACCAGTCGACGGTGCAGTCAACCTGCTGAACATCGGTGGCAACACCGCGTGCGAAGGCTTCGTCGATCCGGAGCGTCCTCAATTTTGGCTCAGCTCCGCCCCAAGATCGGCAGCGACGACAAACTCGAGGCATGAAGTGGGCTTACCGCAGTCCTGTCAGCCAACAAGTCTTCACGTTCCTGTCTCCTAACTCGCCGTTGTGCATCAACAACACCAACATCGTTTCCATCGCGACGTGCCCCATGGGAAGTCGCCACCAAGGTGGATGCCACGTGTTGATGGGTGATGGTGCAGCTCGATTCATCACCGATTCCAACGATGCTGGCAATGCAGATCGCGGACAGGTCGGAGCCCACGCTCAACACAACGACCCCGCATCGACGCCCGGGTCGGAAAGTCCATACGGCTTGTGGGGTGCACTCGGCACACGCAGCGCCAAAGAAGTCCTCTCGGAAGGATTTTGATCCAATGCGAATCGCAACCACAAACCTTCTCGCTCTGGCTCTGCTTGCGTTCATCGCAACAACGGTCGGCTGCGGCGAATCAGAATCCGGTCCTTCGTCGGACACGGACCAAATCCAGGAATACTTGGACAACAATCCGGAAGCAGCCAACGCGGACATGAATCCACCACCAGATCCAAAGATGTAGTTCGCTGACTACGTTGCATTGAAGCGATAAAACGCCGGCCATTCGTGGTCGGCGTTTTTTCGTTTGATGGCATGGCAATGATTCGCGACCAATTCACAATCGACTATCGCCAGAGCCACACATCCGCCCCCTCGTGCGCATCACGTGCGCGACGATCACCATGAGCGACGACTTGGCGGCGGTCGTCCAGCCTCAGCCTCAGCCGACACTTCGACCGGCGATGGCCCAGCCTACTCCGCCAGCCAAACGAGCAGGTGGTCGCCTTTCACTGTCTGAAGCGGCAACGCTCCCGAAACATCCTGCACGCTCGCGCGAGACCCATTCTTGCTCCACTTGTAAGTCCCCGGCGGCAGCACCACATCGACGTTCCCGCCAACGGTGGACTCGATCAATGCCCATCGACATTTGCCATCTTCCATAAGACCGCTGACGAGGTATCCGCCCTCGCCGCGAAAACGCATCATCTTCACGTCTGGCCAACGTGTTGGCACGGCGGGAAAGATCGCTAGCTTCCCACCATGACTTTGCAGCAACATCTCTTGCATCGCCGTCGCGCCATGCAACGGTGTCTCCATCACCGGCAATCCAATCTCAGAGTAGAAAGTGTTCGGCTTCAGATACGGCCGCAATTGCTCCAGGTACTCCACAGCCGAATCACCATCGCCAAGCAGTGACGCCATACAGGAACTGGCGGTGTAGGAATAACCAGCGATGCCGCGGCCAAACGAACGCCAATGCTTGAGACTTCGCTCGATCAACTCTCGGCCTTCTTCCGAGTCAGGAGTGATCGTCCGCAACGGGTAGATCGCCATCAAGTGAGACCAATGCCGATGCCCATTGGTCAACCAAACGTCTCGTCCCACCGCTCGGCCGGTCTCGTTGGTCTGCACCGCAACCAAATTCTCCGAGAGTTCTCGCCAAACCGGCAACAACGGTTCGTTTTCAACGGACAATTGCTTTTCTTCGGCAAGCTCGATCAATCGATTGATCGCCCAACGCAACAAATCCAAGTCATACGTGCAGTCCTCCGCCAATCGATATTCAGGGCTGAAAGTTTTCGGAAGATGCAGCGTCCCGTTTGCGTCCCGCTTCAAGAAATGCCGGTAATAGTTGACCGCCCGAGTCAGCAACGGATACAAGGTTTCATCGCGAATGGATTCATCCACCCAATACCGATACTCCAAGTCAACGTTGTGCAACGACCACAGCAAATTGGCACATTCCGCACCGATCTTTGGATCCATTTCCGGACGCCCACCTGGCTGACCAGCATGAGCGATCAGATCCCAACCCGATGAGGATCGCCCCATCGCGGACGAATCATGTCGGTATGGCTCCGCGACGTTCTCGTTTAGATGCTCTTGGTTGTCGTGCAATTTCTGACGAAGTGCCGAGACCGTTCCGCGACGATTCGCGGTGTAGCCACCCGCATGAGACAACTGCACATTAAGGTTCCACCAAGTCGCACTCCATGCCGTCGGCTGCAACCAAGGTCCCTGGTTATCAATGATCCACCCTTGATCGCGGGTCGCACAGGCAAGCTTGTATTGCTGGATCCAATAGAACGAATCCCAAAACGGATGGCCCGTCTGAAGAAAGCTCTGCGAGTAGTACGAATGCCACCACTCGCAATGGCTTTTGATCCACGATTCGTAATCGGCACGCACGGCCGAACGGACCGCCGCGACGACGCGATCGAACGCATCGGATTCCGGAAACGAGTGCTGAACGCTCAACCACAACCGCGTCCGGTCGGCGTCACGCCGCGTCGTCCAAGCAACCGCGGTCTGGCCGCCAGCCACGAGGTCCTGGACGATCAATTGAATTCCGTCCTCCGTTTCGGTGACCTTTGGCGCCGGATGTGGATCCTTTCGTTCCGCCTTCGCTCGCACCGCCCTGGGGCTCTTGGGCAACATCGGAACATAGACGAACTTAGCATCGCTCAGCTCGCCAGTCGTATGCAGTTCGCAATGGATCACCGGTTCGGTCGCGTGAGTGATTGCAGTCCATTTCGCATTCCCCTCCGCGGATTCAATCGTCCCACTGGCTTCCGCGTTCCACAATCCAATGCGAGAGGCTCCGCCGGGGACGCCGGCGGGCAAACGAAGTTCAAGATGGCCGATGAAGTGCCGTCCGCGGTTGAGCACTTCCACATGCTTTTCCGACAAATCGTCTTCGTCCCATGGCCGATGGTCGTGAGCAGCCGAACAACCGACATCGAACCGGATCGTCCGATCATCGGTTTGATAAACCAGCGTGCCTTGTTCACCGTTGCCCGTGAAAGGTGCTTCGTCCCACGATCGCGACATCGTGTCACGCTGCCAATCGCACTTGTCAAGAAACGTCGGCCAATCAACAAGATTATCCAACGAAATCGCGGGACGCGTCTCGTCGATTTCACGCTCACCGGCCGGTTGAGCCCAACCCGTTTGACCGCCAACCAGCCCACAATAAACCAACAGTCCGCAACAAATAAAAATAGCGAACAAAAATTGACGATGAGCGTTGGACGGTGGCATGAACGCAATCACTTCTGGCGATAGAACAGAGACTCTCTACACAACAGCGTCGATGTTAATCACGTCCAAAAAAAATCACACCTCACCCGTCGGCAGCTGACATACCTTCGCCAAGAACAACAACTGTGCTTCGATCGATTGCCTCGTCGTCGCGAATCATTCTTGCAAGCTCAATTCGCGTTCGATGTCAATTGATCCAGCGGG
>NZ_ANMO01000210.1 GCF_000338295.1 Rhodopirellula europaea 6C
CCCCGCATTATTCACCAAGAACTTGTTGAATAGAGAAACCATCGCGTGAACCACTGCGTTTAACGGTTAACCACAACCAACTCAAACGCAACAAGGATTCACGCGATGGGTGAACACCAAGGTAACCTTTTCGAGCCCCAATTCAATCGCTCCGTGAAGGTTCAGTCGACCGATCATCGAATCACCTCTCATGCCGGCGTCATCATGCTTCGCGATGCCGAACATCGACTTGGCCTCTTCGACGCAATCGCCAAGGACGTCCGCGACCCCAGACGCGAAGATCGCATACGCTATCGCATCGACGAATTAATTCGTGAGCGTGTGTTTGCCATGGCTTTGGGCTGTTCTGCTCAGGACGATGTCGACCGCTTGGCTCATGACCCCGCGTTCCGCGTCGCCGTCTGGAACCGCACCGGCGATGCCGTCGCCGACGAGCGATTGGCAAGCCAACCCACTCAGTCCCGCTTGATCGGCATCCTGACCGGGCAAGCGGGCAACTTGGAAGCGGTCCGAAACGGATTGGCCCAAAGCGTCCAGCGACACGTGATCGCTTCGGGAGGCCGCCGCGTCAAACAGGCCACCGTCGACATCGACAGCTTTCCAATCGAAGTTCACGGCAAGCAGCATGGAGCGGGCTACAACGGCTACTACAAGAAAACGGTTTACCATCCGCTGGTCGCGAGCTTGAGCGTTCGCGGGGACTACGACAGCACGCACCAGGGCAATCGACTGGGTAACGGCTTCATTCACGCC
>NZ_ANMO01000211.1 GCF_000338295.1 Rhodopirellula europaea 6C
CATAACATGGTTGATGCACTGGGCCCTTCGGGACACGTTGGCGTCTACGATGCCGGGCAATCTTCTTGAAGAAAATCCCGGTCGTTCAGGCATCGGTCGCTTCGTCTTGGTGCGGTGCCGTAAGAACCTGTCAAGATCGTCAAAGCTGGTTACCTGAGATACTGATAAGTGTTCGATTAGCGAAGATCAGTGTTCCTTAGGAACAGAACTGTACTGAACACTGATCTTCGCTAATCGAACACTCATCCAGTGTGGGCTGATCGCAGGAGAGCAGGACTGCGTTGCAACATAGTGTTGTCGCTGGACCATCAGCGCCGTTTTGGTCGTCGGCTGCTGCTTTGGTTGCCTTGGCCTGGACTCCTGGGACCCTGGTCTCGTGTTTGAATAGCGTGTTGATGCGGTCGCAAACATGTTTGGTTGAAGCTGGCCGTCGCATCCATTGATTCGGCAAGCCTGCAACGCGGCGGCTTGGATGGTGCAGGCTTCTTGCTATTCGTTCAAGACTTGCTGATGTCGATCACGCGTGTGCCCGAAAGCGTGTCGTGCCATCCGAGGCGTTTGTCACCGAACAGGTAGGAAAGCGGATCGAAGGGAATCATGCGAGCCAAGCTTCGCCCAAGGATCTTTCCGAAACCGGCTTTGCCGCCGTCGACTGAACGCACACGAGTTTTCGTAATGAATTTGGCGAGCGTCGCGCCAAAGACTGCTTCCATCAAAATGTAGTAGAGGGCGAAGAATCCGAGCCCCACCAACGTTGAAACAAGTGACATCGTTGCCTCTTGTTCGGGAGTCATGTCGACTCCGTGCATTACGACGAACACGATCCCAACGACAATGCCGATTCCGAATGAAAATACCTGTACGAAAACCCAATCCAAAAAGTAGTTTGCCAGTCGTTTGTTCTGGGACGCGTAGGTGCCGGTGGCAAGTTCCGATGAGTCTGCGGCGTCGTTCAATGACGAAGCATAGGGATTGTGCCCACCGGTGGCTGCTGCTGGCATCATGCCGGGTCTGGGAGCGACGGTGACGGGCTCCAAGTCGGTTTCGGTAAGTTCATCGAACAGACCAGCGTCGGCACCGAGGGGACTGGCAACCGGTTGAGGCCGCCGCGCCGGAGCTGCGGGCCTTGCGGATGCTGACGCTGGCCGTGCCGCGGCGGCGGCCGGAGCTGCTCCTTTAGGGGCGGGCACTCGGAGCTGCTTCCCGCACGGGCATTTCACGGTCTTGCCCGCAGCCGTGTCAGGAACTTGGAGCAGTTTGGAACAACCCGGGCATTTCAATTTCATCGATCATCATTCCCATCGTTTTGGTTCCGGGAAAGTTTCCATCCGGAACAGCCAATTTCTCCGCGAATCGGTTCGCGACGATGGAGATGATAACCCAATTGATTGGTCAAAGATCAGGTTGGTTGTCAATTGCCGCACGATCTATCGCCGCGTGGAGGCTGAATGCTCTGATTTCGGGGATTTCTCTGGCGGGTGCGGCCAAACGAATGCCGGTGCGGACGAATTGATTTGGGAAGATTGCATGAAAAAACGCCCGGGCTCGCTTGAGCTTCCGGGCGTCCTGGGAATCATTTGATCAATTCGGCAACGTTGTGCCGTTGAGATTATTTGATCGCACCGCCGAGGTCAGCAGCAGCGTCAACGCCGGCGTCCACACCAGTGTCGCTAGCTGCACCGTTCAAGTTTGAGTTGACTTCGGTGCTAGCACCAGCGTCTCCGTTGGGCGTGAAACCAGCGTCCACGTTCGACTCAGCGTTCGCTCGTGTTTCGCCAACAACGTTTGCATCGGTTTGATCATCGACTTGTGCGTCGGCGTTCACGTTAGCTTCGCTGTTTGTGTTAGCGGAAGTACGCGACTGAGTGGTAGCGTCCGTTTGAAGGTCAGCGTTTGCATTCACGTCACGGTCACCGTTCAGATTGGCATCAGCGGATTGGCTCGTTTGAACCGCACCGTCGACTTCCGCGTCCAGGTGTTCTGTGGTGTTGCCATCGACCGCTTGACCGCTTCGCGGGGGCGCCGCGTAGTCTTGATCGGCATTTCCATAGCCAGCCTGATACTGTTCTTGGCTACCGGTCGTGTTGGTGTTCGTTGCACCGTCGAAATAGATTCGTTGTCCGGAGACGCAGATATACTCTCGGCCGCTGGCGTCATGGCGTAGCGTGTGGACACCTTGGCTGGTGGAACCATAGTGATTCACCGAGCCATGATGGTAGGTGGTTCCCGCATGGTGAGTCGTGCCGACCTGCGAACCACGGAAGGGATGTCCTGTTTGCCCGTGTCCAATTTGGCCGTGTCCATATTGCACGTTGCCGTGGTTGGAGTAGCCGTTGTGGTGCTGGTACCCGACGCCTGCACTTGCACCGACGTTTTGGTTGAACGATTGTCCATTGATGGTGGCGTTCTGACCCACGTTCGCTCGGATGCCCTGGCCAGAGTACACGTTTCCGTCTTGATCTGCTCGGCTGTTGGCAATTCCATTGGACTGAATGGATGAGCTGGCTGCAGCGTCATCGACTCGGTTGCGGAAACCATCCGCGGCTCCGCGAGTGATGTTCTGGGCTTGGCCAGCGGCTCGGCTGACTGCATTGCCAGCTTGGGTCGCGGCGTTGTTCAAAACACCCTGTGCGCTTGCCATCGTGCCTGTTGCGACGAAGCCCAAGAACGCGGCGGAGTTGATGAATTTTCTCATGTTGTTTTCCTTTGTTGTGGGGTGATGGGGCACGGACGACAAAACGCTCAAAACGTTTGCGACGTCCAATGGGGGATGCCCCGGATGCGTCTTTGTTGGGGAGACAGTGAAGGCAAGCTGTGTTCCGTAAACGCGAAAGTGAAAACAATCTTGAACAAGGCGGCTAAGATGGGTGGATCTACGCACTGCCGTGTTTCTGTCCGCGACTGATCGGCTGGTAGGGCGCTGTGACGCTTGCTCCAAGTCGTTTCATCGTTGGGCGAAAGTTGATCAAGCCCAGCGGTGATTGGTAGAAGTCGACTCGCTTGAGTTGCAAGCCGTCGAGATTGCCGGCGGGAGCATCTGTGGCGTACGCGTGACTGATGGCTCCGGGTGGTCAAGCACTGCTGAGCAGGTGAGCACCGATCGCGGAGAGAAGCAGAGCGCCGGGGACGATGGCAACCGCGGTCCACAGCAAGTATCGCTTGAGAGAGACTCCGCCCGCAGCGGCGACCCCAGCGGTCAGGTGAGCGCCCACGCCGGGGATTTGCCGGCCGAGGACCAGGAACCAAGGGCTGCCGGCGGGCCAGCGTGACAACCATGTTGGCATTTTCTGGCGAGCGTCTTCGGCGGACTCGACACCAGTCAACAGACGAATGGTCAGGAACTCGAGCGTCGATCCGAGGAACCAGCCCAGCCAGCCAAGCAGCACGGCGAACGGATAGGGGTACAGGCCTCCGTTGGCAATCACGATCACATCGGATGGGACCGGGGCGGCCGCGATCACCGCGTGCAGCGGCACCGTGACGACCGGAGCGATCCAGCCAAGACGCTGGTGCATCGCTCGCAGATCGTCACCACTGGTTTGGAACGCGAACCAGCATCCGACCAGCAGAACGATGGGCAATGCCACGCGAAAAACGCTTTTCCAGAGTGGTTGGCTCTTGCCGGTGGGGTGTTCTTCGGCGGGATCGGCGGGGGACATGCGATCAGCTTAACAGCTTTTCGCAGCGTTTCTCGGACACCTTCACCGCGGTGCCGAGGGGCTGAGCGAATTGGCTGACTCGGAGTTCCTCGATCAGCCAGCGGAATTCGCTGGTGCATTGTGATTTGGGATCCCGTCGGTCTTCCGGCAAACCGTTCAGCCAGCGCTGCCATAAACGATCGATCAATTGTCGGCTGTCGGCATCTCGCGAAGCGGCACTGGTGGCTTTGTCCAATCGGTAGGCGATTGCGTTTAGATAACGAGGCAGGTGCTGCAGGTGCTGCCAGGGTGTCCACTGCACGAATTGATCTGCCACCAACCATTCGATTTGTTGCATGACGTCCGCGCGAACCTCATTCAACTTGGGTGAACCGGATTCTTCCCACTGGCAACGCATCGAGTGGTAGGCGTCGGTCAGTTTGCCCAGCCATCCGGCGATGTCTTGGGTTGCTTCGCCGATTCGCTGCGGTGCCATTTGGATGCGTTCATCGTACTCGGTTCGTTTTCGAACCACCGGCATCTTGCGACCCGGTTGGCTTTCGACCAACGCAACTCGAACGATCAGGTCAGCGAGCGCCGTTTCAATCACCGCCGAAGAGACGATCGGTGCCAGTTTGATTTTGGCTTCCGCGAGGGCGGGCAAGTGGCGAACTTGGGCACGCAGGTCTTTTCGACAAGCGATTGCAAACAGTCGCATCATGCCGAGCCGGGTGGCGTCTTCCGCGGCGGCTTCGTCGGAGAACAGTTTGGTCGAGACCGAGTCGCCTTGATCAACCAGTCCGGGATACTGGGCGACTTGAACTCCGCCACGTTTGCGAACGACCTCGCGAGGCAACACGTCCAGTTCGAACGTCGTCATCTTGTCGCGAGACCAATCCGCTTCCGGACCGCTGGCCGCAGCGGCAACTTCGGCGTCGTCGATCACGCGCGAGCCGAGCTTGGCTTTGACAGCGTCGACCCCGCGAGTTTTCTCGATGACGTTGCCGGTGTCGTCGACGACGTTGACGAGAAACTGCAGGTGTGGCTCGAGCTTTTCGTCTTGGAAATCGGACTCGACCACTCGGACTTCCGCATGCCGCGTCAAAGCTTCGCACAGAGTCGGCATGAATGGGACTTGGCCGCGTTTGTCGGAGATTTCTGCGACGACTCGGGCCGCGACGTCGGCGGCGGGAACCAAGTTGCGACGCAATCGTTTGGGCAATGATTTGATCATCGCGATGACCTTGGGTTCCAGCAGACCTGGCACCAGCCAACCGAGTGCATCGTCGCTGACTTGCGGGAGCGCGGCCTCATGGATGGTCAGGTGAACCCCGTCGTCCTCGGCTCCGGGACGGAAGTGATACTGCAACGGCAGACGCGATGACCCCGCGGCCAATTCGTCGGGGTAAGCGTCTGCGGCGATCGCGACCGAGTCGACAGACAGGATGTCTTGCGGACGCAGGTACGGCGTTGTCTTAGAATCCTCGTCGGGAGTTTCGGGTGGTGGATCCGCCAACCAAGCCGCGAGGGCGACGTCGTCGTTCAGTTTGGATGCCCAGGTAGGGGCTGGGTTTTGCCGGTCGAACTTCTCCAAACGCGGTCGATCGCATACATCTTCGGGCAATCGCGACGCATAGAACGACAGCAAGGAATAGTCGTCGACCACCAAGTCACGGCGACGAGTTTTCGCGGCCAACTTTTCAATCGATTCGATCAAGCGTCGGTTGTGGCGGACGAATTTCGCGGTCGTCGGCAATTCGTTCTCCAACAATCCGTGCCGGATCAACAGGTCTCGGGAGGTGGTCGGATCAATGGGTGCCAGCGGAACGCGGCGGCGAACGACGACCGGCAAACCGAACAACGATTGGCGTTGGTAGCAGAACGCTCCGCCGCTTTTGCGACTCCAGTGCGGGTCGCTGTAGGACGCTTTCAACAAGTGTGGTGCAACAGCCTCGATCCATCCGGGTTGAATCTTCGCGCACGTCCGAGCGTATTGTTTGGCGGTTTCAACCAACTCGGCGGCAACAATCCACTTCGGTTTGGCATCGAAGATTCCGCTGCCCGGCCACAGGAACAACTTCAGTCCGCCCGCACCGGTGTACTCGTTCTTATCGCCGGCCATTGCGATGCCAGATAGCAAACCCGTCATCAAGGCTTGATGGATCAGAGCGTATTTGTCCTGATCAACGACCGGTTGTTCTTGGTCGGCTTTGGCGGGATCCAATTCGGCGTAGCGGATCTTTCCGACGGAGCCACGTGATTTGGACGACTTGTTCTTCGAACGACGTTTGCCTTCTCCGATCGTGGCCGCCATCTCTTTGAGTTGGCGATAGACGTCCGACCACTCTCGCATTCGAGTTGGCGACAAAAAGTTCTTGCGAAGGATTCGCGTGAGCTTTCCTCGACTGTGATCGCTGCGCATCGTGTCGTAGAAACGCCACAGTCTCAGCAGCGAAAGGAAATCACTCTCGGGATCCTTGAATGCCGAGTGAGCTTCGTCGGCGGCGGCACGTTTTTCCGGCGGGCGGTCGCGAGGATCGGGGTTTTCCATCGCGGCAGCAATGGGCAAGACTTCCGGCAGCACGCCCATCTCTTTGGCAGCGATCAGGATGCGACCAACACGAGGGTCGACGGGAAGGCGGCCGAGTTGCCAACCAATTTCAGTCAGTTCCTTGTCTTCGTCGATCGCACCGAGTTCATGCAGCGTTCGCATGCCTTCGCGGATGGCTTCGGCACGGGGCGGATCGATCAGCGGGAACTCTTCCAACCGACCAAGACGCAGCGTTTTGCTTTGCAGGACGACGCTGGCCAGGTTCGTTCGCCGAATCTCGGGAGTCGTGAAGGCGTCGCGGGTTTCGAAGTCTTCGACACTGTACAGACGCACGCAGATGCCGGGGCCGACGCGACCGCAACGACCGGAGCGTTGGTTGGCACTGGCGCGGCTGATCGCTTCGACAGGTAGTCGCTGGACTTTGGTTCGTGCGCTGTAGCGACTGATTCGTGCGGTGCCCGAATCGATCACGTATCGGATTCCTGGAACCGTCAGAGAAGATTCCGCGACGTTGGTCGCGAAGATGATTCGGCGTTTGTTGCCGCTGGGGTGAAAGATCGCTTGTTGTTGCGATTGAGGCAGCCGAGCGTACAGCGGCAGCAGTTCGACTCGGTTGGTCAGCCCCATGCGTTTGTAGTGGCCGGCAACTTGGTGGCTGACTTCACGGATGTCGCGTTCGGTGGGCAAGAACACCAGCGTGTCGCCGCTGCCGTCTCGTGACAGCGAATCGAGACCGCCGATCACGTGTCGGGAAAGATCGTAGTGACGTCCGTCGATCTCCGCGTCTTCGCCGGCGATTTCTTCCCAAGGAAGGTACCGCAGTTCGACCGGGTAGCCGCGGCCTTCGACTTGCAGAATCGGAGCCGGGAGGATGTTCGATTCGTTGTCAGGGTCGCTGGCGGCTTCTTCGCAGTAGGTGCCGAAGTGTTCAGCGAAACGTTCGGCGTCGATCGTTGCCGAGGTGATGATGACTTTCAATTCGGGGCGGCGGTCGATCAGTTGCCGCAGGTATCCCATCAAGAAATCAATGTTGAGCGAACGCTCGTGGGCTTCGTCGATGATGATCGCGCTGTAGTTGCGCAGGTCGCGATCACTTCGGGTTTCCGCCAACAGAATCCCGTCGGTCATCAGCTTGATCTTGGTGCGATCGCTGGTTTGATCGCCGAAGCGGACTTGGTAACCGATGGCTCCACCAAGTTTGGTTTCGGTTTCCTCCGCCAGACGAGTCGCGATGCTGCGGGCGGCCAAACGTCGGGGCTGGGTGTGGCCGATCATGCCGTGTTCGCCCAAGCCAGTATCAAGCAGCATTTTGGGAAGCTGCGTGCTTTTACCGCTGCCCGTTTCGCCGCACACAACCAGGACTTGGTTTTCGGCGAGCAGGTCCACAATCGCGTCGCGATGGGCCGTGATCGGCAACTCGCTCGGGTATTCGATCTTGATCGGCGGATCCGCCGGACCGGTCGCACCGTTGGCCTGATCCTCGCCCGCGGGGCTCTCTCCGTTTGGAATAGATTCCGTCGATGCGAGGTCGACCGGTGGAAGTTCGACGTCGCTTGGCAGGGAGGGGCTGTGCGGTTTCAGCGGGCTACTTGGTTTCTGATTCACTTGGATCCATCGATCGGGCAACTCGGTCCATCAATTCCTCGATGAAGCGTTCTCGTTCTTCGGGGGAAAGAATGTGATCGCGTTTGGCGGTGCGAACAATCACCCTTTTCAGTGACATCGCCGGGCCGCTGATCCAAGTCGATGACGGAATCGCTTCGGTGATGTCGGCGTAAGCGACTTGGTAACAGATCAATCCACAGCGAATCGATAGAGCATCGTCCAGCAATGTGTAGCGGCAGGGGATTGTGAACACACCGGTCACCGCCGCGATCGCGGCGGCCATCAGGATCATCGTGCCAGCCTCGTCGGCGCGGCCCTCGTTCAACAAATACGCGGCGAACGCGATGGCCATGAAGATCGGGGCGAGCAGCAGAACGAGCAGCCATCGATCGACGGCGGATGGGTAGACGAGCGGGGCAGTGTTTCTCATTCGAGCAGTTTACCAGCCGGAATGGTTTTGTTGACCGGAGGCACTCTGCGGTGAATTGCTCGTTCAGAGAGCCGCTTTGCCACCAATGTTCGGGGTTTTGGCCGCGAAATCCGCCATTTTGGGAACAACTGCACAAAAATCTTCAGTTTTCTGTAACGAACCGGTATCTCGCCGCAATTGCTAGTGAGACCGAAATGCCCGCCATTAAAATCTGTTCATGACCGATCGTTCCCATCCCGCCGCAAATCGCCTGACCGCCGAATCGGCGGAGGAGCACTTTGTGCAATTAGTGACGGAGTACCAGCCTCGAATCGGGGCTTACATCCAGTCTTTGATGGGCGACGCGAATCGGGCGGCTGATGTGCTGCAGGAAACCAATTTGGTGCTTTGGCGACGCAAATCGGACTACCAGGTCGGCAAACCGTTTTTGCCATGGGCGTTCGGGATCGCTCGTTTGCAGGTGCTTTCCAACCTGCGTGATAAACGAAGAGCCCCGTCCTTGCTCGACGCAGATGTTGCGGAACTGGTTTCAACGGAAGTGGAAACCGAAGCTGAACGCTTGCACGACATCCAGTCGGCTCTTTCGGAGTGTCTGAATTCCTTGCCCGAGAATCGACGGCAGATGATTCAAAATCGATATTTCGAATCGCAAACAATCGATCAAATCGCCAACACGTTGAGTCAGGGAAGCTCGAACGTCCGCGTGACGTTGATGCGAGTCCGACGCCAGTTGGCCGAATGCATTGAACGTCGCTTGGCAACCGGAGGTGCCTCTTGAGTTCATCCAAAACCATCGAAGAGTTGCTGCTGGCCAGCGAAGAAGGAACGCTCAATTCCGCCGATCGTGAACAGTTGAACGAACTGTTGCGGCGAGATCCTGACGCGCGTGCCAAGTTTGCTCGTTGGCAGATGATGACCATCTCGCTGCAAGAGGGAGCGTCGAAGCTACCGAAGACCGAGTCCAGCTCTGTTCATGCGGAAAGCATTGTTCCGGCGGAAGCCAATCAAAGCGTTTGGTCCGAACGTCAAATCTATCGGTGGGTGATCGCCTCGGCCGCCGCGTTGTTGATCGCGGTCACGTTCCGCTGGGTGCAACTCGAAACACGTCCTTCCGCGCCTGTCGCCGAGACCGCGGCAACGAATACTCGCACGTCGGCCAGCGAGCCCACGTCATCCGGCGTCGCAGTTGTCACTCAGTTGGTCAACGCGAGAGATGCGGTGATTCGGGATGCGTCTGGAACAAATTCAAAATCGCTTAGCGTCAACTCGGCTCTCAATCCTGGTTCGGTTCGTTTGGAATCGGGTTGGGCTCAAATCGAATTTCTGAACGGCGCGACGGTTGTTCTTCACGGACCCGCTGAAATGGAATTGGTGTCGGCCGCCGAGGCCATCATGCATCGCGGACGCATCCGGGCGGAGGTGCCGCCCGCGGCACGAGGGTTTGTGGTGCGAACGAATGACATGAAGGTGGTCGATCTTGGCACGGAATTCGGTTTAGAAGTTTCCGAAGAAGGTTCCAACGTTCAGGTCTTCGACGGCGAAGTCGAATTGCAAGTCGATGAAGATCAGCCGCAATTGGTCGGAGCCGGGAAATCGTTACAACGTCGAAGTGGCGTTGGTATCGGATTGATTGATTTGCCGATGACGCCTGAGCGATTTGTCGACGCGGCGGAACTGCAACGTCTCGCGGAAACGCAAGAAAATCAACGTTATCAACAGTGGCGTGAGGCGAGCGAAAGCCTTCGAAATGATCCGCGATTAATCGCCTATTTCGCGATGGATTCGCCGCTGAAAGGCCAGCGGTTCCTGTCGAACGACACGGTTCCGCGAAATGCAGATTTGGACGGCGCGATTGTCGGAGCCACCGTGACGAAAGGCCGTTGGGACGCCAAGCCCGCGTTGCAATTCAAACGTCCTGGTGACCGGGTTCGTGTGAACGTGCCCGGCGAATTTGGATCGCTGACCATGGCGACTTGGGTTCGCATCGACAGTTTGGATCGTTGGTACAACTCACTGTTTTTGACGGACAGCTATCAGCTCGGCGAACCTCACTGGCAGATCCTAGATACCGGTGAAATTCATTTTTCCGTTCGAGCATCCACCGAAGCAAGCGAAGACCAACCGAGTGTTGGTCCACCGCACCACGTCGCGCTGTCGCCATCGTTTTGGAACCCGTCGCTCAGCGGTCAATGGTTGCATTTGGCGGTCGTGTACGACGTCGAGAATGCCACGACGACTCACTATTTGAATGGGGATGTCCTGAGTGTGGACCGCATCCCCGATCATCAACTCGTTCGCACCACTCGTATTGGAATGGCGTCGATCGGGAACTGGTCCACACCTTTAGAACCTGACGAACATTTTGCCATTCGAAATTTGAACGGCAGCATGGACGAGCTGGCTATTTTTGCCGCCGCTCTTTCCCCCACAGAAATCAAGGAAATGGTTGAACATGGAAAACCGTGATTCATGGATGCAAGTTCTCACTGCATCATTTGCTGGACTCCTGATCGGCGGCGGCTTGTTTCTGTCGCACGGCGGCGCGATGCTGCACGCCGAGGATACGGTTCATGCGGTCGGCGATGCCAATCATTCCGCGGAAGACATTGAGCAATTGTTCACGCTGAAGGTGATGCCTTTGCTGACTGAAAAGTGCTTGGGATGTCACGGCACCGATGCGGACGACATCAAAGGCGACTATGACGTTCGCACGCGAGATGCATTGTTGCGGGGCGGTGAGTCGGAAGAAGCGGCGATCATTCCTGGCAACGCCGAAGACAGCCCGTTCTTTTGGGCGGTCAATTGGGATGGTTTGGAAATGCCACCCAAAGAGAACGACCGGCTGAACGAGAAGCAAATCGAAATCGTCCGCATGTGGATCGACGCTGGGGCTCCTTGGCCGAGCGAGGAACGCCAGCAAGAAATTCGGCTGGAAGAATCCATGGTCGCCGAGAACGAAGACGGCGTGCTGATGGCGACCAGTGGCGGTCAAGGCGATGAGTGGACTTATCGTCGTTACAACAAAGACGAAGTTTGGGCGTTCCTTCCTCGTCAAACGGAGTTCGAACTCGACAGCGTCGATGCATTCGTCAACGCGAAGTTGGATGAAAACGGATTGGAACCGGCTCCCGAAGCGGATCCAAACACGCTGATTCGTCGCGTTTACTTCGACATGTTGGGATTGCCGCCAACTCCCACTCAGAAACGCGAGTTCCTGTCGGCTTGGGAAACGGACTCAGAAGCGGCCTGGAACAACTTGATTGAGGAATTGCTCGCCAGCCCTCACTACGGTGAACGTTGGGGGCAGCATTGGTTGGACGTCGTTCGATACGCTGACACGGGCGGTTTTTCAAACGACTATGAACGCTCCAACGCTTGGCGGTATCGCGACTACGTCATTCGCAGTCTGAACGAAGACAAACCGTACAACGAGTTCATCATTGAACAGATTGCTGGCGATGAATTGCATGCTGATAAACCGGCCGACGATCCGGATCGCGTGGAAGCTTTGATCGCAACCGGTTTTCTGCGAATGGGACCTTGGGACACCGCCATGGTGCCTCTCGAAGAAGCCCGCCAAATTCTGCGAGACGACATGGTGCACAGCATCGGTCAGTCGTTCTTGTCGATGCCGATGCGTTGTTGCAAGTGTCACGATCACAAGTTTGATCCGGTGCCGACGCAAGACTACTACCGCATGTACTCGGCCGTTTCGACGGCCCAACCCGTGGAGGCGGAAGCTCCTTTCTTAGCCGAAGAAAATTTGGCCGGATTTGAAGAGGGCAAGCAGCAAACGCAAGCGTTGTACGACTACGCGAAAACGCGCGCGGATCGTCTGACTCGTCAGCGTGAAGAAGCGGCCCGCGAGTGGTACGCCGAACACGGCAAAGAATACAAAGCGTTGAACGCTCGGAAGGATGATCCAGACGCAGAAAAACCACCGCGTGCGGTTGGACTGAGTGAGATGGAACAGGGGCGTTTGAAGGTTCGGGAGCAAGACGTTTGGATTTGGAATCGTCGGCTGGAACGCTATCAGCCGATGGTCCAAACGGTCGTCAACGCTCAAGACACCTGGATGAACGCTCGGAAACTGCGTGCACCGGAAAAGATCAAAGAGGATTGGCGTCCTGACTCGTTCATCTTCAATGGTGGATCGTTGGCCGCGCCAGGGGATCCGGTAACACCGGGTGTGCTGAGCGGTTGTGGTTTGCCCGTCGAAGGTGCTCCTGAGGATGACCCTTATGCGTTGCCCGATACGTTGAACGGACGTCGTCTGGGTTTGGCGAAGTGGATTGCTCATCCCGACAACCCAATGAGCACGCGTTCGATCGTCAACCGAATTTGGCAACATCACTTCGGTCGTGGCATCGTGGCGACGCCTAACAACTTCGGCGTCAAAGGTGCCTCACCGACCCATCCTGAATTGCTGGACTGGATGGCGGATAAGTTTGTGAAGAACGGTTGGTCGATCAAGTCGATGCATCGGCTGATTTTGCAATCGGACGCTTACCGTCGAAGCACCGAGCATCCATCCGCGGAAAAGGACGCCGACAACACCTGGTTCGCTCGCTATTCACCACGACGGATGACGGCCGAAGAAATTCGTGACAGCTTGCTCGCCGTGACCGATGAATTGAATCCTGTCGTTGGTGGCTTGCCAGCGCGACCCGAGATCAACATGGAAGTCGCGCTCGAGCCACGAATGATTCAGTTCTCCATCGCACCGGCCTACCAGCCATCGCGAACGCCGGAAGAGCGAAATCGTCGATCGATCTACTCGTATCGCGTGCGTGGCCAGGCGGACCCATTCCTCGAGGTCTTGAACAAGCCCAACCCGAATGATTCAGCGGACCTTCGCGATGCCGCTTCTGTTTCGCCGCAAGCGTTCACGTTGCTCAATAGTGACGTGATGACCGACCGATCGATCGCGATGTCGGTGCGTCTGCAACGGGAAGCTGATCAGGTGACCGATCAGATCAACCGAGCGTTCGAATTGACGTTGGGACGTTTGCCGACTGCTTCGCAAATGCAGCGGATGAAACGCTACGTCAAAGACATGACCGAGTATCACTCTCAAATCAAGCCGAAACCTCGGACCTACCCAACCGAGATCACGCGTTCCTTGGTGGAAGAGTTCTCAGGGCGTCCGTTTGAATACACGGAATGGTTGCCATCATTCGAGGACTACCAAAGCGATCTGAAGCCTTGGGAAGTCGATGCGAAAACGCGAGCGATCGCAGACATGTGTTTGGTGTTGTTCAATGCCAACGAATTTGTGTTCATCGATTGATCATTGAACTCCAATCGAAACCACAAGAGCCCACTTCACGCCGGAAACGGAGTTGAGTGGGCTCTTTCGTTGGGTTTTTGAGCCGATTGTCGGACGAGAATGTCGAAGGGCAATTTCTCCGACATTGGCACTAGACGTGCTGGTAATCTGATTTGGACATTCTCAACTGGCACTCATTGATGGATTTGCATGGTGATTTCTTCCACTGGATTGGCTGCTGCCAATAGAGCCGAGTGTGCGGTTGCATACGACAGTCGATTGATCGACCGCGATTCGGTCATGGAACTGCATCGTGGATTCTTCAGCGATCAACCTTCGCTTCCGTCGAAGTACTTCTACGACCAATCTGGTTCGGAATTGTTCGATGAAATTTGTGAGCTGGATGAGTACTATCCGACGCGGACGGAAGCATCGATCATGCGAGAATGCGTCGATGACATGGTTGACGCAATCGGTTCCGCGGGTCGATTGATTGAATATGGAAGCGGCAGCAGCCTGAAGACTCGGTTGTTGCTGGAACACATGCATCCCGATGTGACCTACGTTCCAGTGGACATCTCCGGCGATTATCTAGAACAAGTCGCGGGGAAGCTTCGACGAGATTTTCCGAGTCGTCGGATCGCTCCGATCGCGGCTGATTTCACTCGCCCGTTTCGATTGCCCAGTTCCGATGCGACCAAGTCTCGCGATGTGGTCTATTTTCCGGGATCGACGATTGGGAATTTTCGACCGGCGTTTGCGGCGACGTTGTTGTCTCAGATGAGGAACCAAGTCGGCACGGGCGGTGGTTTGTTGATCGGATTCGATCTGCAAAAGGATCCATCGGTTTTAGAAGCCGCCTACGATGATCGACGGGGTGTGACGGCGTTGTTCAATTTGAATTTGTTGCGGCACCTGAATCGTGTCGCCGATGGCAATTTCAATTTGGACGCCTACCGACATGTCGCTCTGTACAATGACCGCGATCATCGGATTGAAATGCACCTGGAATGTTGTCGCGAACAGCAGGTGACGCTGGCCGGACGATCTCGAACGTTGGCAAAGTCACAACGCATTTTGACGGAACTGTCTCACAAATACACGATTGACGGTTTCACTCAGATGGCCGCCGCGAGTGGTTGGAAACGGGAGCAGATTTGGATGGATTCGAACGAGTACTTCGCCGTGGGGATGTTCCGCTCGTGAGTGATTCGATGCTCGATGCTTACCGGCAAGTGCGAGAGCACTCGCGAAAGATTTGTGCGCCGCTGGAAACGGAAGACTATGTTATTCAGTCGATGCCGGATGTTTCGCCGACGCGTTGGCATCTGGCTCACACGACTTGGTTCTTTGAAACGTTTTGCTTGAAGAACTTGCCGGACTACGTGCCGGAGCAGCCTGAGTTCGAGGTGCTGTTCAACTCCTACTACAACTCGGTCGGCGAGCAATTCCCTCGCGATCGTCGCGGTTTGCTTTCCCGACCGACGGTGGCGGAAGTGTGGCGGTATCGAGACCAAGTTGACGAGGCGATGTTCGAATTGCTTGAACGTCCCGACCGTGACTCGATTGTGACGGATGAGGTTTTGCGTACGGGCCTGAACCATGAACAGCAGCACCAAGAGTTGATGCTAACGGATTTGTTGCATGTGTTCTCGTGCAACCCACTTCATCCCGTTTACAGATCCGACGCGGTGCCCGAATCTTCGCCCGTCGAGGATTTGCAATGGATCGAATGCCCTTCAGAAGTTGTCGAGTCGATTGGGTTTGATGATTCGTGTGATGGTCCCTTTTGTTTCGACAATGAGCTGCCTCGACACTCATCACTGTTGTTGCCTCATGCGATTGCGAATCGGTTGGTGACCAACGGTGAGTACTTGGAGTTCATCGAAGACGGTGGTTACGAAGATCCTTCGTACTGGTTGTCCGTGGGGTGGTCGACCGTGCAATCGGAAGGTTGGCGAGCACCGATGTACTGGCACCTCGGTGAAGAAGGTTGGCACCAGTTCACGCTCGCGGGCTTGAGGCCGGTGGATGAGAACGCTCCGGTATGCCACGTCAGTTATTTGGAAGCTGACGCGTTCGCACGTTGGTCGGGATACCGGTTGCCGACGGAGTTCGAATGGGAAATTGCCGTTCGCAATTCGGGTGAGTCGATCAAGGATGCGTTTGGTTCTCGTTGGCAATGGACAGCTTCGGATTACGCTCCGTATCCGAAGTACGCGGCTCCCGAGGGAGCGATCGGCGAATACAACGGGAAGTTCATGTGCGGACAAAAAGTTCTTCGCGGTAGCTCCGTTGCCACGCCGGAAGGTCACGCACGTTTGACCTATCGAAATTTTTTCCCACCATCGATGCGCTGGCAGATCTGCGGAATCCGATTGGCAACGGATCTGGATTGAGGACGGGCTAGGGCCGGCGTGAAGTTATGGGGATCATCGCTGACGCGTTTTGAAGTTGCGTTTTTCTTTGAATGGCGAACGGCCAAGTCCAATCTCAAACGCGTGGGTTGGTGTTGGCCGTTGGCCAACAGAACCGACTGCAAAATCGCAGATTCAAAACTGACGCTTGTCCTTTTTCCGGTCAACCCATTGGTGACTGGACGCACGATAAACACTGTGTTTGCCCAGCTTGGAGGCGATTTGGTCGCTCAGCGTGTCGACTTTCGACGATGCGTTCTCGCCGGTTTCTTCACCAAACAGATTGAGTTGCTTGGGAGCGTCCGCATCGGTCAAACCACCCAGCGAGATTCCGAGCAATCGAACGCTGCGCGGTTCACGCGAACGCATTTCCAATAGCAACTCTTCGGCGACCTGCAGAATCTCGAGAGTGCTGTCGGTTGGTGCCGAGAGCTTGCGAGCGCGACTGAAGGTTTGAAAATCTTCACGGCGATACTTCAATGTGATGGTCGACGCCAAGCGGCGGGCGCGGCGCAATCGTCGTGCGGTTTGTTCGGACAAGTAGCTGACGACCGCGTTGAGCGATTCGATATCGGAGAGGTCTTCCGAGAACGTGCGTTCGTGACCAATACCCTTGGCCAAGTGATCGACCACGACTCGTCGACGGTCGATGCCGTTTGCAAGGTTCCAGAGGTGTTCTCCCCAACGACCGAGTTGTGACTTCAACGCTTCCACTTCTTTGACTCGCAGATCCGCGATCGTGCGATATCCCAACCGTTGCAACTTGGTTTGTCCGACTTTGCCAACGCCCCACAATCGCGAGACCGGCAGTGGATCGAGGAATTCACGAACGCCATCGGCGGGGACTTCGACGAAGCCGTTTGGTTTGCCTATGTCGCTGGCAATTTTCGCGACGAACTTCAGCGGCGCGATGCCAACGCTGGCGGGCAAATCCAACTCCCGCCGGATGGTCTCTCGAATGGCGATGCCGATCTCGCGAGGTGAACCGTGCAAACGAATCGTGCCGGAAACATCGAGGAAGGCTTCGTCCAACGAAAGCGGCTGGACAACGGGCGTGAAGCGATGAAAGATTTCCCGGACGGCTCGGCCAACCGAGGCGTAGTGGTCCAAGCGTCCGCGAACAAAGTCCGCGTGCGGGCATAGCTTGATCGCTCGACTGCCCGGCATAGCGGAGTGGATTCCATACTCGCGAGCTTCGTAAGACGCCGCCGTAACCACGCCGCGTCCTTCGGAGCCGCCGACGACGACCGGGCGCCCACGGAGTTCCGGTCGATCGCGTTGTTCAATGGACGCGTAGAAGGCGTCCATGTCGACATGAAGGATCATGCCTGTTGGTTGTCGTTGGCGGATTCACTGCCAACCGAATCGGGAATGCCGAGCGGTCCGGTCTCTTCGATCGCCTTGAGCTGTTCGTCTCTCTTGGCGACGTTTCCGGATTGGCGTTTGGTCCAGGTGGGCGCCATTTGCCGAGCGACGGTGGCGGAGAGCTCCGGTTCAAACACGTTTTGTTTGAGAATGGCCAGGGAATCTTGCAGGGGGCGAGAGTCTCGCTCGATCCACTCTTCGATGCCGTCGCGTGACAAGAAGAATGGGGATCGATGATGCCCGTGTTCCATGACGGTTGGCAACGCCGGTCGCATGATCAAAGACATCGTGAAATTCGGCGGCGCTTCTTCTTGAGTGTCGTCCGTTGCTTCTTCGCGGTACCAAGTGAAGATCGCAGCGGCGAATAACGGCGAGTCTGGCGGCACGGCGAAGTCGACTTCGGTTCCCGCGGTTTCGCCCCAGTAGCAAGGTTCACGGAAGCCGGTCATCGGAACGATGCAGCGATGTGACTTGATCGCGGATTTCCAAGGCCACTTCTCGAGGTTTTCAACCCGAGCGTTTGTTAGCACACGACGCTGTGATTCAGGTGTCTTGCCAAAGGGGACCAATCCGAATGTCATCGGAAGAATTTCAATGGTCCCAGACCGATTGACCGCGATCGTCGGTGCCGGTTTTCCAGGGAAGACATCTTCGTTGAACTCTAACTGCCGGGGTGGAGCGGCGTCGAGCGATTGCGCCAAATGGGCAAGATCAGTTTTGATGTTGAATCGATTGCACATCACTCCTCCCTGCAGCCCTGGAAATGTTGAGCGTGAACACGACGAATATGTTCGTTCGTTGTTCCCGTCGACCCATCGCAGTAGAACGATTGCCCAGAACGTTGTCCATCAGCGCAGAGAGAGGGTTTTACGAAGTGGTCGAACTTCTGAGCAATGAACCGAAACAGCGATTGTTGGTTCAAATTCCCTTACCAAAGGTTGAGTTCAGGTTCAGCGACCGGTCAGCATACGGTCGTACGCAGGCAACTTGAACGACCGCGAAGAGTTCCATTAGCCTATGGCGTCTTAAGCGTTCAATACAGGTTCGATGATGGTTGTGGGGCAGCAATTCACGAACAGTTTCTTTCGTTGAAGCCGGAGATTGGGATCCGATGAGACATCCGCGACAAATCGCGTATGAGTGTTGCTGTGCACTCAGTAGTGATGCTCCCCTGGTGGATCGACTTTGGCAGTGCCACCGCGCGTTTGAGAAGCTGCAACCGGAGAACACGCCCGCGGATTTGTTGCCAGTAGTTCGTCGCTACAGGCTTCGTTTGAAGAATTGCCCCCAGCTCACCGTCATTGAACGCGAGAACTTGGCTCGCGACATCTTGGTCAGATTTTGGGGCGAGATGTGTAAAGGCCGTGTCTGCGGCTGACCTGTACGGTGAATCAGTCGCACCTTCCAACCTGAAGAGCAGTCTACTCGTGATGCGTCACGGAAGAGGCATTGCAAAGGACGTGTGTCACACCACGCGACCGACGGTATCCGAAGTCAATGCACTACGGGAAGGCGGCAAAATTTAAAGCCGCGACGAGGCGATTTGCCTGTCATTCCCGAGCATCACGGAGGGTGGCTGAGGGGACTCGAACCCCCGACCTTCGGAATCACAATCCGACGTTCTAACCAACTGAACTACAACCACCGTGAGCGAGCGACGAATTTATCGACGTGGTCTGAGGTGGTCAATCCCGCTGGACCGTCCGCGCGGCCCATTCCGCCATAGAAACATGCGGCTTGTCCACAAAATTGGAACAGTCCAACCAGTTTGATGCTTCGTTCGGAACCGGTGTGCATTTAAACTGGACACGATTACACCAGCATGGCAGGATGCCCCCGAAGCAGGTGGGTGGGTGTCGGTCCGCCCGCAGGCATTTGCGAGTCTGTCTACGGAACTTGAGCCCTGCCCCGAATGACGATGCAGACTCGGCTCGGTTCTTTTGCCACTACTTCGCGAATTGTCGAGCTTCTTTTTGAAGCGCTGGCGCAGGAATGCTACGATGATGGAAAACGACAGTCTGACAATGCCCCTTGAAAGATGGCCCGTTTGAAATGTCGCAATGGGAAGATTACACCGGTGACGAGTGGATGCGTCCACTCGCGAGCCAGGACACGCGGACCAAGCATATCCTTGACCGTGAGACTCAAGGCATCAAGCCTCGCCCGCGTTTGCAGTCACCTCCGTTCAAGGCGGGTGACACTTGGGGAGATTTCACTCTCGATGAATGGCTCGGGTCAGGCACGCACGGATGGGTTTTTGCCGCGAGGGAGAAGGCGACTGATAAAGCTGTCGCGTTGAAGATTCTGGCTGTCGAAGACGACCCGGGCACGACTCTGGCAAAGACGGGATTCCGTCGAATGGCCAAGTTGAATCATCGCAACTTGATGCGTTTGCATGGGATCCACGAACACGACAAAACGGTCGCGTTCAGCATGGAACGGATCGACGGCGTCAATTTGACCACCGCTATTCGGCGCTGGCGAAACGAGCCATTGGATGTGGCCTGCGAACACATTATTGAGATGGTTCGCCAAATTGGTTCGGCGATCGGATGGATGCACGCTCGCGAGTTGGTGCACCGTGACCTGAAACCCAGCAACATCATGGTGACGGACGACTACAAACGGTTTGTCGTCATCGATTACGACTCCGCGGGCATGTTCCAAGAATGCGATGCGGAATCGATGCGTGCGTACCTGATTTGGACGCCGATGTACGTCGCGCCAGAGGTCTTGGTGCGGCAGCGTCACACACCGTCGAGCGATGTCTTCAGCTTGGGAATGGTTGTCCTAGAGGCACTGCGTGTCTTCAGCGCCGCTCAATATCGTCGTGAAGGATCGCTGAAGAATGAATCGCGGCCCACAGATGGTGGCGATGAGTCATTGGGCATTCGTCGCGACAAATCCGATGAAGAACAAGATCGGATGTTGATCACCAACGCGGTTCGCGGGTTGCATCCGAGCATCCCCGCAGACTTGTTGGAAACGCTGGACGAAATGCTGGCACCCGATGAGGCGGACCGTCCCATGGCGATGACGCTGTCGCGATTGGGGCGTCCACTCGAGGCGATGCAGATGACTCGGATCACCGACGTTGATTCCAGTCGCGTTCGCGAGGCGACCCAGCAAATTCGTCACGATGAGCTGTCTCGCATTCACCGATGGAGTCACCTGGTGTTGGGCGGGCAAGTCCAACGATTGCATCTCAGTGGTGACTCGGGGATCGGCAAGTCGACGTTGTTGGATGTCGCTCTGTCACAGTTGCGTTCGCTTTCGTGGGCGCAGGTGTTCGTTGCCCGATGTCAGCAGCGCGATCAAAAACCGCTGCAAGCGTTCAGTCAAATTTCCGATGAAATCACGATGCGTTTTCGCGGGATGGATCGCGAGCCGTTGCAGGTGGATTCCGTCACCGTCAGTGTGTTGACCAGCATTCTGCCTGGATTGGCGGAGGTGTTGGAAGTGGATCGATCGCAGCCTTTGTTGCAGACATCGCCGACACGTCCCGGTGGTCTGGAAGCCGCACTGAAGGTTTGCGAACGTTTGCGAGAATACGGACCGGTGTTCTTCGTGATTGACGACGTGCAGTGGGCGGACCGCGACACGATCTCGGTGTTGGACTATTTGCAATCCGGCAGCATGAACCGGCCGAAAGCACCCCAGTTGCAAGGACTGGGGTTGATCACGGTCTCGCGAACCGATGGCGACCGACAAATCACGCTGCCCGATGAGACGATCAATCTGGGGCCGCTGCCGGACGAAACCGCGATTGAAATGCTGATGCGGGAAGCCTCCAAGTACGAACTGGAGATTCCAGAGGCTCACTTGAAAGATTTGGCGAGTCAGATTGATGGACTGCCGTATCGGCTCGATGCGTGTTTAGAAGAGCTTCGTCCGGGCGGATGGTTGTCAGACGCGATTCAAAAGAATGGCGATGATAACGGCAGCATGACCGTGCCGTCGATGGAAACGCTGTGGCAAAGTCGGTGCGAACAATTGCCGCCGGGTGCGTTGCAGTTGCTTCGACGAATCGCGGCCGCGGGACGTCAGTTGCCTGTCGAAGAGCTTCGGGTTTGGGATGAAGATGAATCTTGCCTGGAAGAACACTTGGATGAGTTGCAGCGGCGTCGACTGATCGTCCGCGGTGAATCGTCTGGACCGACCGTGCAAATTTGGCATTCGCGACTGGGCGAAAAAGTTCTGGACCAAATGTCAGAACCTGATATTCGTCAGCTGCACCTGGATTGGGCGGAGACGCTGTCTCATGTTCGGCCAGACGTTGCCAATGTGATTGCGTCGCACTACCAGCGAGCGAAGGTTCACGAACCGCTGGCGAATTGGGCCAAGTTGGCTGCTGAGCAAGCCCAACAAATGTTTGCTCACCGAGAAGTCGCATCGTGGTTGCAGGTGGCGGCGGATCATTCCGAAGGTGAACAGCGAATTGCTTACCTGAAAGAAGCTTCGTTTGCTTGGCATCGCAGTGGCTTGCTCAGCGATGCGGCGACGACACACGAGGCGTTAGCGGAGTTGTTGGATGGACACGCTTCGTTCGAGCAAGAGCTTCACCGAGTGGAGTGTTTGATTCGATCGGGCGAGTTCAGCGACGTAAGCCGATTGGTGGAACCGTTGATCGCTCAGCTTGGTTTGCCACGACTGAAGTCCAAATGGGCGTTCAAATTGTCGGTCATGTGGCGGATCTTTCGTTTGCTGCCGATGCAGCGTGATCTCACGACGCTGCTTGACCAACCTGCCCCACAACGCACGTGGCAGGAAGGCAGCCAAATCGAGGCCTGCAATCGATTGATACGCCCGCTCAGCATCATCAACAACGATGTTGCGGTTGAATGGGGGCTCTTTGCAGCACGACAAGTTCGGTTGCGGGGAACGACCGGCGAACGTTTGCAGTTGGGCGTGGGCGAAGCCGTTTTTGCTTGCTACAGCCCAGGGAAAGCTCGCGAACGAGCCGGGCAGATGTTGGAGCGAATGTCCGAAGCTTTGAAGCCGGAGGACGATCCGTCATGGCACGGTGATGTCAACAGCGGGTTGGCTTGGCACGCGGCTATGGACGGTCGATACGCCGATGCTCTGGCTCCTTGCGCACGGTCTAAGAAATTCTATGCCTTGAGTGAGCACGCCAAGAACTTTGAGATTGCACACACTTCATACGTCGAACTGGCGTCCTTTTTCCAATGCGGGATGATCTCAGAGATTCGACAAGCCGTCGCTGAGATGCAGGCTGAGGGTCGGACGACCAACGATCAGTTCGTGACGATCATGGGCACGTTGGGGTATGCATCGGTCGCGTTCTTTTCCGACAACGACTTGGCTCGGATGGATTTGGCCTCGGAACGTGTCCGCGAATCCATGAAGCAGGTTGGAAGAACGTCCTTCTTGTTTGTTCAACAATTCAAAGACGTGCTGCGTGACCTTTACACAGCGGATGTTACCAACGGAGCATCCAAGTTGGACCTGCTGCCTCGGCAGATGCAGGTCACGGATTTGAAACGGGTTCAAATGATTCGGATCAACTTCCAAGAGTTCGTCTGTTTGTTGTCACTTCAGGCATTGAGCTGCAAAACCAAGACAGCCGAAGCCGTGATGCAGCGATCCATCAAGAAGCTCCGCCGAGAACGATCTGAATTCGCGCGAATGAAGGCGAACTTCTACGAAGGCATCCAGATGGCTCGCAGTCCCGTTGCTGGGATGGATGTCTACGCTCGCGAACTTCTGGTCGCCGCGAAGGCGAAGGCTGAAGAACTACGTCTGACACCGTTCGTACTGGCCACCGGCGATGAGTTGAAGTGGTTGGAAGACATCAATCAACCGTCGGACTTGGAAGCCTACTTGGCTGACCAGGGCGTGGTCGCACCGTCACGCTTCGCAAGACTCTACCGCGGCGTCGAGCGGCCGGAAGCCTAAGTAAACGTCCGTTGATCGATCCTCGTTCGCAACGCCGATGACGATCGCTGTGAATTGCTGGGAAGAGCCGACCGAGTGAATCACTGACGAGCACGCTGGACACCAGCACGTCGTGAGAGGTCGTGAAGTTTTCTGATACCGCTTTTCGGCAGATTTCCACATGTCACACCTCTCCCGAAACGAAGTTTGGGGAGAGGTCGAGCGACGCCGTTCAGGCGTACGCGAGGGTGAGGGGAGTGCATGGGAAGTGGCGCGTGCTACCCTCCCCGGAATTCTCGCTGAACGCTCGCATTCCGACCCTCCCCAACCGCGTTCAGGAGGGTGATTTCAACCTTGCTAGCTCGGCACTCAAAATCTGCACGACCTCATGAAGAGCAGGTGCGGAAACTTTGCGATCTGAGAGATGGGATGTTCGAAACATCCCGGGCGGCGTTCGTGAGGAAGCCGCCGTATGAAACTTCGTCCGTTTGACGATCTTCGCTGAGCAAAGGGGGGCGGCTTATTTGCCGTCCCACCACCAACGCGATGAAGCGTCGCTGGCCGCAGCGATGTTGCCGAGAGTTTCGTCGGTGACGGGGTTTTCAGAAACCGCGAAGGCGTTGAGGTTGACTCCGCCCGAAGCGGTCACGGTCCATCCAGCACGGCCTTTGATGAAGCTGCACTGTGGTTCCAATGTCTTGGGCATTTCGTAGCTTGCCAATTCAACGTGTGAATCGTTGCCACGAAGAACACTCAAGTCGATTCCCGACTTGTGGTCGAGTTGTTGCTGAGTGATGAGCGTTGCAATGACGGCCAAATCCATCGCGTTGCGAAGATCGCGGAAGACAGGACGTTCGCGGGAGAGTTCTTCGTATTGCTCGGTCATCATATCGGCCCACTTGGTTGCCAACGCATTCTTGCGACCGGTGCCGCGAACCTTGCCGTCCTTGTCGAAGGTATCGTCTTCGGTCAGCGTTTTGACACCTTGGCCGGTGATTTTCCAAACGCGACCTTCCGCGTCACGGGCGACTGGTTCGTAGTCCGAAGCCATCCACCATCGTGGAGTGCTGACGGTCGATTGGACTTGGTTCTTGGCGAGTTCCAGGTAGCTGGGCAAACCAGCGACGGGTGATTGAGTCAGTCCCATCGCGATGCGTTTCATTTCGAAATCAGCGGCGACCAAGGTGCGAGCAAAGCGGCTGTCGGTGGCGACTCCACCCAACAGAATTTGCTGCGGTCCAAACGCCTGACGCATACCGGCTTCGAGGTAAGCGGGGTTTTGACCGGGGCGAAGTTTGACGTTCTTCAAGAAATTTTGCAGACGCACGCGACCTTCTGGCGTCGGTTCGATGGAGCACAGGATGCCGCCGTTGTTGCGAGCTGTTTCAACGCTGCGGAAAGCGGTCACCAAGTCATCCAGACGAAGAACCGATCCGCCGGTCTTGGTTCCGACAACGTGTCCGTCGGGACGAACCATCCAAGGTTCTGCGGGACCAGCAAGCAGAATGTCGTTGTTCTCTTGGTCGACGATCACGTATTCAATACGCTGCATGCCGGCGAGGAACATGGTTTCGGTGTCGAGGTGTTGCCCTGACTCGTGAGCTTCCTTTAGTTTCGCTTGCAAGCCATTCAGTGAGATCACTCGGCGATCGGTTGCTTCCGCCAGTTCGCCCGTGGGGGCTTCCATGGCGTTGCGAACAACCTGAGCCATTTCCTTTTGTTCTTGGGCAGTGGCTGTTCGAACGCTTCCATCAGGGGCAATCATCACACCCCCAACCGCACGTTGGTTACCCAGTCCAATGCCCGCGAAAGCGGTGGATGCGGTTGTTGCCAGGCAAAGAGCGGCGACCATCAGAGTTGGAAAACGCATGGTACGAACCCAAGACCCGAAACCGCATTGGATGGATCGACCAGAAACAGGACGACCAAGAAGAGAAGAACGCATCGAGACGTGTATCCGGCTGGCGGAGAGAAGGGATGGTGAAAGACGACCGGCGGTGGGGGGAACCCGCAGTCTATGATTAGAATAATTGCAGGCTCTACCAGTGACAAGCAAATCTAACACAACTCAACCCGCCGCTGCTCCAGCGAATTCGCCTCCGGACGCCTATTTGGTGGTCCATCGCGGCATGCGCTGGACGGATGTGATTCGATTGTCGGGCGATGTTCGCTGGACTATCGGTCGCTCATCGTCCAACCCAATTGTGCTCCGCAGCGCTCAATCCAGTCGTCAACACGCGGAAATTCGTCCCGCGAACACGCTGGATGGCCCGGTTTGGGCAATCGCTGATTTGAATTCCCGCAATGGTGTGAGCGTCAATTCCAGGCGAATCCAGGCTCCAACGGTGCTCACGGAAGCCGATCAGATCGAGATCGCTGGGTTCGAGCTGACGTTCACGCGGAACCCAGCCACGCTGGCTCGTCCCCCCGTTCGGAAAAGCCCCGGCAGCGCAGCGACTGGCGGATCCGGATCAGCCGACGATGGTGCGACTCAAGACAATCTTGCGAAAGGTTGGCGGAGCGAAGATTCCGGTTATGGCGGTGACAACGGCGAAAGCGAAGTGGATGTGGTTTCGCAAATCACAACCAGCGGACTGGCACGCCGGCTTAACCACGGAACGGATTCGGTTTCCAGCGGCGATCCGGCCACGATGGACGCGGCTGATCCTCTGCTCGCGATGGCGTTTGCTCTCGGGCGAGCCGACTCGATTGAAGAATGTGGCGAGACGTTGATGCAAACGCTCGACGAATTGCTGCCAGGAGCCACGATCGGGTTGTACCTGTTTGATGCGGAGCAGCGAGCAGCGTTGGTCCAGGGTGGTGGATTGGCACCGCCGCGATTGGTTCGTCAGCCCAAAGGAACGCGGTACCGTCGTCCGCCGACTCCGTTGATCGAACCGATTCTGCAACCCAAGTCCGCTGCGATCTTGGCCCGCAACGTTCTGGGCGATCGTCGCTTGGCGACTGAGAACACGGCGGGCGAGATCGATGTGGAGTCTATTATCTTGGCTCCGCTTCGGCCGGTGTCACGAGAGTCCGCCGCGAACCGCAACGGCGATTCAAATCGCGAGAAGCGATCGGCTGCGACCAATCAGCCAATCACGGAAAGCAATTTGCCGGTCGCGTTGGTGCATGTGACCACGCCCGCCGGAAGTCCCGCGTTGACACCGAACCAATTGAGGAACGTTGTCGCGGCGGGAGAAATTTTTTGCCAGGCGATCCGTTCGATTCATCGAGAAGCCTCGTTGACGCGTTCGTTGAAGAAGTCCGAAGCGGTGATCAGCCGGTTGAGGCGTCAATTGGCCGGGCGAATTCAGATCCTTGGCAACAGCGAACCGATTCGGTTGGTTCAGCAACAAATCGCACAAGTCGCTCCGACACCTTCAGTGGTTTTGGTGCGAGGCGAGTCAGGCGTGGGCAAGGAACTGGTCGCATCGGCGATCCATCATGCCAGTCCTCGCAAAGATGGACCGCTGGTGTGTTTGAACTGCGCGGCGTTGTCGAAGGATCTGTTGGAGTCAGAACTGTTCGGTCACGAGGAAGGTGCCTTCACCGGTGCGACCCAACAGAAACGCGGGAAGTTCGAAGTCGCGTCCGGCGGCACTTTGATGCTGGATGAGATCGGTGAGATGAGTTTGGATCTGCAAGCCAAACTGCTTCGTGTTTTGGAAGGTCATCCCTTTGAACGCGTTGGTGGTCAGTCACCCATTCGCACCGATGTTCGCGTTGTCGCTGCAACGCATCGCGATTTGCGAGCGATGGTCGAACAAAACAAGTTTCGCGAAGATCTGTTCTATCGGCTGAACGTGGTGGAGATTTTGGTTCCGCCGCTTCGGGAACGTGGGCGCGATGTGGTTTTGTTGGCAAACCATTTTTTGCAGTCCTTTGCCGAGTCGATGGCTCGCGGAAGATTGAAATTCTCTGCTCTTGCGGAAAAGAAATTACAACGACATCGCTGGCCGGGAAACGTGCGCGAGCTGCGCAACGTGATCGAACGGGCCGTCGTGATGTCGCCAATGGATGCGGCTGGTGATGGCGAAGCAACGGAACTCGACGCGAATGATTTGATGATCACCGCGGTTGCGAATTCCTCGAAAGAGAGCACCGGCAAAGCGGGTCGTGCAGGAGCTTCGTCGGAAGATTTGGAACTTTCGTTGGCCGAACTGGAAATGCGGCACATCCGCCGGGTGTTGGAATCAACCGGCGGGAATAAAAGCCGCGCGTCAACGATTTTAGGGATCGAACGCAGCACGCTGGATCGAAAGCTGAAGAAGGCAGAGAAAGACGGCCGCTGAGGAAACAGTCAGCCGCCATACGGCAATTCAGGAGTGCTGCGATTGCGACCGTTCCCACTCGAGAGGCAGATCTTTTGTGCCTCTCGTGGTCGCCTCAGTCATCGATCAGCGAGGTTCGTCAAGTGCCAGCAACGCTCGGCGGCTGTCGTTGTAGTCCAATGCGACGACTCGAAGGTCGGTTGGTAACTTTCGAATCACGGGATCGATGTAGGGATCCGCTTGGCCGGCGATCAAACGTTCTGCCCAATCACCATGGACGTCGACTGAGTCCACGTCGATCTTCGCAGCAACGTGTCGGATCAATGTCGGCAGCGAACGGATTGGCGTGTCGGCCCGGTGACCGGACGCTGCCTGACGCAGACGGACTTCTGCGGATGCCAGTTGACGAGCCAAGCTCCAGGCCGCATCGTCACCTTCACGGTGGACCGCGACGGTGAAGTGGGCTTTGCCGAGCAGCTCGGATGACGAGCTGGTTTCCAACAATGGCATGTCCGCCCAAACGCCCTTCATCGGGTTGGATTTGGCTGGTTTGCCGTAGGCCATCACGACAACGTCCAACATTCCAGCTCGGAAGCCAGGAGGAACGTCGAATGCAACTTGGAACATCTTCTCGCCTTCCAAGACTTGTTGCGAAGTCCAACGCAACTTGTAGTAAACCCCGCGGCCACGTTCGATCGTTCCTGCAGCTGAAACAGCGTGCAAAGGAGCGTGCTTATCGAACTGGATCGCTTCGGATTTTTTGTCGCCGTGGTCCGCGCCCAGGTGGGCGGATGCCAAGTGGCCGTAGCCACCATCCGCGGCGACACCGATCGATCGAGTCGACTCGTCGGACCGTTTGACTTGGATGGGCGTGGCGTAGTCCGACCCGGTTTCGGTGCGAGGCGAGTAGTCGAGAACTCGCCATGATGCGGCACGTGGAACGACTTGAACCATCCAGCGTTCGATCGTTGGTAGCTTGCTGCCCGTCACCATCGATGACAAACGCAAGTCAACCTGCATGGACTCACCCGCCTGCGATGTTGGCGACATTCGGTCCGAAAGGTCGACCGGGCGAGCGACCGCGGTGGGAGGAAGATCAAACGACAATGCTTGAACGTTGTCTTGAGCAGCGATGTCGGTGGCGAGAACGGCCAATGCGAACGCTGCTACGTAAGATTTGACTTGAGATTGAAAAGTTTTCATCCGTGTGTCTCCGCGACCAGACGATTGATTGACGGTGGTGGCCGGGTCATCCGACTCGATTCCGTTCCTTCATGGATGCGGGCTGACTTTCGACAGCAACGAGAGTATTTCGTCTTCTCCGCGCCGGGCAAGCATCGCAAACTAGGTGCCAATCAACGGCCCGTTCAACACGCTGAGTACGCCGCGGCGCGTGAAACATGATCGTCGGTGCGGATGCGGATCGGCTCACGACAAATGCGGAGAGAGCACGCCGTGAAACAATCGTGTTAGGAGTGCATCCGTGGCAGTTCGCTGCCCTCGGCGATGATCTCACTTTCCAACTTGGACAGTTCCGTGAGACGTTCGCGAACCATTTCGCGACTGGCAAAATGCTCGGCGAGCTTCACGTACGTCGTGTGATGGCGAGCTTCACTCTCGAATAAACCAGCGTAAAACGCGGACAGTTCGGGCTCTCGGTCGGCCACATGATCCGCGAGCAATCGGAATCGTTCACAACTGCGGGCTTCGATCAAAGAAGCGACCAGCAAACGATCAACGGCGCGGTTGGGATCGTTTTGGCGGATCAGCGCGGTCAACTTGCGACCATACGGCCCCGGTGCGATCCGGCGAAACGGAATGTCACGTTTCTTCAAGATATCGATGACCATGAAGAAGTGCTCGAGTTCCTCTTCCACAATCGTCGCCATCTCTCGACAAATGTCGAGGTTCTCGGTGTAGGCGTTCATCAAGTTCATTGCGGTCGACGCGGCTTTGCGTTCGCAATGGGCATGATCCAACAGCAGTTCGTCCAAGTGGTTGTCGACTTGAACCAGCCAACGCTTGGTCGATTCGGAATGCAGGTGAAGCATTTCGATCAGGCCTCCAACAGCGCCGCGGCAAACGTATCAGGATCGAACTTGGTCATGTCTTCGATGCCTTCGCCCAACCCAACGAACTTGACCGGCAGTTCGAACTGTTCACGAATCGGCAGAACGACGCCGCCCTTGGCTGAACCATCCAACTTGGAAAGGATGATGCCAGTGCAACCGGCTGCATTGCTGAAGCCTTTCGCTTGACTGATCGCGTTTTGACCCGCGGTCGCATCGAGGACCAAGAGGACTTCGTGTGGTGCACCAGGAAGTTTCTTGTCGATCACTCGCCGGATCTTTTCCAATTCCTGCATCAACTTGCCTTGCGTCTGCAATCGCCCAGCCGTGTCGATGATGGCGTAGTCGGCACCGATCTCAACTGCTTTTTCGGTTGTTTGATAAGCAACGCTGGCCGGGTCAACTCCGCTAGGCCCGGTGACGATTTCGCAACCGATTCGTTCGGACCAAATGGTCAGCTGTTCGACCGCCGCGGCGCGGAACGTGTCACCGGCACCAAGGACGATCTTGTGGCCTTGCGAAACCAGGTGGTGCGAAAGTTTGCCGATCGACGTGGTCTTGCCACTTCCGTTCACACCGACGACCAAGATCACGGTTGGTGGTGAGTCGGCTTTAGCCAGGTCACCGTGATCTTGTTTCAGCTGTTCGCGAATGTCTTCTGTGATTGTTTGGACGACTTCTTCCAAGTGAACGACTCGGCCGCGAAAATCTTTGGCGACGCGATCACGAATTCGTCCGGCTGGTCCCGCGCCCATGTCGGTGCGGATCAATCGAGCGTACAGTTCGCCCAAGAAATCTTCGTCGACCAATCGGCCTTCGGCTTTGAACAAGTCGCGAATGTCGGTTCCCAGAACCCGGCGAGTCTTTTGAAGGCCGGTCTTCATTTTGCCGAAGAGTCCGCCCGAGGCTTCTTCACCGGATGCTGGGGAGGAAGCCGACGGAGTCTCGGGGGCGGTGGATTCGTCGCTCGAGTCGTTCTTTTTGGATCGCCAGAAAGCCATCTATCAATGCACGTTTGGGAATGGAGCGTCTGAGAACTGGATGGGCCGGATGCGACGTCGCCGCAGCCAGACAAATTGTGTCGCAACGCGATGAAATCCACCACCCGGGGAAGTCCACAGACGTGGGGGTTTGTGCATCGCTTGGGTTAAGATGGGCACGTCCTCCTCATCCCTCCGCCGGCTTATCATCCCCATGTTGCTGACGAAATCCTTCGGGCAAATCCTCCCCGTCGCACTTTTGACGCTGTTGTACTGCTGCACGAATTCCGCAGCGGATCGCCCGGCTTGGAACGATTCTCGATTGCAGGGGACTCCGGAACCTCCGTTGCCGCTGACGGTGCAGCGCGTTCATCCAAACCTCGTTTTGCGTTCACCGATCACGGCGATGGATTTGCCCGGCACGAACCGACGTTTGGTGCTGCTGCAGAACGGCCAAGTGCATACGTTCGAGAATCGAGACGATGTCGAGTCGATGGATTTGGCATTGGATATCAACAAAGCCAATCAAACACACACCGACGAACAGTTTGCGGCGGCGCGAGATCTGACACTGCATCCAGATTTTAAAACCAATGGCTATCTCTATGTTGTTTGGTCGATCCGTCCGCACGACGTCGAAGGCGGCACGCGCGTTTCGCGATTTGAAATGAGTTTGCCAACGGCGAACGAATTCGATGCTGACTCGCCGAACAGCGTGCCGTCAATCGATCCCGAATCGCGATTGGATTTGCTTTCGTATCCTTCCGGCGATCACATCGGTGCGTCGCTGAACTTCGGACCGGATGGGTTGCTGTACATCACGACCGGCGATGGATCGTTGCCCTTCCCGCCGGACGTCAACAAAGCGGCGCAGGACATCAGCGATCTTCGCGGCAGTGTGCTTCGAATCGATGTGGATCAAACGAGTGAGTTGGCGGACGGAGCGACACTGCCGTATCGCATTCCCGATGACAATCCGTTCGTTGATGTCGAAGGAGCCCGCGGAGAGATCTTCGCGTTTGGATTACGGAATGGTTTTCGCGCCGCGTTCGATCCCGCGACCGATGATCTTTGGGTCGCCGATGTTGGTTGGGAACGCTGCGAGATGGTGCACCGGATCGTTCCCGGCGGGAACCATGGATGGAGTCTCTACGAAGGGCCTCATCCGGTGGACCTCGAGCAAGCTCCCGGCCCCGGCAAAGTGATCTTGCCCGAGGTGGTGTTTCCACGCAGCGAATCGCAATCCATCACCGGTGGCGTCTTCGTTCCCGCCGATGCACTTTGCGCTGCCGACGATGTTTCGCTGGCCGGTGAATACCTTTGCGGATGCTTCATGAATGGGAATGTCTGGTCGATCGACACGCAGTCCAAAGCGACAACGGGCAAACCACCGGTGCCGCGAAAGATTGCGAGCACCGGATTGAAGATCATTGACTTCTTTGTCAGCCAGAACGATTCATCGTCAGAGATTTTGTTGGTGGATCATTCCGGTGGTCTGTATCGGTTGAGCAGCAACGAGTCGGTCGATGACTACGAAGCGTTCCCAAAACGACTGAGCGAAACGGGATTGTTCTCGGACACGAAAAACTTGATTCCCAACCCCGGCGTCGTCGCCTACCGCCCCGCCTCCACGATGTTTCGCGATGGAATTCGTACGGTCCGGTTTGTTGGGATCCCCGGTCAAGATCCGATCAATCCGATGCGGAAACGGTACGTGCCCGGGACCGTATTTGCGAACACATTGATCCGTGACATATTGGATGCTTCAGGTGATTCCAAAGAGATTCGGTTGGAGACCCAGGTGTTGTCTTATGACGGATTGAACTGGAATCCCACCACGTTCGCGTGGAACGAAGATCAAACCGACGCGACGCTGGTACCCGCGATGGGAGCCACACAGACTTTCCGTGTGGACGATCCCATTTGGGGACAGCGTGATTGGGAGCATCGTTTCTATCCACGTGCTGTTTGTGTCACCTGTCACAACGTTGCCAATCCCGGTGCCGCATCATTGGTGCCTGAGAACCTGCGTGACGAGAGCGGTCCGGGATCTTGGTCTGAACTAGCGCAAGCCGGGTTTTTGGTGCAAGCCAAAGTGAAAGCAGGCCATGAGATGGTGAACGCTTATCACACAGACGAACCGCTCGAACAAAGGGCTCGATCGTATCTGCATTCCAATTGTGCGCACTGTCATCGGCCCGCCGGTGGTGCGACATCGAAGATGGATCTGAGACACATTCGGCCACTGGACCAAACCGCGTTGCTGGGAGTTCCCGCTGCCCAGGGCGACTTTGGTTTGGGAGCCAACACCAAGGTCATTGAACCGGGGCATCCTGAGCGATCCGCATTGATCTATCGTGTCGCCACCGGCGGTCCGGGGAAAATGCCTCGCGTCGGTTGCTCAGCCGTGGATCTGGCCGGTGCCAAGATGCTTTGGGACTGGGTGGAATCGATGCCAGTCGATTCTGATCAGACCGAGGCCTCCGCTGAAGAGTCGAATGAGACGTTGCAAACGATGTTGTTGTGGCGAGAGCTTGTTCAAGCTTCACCGGAGCAATCGAAGACGATCGTATCTGAAATGCTGATCGAGGAGAGTGTCTCGCAATCGCCGGTGGTACTTGGTCTGATGCAACCTTGGATCGATCCTGGGCAACGCAAACTTTTGGTGGGTGATACTCCCGACGTGGACGCCCTGCTGGCTTTGGAGGGGAATGCGCAGCGAGGGTTGCAGTGGTTCTACGAATCCGCGGCGTCGCAATGTCGACAGTGTCATCGTATCGGTGGATTGGGAAAAGATGTTGGACCGTCGCTGGCGGGAATCGGCAAACGTCGAACGCGTTTGGAGGTGCTTCGAGGAATCGTCGAACCGAGTGAAAAGATCGAACCGGAATGGAGAAGCCACACGATCTTGACGGTGGACGGTGAGTTGATCGTTGGTCGCATACTTCGGGAGGACGGTGAAGCCGTGGTCGTACAGCATGCCGACGGAATCAAGACGACGCTGCATTCCGAGGACATCGAATTGAAAAAGCCGAATGAGCAATCGCAGATGCCGGCGGGTTTGCTTTCGGCGATGACGCCACAAGAGGTTGCGGACTTGCTCGAGTTTCTCATGCAAACGAACGAAGCCGGTGAGTTGCCGGCTTCGAATTGATGCGTCGCGTGGAGTTGTTCTAATGTCGGACAACTCGTTTGTCGGTGCGCCCCACGAGAGTAAACCTGTAGCTCGGTGGTCCCCCACCGAGACGAGCATGAGATTCGAACCGTTGTCACGACTGTTCGCGTGCTCGAGGCAGGTTGCTCGGAAGCGTGACGCGAATAGTTCGAGCGTTGCCGTGGATGAAACGCTGGTTGGCGGTGGTGAGCTTGCAGACGGAACAATTGGGGACAATCGTTCTACTCTGGTGCAGGATCTTCCGTTGGTTCGCCCCAAGGGTTGCCGTGTTCAGAACATTCCGCCACCGCCACCACCGTCTCCGCCTCCACTGCCTGACATTCCACCCCCGATTGTCTGCGTTCTGTTTTTTTGTTGCTGCTGATATTCTTCGTCAGACAGGCGAGGGTCTTCGCCGGTGTGTGTTTCGCGAAGAGCACGCATCAGATCTTCGACTTCTTTGTGCACTTCGTCGGTTGTGCTGACCAGCAACGCGGGACGGCCCTCTCGCGAGTGATTGACTGAGCTGATCGTGGAGTAGCCCCCGAGTACCTCCCATGCGTCGGGCTGAATGGTGGAGGTGATCATCTCGATCGTGCCAACGTCGCCACCTCGAGGCAGGCCGGTGCCTTCCAGGAAATACAATCGTTGCCGAAGACTAGCATCGCTAGCTTCCATGGTTGTGATTTGCAAAACCTCATCCTTAAATTGATATGTGAGTCCGAGAGGACGCAGCATCAGGCGAAGGAAAGATCGAAAGGAAACCGATTGAATCGAAATATCCAAAGGGACGTCGGTTGACAGCCCAATCTCTTCCAAGGAAATCTTGTCGACCAGGATTGCGAAATCGACGTCTTCGGACATCAAGCGAATCGCGTCGTGCAACGGGGTATGCACAAAATTGTAGGAAACCTTTTTGTCCATGATCTCATCGTACTTCTTCTCTTCTTCAGGCGTCATGTCCAACCATCGATCCGTCGAAACACCTTTGCGCGTCAGTACGGTCATGTCGGCTGTGATCAGCAGACCGTCGTCATCAACGATCGCCTTCAAACCGGCAGGTTCTAAAGCTTTTCGAAGCAAGGTTCGAAGCGGTTGATCGCCCTTCGAATCGAACTGAACATGAAGGCTGTCGATGTCGATCTGTCCCAGCGTCATGGCTTGTTCGTCGAGCAAGACTGGCGTCCGAATCAAGTTTTGCAGTGTTTCTGGTAGCGAACGAATGTTGGATTCGAATGAAAGTGACGTTGGCTGATCCAATGTTTCCGCCACTCGCTTCGCAACCAGGCTGGTGCCATTTGTTGGTACGGGCGGCGTGGGGGGAATCGGTGGCGTGGGCGGTGTCGGCCGAACGGGAGCAGGCACCGATTGAACGTCCGAAGTTTCCGCGTGGGTCCCGGCGTTCAGATTGTTCGCTTGCGCATTTTGCGTGAATTGCGCTAGTGTGGTGGAAGAGTCTGCGTCCGGTGTCGCGAAGGTCAGAACACTGGCGTTGCGTCCTGTCTCGTCGTCGCCCACGGGAACCGCGAAAGCGACTAGCAAGGCCAATCCAACCGCAGCGGTGGAGCCAAGTACTGGGACAATAGGCATAGTAGCGATTCCTTGTGCTAGATGAGATTCAAGAGCGGAGAAGTGGGAGGATGACGAACGATTGGCCCAATGGGAGTTGCCAGAGTCTGCGCCTGGGGCGGCGTCTGGTTCGCAAGTTGGATGGGGCATCGTTGGTGAGGATGTGAGTTTGAAGGTGGCTTGCGTGGCCATCGCGTCGGTGGCACTCCAGGCGTGGGCAGCGGCCCAAGCCGCCATTGGTGCGACCCCGCGAAGTCGCAGTTGTCGACAAAGACGTTGCTTGCCCCGCGCCAGCCACCCACGAACGGTGCCTTCAGTGGTACCCATCCGTTTCGCGGTTTCGTTGACCGTGATGCCTTGTTGAAGGTGCAGCACAATTGCGGATCGGTATTTTTCGGGCAGTTCCGACAACTCCTCGTCCAGCACGATCGCTTGATGACGAAGTGTAAGTCGTTCCAAAGGATCGACCGGTTTGGAAGGAACATCCGATAGATCTTGCTGCGAGTGTTCGGGTGACATCATGGTCGCGATGCTGGCGCGTTGGGCGACACGGTGCAGCCATCCGGCCAACCGATCGGGACTTCGAATCTTCTTCGCCGATTGGGTGAGGTATAAAAACGTTGTCTGCATGGCATCGTCGGCGTCCGACCGATTGTGGCACCGCCGGATGCAAACGCTGAGAACCATTTGGGCGTAACGTCGAACCAACGTGTCGAGGGCTTCGATGCAGTTGTCCGTGACCCAAGCGTCCAATAAATCCGCGTCGGTGGAATTGAGGTCATCCCAACGGTCCGCGATTATCGTGTCGCAGGAACCAGCAATCGATTGGTCTGGACTCGCGTCCGGGGTGACTGGTGGCGGAATCGAATCCGGGGGTTCGATGGTGGAATTTTCGCTGGGCATGATCGTCCCTTTCCTTTCCGGCCGAATATCGAGGCTGCAGCGTCGTGATATGCTCTGAATCGATGTGACGGTTGTGCGCGGAAGCAAAAACGCCTCTTCTGATCATCGCTTGTTCAAGAAGACAGTGGGACGAGATGCCTCCACGGCGCGCAAAAAATCAGAAATTCGAAGAAAAGAAACTTTGAGCGTTCAACAACCTGTAGCTCGGTGGTCCCCCACCGAGACGAGCGCAAGAGTCAATCAGTTGTCTCAACTGTTTGTGTGCCCGGAGAGATTCGCTTCGAAGCTTGACGCGAATGTTTGGAACGTTGAACGCGATGAAACGCTGGTTGGCGGTGGTGAGCTTGAAGAAGGAATTACTGAGGACAATCGCTCTACTCTGGGGCTCACTTCGTTCGATCCGGGGCGATGGAGTGACCGGGAAAGTGCGGGTGGGCGAATGCTTTGGTTTGCGCTTGGTCACGGTGGGGGACCACCGTACTACAGGTTTAGCTGACGCTGGGGACTTCGTGAGTGAGGCGGCCTCGTTGTTGACACAGCGATGCGAGACGGTCGGCGTGTTCTTGCGTCAACGCTTGCGGTGACAAACGCCATGCCCAGTTGCCGTCGGCGATGCCAGGCAAATTCATTCGGGCTTCGTTCCCCAGACCCAATACATCTTGAATGGGGACGATTGCGATTTCAGCGGCCGATGACATGACCGCATCGATCAATTGCCAGTGCACGTCGTGGTCGCTGGTCACGACTTCGGCGAGAGGATCGTCGCCTTCTTCGGGTGGCGTTCGCAGGTGGTACCAACCCATCACCGTGTCGTTGTCGTGGGTACCGGTGTAGGCCACGCAAGATTCGGGGTAGGTCGATGGACGATGGAAATCATCTTCCATGGTCGCGAATCCGAACTGGAGCACTCGCATGCCCGGGAACCCAAGTTCTTCACGCAGTTCGTGCACGGCGTCGGTGATCATCCCCAAGTCTTCGGCGATGAACGGAAGTTCGCCGAGTTCTTTTTCGGCGGCGCGGAACGGTTTCGCGCCGGGGCCGGTTCGCCACTGACCGCCGATCGCGGTTTCGGCACCGTAGGGAACTTCCCAATAAGCTTCGAAGCCGCGGAAGTGGTCGACTCGGAGCAGATCAAACTGTTCCAACGAACGACGGAAACGCGCGGTCCACCAAGCGTAGTTGGCATTCTCGAGTGCATCCCAATCGTATTGAGGGTTGCCCCAGAGCTGACCGGTTTCGCTGAAGTAGTCTGGCGGCACACCGGCGACCAACTTTGGCGTTCCATCTTCGTTCAACGCGAACATGTCTTGGTTGCCCCAGACATCGGCGCTCTCGTAAGCGACGAAAATCGGCATGTCACCGCACAGTTGAACTTGTCGTTCGTTGGCGTATGTCTTCAGTTGGTTCCATTGGCGATCGAACAAGAACTGTTGAAAGCGAGAATAGTCGATCTCGCGTGACATCTCTTGGCGAGCTTGTCCTAGTGCGTCGGGTTCGCGACGACTGATGGGATCGGGCCACTTCGACCAATTCGATTCTTCGAACTTGTTCAAGAAAACTTCGAACAAGGAAAACTCATCGAGCCACCAATCGTTCGCGTCCAAGAATAACTCGAACGCGATCTTCAGTTCACGTGGTGGCTTGGCGAGGTAGCGTTCGTACGCGAGTTTGAGTCTGGCGTGCTTGAACTCGTTGACCGCACCGAAGTCGACGCATGCTGGATCGCTCTGCGTGAAGCCTTCCAGGTCGGATGCTTCGAGCAAACCTTCGTCGACCAATGACTCCAAGCTGATTAACAACGCGTTGCCCCCAAACGCCGAGTAGGCGCTGTAGGGTGAGTTGCCATAAGCAGGAGGACTGAGCGGCAAGATCTGCCAAATTGATTGGCCAGCCGCGTGCAAGAAGTCGACCATCTCGTACGCCGCAGCACCAAGATCACCAATGCCCAATTCCGATGGCAAACTGGTGATGTGACAAAGAATGCCGGAGGATCGCGGGAAACGCATGCGTGAGATCTAGTTGGCGATAGTCGGTCGGTTGAATCGGAAGTTTTTGGCCTCGTGTTGAACACAGGGCAACTTCCGCACCACTTTTAAGAAGACTACCGGACTTCGGTCAAACCGCCAATTGGACCAACTCTCTTGCCGATTGTTCCCCGTTTGCCTGAATGGCTTTTGCTTCCAAGCTTTCGTCCACGAGGTTGTAATGCACATCACGCTGGCGGGGGACGAAGCCAAGCTCCTCGATCGCTTCGCGAATTTGCTGTAGTGACAGATAGTGCACCGTTCCGGCTTCGGCAACGACGTTTTCTTCGATCATGAGACTTCCCATGTCGTTGGCACCAAACATCAACGCCATTTGCCCAATCTTCAAACCTTGCGTGACCCAACTACTTTGAAGGTTTGGAATGTTGTCCAAAAACAATCGCGAGACGGCCAACATTTTCAGATATTCAAACGAACCGGTCGGTCGCACGTCGGACATGTCGGTGTTGTCGGGTTGGAACGTCCAACAAATGAAGGCGGTGAAGCCACCGGTTTCATCCTGCAAACTTCGCAACCGTTCAAGATGCTCGATTCGTTCAGCCAGCGTTTCGACATGACCAAACATCATCGTGCTGGAACTGATGCCGCCCAGTTCGTGCCACACTCGCATGACGTTCAACCAGTCATCCGTCATGACTTTGCCGCGAGTGATTTCGTTGCGCACGCGATCGGTGAGAATCTCGGCACCGCCGCCGGGGACGCTTCCTAGTCCAGCGTCCTTCAACCGTGAAAGAACGTCGCGAAGCGGGAGGTTGTTGACCTTGGTAAAGTGATGCAATTCCGGTGGTGAGAATCCGTGAACGTTCACCTCGGGAAAGCGTGACTTGATGTCCCGCAGCATCTCCTCGTACCAATCGAGTTTGTACTTTGGATGCAGGCCGCCTTGCAGCAAGATCTGATTGCCGCCCAGGTCGACCGTCTCTTGGATCTTCTGCAGCAGCACTTCGCGAGGCAGCACGTAGCCTTCGTCACTTTTGGGGCCGCGATAGAACGCGCAGAAGTCACACACCGCGGTGCAGACGTTGGTGTAGTTGATGTTCCGATCGACGTTGTAAGTTCGGTAGGGCTCGGGGTGCTTGGCTCGCGAAACTTTTTCGGCCGCGGCACCGATCGCCGCCAAGTCGTGGCTTTCCAGCAACGTTAAACCTTCGGCGGATGTCAGCCGATCCCCAGCGACGGCTTTGGCGAGAATGTCGTGGACGGCAGATGAGTTGGCGGGTGCGTTCATCAATCTTGCAAAGGTGAGTGGGAAGCGGGGACCAGCCCCAGATGTTCGGCTTTTTCGCGAAAGGCTGCCAGCCCCGATCGTTCGCCGTTGCCGAGTTGGAAGTGAAGATTCTCTGCGAAGTAGCGGTGCAGGTCCTCAATCGTCAGACCGTGACCAGCGGCTTCGCGTTTGGCGATGGTCTCGAATTGCTGCAATCCCTCGTCTCGAGACACATTCAATGCGTCTTCGATCCTCTGGCGGATCTGAGGATCCGCGACGGCGGATCGCCTCGCCACCCACATGGCAAACACGAACGGCAATTCCGTCCAGCGGCACCATCGATCGCCGAGGTCCCAGATTTCTTGGTATTTGCCTGGAGCCGGATGCATGGCTCGATCGCCGATCATCAACAAAGCGTCGGCGTCGATTTCGTCTGGTGAGGATCCGATCGGGAAAGGAACCGTTTCAGGTCGCAGCCCGTGCATCTCCGCCAACAAGACTTGCGACATCGCGGCGCTGGTGCGGCTGCCTTCGTCCAAAGCCAGCGTGCGGACTTTGTTCATCGGCACGCGACTGAGCACCCGCACGCTCCATACCGGGCCGCGACACGCGATCGCGGCGTCGGAGATGATCTCATACTCATCGCCGCCGCGGAAATATTCGACGCTGGGGATCAGTGCGATGTCCAGTTCTCCCGCCGCTAAATCGCGAGCCAACCGCGATGGCAGGTCCAAACGCAATTCGCCCGATTGGCCCAAACGCTCTGGCAGCGTTTCAATCAACGGCTTTGTGTTCAGATAGGAAACTGCACCGAGGCGGAGCATGATCGTTTCAGGGTTGGAGGAGTTCGTACGATTGCCTTCCGAGGCCGTCGCGGGTCGAATCGACGGCTTTGAAATACCAACGCAAATGAATCGACAGCCTTGGAAGGCCATCGTACATACCGGGGGAACTGCGACGGCTTTTGAAGGCCATCGTACAGGGCAGATGATTGGTGGGGTTTACTGGGAGAACTTGGTCCGTGTTGATAACCGCGGCGAACGGAGGCCGGCAACCCGGTTCAGCTTCGGCCACGGGTTTTTCGCCAAACTCGCATTTCGTTGGGGCCTTTGAAAAGCACCATGACTGCTCCATAGGCCGCGTAGCGATGGAAGACATACTCGTGGAAGTCGTCTTCGCCCGGCCAAGGGTAGCTGTAGAAGATTCCGAAGTCCTCCACGTCCAAACCGATTGACGAGTAGGCCGATTCGATGGAGTGACCCAGGCTGGGGAGCGTTGGGTCTTCCGCAAGCGTTTCGGATCCTTCGGGCAAGAAGTTGCCTCTGACTAATTCGGGGGTGGGGCCTGATTTCGGTATCGAGGCCAAGGTTTCTTGCCAATCGCTCAGCGTCGTTTTGCCCTGGCGGATCAATTCTGGTTCGGACTCGATGCCGATCGCATCCCATCCCACCGCGGCGGCCAGCCACGTGATCGCCGCGAAACCGCAGCCCCATTCGACGAACCGCGAATTGTTCAGCATTTGTGATTCGGCCACCCACCGCATCGTCTGATAAACGTGCAAGTAATCCGCCGCCACGAACAATTCGATTTGGGGGCGGTCCCAGCGATCCTGGAATGCTTCGATTCGTTGCTTCACGCCGTGTACCATGGCGTGAATTTCGGTCGGGATTTCGGTCGAGTCCAAACCGGAAGGCAATTCGATCGGTGTCAGCATGTCGGGCGGGTCAATCGAGGACGAGTCGGGTGCGAATGCGTGTCGGAATAGATCGCAGAATCCGAACAATCCGTTCAGCAGCGAAGCCAGACCGCGTGGTTCTCTGGCGAACCCCGTGATTCGTCAAGCCCGCTGGAGGGAATCGACCTATCTGTTTCGATAAGGCACTTATTCAGCATCTAAGAAATGGCACCATGAATCTAACTTCAGTCGATTTCAGCCAACCGTCGGTCGGTTGGTTGGACGAAATGTGGGGGCAACTGGAGGACACCAGCCACGAGGAAGAACCACTCGAGGAACAGTTGGCTGACCAATGCGGTCTGACCGACGAATCCAAGCTGGCGTCGGTCTACGCGTCGCATTACTTGTTGCCGTTGTTTGAACCGCCCAGCGGTTTGGCGATTCCTGTCGATCGTCGTCTCAAACAATGTCTGCCGGCTGACTTTTGCGAAAAGCACGAAGTGGTTCCGTTGGCGGTGCAGGATCACAGCCTCGAAGTCGCGATCGCGTCCCCGTCTGCATTGCTGTTGGCCGACGAAGTCAGACGAATCAGCGGTTTGCAAATGCGGCCGCTGTTTGCTCGAGCGACCGTCGTTCGCCGAGCCTGCCAGGAACTGTTTGGCGAGCAGAATCCGCCGTCGAAAACTGCTGATGCGACAGCAACTTCTTCGGCGGCATCGGCGACTGAATTGAAGAAGGCTCAACGTCAATCGATCCCGCAGCCTCCCCCCGTGGAAAAGACCGTGGTCGCATCGCCAATGAATTTGACCGCTTACGACCTGAAAGCCGCCGAGCGATCGGCATGGCAAAAACAGTTGGTGGCGGACAGCGGATTGACGATTTATTGCGGGCGAAAGGGTTTGGACAAAAGTCCATTGGCTCGATTGTGGGGCGTTTGGTCCAGTCAAACGCATGGCCGTCCCGCCAGCCGTTGGAATCCCTTGCAACGCGAATCGGTCGAATCGGACCCTTCTGTAGTCATCATTCCGGACCTGAACAGCCCCGTGTCGGCAGAAGTTTGTTTGCATTCGGTGCTCGAGGGACAGCGTGTTTTTGCGGTCGTTCACGCCCGTGACCCTGTTTCGGCGATTTTGCGACTGCGAGCTTGGGGACAAATTGGCCACTCGCTCGCCGAACAGATTAACCTGTTGATACATCAGAACGGCCTTTCCCGATCGGAGTGTCGCAGCATCGAAATTGACGATGTTCGACGTTCCGCTTTGGCGTCCGAAAATGACATGGGCCGATTGCAGAAGCTTTTTCCTTCGACTGGTAGCTTTCTATGTGGCCCCTGACCAACGGAAATCGATGTCTCGTCGGTCCCGAAGCTGAATTGTTTCGCGGCACGGTCGCGATGATGGTGGATCAGTTGGTCGATGAGTTGAATCCCACCGCGGAAGTGGAGCACGATGCCGAAAGTGATTCGATGTTCACGTTGTCGGGCCCCGTGGTCGGGTTTGACCCGCCGCATTGGTACGACATGTGGGAACCGCAGCAGAAGATTTGGCTGCTCGAACGAGTCGCCACATCGTTGCTGACGTCTCGCCCGGCACCCGCGATGGCGGCGATGTTCGAAGCCACCGTCGAAGCGGTCTATGTCGAGATGGGCAATCTGATCGCTTTGGAAATCACCGAAGGACGCCCCATCGAACCAGGTTCGTGGCGTCAATCGCTGTTGGATGCCTATGTGCAACGATGTCCACGCGACAGTTTTTTAGAAGCCACCCATTTCGAAGCGACAACGTTGGATCCGTGTTGGCCGCGCGAAATCGAACAGCAGATCCGCCAATACGAACAAACGCCTTCCACGGACGGCGATGCCAACACGAACTCGATTCAGGATGCCAATTCGGTTCCCGATCCCGTTGAGAAGCGGCAAAGTGATTGGTTGACTTATTGGTCGATGGTCATCGAACGGTTGCTCGATGCGACTTATGGTCCACGAGTTCATCACGCGGCGGAAGCGTATCGCGATGGCGATCCAAAGCTGCTCAAACAGTTCCTGCAATCCAAAGGCGTCAGCCCCAAGTTCGTCCAGCGAATTCCGCCCCTACGAACCAAGGCTCAACTCCAGAAAGCGGTGACGCGTTTGCAAGCGTTGTTGCTGGACGAGTGAAGTCGCGAACGTAGTGGATGAGGCAACGAAACTTCCACGCTCGGCGTAGTGGATGAGGCCAGGAATCCTTCGGCCTGAACATGAGAGTAGAACAGTTGTCTTCAACTGTTCCGTCGTACCGCCCTTAACGGCCAAGCCTCATCGCGACGTGCGCCACTTCTCATGCCCGGCCCTCACCCTCGCGTACGCTTGAACGGCGTCGCTCGACGTCTGACCAAACTCTCTTTCGGGAGAGGTGCGTCATGCTGAAATCTGCCGAAAAGCGGTATCGACAAACTGCACGACCTTAGTTCAGCTTGAAGCAGCGTGCTAAGCCGAGACGGCTCGGGATGGTTTGAATGGGATTACCGACGGTGTGTCGGCGTCCATCACGTTCAACTTTCGGACGGTGCGTTTGCGACGGATGGCGGGCATTGTTTCGGGAACCATGGTGCGACGCATCATGTCCCATTGCTCGCGGCTCATTTCGACGCAGCTTTGTGTGAACCAGCCCACCGCTTCGCTGAATGTTTCTTGACGCAGCACGATCGGTTGCGATTGAACGCTGGTCAGTTGCTCGCAAAACGGGCGACTGTCGTCAGCTCGTTCTGGTTCGGCTTCGACAACTTCCGAATGCAGTTTCAATCGCTCGGCGATTTCGATGAAGCGCGTCGCGACCACCATGCGCTCATGCTCGGTCGCGCCGGGGATCACTGCGAGAATCGTTTCACTGGTATGCACGGATGGATTCCAAGGTCATTTCGTCAGAATCAGTTTGCCTTGGCGAGTTTTGCGGAGCCGGTAAATCTGGCCTTCGTTTTCGATCCAGATTTCACCACCGCAACGTGCCAAGGCCTCGAATCGGATGATTTTTGGCATTCCACCGGTCGACATCGTTGTCGCCGAGGGGACCGATTCAACCGCCGGCGTGCCCGCCGGAACACCTTCCACGACCGAACCAGTTGGGATCTCTCCCCATGCAGGATCGGTCGCCGACGAAGGTTTTGAATCAGTCATGCGACCAATCTAAGTCGACGGCAATGTCGCGGCAAGACCTTATTGCGAATGATTTGCAGTAAAAGTAGGCGGGCGGCGAGTGTGGAAATCGCTGGCCATTTGGAACACGTTGCCGGCCCGCAAAAGACGCGATTCTTCCATCACCGGGGCCTGCAATTGCACTCCGACAGGCAAACCATCCGCGTCGAATCCACCAGGCAGCGAAATCGCGGGCACACCCGCCAAGTTGGCTCCGACGGTGAACAAATCGCACAAATACATCGCGATCGGATCGTCGTTTTTCTCGTTCAACGCAAACGCGGGCGATGGCGTCACCGGGCCGAGCATCAAGTCGACTTGTTGGAAAGCTGCGTCGTAATCGTTTCGGATCAGACGACGAACCTTGAGAGCTTGGTTGTAGTACGCGTCGTAATAGCCTTCGCTCAAAGCGTACGTGCCGACCATGATTCGGCGTTTGACTTCGCTGCCAAAACCACCAGCGCGACTGAGCGAATACATCGCTTCGAGCGGCCCCGAGTCGGCAGCGGCGATTTCGGCGTCGGCAACGCGATACCCGTAGTGGGCTCCATCGAATCGCGACAAATTGCTGCTCGCTTCGCAAGGTGCGATGACGTAGTACGTCGGTACCCAGTACTTGCTGTGCGGCAATTCGACTTCGACAATTTCGGCACCTTGTTCGCGAAACACCGACTCGGCGGTAGCCAATGCGTCGCGAATGGCGGGCGAAACTCCGTCTTGGTCCAGGCCTTCTCGCAGGACTCCGATTCGCATTCCGCGAACGTCTTCCGCCGCCATCGCGGGCGTGTAATCGGGAACTTCCGCGTTGACCGAGGTGCTGTCACGAGGATCGTAACCCGCCATCGCTTGCAGTCCGATCGCGACGTCATCGACCGACCAACCCATCGGGCCGGCTTGATCGAGGCTGCTGGCAAACGCGACCAAACCATACCGGCTGACTCGACCGTAGGTGGGTTTCAAACCCGTGATGCCGCAGAACGCTGCCGGTTGCCGGATCGATCCTCCGGTGTCGGTGCCCAAGCTGAGTGGGACGGTGCCGGCCGCGACCGCCGCGGCAGCTCCACCGCTGCTTCCGCCGGGAGTTTTGGTGGTGTTCCAAGGGTTGCCGGTCACACCCATCGCGCTGGTTTCGGTGCTGGCACCCATCGCGAATTCGTCCATGTTGGTTTTGCCAACGACAATCGCACCCGCGTTTTTCAATCGAGCGACCACGGTCGCATCGTATGGCGGGATGAATCCTTCCAGCATCTTCGAAGAGCAGGTGGTCGGCATGTCCGAGGTGCAAAGGACATCTTTGATCGCGACGGGCAGGCCTGCCAACGGTCCCAGAGTTTTGCCCGCTTTTCGGTCGGCGTCCACGGCTTCCGCGGCTTGCATCGCGGTTTCTTCGGCAACGTGCGTGAACGCATTGATCGTCGGCTGAGAAGCTCGGATGGCTGCGAGAGATTGTCCGATGACCTCGACTGCGGTGACTTCGCCGGAATCGAGCTGTTTCAGAATTTCCGAGGCCGAATGCAACATGAACGAACCGTCTTGGTCGCGTGGAAAGGAGCGTGAATGGTTTGCGAGGCGGCAGTATCGGCGATCCGACGCCGGATTGGAATGCGGCTGGATTCACACTTCGCAAGTGGCTCGTCAGACGTGCATCGGCCAAGAAAGCTCGGCGACGCAGCCTATCAATGCCGGATGCAATTGGATCGACCCGCCGTGAAGTTCCGCAATCCGGTGAACGCGACAAAGCGATAAGCCGAGTCCGCGGCCGGCTTCTCGTCCGCTGAAATACGGATCAAACGCACGAGCGGCATCGTCCGGCGTCAGCCCCTGACCACTGTCCGAAATTCGAAGCAGACAGCGTTTGGCGTCGGAATCGGCTTCGACGGAAATGACGATTTGGCCTTCGACGCCAATCGACTCGATCGCGTTGAGAACCAAAGCCCGGATGGCCTCGCCAAACATATTCGGGTCCCCATCGCACTTCAGCGAGGATGGCACATCGACATCGATAGAAATCGCATCGCGTTGAAGCGACGGTCGCATCGGAGTGATGACTTCGTCGACAACATGCTTCGCAGAGAATCCCGATTCAAACTGCGGCTCAGGTGGATGAGCGTAGAACATGAGGTCCGCGATCATCGCGTGAGCCCGGTAGGACTGGTCGACGATTCGTTGCAACGAGTCCGCTTGTTGGGTTCCCGATGCCGACGCGATCAATCCCTGAGCTCGCGTCGCGATGTTTGCCAGTGGATTGTTTATCTCGTGAGACAATCCGTACGCGAGTTGCTTTGCCAGGTCGCGTCTTACGGATTCGAGCGAATCTGAAAACTCACCCTGCAAGCGTTCGCGTTCCGCAGCCATGGCGGTCACTTTGCCGAACGCCACATGGGCATCTTGATTGGACGCGTGTTTGATCGGTTCCGAAGATGATTTGGATTGGTCCGAGTCGATCAAGCGGATCGAATGCAATGATTGGCAAATACTGGATCGCCGTGACAAGCCCGCTGCTTTCCACCAAAGATCGGATTCGAGCAGCCAACGCGAAAACGGCAGCGTCTGGAAATGCTGATCCAGTCGCATGAATCGTTGCAGCAAGCTTTCGCCGGTTTGGATGTCAGGGCATGACAGGAAAGCGGAGCCATCCCATATCTCTGCACCATGACGCACCCACCAATCCGCCAATTGTTTGGTGGTCCACTGTCCCGCGATCGGACGCCAACCACGTTCGTGTTCTTGCACCACTTTTGCAGCAGTGAATAGACACAGAGCGGGATCGTGCCGAAGTGTATTTCGCAACTGACGCCGAAACGTGGCGCTGGTGTCGCGAGAAACCAACGCGTGCAGCAATGTTGCCGACGAACTGGAACGCATCGGTAACCAAATGCGTTCTTCGTGCGATGGATTCGCCGTCCCCTCGTCACGCTGGATGACGATGGGAGGCAGCCAACCGGCAAACAGATCAGCCGATGACACCGCGATCCATTTCGAGCAAAGTGCAAGCGCGGCCGACCAAGTCGTCAATCGAGAACGGCTTCTGCATGAAGTCGTTGGCACCGGCGGCTTTCAAACCGTCGACCTTGCTGTGCTCGACCATCCCCGAGATGCACAGAATCTTCACGGTGTCCATCGATGGATCACTGCGGACTCTTTGGCAAACTTCCTTCCCATTGATATCGGGAAGCATAACGTCGAGGATCACGAGGTCAGGCCGAAATTCCTTCACACCCATCCCGGCGTCAAAGCCGTTGTTGGCGGTGCGGATGTCGAACCGAGCATCGCGTTGAAATCCGTCCTGCATCAAGTCGACCAAGTCTTGGTCGTCATCGACGATCAGCAGTTTCTTTTTACCGCTTTCCAAGGCATCGGTTGGGATCCCGTTGTCCTTCATGAACAGAAACAACTGCTCACGGGGGATCCGTCGGAACTTGCTTCCTGGGACACGGAAACCCTTCAGCGAACCGTTGTCGAAACAACGGATGATCGTCTGTTGACTGACTTTGCAGATCTTGGCTGCTTCGCCAGTCGTGAATACCGTTTTTGTGGTCATGGCGGGAACCGTCCTCCCTGTGGGGTAGCCCAATACCGAAATGAGGAAAGCGCGAAGCCGGTGAGTGGTCAGAGAAAACTCTCACCGAAGCACCCAGCTTCACTCCGTCACTCCAATTAGCAAAACCGCGGGGATGATGCACTAGCACTTCAACCCACTAGAGTCACAAACGCACTTAAAATCCGCCGAACTCGCAAGGGTCACAAGCGACCGCACTTCCCTGGCTTGCCACTACGGCAAATCATACAGTTCAGGCAAGATGGGTCAAGGTTGATTGGGCGGCTCACCGGCGCAGTGGCTGGTGATTGTCAGAGAACGCGAATTTGCCTGCGTTTTACGAGGCGTTTGCGTCCCTTTTCCCGGCGGAAGGACGTTCAGCGCCGTCAAAGCGAGACCAAGCGATCGTACGATGGTCTTCCAAGACCGTCGTAAGTGACCCGACGGTCTTGGGAGGTCGTGCAGTTTTTAATTGCTGTGCCAGTGACGCCTTAAGAACCCCGCCCGAGCAGCGGGAGGGGTCGGAATGCGAGCGTTCAGCGAGAATTCCGGGGAGGGTAGCGGGCGCCCTTTCCAATGCTCGGCCCTCACCCTCGCGTACGCCTGAACGGCGTCACTCGACCTAGTATATCGCTGTTGCTCTCCCCAAACTTCGTTTCGGGAGAGGTACGCCGTGTGTAAGTCAGCCGAAAAGCGGCATCAGAAAACTGCACGACCTCTTTGGGAGGGATTCGTTCGAGCTTGAATAGTTTCTTCGACGGTCTTGTAGGACCGTCGTACGCGTTCCGAGAAAATCTTCGACGGTCTTGGAAGACCATCGTACGTGTGTTGAGAAGATACGCGACGGTCTTGGGTAGACCGTCTTGGGCTCGCATTTGCGGGTATTAGGAAACGTGAATCACGGCTTTCACGACACCCGATTCGGGATCCGTCCAAGCCGGGAAGGATTCGATCACTTCCTCGAATTTGGCGTGGTGCGTGATCCAAGGATCTGTGTCGATGACGCCGGACTCGATCAACTGAATGATGCGAGAGAAATCTCGAGTCAAAGCGTTGCGGCTGGCAAGGATCGTCAACTCGCGGCGATGCAAGAACGGTGCGTGCGGGAACTGCAAGTCTTGCTGAGTGATCCCGACGTACACGACTCGTCCACCGAACGCGGCCATCTCCATTGCGCGACGCATGGAATGATGGTTGCCGGTTGCATCGACCACCACATCCGCACGACGGCCATCGGTCATCGCTTCCAGCTTTTCGATGTCCGCTTCGGATCCATCAAACTGGATGGTGTCGGTCACGCCCATTTTGTTCGTGACAAAGTCCAACCGCGTTTGACTGAGGTCGGCGACAATCACCCTGGCTCCTGCAACACGAGCGAACTCGATCGCGGACAATCCAATCGGTCCCGAACCAATCACCAACACGGTGTCTTTGTCGGTCACGTTTGCACGATCGATCGCGTGACAGCCAATGGCCAACGTTTCAACGAGCGCAGATTGCTCGTACGAAAGGTTGTTGGCTGGATGCAGTTTGCGGGCCGGCAGAATCATCTTTTCCGTCAGTCCGCCGTCGCACATCACACCGAGTGTTTGGTGTGATTCGCAACAGTTGGTCAAACCACGCTCGCACGAGTAACACTTTTGGCAATTGATGTAAGGTTCGACGCTGCAGCGATCGCCGACCTTCACGTTCTCGACGCCTTCGCCAACCGCGACAACTTCCACGCCCAACTCATGACCCGGAATTCGCGGGTACGAAAAGAAGGGGAACTTACCGAGGTAGCCACCCAGGTCCGTGCCGCAAACACCAACACGGTGAATCCGCACCAACGCTTCGCCAGCAGCTGGCGGCGATGGTTCGTCGATGTCGATTTGCTCCCACTGTTTCGGAGCACTCAGTTGCAACGCTTTCATGTTCAGGCTCCCGTTCCGATGGCTTTGCCATCTTCGTCGATGAACAATGCCAACAGGTGGCGATCGTAGATGTTCTCGGTGACTTGTTGGCCAACGATTTCTTCGTTGGACTTCAGCAGATCCGTGTAACGAGCGCCCGCTTTCGCAGCGACCTTAAATGACACGTGCAACAACTGACGAACGTTGGCGTTGAAGTTCGGATTCGAAGGGATGTGGCGAATCAGTTCCGCAAAGGCGGGGCCATCCAGCTTTTCAACAGCGGCCGAATCAGGCAACTGCGAACGGTCGATGTCGATGACACTGGCGTAAGGAGCACACAGTTCGTCGACGTGTTCCAATGCGTAGACATAGATTTCTTTGGCCAGGGCCAATCCATCGCCACCGGCTTCTGCCAGCCCGATGATCTCTTCCAACCAAGTCGTGCCAGCGGTTTTCAAGTGAACGCCCGCGCCGGTTCGCTTCAGACAATCGCGAATGATTGGGTACAAGCTGAACTTGTCACTGCCGCTGTGAACGCTGAGTTTCAGAACTTCGGGCAAGCCGTACGCTTTGACGGCGTGAGCCAGAACCGCAACATCATCGTTGAATTCGCGTTCGAATTGAGCCAAGTCACCAACGTAGTCGACGCCTTTGTTGAATCGACCGGTGAACTTCGGCGCGATCGTTTGCACGCGAATGTTCTCGTCGGCCAACATTGCCAAGATGATCAGCAACTCGGGCGGCGTTTGCGGTTCGTCGGTTTCGTCCATCGAAACTTCGGCGATGTAGTTGCCTTCGCCTTTGACGGACGCGATGTGACGATCGATCTCGCCCGCTTCCTTGGTTGCCAGCATGTACTGACCAGCGACGCGACGAACGTCTTCTTCGGTGATGGTCAGCGGAGCGGAGAGGCCTTCCAGTTCCAACGTGCCGATCAGTTCGCTGTGCTTGGCAACGAAGGCATCGATGTCAGCTTGGTCGGCTGGTTTGCCGATCGAGTCAGCAACGTCGAGAGTGAAGAAGTCCGAGCAAGGCAGGAACGGTTCGACGGTTTGCAAACCGATGTGATCCGCGTCGACGTGCCAAGGGCGATCGAAGCCAAGCTTTTCGACGGCGGCCGCTGCGGCGTCGTGCACGCTCTGTGGTTGCGAACCGACAAAGGTGTGTTCGCGATTGGATTTATTCCAAACCGGAGCGACGTGGATGCCCTTTTCGGCCAAACGAGTGAAGGATCGCAGTTGAGCGGCCGCTTGGTGGGCGAAACGGTCACCGACGCCGAAGGAGTATTTCTCAATCGTTAGCAAGGGAAGGCTCTTGAGCAGAGGGGGATGAATCTGATTGGGGCCAACAATATGACGCATCCAGTCGATTTCGACCACGGGGTCGTTTCAACCCTCCGGAACCGTAAGTCTTAATTGTATGTAGACTTCGGGGTGCGGGTGGGCCGCTTCGCGAAACGACGGGGGATCCTTTGTCAGAACGCGTATCCGAGCGTCACCTGCGGTCTGGTCATTGTCGCAATGGACCTGTCGTTGATATCAGGCACAGAGATCAGGCACAGAGATCAGGCACGGGGATCAGGCACGGGGATCAGGCACGGGGATCAGGCACAAAAAAACGGAAAGCACCAGCGTGCTTCCGTTTCATGAACGTTCTTTCGATACCGATCGGAGTGATCAATACTGTTCGCCGTTGACCTCGGCAGTTGGATCAGCCGTCGAGTTCTCGGCAGCGACATCTTCAGGAGACATCTCTTCGTGACCGGTGACCACGGTGGGTTCATCTGAACCGCAACCGGTGATGGTTAGACAGCAAGCCACCATGCCGAGCATGGCAAATCGAATCAAATTCATTTCTTTGTTCTTCAAAAGGTGTGAAACGGAGTCAGTGAAAGGTGAAGTTCGTTGGATGGAGTTCATTCGATCGAATTCCAGACCAGCGATTCAGGAGAGCGATTAAAACTCGCCGATGGTTTCCTTCGCGGCGCGGCTTCCGAGAGCTCCAAACAGTCCATAGGGACTCTCTGATCCAGCCGGGTGAACAGTGTTGCCGGTGAAGACAGAGCTGCTGTCCGCATTTCCAGCGTCGATCGAATCGGTGATAAAGCGAACCGCTCCATCACCCATCAAGACGTGAGCACCACCTTGGTGACGACTGCTCGGCGACGCTTGGCCGGTCGAGTCGAATCCGCCGCCGAAGCACAACGGCGTGTTGGGGCCACGCATGGTATTGATGCAGGTGAACGGCACATCGCTGCTCGCCCATCGAGCGCCACGCGATCGCGTTCCATTGTTCTCGGTGCTAATGCCAGGAATCCAAAATTGTGGGCGTTCTGGATCCAGGTCACCGTCGCAAGCATTCGCGGACCCACGTACTCCGGTGGGAAACCAGCCATTGCTGACGTTGATCAATGTTCGGGCGTCACGGTCACCCAGGTCAGACAACAGTTCGCCTGCGGCGATCGTGTTCGAAAGGCCATCCAGAATATCTCGGAACTTGTTGTTGGAACGCTGGACGAAAAAGCCGCGGCAGCTTCCCGAGACTTCTTGGATGTGTCCTTGGTTCCATGAGCCACCAGTCAAACGCCAGATGCCCCATTCCGTCCATTTGATCGCGTCGCCAATGTTGACGCCGTAGTTCGTGCGACCGAGAGCCGGCAGTCCCTGACCTGGATCGCTCGGGCATCGGTAGGAAGGAATGTTGGTGACCCAAGGATCGTATTGAGCCACCCAAGGACCTGGGCCCATCGCCTGCCAAATTTGGTTTGGATTGGCGGGATCTGGCATGTGCGGATTGCTGATCTGCTCCCACAACCCTTGTTGTTCGATGAACGGCAGCAAGCCAACGAGAACGCTGAGTTTGCGCTGATTGTGACCGGGAAAGGTTTCGCTGTTGGCGTTGGTCGTCGGGAGAAACGTGCCGGTGCCCTGGATTGGCAACTGGTTGTAAGCGGAATGATAGTTGTGCATCGCCAAGCCGATCTGCTTGAAATTGTTGCTGCACGACATGCGGCGAGCTGCCTCGCGAGCCGCCTGAACAGCTGGCAGAAGCAATCCAACCAAGACACCGATAATTGCGATCACGACCAACAACTCAACCAGCGTGAATGCACGCCGACTGATAGAAACGCGTTTCATATGTTTTGCCCTAGAAGATGAGATGGAACAGAATGGCGTCGAACACGCCGTTCGAAGGATCCGCCGGACAGGGGGGCCCCAATGGCGAATACTATAAGCAAGGATGCTCAAAAAACAGTGTCCGTTGCGTGTTTGTCACTCTCTAAGCGTCGTGAAGGGCTCAGGAGAAGCCAATATGTCTCAGAAAACGGGCTTGGCGTGATTCGCTATCTCACTGACGCAAAACGCCTGGGCTGCGGCTTTACGCAAGGCGTGAGGTGTATAGATCCGGTGTCTTTGGGAGCTTTCTCCCGCTTTGAGCCGGATGACAACAGTTCTTCGCGAATTATTTTGCGCGGAATCCACCCAATTTCGTTTTCGAGACCGGCATCTTGTTGGACAGTGTCCAGCACTCAGGTCATCAACGCTGGCGCAGCTGTGCAAAGAAGATAGCGATCCAGACGGTTGGTTCGTCGGGCGTGGTCCATTCGACTCGGTGACGCCGGTGGGCGGGGATAAGAAGATGATCGCCCGGTGTCATGGTGACCAGTTCGCCGTCGTCGAAACGGAGTTTGGCTTCACCCTTGAGAACGACCACCCATTCGTCTTGTTCTTGGTCGTACCAGTTGTCCGGATCGGTGGTGTGTCCGGTTGAGACGATTCGCTCGATGCGAACCGACTCTCCTTCCGCCAACACTTCAATGAGTTCCGATGGCAACTGCGTCGGAACATCTTCGAAAAGATTCATGTCGGCGGGTTATTGTCGTTGGATTGGCTGGTGAACGATGTGGACCGAGCGTGAATCCGATCGCGAACTTCTTGATCATTCCAGGTGAATGATCCCCAGGTCAACTGCATCGGTCGCACGCGTCCCGCTTGTTCGGGCACCGAGAATCGATGGTTCGGGATGGCCTTTCAGGTCAATGATCCGTAGCTCGAAAGTCTGTAGTTCAGCTATTGAGCCGTTGTTGCTTTCCTCTGCTTGGACAGATGGAAGACTCAGCAGCGTGAGCAACAACAGTCCTGCGAGCGACCACCGCGTTGCAGGGAATGTCAAAGACGTCTTGTCAGATTCTCTGTGTTGGGCGAAGCGTTGAGCGACAACACCGTGCTGCACGAAACCATCAACAAAATAGCACGCCGCGACCTTCTGGATAAAAACTACTTGCACTGCCTACGATATGTCGGCACAATGCCTACAGGTTGTCGTCGCAGGGGCGTTCTTGCAGAACCATGGTCCGGGAGAAACGAATGACGAAATCCACACCGCCGCCCTTGACTGAATCCCAGCGGGAGGTCATGGAAATAATCTGAAAGCACGGCGAAGCGACCGTCAGTGAAGTGCGTGAGCACCTTGCTGGTCTCGGACGCCACGTCGCACGCAATACAGTCCAAACAACGATCGTGCGTTTGGAGGCCAAAGGTTGGGCGAAGCATCGTGAATGTGGCAGGACATTTGTCTACTCCGCTGCTCAACCGAAAACGCGATCTTTGGGCGTCAAGGTCGCTCAAATGGTGGACCGATTCTTTGCGGGTTCACCGGAGGACATGGTGACGGCGTTGATCCAATACCGCGGGCTCACGGAGGAAGAGGCGACGCGAATCACGGCGATGATTGACGAAGCAGCAGGTAAAGCGAAGGAGAGTGCTCCGAAGAAGACCAAGTCAAAATCCAACCAAAAGCGAGGTCGGTGAAGATGAACCTTCCATCTTATGGTCTCAGTTGCGTGCTATTCGCCAGTCTCGTCTCTATTGCGGCTTTGACCGTCAATCGATTGATGCAACGGTTTGCAACCGCTCGGCACGGGATGCTTCTTTCCGCATTGGTGGTGATCCTTGCCAGCCCAGCCTGGATCGCTCTGTTGCGAACGCCTCAAGTTGCTTCTCGCAACCCGTTGTCGGGTCTGCTGGTCAGCGAACGCGACACGATGATGGTCGGCGAAACCAACATGCTTTTGCCGTTGCAGTTGGAAACGCCCGCCGAAACGGAAGTGCCTGATTCGATGGAGAGTCACGCGGAGTGGAAGCCGAACGACGAGGTTTCGTGGGAGGAAAGTGCGCAAACGTTGCAAAGCAATCTGCCAGCGACTTCACTGGCGGTCCAGCCCAAGATCGCGACCGGAACGTCTGCGGAGTCTGCAGTCCAAGCAAACCCACTTAACGATTGGATCATGCGTGCGGCGCGGTCGGTGTTTCCGTCACTGGTCGCGGCGTCGTTGCTTGGCACGCTCGTCGTATTGATTCGTGTGTTTGTCGGCTTGATTCGATTGCGTCAAATCCTGAGAGAATCCACTCCTGTCTCCAGCCATCGCGTGCGTGAAAGTTTCGTCGAAGCCTGCGAACGTATTGGGCTCCGACCTGATTCCGTTCGTTTGGCGGTTTCTGATCAAGTCGAGATTCCCATCGCCGCTCGATTGATCCAGTCGGTCGTCGTATTGCCTCGTGAGATGGTTCAGGACGATTCGCCATCGGATTTGAGCCAAGTTCTGATTCATGAACTGGCTCATGTGAAACGCCGCGACCAGTGGATCGTGCTTCTTCAGCACCTCGCATCGGCGATCCATTGGTGGAACCCGTTGGTTCATCGTTTGAACCGATGTCTGGCAGAAGCTCGTGAAGAGATTTGCGACAACCATGTGCTCGTGAATTGCGATGCGCCGAGCTATTGCCGGACTCTGTTGCAAATCACCCAGCGTCAAAGTCCGTCAATGGTTCCGTTCGGAGCGGTTGGCTTGTTCACCTCACGATGGAAGCTCGAACAACGAATCCAATCGCTGCTGAACGCGAATCGAATTCGGGCAACAGCAATGACTTGGAAAGGTCGTTCGCTAATCGGGCTTGGAGTTCTATTGGTGTTGGCTATGGGTAGCCAATTGGCGATCCCGGTCGAGGCGGTTGAGCCTCAAGTCACGGGCTCCAGCGAATCCCCGGCCGAGACTCCCGTCGTCACCCAGCCGAACGAGGATAGCGAAGAGCGGTTGCAAAGTTCGGCTGTTGCGGGAACCGTCAAAGATGAATTCGGCCAGCCCATTGAAAGTGCAAAGGTGGTTGCCTTCTACCAACTGAGCGAGCAGCGTGAAGTGGTGAGCTCGGTGGATGCGTCGGATGCGGAGGGGCGTTTCGAATTCACTGACGTCCCACTTACCAACCCAGATTTGAAATCACTGGCCATTTATTCTTACGCGAGCGGCTATGCAATTCAAACGCGACGTGTTCATCGCAGCTTGTTCTCGCCTCCATTGAATGCTGCTTTGCTCGACCTTGATTTCGAACTGCAGCCAGAGGCAATCGGAATAGTCGATGTGGTCGACGAAGACGGGCTACCGGTGGCTGGGGCTGTCCTGACTCAATTGCAGTCGAAAGGCGAAACATTGACCAGTCTGTATCTGTACCGTGATGTCTGGGAGCAGCTTGGTTTGTCCGTTCCAACGTCGAACGCAAATGGTCGTATGGAAATCCCTTCCATTTCGCCAGGCCGGATTTATGACGTTCAGCTCGTGCATCCCGAATTTGCCAAAACGCCGATTTGGGAAACTTCTCTTTCGGAAACACCTTTGACCGCCGTGATTGAGAAGGGGAATCCGGTCAAGTTCGTCGTCACGAGTCCCACCGACTCAGACAAGATCGATGAGGCCAGAGTTGAAGTCTTGGTCCAGGAGCCAGGTGGGATTTCCATGGTCGTCTGTGACGTACCTGAATCTGGAATCATCGAGACGCGTCTGCGCGATGTCGACTCAACAATTACGATCAAGCACCCAACGCTCGTCAGTAGGTCCTGGCATTTTTACCGAAAAAACAAGCCAACGATGGAGTTCTCGCTTCATCGCACGGGGACGGTTCGAGGGCGAGTGGTTGATGCGGAGACGGGCGATGGAGTTGGACAAATGTCGGTCACTTTTGGCGGCAATCATCGGCAGTTGCACCTCCTACGCACCGATGAGGAAGGCTACTACGAGGGTGAGGTTGCGGAAGGTGAGTACTCGGTGAGAATCGAAGATATTCAGGGGCAGTGGAAAGCGACGGGGAACGATCGGCGGGAAATCCATGTTGCGGCGAACGAGACGGTTCAAATGAAAACGTTCACTGCGAACCGGTCTGCTCCGATTCAGGGGCGAGTGTTACTTGAGTCAGGCGAGCCCGTTGCGAATGCCATCGTCCTTCAGGGTTTTCGGCAAAAGCCCATCCTGACTGATGCCGACGGAAAGTTTGCTGTCGTTCGTGGTTCGCGAAGGAATCAGGTGGTCTATGCGATTCATCCGACTAAAAAACTGTCTCGTGTGACGATTTTGCCGAACGAGGCGAAACATCTCGATATGGTGCTGGCACCCGAAGGAAGCTTGAAGGGCGTTGTCATCGACTCGGACGGCAACGCTTTGGTGGATGTTCCGGCTTCGCTGAAAATTCAGGTGTCATCTCGCTCAAATCGTGGGAGCAACATGTCGACGACCATACGGACCAAGCAAACCGATCAAGAGGGTGCCGTCCGTTTTGATGGCCTGATTGAAGGAGCCCACTACGCTCTCGAGGCAAATGGCAAATTCAGGTCGAGCTTTGGTGAACGGTTGCGGCAAACCAGTCGGTCGTTTGATGTTGCCGCGGCCCCCTGGGAAGTCGTTGAGCTCAAAGTCCACTCCGCGTTGGAAACTGAGCTCAATGAACTAGCCCGGTATCGACAGGCTCCGGAGATGATCCAGCCACTGAGGGCAACGAATTGGTTGAACGGCGATCCGGTCGATGTTGTATCAGGGGAAGCGGACTTTCGTCTGATTGTGTTCGGACGATCGAAACACAGTTTCGAAGAAGCGAATCTGGTGCACCAGTTTTATGGTGATCAAGGGGTTCAAGTCGTTGGCGTCGTCGGGAACAGAATCTCAGGACCTGAAAGCAGAGCCGCATGGGCGGGAGAGCTTCAAATCCCAATTGCGGTCGATGACGGCAACGCCAAGATGTTTTCTCGGTATGGAGTCGATTCAAACGGCAGTGTCCTGCTGTACGGAGCAGATGGACAGTTCATCGAACGGATCAATCGAGGAAGAGACCTACTTTGGATCATGAGAAATTACGTTTTGTACCGGGATTGATCAAATCAGAAAATCTCATCGTTCTCGCTCGAAAACAGGCGTGCGTGTACGATGCGATCATGACTGACAGCGCTCTTCCTCCCAACCAGCAGCTTGTTCGTGGTGATCGTTGGCCCATTGTTGGGGAACGACATCCGGGCGATGTCGATTCTCCTTGGTTGCTGGAGATTTGTGGCTGTGTCGCGAGTTCGCCAACGTTTTCGCTCGACGAGATTCGAGCGATGCCGCAGGTGACTCGGCAAATCGATGTTCACTGCGTGACGCGTTGGTCGAAGCCGGCAATGTCGTTCACTGGCGTTCGTCTTCGAGATCTGCTGCACGAATCAGAGGCACCGATCTGGACCGACGAAGCGAAGTTCGTTTCGTTTGTCGCACGGAGTGAACGAAATCATTCGACCTCGCTACCGCTCAGCGAAGTGCGGGAACTCGATCCGATCATCGCTTTGCAAGCCGAAGGCAAGCCGCTGGCGACGGAGAATGGCGGTCCGATGCGGATGGTGGTTCCTGGCAAGTACTTTTACAAAAGCGTGAAGTGGATCCGCCGGATCGAGTTCTTGAAAGAAGAGCGTCTGGGGTACTGGGAATCCGAGGCCGGCTACCACAACGGTGCGGACCCCTGGCGTGAGCAACGCTACATGGCACCGACGTTGACCAAGCAAGCGGCGTTGCGAGTGATCGAATCACGCGATTTTCGCGACCAAGACCTTCGGGGAATCAATGCGTCGCATCGGGACTTGGCGGATTTGCAAGCGTCCGACGCCCTGCTTCGAGACGCCGATTTCCGTTCCTGCAATTTGCAGCGAGCCAACTTTCGCGGCGCCAATCTATCCAACTCCAAATTGCAACGAGCTGACCTGCAGGCTGCCAACTTCACCGGCGCCGATCTCGAAGGAGCAGACTTGTCCGGGGCTGACCTGCGAGGCTGCGATATTCGTGGCGCATCACTCTTCGGAGCCACCTTCTTTCAGTCCGACGCGAACGGATTAGGCAGCTTGAGTGCCGTGATCGATCGATCCACTCAAGTCGATCTCGCATCCTTGGACGCTTTGGTAGACGAACAGAAATCATTTGTTCGCAAGGCGATCGAGGCGTAGCCGGTAGGAATCAAGCTTTGCTGCCGCTCCGTTCATTCATCAAAGTTCCGAGCGCAAACGTGAGGCTCCGACTTCCAGAATGGGATAGGTCCGAGGAGCGATCGCATCATCAGGTTGTTAAGAATATTCGGTGAACGACCTTCGGTTCGGGAAAGAGTCACTTGATATCGACAACGCTCTATCGAATCGATGTGTTAGTCCTTCGCTTGGCCATCCTACTTCCGCTGACACCGTATTCACGCTGTGCTAAAACCGCGAAAGTTCGATACGGCGAAGAAAAGGGCGTTTGCTATCAATCAGTAGAGATTCGCGATTGAATTGCACAACCAGCTCCAAAGTTGTTGAATTCGAAAGGATGAAAGGTTCTGTGGTTTGAGTCTAAAACAAATCGTCGAGACATCCGACACGAAAGCTGGGCTTGCGTTTGACTTGACCATGCAGGCTTTGATCCTGGTTTCCCTCGTTGACTTTTCGGTTGAGACGCTGCCTGGATTGTCGAGTGATGCTCGCAAACTGTTGTGGTTGATCGAGACTGCAACCGTGGTCGCGTTTACGGTCGAGTATCTGTTGCGATTGTTCGTCGCCGACCGAAAGATTGGTTTTGCCACCAGCTTTTTCGGCGTGATCGACCTGCTTGCAATCCTGCCATTTTATCTTTCGCTTGGCTTTGATCTGCGATCGATGCGAGCATTCAGGTTGCTTCGACTGTTTCGAATTCTCAAGCTCGCAAGATACAACGCTGCGGTGCGGCGATTCCACCGAGCCTTGCTCATCGCATGGGAAGAGCTTGTTCTATTTGGAATCGTTGCAGTGATCGTTCTCTATCTTGCGGCAGTGGGAATCTATCACTTTGAAAATGAATCCCAGCCAGATGCCTTCGCGTCGGTTTTTCACTCGCTTTGGTGGGCAGTCGCGACGCTCACGACGGTTGGCTACGGAGACATATACCCTGTGACCGTTGGCGGCCGTGTTTTCACGTTCGTGGTATTGATCGTAGGACTTGGCGTTGTGTCGATTCCCGCCGGGCTTATCGCGTCAGCGCTGTCGAAGGCAAGGGAAGCTGACGAACTAGTCGGTCGATGAGTTTTGGTGCCCAGCGATCTGCGATCGCAATCAAGGGGTGTACGCCTTTTTCCAATGGTCACAGGGCGAAGAAGTGTCAGCAAATTCGTTTCGGCATGCCTACGAAAAAAGCCGCGTCAGCGGGTGGCTGGACGCGGCTTTTCGGAAGTACACCCCACTGGATTCGAACCAGTAACCTTCGGTTTCGTAGACCGATGCTCTATCCAATTGAGCTAGGGGTGCTTCTTCTAATTCGTCACACGCGAGTCGCTTTCGCGTCGCTTGCGAGGGCGTGAAAATATCGGCTGGTCTGGTTTCTCGCAAGGGGGAATGACCAACTTTCAGTTCCTGGGGACCTCGATTCCGCGAATCATGGCCCGCAATTCCTCATCAACGCTGCGACCCTCAATTTCGGCCTCCGCCGTCAACGACACTCGGTGCCGCAAAACAGGCAAAATGATCTCCATCACGTCGTCGGGAACCGCGAAATCGCGGCCGGAAAACGCGGCGATCGTGCGGGCGGATTGCATCAATGCAATCCCGGCTCGCGGCGACGCACCAATGTGGAAGGCTGGCCATGTTCGGGTGGATCGAATCAATGCGTTGATGTACTCCACCAAGCGATCTTCGACGCGAACTTGGCTGCACGTTGAAATCACTTTTTGAACAATCTCCGGATTGGTGATCGGCTGAATCTCGTCTTCGAGTCGCTGGCCGAAGTCGACCTGCATCGAATGCATCTTCAAAATTTCGGCTTCTTCGGTGGCCGACGGGTAGTCGACCATCAGCTTGAACATGAACCGGTCCAGCTGAGCCTCGGGCAAGTTGTAGGTGCCTTCGCTTTCCAGCGGGTTTTGTGTTGCGAGAACCAAAAACGGTTTCGGAACCGGGTGGCTGGTTCCGTCAATCGTGACGCGATATTCCTGCATGATCTCGAGCAACGCCGCGTGTGTCTTCGCCGGTGATCGGTTGATCTCATCGGCCAGCAACAACTGCGTGAACACGGGACCGGCGCGGAATCGAAATTCGCTGGTCTGCATGTCGAAGACGGGGGCACCGGTGATGTCCGATGGCATCAAGTCAGCGGTGAACTGGATGCGTCCGAATTCGCAACCCAGGATTCGCCCGAGTGTTCGTACGAAGAGCGTTTTGCCCAGTCCGGGGACCGACTCGATCAAGACGTGGCCACCGGAGAACAATGCGGTCAACGTGCCGAGCACCAGCTCGTCTTGTCCGACGTACAGCTTGGCCACTTCGGCTTGGATCAATTCGAAGAGCTCTTTGATCTTCGCGAATTCTGGCGACACCGGTGGCGCGGATGGTTCTTCGACTTCCGGAACGGTGATTTGCGAAGCCGGCGTCGCGGGCGCGGACATCTCAGGCGGCGACGGCGGAGAACCCTGCGGATAGTTTACAGCGTCGTCGGCGCCAGGGTTCCCGGGACCGGAGTTGTCTTCGGGCAAAATCGGTGGCAAGGAAGAATCGTTCAAGGCGACTTCTCAGCGGGTTCGTTAGGAACTGGCGGGTCAAGTGACGTTGTAGCAACTGGTGCCTCCGAAGCAGTAGGAGGCACTTCGGAGGTGTCGGGCGAATTGGACTCGCCCTCCGTCTTTGCGGTCGGTGGAGCGGTCGTGTTCTGAGGTGGCTCGGGTGGTGCCTTTGGGACGACAAAAAGATCTGGTTCGCCGCGAACGACTCGCATGTAATGGTTGATCTTCTCTTTGGCGAAGTTCATTCCGCCGGCGCGACGCATCAAAATTGCCATCGCGCTGAGGTGGTTTCCAAAGTGAGTCGATCGATGATAGACGACTTGGCGTGCGCGGCCAAAAGTTGGCAGCAGCATCAGGCACATCACCACGCCCAAAAACAAAGCGTGCAGCGTGACGAGGCTGATCGGCCACGTTGTCAGCATCTCCATGCCCGTTTGTGCCGGGGCACCCGGTTCGGCATCGGAGATTTGAACGTAATCGTGGTCGCTGGTCATGAAGCCGAAGCTCACCCGTTCGTCGGCACCAACTTCCGCGTTGGACAATACTTCCTGACGGATCTGTTTTGCCAACTCGATCGCTGGTTCGTCCGTCATCGCGAAGTTGGTCAGCATTCCGCCGCTGGCGACGACCAACACGCGAGAATCTTTCCACTTCGGATGAGTGATTCGGGCGAAGGTTGTGATTCCGTTGTGCTCGTCCAACGTTTCAAAAAATTGCGACGGGCGACTGTTCTGTTTTGAATCGTCTTGTTCCTCGTTTGTTTCTTCGGCCGAATCAGATGATTCCGTCGGCTCGTCGACAGCGGTTTCGTCCAATTCGCTTTCTTCCCCTTCGACGATCGTTGCGTCGTCGGGCTTCGCGGCCGTCACAACCAATCCGCCGGGGGTCACAACGCTGGCGGTTTTGTCGCGTTTCGGATCGAATTCGTGCAGGTCGTAGGAGACGACTCGGCGATCATCAATGTTCTGACGTGCGGGCAATCCCCGAGCGGTGAACAGTTTGCCAACGATGATGTCGTCGCGGCGGACGTCCTCGAGCAAACGCAAGTTGATCTGCTGAGCCAGACGGCGACGGTATTCCAACCGTTGCTCGGGAGGTGCCAACTTCGATGCCTCGCGCCAATAGGCTTCCGTGCTGCCCTCGTCGGGAACGATGAAGACAACCGTGCGGTTACCGCTTCGCAACCACTTTGTCATCCAATCCGAGACGTCGCCCGGATTGATGGGCGGCCATGCGGTTGGCACCCAAACGATGGCATCGTGCTGGTAAGCCCGTGACGACAATCGCGTCAGGTTGCGGGAGCGAAGCTCAGCGTCCTCCCAATCTTCGCCCAGTTCGGCACGTTCCGATTCGTCAAGTTCTTCGGTGAGCGTATCGCGGAATGCGCCGAAGCCATTGAGACTTTCGTTGCCGATCGTGCCGTCGGTTTTGCCGTACTTGGTGTACAGATCGCTGCATCCGGAGGTCAGCAGAACGCAAAGCAACAGCAACCAACAGGCAGCCTTGCAAGCGACTGGCCCTGACGATGCGGAGCGGTCGCGTGCAGCATCGGAGGAGGAAATGTGGGAGTCGAAGAAAGATTCAATTCGGGTGGCGGTGATCATGCTGCCCCCGTTTTGCGAACGGAGTCGGCGGCTTGGATGCTTTGTTCCAAGACCGCGTTGGTTTCCCAAAGACGCTGAAATTCGGCTTGCGAGATTTCGTGCCGGCCAAAGTAGGCTCGTTCAAACGCCGACACCGTTTGCTGCAAACGGTTCCCCGCATCGGGTTGTGACCGCTTTGTCTCACGGACATAGCGACTGTTCGTCTTCCCGCGAGCCAACCGCAACCAGTGGACTCGGTCGAGCAACAGCAATTGATGACCGTACAGGTAGATCACCGCTTCGTTGTACTGGCCAGCCTGCATCAACCGTTCGGCTTGGGCACGCGGGTTGACGCTGGTGTCACGCAATGCCTCGGGCAGGTGTTCCATGCGTTGTCGGGTTTGACGGTCCAATTGTTCGCCGGTCAGCAATGATTGTTCGACGTTGCCGGGAGTGAAGTCAAAATCGCTGTTGCTAAACACCCACGCCAGCAGCGACACCAATCCGATTAGCAGTGCGGCGAGCATGAGCCAGCCGAACAATCGAGCGATTGTCAATCCGGTGGTTGGTGTGGTTGCGGGAGCAGCGGGAGTCGCTTTGGCTTTGTTGGTGGAGACCCCTGTCCAGCGGCTGTCTCGATTGTCAGTGTCGGTTTGTTGGTCGGAGACTTCTACCGGAATGAGTTCCCCGGCATCCTCGTCAAACCAAATTGAACCTGACACCGGCGAATCGACGGACCCGGCCGCCGCGGGCTGGTCCGCGAATGTTTGGTGGGTCAAAGCTTGCAGTGAGATGCTACTGAACACGACGCATGCGACGATGCACATCCAATTCGTTCGAGCTGGCGTCGAAAGGAGACGGATCGAATGCAAGATAGGCGATGCGTTTGGCAACGATTGGTGACGCGAGATTCGACGATCGATCATGGGCGAACCTGGACTTCGATCGCGGTTTCATTTGCTTCGGGTTCGTTGTCGGAAACCAATAGGGCTTCTTCAGTATCAGCAGCTGGCGTCGGTGATGCCGCGGGTTTGTCGGGGGTGGATGGTTGGCTCGATCCACTCCGGCGTGAAGATGCGGCCTGAGCGTTCATGGCGTCTTCGCCGAATTGCCGAATGGCTTCGGCGCGGATGGCCAATTCCACTTCCCATCCTTCCAAGCGAATTCGAGCGTCCAGGTATCCCAGCAGGCGAACGACCACACTGAAAGCGGCCACCGTCCACAAAGCCAGCGGAATGAATACCATCATGGCGAGCAAATCCGTGGACCAATTCGATGTCGCGATTCCGCGAACCCAAATCAGCGAGTAGTAGACCGAACACACCAAAACGAAAGAGGTTCCCGCGACGGTCAAAAAGCGCCCGCCCAGCTCGCTAGCCATCGGTGTGTGCAATCCCTTGGAGCGTCGAGAGAGCGTAATGACGTGCTGGGATTTTGAACGAAGCGGGCAGCGTTCCAGCACGATCATTTCAGGAACAAACGGGCGATTGCTTCGAACGACCGCCGCAAGAATCACGATCAACCACGGCAACATAAAATCGATGAAGACATCGGCGTCGGTTCCAATTCGAAAAATCAGCAGCAGCGTGGTTGGAATCGCGAGTCGTTTGACGCCCAGCACCCACAGCAGCGGCCATCGAAGCTTCCAGACTTCCGCGAAAGTGTGCCGCAGGGTTGGCTTTTGTTCAAAAACGGCTTGGCCCAAATAGTATGTCGAGAAAGCACCGGCCAAGGGCGTTTGCAACACGACCAACACCATCATCCAGCTGACGTAACGGATCAAATCTGACGCGGAGTCATCGGTGAAGAATTCGTCGGCGGCGATTCGCAGCGGCAGGAATGACAGCAAGACCGCGTTGATGACAATCCACGGGAGTGCTCCGGCGAAGAACGCTCGTGTCACCGCGACCGGGTAGCGGCGGATCATCAGCAGAGCCAGGTCACCGATTTCCGAAAGCGAGCGGACTCGGATGGCGATGTGAGTGCGATCAAGCTGCACGGACGCTCGAGCTCCCGCCACCACTTGGGTCGGCTTGCAGGTTGGGATCGGAATCGTCGGGCGGACCAAGATCATTCATGATCGTGTCGAGCGTTTGACGCACAGTTCGATGGTCGCGGTTGCCCGGGAAGCCGAGTACCACGAAGTAGAAACTGATCATGCTGGATGACATCACCGACCAAGCGGCTTTGAACGTGTACGCCAGTGGGCTTGGTGAGATGAATCCTTCCGTGAAGGCCGCAAGCACAAACAGTGTCGCCGCGGCCGAAATCACCGGCACCGCTTTGACCGCTGATCGTCGGACCGAATCAATGCGGCTGAGTCCACCGGTTGCAAAAAGCCCCATGCCCAAACGCAATCCGGCGGCGGCGGACAACGCGATCGCGGTCAGCTCGAATGGGCCGTGAGCGGTGACGAATTCAAAGAAGTTGTCGCGACTGGAGACATCTTCTCGGGCCATGTAGCCAAACACCGTTCCCAGCGTCACGGCGTTGCTGGACAAAATGTACAGGCACGGAACGATCAAGATTCCATAGGCGAAACACTTCAGCCCGATCCCAGTGTTATGCATGATGTAGAAGCTGGACATGGTGATGTAGTGGTCCAGACTTCCCTGCAGCTCCATTTCGTACATCTCTTCCATCGATTGCAAACCGGCTTCGCCGACAACAACGTTGGCGAAATTAGGGAAGAGTGTTTGTTGATATCCCAGGTACATTGACAACGCGAACAGACCAAAGAACACCAGCGTGGCGACTCGCACGCAGTTGTCGCCGTAGATTTCTTTCGGTGCGACACGAAAGATCATGTCAAACCAACCGGTCGGTTCAAATTTGCCCGCTCGATAAAGCTGGTTGTGCGAACGCGCGACCAGTCGGTGAAGGTAGGTCACCGTGGCGGGAGGCAATTGGTACGCGTCGGCCAATGCCAAGTCCGCACATGCGCCGCGATACAGCGTTGCAAAACGAACGATCCCGGCGGCACCTTTGTATTGTGGCCCCGCTTTGTCCGTTCGTCCTCGAACTTCCATCGCCTCGCAAAGACGTTCCAATTCGCCCCAGTTCGATCGTCGTTTGTCGAGCAGTTTGGCGATGTTCATGCGAGCGATTATAGCGAACGAAACCGATTCGGGGGTGTGGCCAAGGTCTCAGCCACCGATGGCATGCATCGCGCGTTCGGGAGGGCGGAAATCATCCGAATCAATGCCGTGAGCGGCGTGTTTCTCGCCCACGCACTGTTGAATCTTTTGAATCAATTTGTCGTCGTCGCACCCGCTTCGCATCGCATCGCGGAGCGGCGTCTCGGATTGCGAGAACAAACAATTTCGCAGCCCACCATCGGCGGTCAATCTCAAACGGTTGCAATCCCCACAAAACGGCCGGGTCACGGAGCGAATGATTCCGATCGTGCCTTCTCGACCATCACACGATAGCGTGAAGGTTTCCGCGGGAGCCGATGGATTTTCGCGACCGGTCGGCGTGATGTCTCCAAACGCTTCGGAAAGCAGCTTTAGGCAAGCGTCTCCGGAGAGCACGTCTTTGGATTTCCAAGCGCGGTCGCTGTCCAGCGGCATGAACTCAATGAATCGAAGCGTGACGCCTTTTCCGACCGCGAAACGGACCAAGCCAACCAGTTCGGATTCGCTGAGGCCACGAATCGCGAGCGCATTGAGTTTGATCGATTCGAATCCCGCCTCAATCGCGGCGTCGATTCCGTCGATGACTCGGTCGACACCGGGACGGCGAGTGATTTTGGCAAACGTGGCTTCATCAAGCGTGTCGAGAGAAATGTTGAGCCGTTTCAAACCCGCCGCTCGCAGACCAGCAGCGTGCTGTCGGAGCAACATCCCGTTGGTGGTCATCGATAGGTCTTCTAATCCATCGATCTGGGCCAGCATTCGAATCAGGTCGACGCAGTCACGGCGTACCAAAGGTTCGCCGCCGGTGATTCGGATGTCTCGCACTCCGCAACGCTTAACCAGCAAACCCGCCGAACGTTCGATTTCTTCATACGTCAATACACCACTGCGAGGCAGAAACTCCGCGTCGTGTTCAGGCATGCAGTAGAAACAACGGATGTTGCAACGATCCGTGATACTGATGCGAAGACTGTCGTGGCGTCGACCAAAGCGATCGACCAATGCAATGGGATCGGTCATGTTGGTAGGGTAACCGGCCCGGATCGATGACGCGATGCGGACGAAAAACGAAGCGGTGAGCGTTTCCACTCGAACTCATTCGCGCAAATCAGGCCAGAGCGAATCCGACCAGCGAGATACGAAATTCGATGAGCAACGATTGGGACGACGATTCGTGGCAGTCGAGCTACGACGATGAGATGGATGAGGACGCGGTCGAAGGCGAAGAGTACTCGGTCGACTGGGACGATGAGGAGTACGACGATTTTCTCGCTCGCGAATTTCCGGATTCGACCAATCGCAAAGATTGGGCGGGTGGTCGCCCGCTTTGGCACTTGACCGTGTGGGTGGTGCTGGCGGTTTTCGTCGGTGGTTTTCTGCTGATGCTGTTCTAAATAGCGATGGATGAACGAGTGTTCGCTCCGCACGCGTGCAAATTCACTCGGGATCAGGAAGCAATCGCAAGCGGATGGTTCGCGTGACCCACATCATCCCAGCCAGCACCGGCGGCATGACGATCGCCATCCAAAGCAACACGTCGCCCATCAGCAACAGCGTTGTTCGGAAGCGAGCGTTGTAGACGTCGTCCCAGAACCAAACGACCAGCAACGTGCCCACGCACAAATACGGACCGTATGGCGTTCGCGGGTCACGATTGATGACGAAGACCACCATCACAATCAGCAATCCGGCAATCGGAGAAAGGAAGAATGTCAGGATGCTGCCTTGCCATCCGATCACCGCTCCGATCATGGCCATCAACGTGACGTCCCCAAATCCCATCGCTTCCATCTGGACCGCCCATCCGCAGACCAATCGCACGATCCAGATGATTCCGCCACCAACGGCAAGCCCAGTGAGCGACGTCATCATGCCCATCCAACCGATCGGGCTGCTCAGATAGACCGATACAATCGCGATGGAACCGATCAACCACATCGCGATTAGGATTTTCGAGGCGGGGTTTCGTTTCAATCCAAACCAAAAGTATGCCCAAGCTTTTGACCATCCACGCCTCAGGTAGAAACGTCGGTCAGCCAAGGCAAAGCACCAGACCGCCCAGATTAGTAGTCCGGTGAACAGACCGTTCGTGCTGCTCCAAAACGGAGACAAACCGTACGGGTGATTGGCCAGGGTCGGTGCGATTCCTTCCACGGAGTTCGATACCACGGTGCCGGGCAGGAATGCGAATGGCGTGATCGTTCCAACAAGGATGGCGAAGATTGTTCCCGGGATGGTCAACGAATCAGGAATGGTGCGTTCATCGAAGTCGATGAAGGTGGCGGCGACCAACCAAACCAGAAAGGCTGCGTGCAGAAAGAACAACAACGCCATCCAGTCGGTGCAGGCGGCAATCGTGGCCGGCAAGACTCCCGCGGGTAGCAACTGACCGGCCAGATACGCTTGGTGCATCAACGGCAAGACTGCTGCCAGTGACAGTTCAATCAAGATCGGGCGAACCCAGAACCAACGACCGAACATCTCCGACTCCCGCCGTAAACGCAGCCATCCGATCACCGGAATTCGGTCCATCCAAGTCCGAGCCGGAAGTGCCTCTGAAATCGCTTGGAACTTGGGTAGCAGCGGCCAGCGTTCACGATTGACCCAAGGAGAAACCGGACGTGGGTACCAACACCAAGTCGGAATGATGTGATTGGCGATCGCGCCGCCGAGGATTCCCAGCAGTGCCAGCACCACAGTTTGTGTGGTCGTCGAAAGTGCCAACCAGGCCGCCATTCCGCCCGCCAACCAATCAGGTGTGATTTTCCCCAGCAAACCAAACGCCTGCGCAATCTGAAAGTCGGACTGCGACGCGATCAGTCGCGTTGCCATCAAATCAACGACAGGTGCGGGAGAGGTCAGATCAATCATGCGGACTTTGTCGTCGGTTGTGGGAAGGAGCACACAAAACGTGGACCGGCGCAGAGGTTAGAAGGTTTTCAAAGATTTTTCACGCCCACGTCCAATTTCAGAGCTAGGTTTCCGTTAGAGGTCCTCCTTGAGAACCCATTTACACGCATTTCAGTGACCCGATCGTTCCCGGGATCACAACTTCACTGGCCGTCAACGCCTTTGGTCTTCGCAACATGAATCCAGTCAACCACACCTTCAAACGCACTCGTTCCGGCTTTTCCAAAGCTGGCGGTGCGCGATCGGGAGGTCGCCTGAATCAACCTCGTCGCGGAACTGCGACGGCGGAGATCGCGTTTTGCCTGCCCGTGTTGCTGACATTCACCTTTGCGACGGTCGATCTTTGCTCGATCTTTTTCTTGAAAGAAACCGTCGCCATCGCGGCCTATGAAGGTGCCCGTCGCGGCATCAACCGTGGTGGCACTGACGATGATGTGCGAGCTCGCGTGGCGGAGATTTTGGACGAACGAGGTGTTCAGTACGAGGGCAACTCGGTGACGTTTGAGAACAGCACATTTAGCGCGGCGGACACGTTGGAACACGTCACCATCGTGGTCACGGTCCCCGCCGCAGGCAACTTGTACGCTCCCGCGGGTTTGTACAACGACTTGCAGATCTCGCATCGAATCACGATGCGAAAAGAATTCAAGAATCAAGAGTAGGCATCGCCCCAATGATCCGATCAACCAGAGCCTCCGCCGCCCACACGCCATCGCGACCATGTCGAGTCCCGGCACGTCGTGCTGCGAAACGTGATGGAGCGACGTTGGTGGAATTCGCCATCGTTTGCAACGTGCTGCTGCTGACCATTTTCATGTGCATGGAATTGGCTCGGATGAACATGGCTCGCAACTTGGCACAGGACGCCGCCTACTATGCCGCCCGAACCGCGATCGTTCCTGGTGCAACTGCCGACGAAGCGATTGCGGAAGCCGAGAACATCATGGAATCCTTGTTTGCCAATGGCTACGAAGTGGAATGCACACCGATCAATGATGAAACCGAGGAAGTCACCGTCACGGTGAGTTTGAGCCTCGACGATGTGGCTCTGTTCGCACCAATGTTCCTGGGCAACGTCGAACTGACGTCATCGGCCACGATGCAAACCGAACGATACAACGGCTTCTTCCGAGCCACCAACTGACCAATGAATCCGGTCCGGGGGGACCTTATTCGCTTTCCTTTCCAATGTTTTGTTTTGGAGTTCCATCGATGTTTGTTTCCCCCGCTCCCGTGCGATTTGCATTGACCCAACGCGACGAATCTCGTCGTGGTGGTATCACCGTGCTAATGGCATTTGTGTTGCCGATGCTGGCGTTGCTGGCCGCATTTTGTATCAACTTGGCACAGATGCAGTTGGTGAAAACCGAGCTTGCGATCGCAACCGACGCAGCCGCTCGGGCTGGCGGTCGTGCATTCAGCGAGGAGCAAACCGTCGAAGCAGCGAAAACGGCTGCTCGTCTGACAGCTGCGATGAACGAGGTGGCCGGTGAACCCTATCAACTGGACACTGATGATGCCGCCAATGAATTTGAATTCGGTGTCTCGGCTCAGGCCGATGGCAACACCGGGCGTTTCTACTTCACCAAGGTGCCAACATCCGACGTTGCCGCGAACTTGGTCGCCGTCAGTTCCGTTCGCATCAATGGCAAACGCACCGAAGACTCGTTGCTCGGGCCCGTCCCGTTCATCTTCCCAAACACATTTTCGATCGGTGACTTCAGCCCAGTGGCTTCGGCGACGGCGATGCAAGTCGATCGTGACATCAGCCTGGTTCTCGACCGCAGTGGTTCGATGGACTGGAAGACCTATGATTGGCCCGACGACGCGGACCCTTGGGCTGAGGACAGTTTGATCTCAGCAGAAGACGCTGGTATCGTTGATCTCGAATGGAAGTACAAACGCGGTGTGCCTCAATACATTCGTCGAGTTCGCTACAACAATGGCTACGACGAATACGACTTGTACGATCACGCGTGGGAAGAAGTCTTCGAACTTGGGCCGGCTCCCAACACGCCTTGGGAAGATTTGGTGTTGGCCGTTGACGCGTTCCTGCGGGTTCTCGATCAAACACCTCAAAACGAACAAGTCTCGATTGCCAGCTACAACAGCCACGGCACACTGGATTGTTGGTTGCTGGATGATTTTGACTCGGTTCGAGCTGCCGTCGCGCAACTGGGGCCGAACGGGTCAACGGGTATCGGCAATGGAATGAACTCGGGCAAGACTGCTTTTACTCATGAAAACGCTCGTCCGTACGCTTCCAAAACGATGGTTGTGATGACCGACGGAAATCACAACTACGGAACGGAGCCCAATACCGTTGCTCAACAGATGATGAGTTCATCCAATTTGAACATCCAAACCGTCACCTTCGGCGGCGGTGCTGATCAGGAAACCATGCAGGAAGTCGCTGTGACCGGACTGGGACGGCACTACCATGCTGACTCGGGTGATGAGTTGGTTAGTGCGTTTGAAGAGATCGCCAACAACCTGCCAACGATCTTGACCAACTGAGCTTCGCTGGGTCATTCGTTCCGACTCGGAAAAAATTGCCACGGTCACTATGTGTGACCTAGAGTAAGACATGAAATCCACGTTTCCTGAAAATCGTTTGCTTTCCGAAGGCCTTGTTCCGAAAGCGTCTCGTGAACCCGCCAAACCCAATTGGGTCGGCAGGTTGGTGATCTTTGCTGCATTGTCGATCGGCTCAATCGCTGGTTGCATCGTATTGCTTCGCAACACCGTGCACATGGTCAGCGCTCCGGCGTCGAAGGTGCAGCCGGTCCAAGCCACGAAGTTATCGCGTGGCGTTGAAAGCGACGAAGACTTTCATGCTCGCAAACGCCGCAACGAACTCTTCTTGGCTGAAGCGATGCAGGAAGACGCCGCGTTCATTCGTGATCGTCAACGTCGTATTTGGATTGAACAAACACGCCAGGTTCCCGATCACCGCGACGCGTACGCTCAATGGAAAACTCAGGTGGAGCGTTGGGAGGCCAAGGTCGCCGAAAGCGCTAAGCAGCGTGTTTACTACGACGAAGAAGGCAAAGTGATTCCAGAGTCCATTCTTTGGCATCAACAACAACGCCTGGAAAAGCTTCGCGAAGATTCACCGAACAGCTACTGAGAAGTCACCTCGACTTCGTCACTAAAACGCAAACGCGGCTGATCATCAATCAGTCGCGTTTTTCGTTGGCAAAGTAGTGCGGTTTAACTCACCGCCCGATGGATTCCAATCGCACGCCCCATACCGGATCAGCTTGGATGGCAGTCATCCCGTGCTGCCGCGCGTCGACTCCTTCGCGTTTCCACAGCAAGTATTGAGCGACGTCGCTGATTCGCGGCACGACGATCGAATGGGGCCAGTCAGCTTCGCCGACGCCAAAGTGAGCTTGGCCTGGCAAGACAGTGATCACTCGTTGATCGTTCAAGCATTCAGTCAATCGTTCGGTCAGTCCGTCGTGGTTCATGCGATCAGCGGCTAGCAGTGACAACGCAAGCTCTCGCACGCGAACGCCGGGGGTATCCCAGATGCGTTCGCACAATTCAGTGACCAATTCAGATCGTCGATGAGTCAGTGCGATGCCCAAGCAGGTCTCGCGAGACCATCCGTATGGATTGCGGCGAATGGTTGAATCGATCAGGCGTCCGACAACTCGTTCAAATGAGGTGCAACCGCCGATCGAGCTTGGGCAAGTCGCTAGTAGCTTCTTTTGCAGCTTCTTTGCCGCCGGAACGTAGCGAATTCCGCAATCGGGAACCTTGATGCCCAGCAAGCACGACCAATCTTCGTGACCAGTTTGCGCGTCTTGTGTCGCGACAGCGGCGTTCCAGTGCAAATCGGGTCCCGCGGTCAACGCAACCAATTGAAATTGGCCAATCGCTTCTTTGTCATCGCCAGCACGCTGCGAAAATTGTTGCCACCATTGGTCAAGTTCTCGGTCGAGAATGTCGCCGGAATCACCCCACGGAGAAGGCGACAATGCCGCAACGGATTGCCGATGGCAAGCCAAACGAATTCGTTCGACCAATTGATTCGCGAGTTGGCGAGTTTCCAACGAAAACGAGACTCGCAATCCTCGCAAGCGACAAAGGATCGCTTCGCAGGTCGCAGCGTCGCCGCTGGAGGCTTTGGAGTACAACCGATCGGCAGTCAGCCTTCGAATCACCGCGGAATCGGATTCGAGCAGCGACACGTTTCGATCGATTTGAGCCAGTTCAGATTCCGGTAGACGTTGGTCGGTTCCGAAATAGCTGGCCTCTTCAAAACTCGTTTGGTTCTTCGTCTGCTTTGGTTGGTCTGCGGAGACGAGTGCGCCGTTCGTTGAGAACGCCATGCACGCCGATGCCGCAATCAGTCGTCGCAGTTTGCGGCGTCGAGCGAACTTTGGCGAACTAGGCAAACGTTTGACTCCGCTGGCGAAGGATGCCGACGTCAGATTTGGCGACTGGCATCAAAGTTGGGTGCAACTCAACTCTAGTTTCGTCCATCATCTCGGACCAATGATTTTGCATCGACTTGTCCCCGCGACCTCGATCACGATGCCCGGTAAACTGCCCAACCGTTGCAACCGGTCTGTCGTTTGGCTGTGTCTTCGTCCCTCCCTCGTCTGGTCCCGCTCATGCAAATCCTGTGCTTCGAAGATTCTCGCGTGGAACAGCTCTGTCCGATCGTCCATGCTCGTCCCGCTTATGCGATCACGTGCGCCAGTTTCCGATTGCTGGATTGGTTGAAGACACTTGCGAGCGAATCCGCCACCGGAGCGAAGGTTTGTCAGATTCAGGGACTGATTCGTGAGTACTTGCTGCCCATCCAAGAAGCCGACCACGGCCTGCAAGCACCCGCGAAGGAATTGCCTGAGGGCGAAGACGTGTTGTTGGTCAACGCTCGGTTGGTGCCCTCGGTGCAAACCTACGAGACATTGAAGAAAGTGTTGAAGGCCGGTGAAACCGCATCGGTGCTGGGCAAAGACAACGGCGTCGACACCGAATTGTTGGTGGCGTTCATTTCGGCGGCGGACATCGCAAAACTGAATGGTTCGGCCGCATCCGATGCGACTCAAACGCCTCTCGCACGATTGGAACAACTGGCCCGAGACAATGTCAGTTCGCGATTCACGTTGAAAGCGTTTCAATGGCCGCACGAAGTCGTGTCGTCTCACATGGACGCGATGAACGGTTCGGTCAACTACCGCATCGAACATGGTGACTACACGCAGCGAGAAGACGGCGTCTTTGTTCGGCCGGGAGTGTCGATCGGAGAGTATGGATCGATCCACACATCCGGCGGTGCGATTGTATTGGAAGAGGACGTTCGAGTCGGACCGTTCTGTTTCCTGGAAGGCCCACTGCACGCGGGACACAGCACCCGAGTGATTGAACATTCCGCGATCAAGGACGGCGTGTCGCTGGGGCACACGGTCAAAATCGGCGGCGAGGTCGAAGCGTCGGTGATTGAGGCCTACACGAACAAGCAACACCACGGTTTTTTGGGGCACAGCTACTTGGGCAGTTGGATCAACCTTGGCGCCGGAACCTGCAATAGTGACTTGAAGAACACGTATGGCAAGATCAACATCGAATACGGCGATCGCAAGATGGCGACCGGAATGCAGTTTTTGGGCTGCGTGATGGGTGACTATTCTAAGTCCGCTATCAACACGGGCATCTTCACCGGCAAAGTGATCGGCGTATGCAGCATGTTGTACGGATTCGTTACCAGCAACGTGCCCAGCTACGTCAATTACGCTCGCTTGTTCGGTCAGACTTCTTTGTTGCCACCCGACGTGATGATTAACACTCAAGCCCGAATGTTCGCACGTCGGAAAGTCGAACAACGACAATGTGACATGGACTTGATTCAGGCGATGTACGATCGGACCGAATCCGAACGCGAAACGTCGGACCAACTCGCGTTGTAGAAAAGCCCGGACACCAGCCCGCAACCATAACGCCGCCTGCCGGATACCGAAGCTCCGGTGGCGGCAGGTGATGATTGGTGGGTTTGATTTCGCCGTTTGAAACGATCGGCACTATAGGTTGCGCAGGTATTCCAAGCTCTGCTGCAATTCCATGATGGCGGTTTCGGGACGCATCTCTGGGCGACCGACAACGAAGGGACCGCGGTAAGGGATGTCTTCGAGTCGTCCCAGCATCGACGGGAAGTCCGCCGTGCCCTCGCCAACCGGGACTGACACACCGCGACCGGCAGCCAGATCCACCACGCCGTCGACCGCGTGCACGATCGAAATTCGCGAAGCAAGTGCGTTGATCGCTTCGTCGACTCGGAACCGATTGATGATCAATTGCCCCGGGTTCAGTGCGACCGGAACAAACGTATCCGGGATCGCATCCAGCAGCGCAGCCAAGTCTTTTCCAGATTCGGTTCCCGTTTCAGCAGCCAGGAAACAACCGACCTTTGCACCGTACCGGCCGAGGTCTTCCATCACTTCTCGAAGCGTTTCCCAGCGAGAGGCCTCACTGCCTTTGGCACCCTGCCCCGCGATGGCTTTGCCGATCCGAGAGGACGCGATCGAATTCGCGAGTTCAGCGGCCAGGTCGGCTGGTAAATCATTGCTCCAATCCGCGTCGTCTGTCTCGGAGGACGAACCCAGCAAAAGCGAGCTGCCCGCCTTCTTGACCGCCTGATCAATGTTCTGTGGTGGCGGTGGAACTGTGCCAATTTGGTTGACGATCAGTGGAGCCCCGAGACGGTAAGCGGTCTTCATCGCGCTCTTGGTCGCGTCGACCCGCTCGTCCAAATGGTCTGTCACGTCGTACCCAAACCGGGTTTGAAACCGGATGGATGCAATCCGCAAATTCAAATCATCCAGGATTTTCCGCAAGGTCCGAACCCCGGTGTCCGACAATTCAGATACGGGTACGTGGGTTCGACCACATAATTCGACACTTCGAACGCCCATCGACGCTGCGATGGTCAATGATTTACGTAGAGCGGTGGCCGAGGCACCGGTCCCCGGGATGGCGTCCATTCGGACGGCAAGTTTCAATTCAGCCAATCTGTTCGTTCTCCGATGCAGGCAGCCAGGTCATGGTGGGACGCTTGATCCAACTCGACCCTTCACGATACGCCTTTCGGTCGAGAACATCGAGCGGGGGCAATGTGTTTCACGCTCCGCAGGTTCTCGCTGTCGCGGGATCGGCTACCGGCACCGGAACAGTCGGCGACCAATCTCGGTTCGTCTCGCGAGCCATTTGCTGCTGCATCGTTGCATTTTGGATTGTTCTGGGCAGCTTTGCGGCGTTCGCGATCGCTGAAGAACCGACTCGTTACGAGAAACTGCGACGAGAGCGAATTCCTCGGGAATCATTGATTGATCGCAGTAGCGTGGAGTCGACTCGCGGACCCGCGGGTTTGCGTCGGTTTCGTTGGGATTTCTCCCGAGCATCAGACAAGGATTTCGGCGGCTGGCCCGACAACTGGTTGCGATACGACGGTCCGGGATACCCGAACTATGTGGGGATCCAGATTGAAGCCCGTGACCCGAAGCTCGAAGAGGCGGTATTGCCGCTGGACATCGCGGCTCTGAAACCTTGGCGGAAGCTGCGTCAGTTCTATCCCACTATGTCACCGTTGCCACCTTCGTTGGCGGACATCTTGGTCGACCGCTGTCTGAGCATCCATCTGGATGGAGGGCTGGCTCGCGTTGAGTCACCTTCGTTGCCCGCCAATCCCACGTTTCAGTATCAATTCAGCGTGGACGTTCGTACGCGAGGATTGGTGCACGATCACGTATACGCACAAATCGTGTTTGAAGATGCATCGGGAAACGAGTTGGGCCTTCGAGAAACTGAGCATGTGACGAAAAGCACTGATTGGACCACACTCACGTTGACCGATTTGCTTCCGCCACGTCGCGCCGATCGCATGTACGTGCGATTGATGGTCGTCGGGGGCGAGGATGGACTGGAAGACATCACCGGGCATGTCAGTTTTGACAACGTGATGTTTCGGCAGTATCCCCAACTGAAAGTTGCGACGGATAAATCACTCGGCGTCTACCTACCCAATGAAACGGTTGTCGTTGAAAGCGAGATGTTGGGGCTGTCCAACGAGCACACTCGGCTACGTTTGCGTTTGTACGATCAACACAACCAAACTCTGGGGACATTCACTCGGGCGATCGATCCGGTCGAAGAGGCGGCTCGATTGCAGGCGGCAAAAGAAAGCTTGGAAGGTGAGGGCGATCGTGGCAATCCGAGCGAGCCAGAGCAGAAAGCCAAACCGTTGAATCGAACAGGTGTTTCACCAAAGCAGCATATCGCCGGGCTCGACGATTCAAGTTCGCTGCTCTACCGATGGGACCTGAACGATCTGCGTCCCGGTTTCTATCGTGTCGCCGCGTCGATGGAGAACGATCGCGGAGCCTCGCTCGCCAATGAGACTTCCTTCATTGTTCTTGGAAAGATCACGAATGATCCGTCTGAGTTTGGTGATCCGAATGAAACGAAGGAGTCCATTTTGGGACTGCCATCACTGGCAACGTTTCAATCGGAATCGGACGTCATTGATCCGACTCCATTTGGATGGACCCTTCCAAAATCGCTTATGGAACGGCACCGAACCGGCAAACTTTCAGAGCGGGAACTAGCAAAATGGATGCAATTGATTGGAGTTGGTTGGGCGAAGTTGCCGGTGTGGTTTGGTCCCGATCAACCCGATCATGCTGATGCGGCCGCGCTTCTGGGGTTTCGATTGCGAGATCGTGGCATCCAACCAATTGGCTTGCTCGACCAACCTCCAGAAGATCGCCTGTATGCGTATCAGCTGAGAGACAAGAACGACACGCGGGTGGCGAATCTTCTGCGTGATCAGTCAGCGTGGCGACCAGAGTTGGAACCGTTGATGAACCGAATGACGATGCGGATTCGATTGTGGCAACTCGGGGCCGACGATGACCACAGCTTCATGGGGCAATCCAATATTGAATCCACACTGGAAGGTATTTCAACGGGGCTGCAAGGTTTCGGACAACCTATTCAAACCATGATCGCTTGGTCATGGGTTGATACGCCACCGGCAACCGCCGGAGACAGCTGGCGGGGATTGCATCGTCATTCCAAGTCGCCGCTGACGGCTGCGGAAATGGACGCGATGTTGGACCGGGAAGTTCGTGAACGAGAGAAGGCGGTTGTCGCTGGTTTGGTTGGCTCATCGAGACCTCCGGAGACTTGGTTGACGATCAATCCGATATCTCGGAAGAAGTATGATTTGAATTCGCGAATCACGGATTTGGTTCTTCGTATGGCAGCAACACGTGGTCACGACGTGGCGGCTGCGTTCTTAAGTGATCCGATGAACGAAGAGGCGGCGGTGCTGACCGGCGATGGAAGGCCGGACGAATTGTTGTTGCCATTTCGAACCGCCAGTCTTCTGCTGGGGCACCGCAACAACGTCGGTTCGTTGCGAATGAAGAACGGCAGCGACAACATCATTTTTCGCGGTGACAATGACTCCGTGTTGATGGTGTGGGCGAACACGCCCACCGTCGAGCACATGTACTTGGGTGAGGATGTATACGAAGTCGATGTGTGGGGAAGACGCAAACCGCTGGATTTGGTTGAGCACGAAGGACGTCGCATCCAGCAAATTGCAGTCGGACGGGTGCCCAAGTTTCTAGTCGGAATCGATCAATCGCTTGCCGACTTTCGAATGTCCGTTCGATTGGATCGGACTCGCATTGACGCGTTGTTGGGGCTGCAGCAACCGATTGGCGTTCAGTTTCGCAATCCGATCAGCCAATCATTGGCTGGCGAAATGGCTGTCCTTCCACCAGATTCATGGCGTTTGGACCAGGCTTCGAAGCCTTGGAATCTGTTGCCGAATGAATCGACAAAAGTCGACTTCGGTGTGACTCTGGAGAACAACGCGACGATCGGTGCGTATCAACTGCCGCTGGATTTCGCCTTCGAAACGATTCCACCCACGGTCATCCGAGTTCACCGAACAATCAGCATTGGACCCGAAGGTTTTGATATTCGAGTCACAACGCGTTTGATCGACGATGGCCAAGGTGGTCGCTTGCGAGTGAAAATTGAAATGGTCAATCACACCAATCGGTTGACCAATTTCGATTGCTTGTTGTTCGCCGGTCGAGAGCGTCAGTACGAACGTCGCGTGTTGGTGTTGCCACCACGCGACACTGTCTCGCGGAACATTGATTGGCCCAACGGCAACGAATTGCTCGGCACCCGGATGTGGTTGCGCGCGATCGAGCAAGACGGCAACCGAGTGATCAATCACTCTTTCGAAGCCAAGCCCTGATCTATAGAAGCCGCTGCTCTATTGAGCCGGAATCGCCGAAACGGCCCCTATAGATTCGACGAAATCGAGAGGGCACGGTTAGAATAGAGGGTCCCGCAGAACTTCCCACCTTTCTCATTCGAGTTGAATTTCATGCAATCATCCTGGCAAACGTTGCAACGTCGCAACTTCTTTTGTGGTCTTGGTGCATCGCTGGGCTCGCTGGCATTGACGTCACAATTGGCTGCTGACAGCGTCAGTGCGAGTGGTTCTGACTCCGCCGCGTCGCCGTTGGCACCCAAGAAGCCGATGATGCCGCCGAAGGCCAAAGCGGTCATCATGTTGTTCATGGAAGGCGGCCCCGGGCAAATGGACACGTTTGATCCAAAGCCCGAGCTCGATCGACTGCATGTGACCGAATCGAAACGCACCGAAGGATTGGCGACGGGAAAACGTTTTTATGTCGGCAGTCCATTCAAAACGCGAAAGGTTGGTCAGTCCGGGTTGGATATGTGCGACCAATTCGTTCACTTGGCTCAGCCCGAAGTTGCCGATGAGTTGTGCGTTTATCGTGGCTGCCAAGCCGAGTCGTTGAACCACCCCGAAGCGTTGCTGCATATGAACACGGGCAGCCGGTTGGGTGGCGATCCCGCGGTTGGTGCTTGGACAACCTATGGCTTGGGCAGCGAAAATCAAAACTTGCCGGGCTTCGTCGTGATGACGGAACTTGCCATGCCACAGGCGGGAAGTGCGAACTGGTCCAACGGCTTTCTACCAGCTTACTATCAAGGCACAACGCTTCGTGCTCAAGGCTCGCCAATTCTGGATTTGAAGCCGGGCGATTACCGAACGCGTCAGCATCAACGTCGCATGCTCGACGAGTTGGCGGCATTGAACAAAGATCATCTGAACTCCAGCTCGTTGGAACAACATCCAAACGCGGGTGAGTTGGCGGCACGAATGGAAAGCTATGAGCTCGCCTTCCGAATGCAAACTTCCGTTCCCAACCTGATCGATCTGAAAACGGAACCACAACACGTTCTGGATTCCTACGGTGTTGACGATCCGGAAACGGCGGCCTTCGGCAAGCAATGCTTGATGGCTCGTCGAATGGTCGAAGAGGGTGTGCGTTTCGTTCAAATCTTCTCCGGCGGATGGGACAGTCACGACTACCTGGAACGTGGTCATTCAGCTCGAATCAAAAGTGTCGACAAACCGATTGCCGCTTTGATCAAGGATCTGAAACAACGTGGCATGCTGGATGACACGTTGGTCGTTTGGACCGGCGAGTTTGGGCGGACACCTGATAACAACTATCGCGGTGGTGTGACCGCTTTGGGCCGTGACCACAATATCGATGCGATGACGATGTGGTTCGCTGGCGGCGGAACGCGTCGTGGTTCAATCGTTGGTGCGACGGACGAGATCGGTGCGAAAGCCGTTGAGTGCGTTCACCCAATTCGGGACGTGCACGTGACAATGCTTCACTTGCTCGGGTTGGACGACAACAAGCTGACATACTTCCACGGCGGGCGGTACAAACAATTGTCTCAATTCGGCGGGGAAGTGATTCCCGAACTGATTGCCTGAACGGTCGATCCGGATCTCGCCATCGCGACACCTTGGTTGACATTGGTCGGAATGCGGGCGAGTCCATTCAAAGCAAGCTACAATGGCTGGGAAACGATCTGCGTTTCCCAGCCATTTTTTGTGTGATGAGTTCTTGTGAACGACCCTGATTCGCCATCATCGTTGGATTCCGTTTTGGCGGAAATCTTGGTGCGTGAAGAGAATGGCGAGCGACCGGATCCGCATGAGTACCTGGAGAAGCACCCCGACCACGCGGAGGAGCTACGAGACTTCTTCCGCAATCACCGGTGGCTTGGCAGTGAAGATGAAGAGCCGACGACGTTGGTTGGTCAAACCATCGGCGAATTTCGAATCATTCGTGAAGTCGCTCGTGGCGGCATGGGAGTCGTTTACGAAGCTGAGCAGGATTCGCTTCGGCGTGTCGTTGCAATCAAGCTGATCGGCGACGGTGTTCTCGCAAATGACGAGTTGCGTTTGCGTTTCCGTGTTGAGGCAGAAGCGGCGGCTTCGTTGTCGCATCCTAATATCTTGCCAATCCACAGTATCGGATGTTGGCGTGGGATCGACTACTTCGTGATGCCGATGGTCACGGGAGATTCGCTGCAGTCGTTGGTCGATCAGCAGCGAGCAGGTTGCCGCGACGGCGGAATGACGACTTCGGAAGTCAAAGAGTGCGTTATGAAGACGGTCGTGTTCATGCGCGATATTTCTCGCGGAGTCGCTTACGCACACTCACGCGGCATCATTCACCGTGATTTGAAACCCGAGAATGTGCTGATCGATGAAGGTGTGCCAAAGATTGTGGACTTTGGTTTGGCAAAATTTCACCGTGATGCACCGGAGTTGACTCGCAACGGCCAGGTCCTTGGGACGCCTCATTACATGAGCCCGGAACAGGCACGCGGGTGTGGGGATTTGACGGATGCCGTTGATGTCTACGCACTCGGCGGAATGTTGTTTTCCATGCTGACCGGATCGCCACCTCACAATGGCGACTCCACCGCGGAAGTGCTTTCGCGAGTGCTATCGGACGAACCGCCTTCGTTGCGGTTGGCTTATCCCGGGGGCATGCCACGTTTGCCTGAAATGTCTGACTTGGATCACGTCATCCAGCGAGCGATGGCGTGCGAGCCGACCGAGCGATATCGATCTGCGGACGAATTGGCGGACGATTTGGATCGAATCTTGGTTGGTGAAACGCCGCTCGCTGCACCCGACGGTCTGGTCCACCGGATGTCGCGAGAGTTGTCACGCGATCAACACTTGCACGCGTTTCAGAATTGGGGGCGTGCTCTGCGAGGAATCGGGTATGTCGTCCTGGCTGCTCACATCGCGATGTTTGTGATCATGCAGTGGGTGTATGTCGACACACCGAGTGATTTGGCCGCATGGAGCCAGCCCGCATTTTGGGGTTACTTCGTTCCGCGATTGTTGATGCTTGGCGGAATCGCCTGGGTGATCGGAAGAGCTCGCGATGGATTGTGGCTTCCGCGAATTTCAGCGGAGCGTCCCGTTTGGTCCATTTGGCTGGGTTACTTGGTCGCGTTGTCCAGCATCAATCTGCTTTGGATCAGTGGCAACCTGGATCATTCCGGAGTGATGGTGATGGCCTGTGTGATGAGCGGGTTTGCCTTTATCGCAATCGCGGGTCACATGTGGGGCGGCAGCGCGCTTCTCGGGATGGGATTCATCGGAATGGCGTTCGCTTCGGTTGCGATTCCGGTAGCCGCGCCGTTGTTTTTGGGCGGTTGGTGGATGGTCACCATGCTGGTCTTTTCCAAACGCTATCGCCGGATGGAATAACGCGACCATCAACGGCATTGGAGAGTTCCAATCCCACTCGAACTCAACGTGGGATCGCTGAACTCAGGGACCGTCGCCGACCTGAATCGCGGAAGGCGCAGTGGCGTGTGAGACCGTCAACACGCGAACTTCATCGTCAAAGATCTGATGAACGACGCGGTACGAATTGACTTGGATCTCGGACACATCTTCCCGGCCAAACTCAGGAACGATGGAACCTGCGTCAGGAAACTCAAGCAAACGTTCGGTTTGTTCAATGATGCGTTCGAAGATCAAGTCCGCGAACTTTTCGCTATCACGTCCGATGTAGTCTCGGATTGCCAACAGGTCCGACACGGCGTAGTCAGTCCAACTAACTTGCATTGCGAGTTTGATTCCATTGTTCTCGAACGGTGTCGGTTCCGACCAACCGAGATGACTCCGCAGTAGCCAGACCGGATTCAATCTTTTGACGGATGTACAAGCGATAAAGGACCTCATCCCAGCTTGCGCCATCGGGCAGACTGTCAATGGTGTCGCGAGCGGCAAACTTGGGCGATGTGTTCAGTGTTTCGTTCATTGGAGTCTCCTTTGTCCCCCCATGCTAGCGGTTTCGCTCAGTTTGTGTATGCCCCAACTCAGGATTTCCCGCAAAAGAATTTCAGTTGTCGCAAGTATTAATCTGTCAAAAATCCCGTTTTTGCGCAGTACTTGCGTGTTTCGCATGGGTTTTTCCGGTCAGGAAAGCCCAATGGGCAATCAAAACTCTCGTTCATTCTGTGATTGAGGAGTGCGGGCTCGTTGATTAGCCAAAAAAATTAGAGGCCGCGGAAGGTGAATTCCACCGGACAAAAATGCCCGATGAAAAAGGCCGTCAGGTTGCGAGTGAGGGAAACGCGTTGGTCGGCAAAGAGAGCGTCATCTTGAGTCGAGGTCGCTTCCGAAGCAAACGTTGAACGAGCATGCCGATGCCCGGTTTGTGCAGAATCTGATGTTGCTCATAGGAGAGCGGAAACTCTTTGAGCAATCGAACCAAATCCGCTCGTAATTCGTCCGCGAATTTTGTCGATTCATCGTTCGCTGAATCGGAGAGAGTTGCGGAATCCATCAATTCCCTTTCGCAGCCTGTTCTCGCATCCAACGGATGTTGGATTCCACGGTCTGCAAGTGTTCCGGTGTGGCGCGGCGGCGAAGCGTGTCCAGATACACCTTCATGTCGCTCTCGTACTGGGCTTCTGGCTCAGGTGTTCGGCCTTGATCATTGGTCTCTTCCATCCACTGGTTCAACTTGCCACGCATTTGAACCAGCATCGATTGATGATCGGGATCGTTGGCCAGGTTGTGCAGTTCGTGTGGATCACTGACTAAGTCGTACAGTTCTTCCTTTGGCCGTTTGTCTTGAAAAAGAAGTGACTGATGTTCGTCCAGTGTGCCAGCTTCATGGCATTCGCGAAGAGCGATCAGGATCGCCTTGGCGTCCTTGTACGCGCATGGTTGCAAGTACGGTCGGTTGGGCAAGAAGTTGCGGATGTATTTGAATCGATCCGTTCGAACCGAACGAATGTGGTCGACGGTTTCGTCACATCGATCGCGAGCGGCGAACACCGCGTTGCGCGGTTGATTGTCCGCTGCAAGGATGTTGCGGGCTTGCATCGGTTCGGGAATCGCAATGCCTGCTGCGGCCAATGACAAGGCGGTGATGTCAATGTGTTCGACCAAATCGTCTCGCACCGTCCCAGGCTTGATGCCTGGACCATTGATTACTAACGGGACGTGCAAGCCTTCGTCGTACAGAAATTGCTTTCCTCGTCCATGACTGATGCCATGATCAGTCATGAACAAAATCAGCGTGTTGTCCCGGACGCCTTGCTCTTCCAGCGTTGCGACGACTTCGCCAACCATCGCATCGGTCATGCGGACCGAATCCAGGTAAGCGGCCCAGTCGCGAAGGATGTCGGGGTGATTGGGGTAGTACGGTGGCAACACAACCGAATCGATCGGCGTGGAGTGCCCGAAACGGGAACGTGCGGACTGGGCAACCTTGTTCCAACCCTTTGTGTCTTTGCCACGCAGTTTTCCACCTTGCGTTTGGATTTGTGCGAAAAATGGCTGGCCGGGTTTTCGATCGCTCCAATCGGCCGAATGGTAAATCGACTTGTCCCATTCGAAGTTGTAGTCTGTTTTGCCGAGTCGTCCGTTAATCGGCCAACCTGTGATCGATGTGTGATATCCAGCGTCTTGGAACAGCTTTGGCACCATCGTCACGTTGGCAGGCAGATGAATTTTCTCGGTTCCGCGTCCGCTGCGATGGTGATGTGCCCCGATGGTCGTTTGGTACATGCCGGTGATGAAGGCGGAACGACACGTCGAGCAAACGGGCGCGGTCACGTAGGCATGATTGAACTGAACTCCGCCTTTGGCCAATGCGTCGACATTGGGAGTCTCGATCGTGGTTTCGCCGTAGCACGAAAAGTTGGCGGACATGTCGTCTGGGATGATCCAGACAATATTGGGCCGATCGTCGGCTGAGACGTGATGGAGCCAACAGGTTGCAAGTGCTGTAAGGAGCGCCAGTGGTAGCGAATGAGCGATTTTCATTTGGTGGGGCTTGGGTGGGATGCGGAACGTCGGGGAGTCAATGACATCTGTCCGATGCGATTCAAAAGATAACCAGTTTCAATTTGTGGCGTTGGCGTGCATCTTCACACCGGATTGCACAGCCACCGAATCGCTCAGCTATACTCCGGCGATGTATTTTCGCGAGTGCGATTGTCTTGGCAACCAGTTCTGCTGATCACGCCTAGCTACCATTCGCGAAGGCATGCCCACCTCCATCCCCGCCCCGTATCCACGAGCATTCAATGTTCTTTTCCTCTGGCTTTGCGCCAAAACGTTTGTGTCCGTCCCTGGATCGTCTCCGTGAATTTTCGCGGAAGACTTTTGGCTTGCTCTCTCTCGTGGCCATTGTCAGCGGCGGTCCCGCCGTGGCCGAGGAGTCCAAGACTGGCAAACTGATCTTTGAAGACCGTTTTGAACGCAACGAATCACAGGAAGAACGGGACGAAGTCGGCAACGGTTGGAACACCAACAGTAAGTCTCGGGCGAACGGGCACAAGCAGGTTGATTTGAAGGACGGTGCCATGCGCATCTTCATTCACGAAACCGCGGACCATGGCGTCTCAGTGACCCATCCGATGGAATTTCGCGATGGCCGCGTCGAGTTGAAGTTCATGTTGGAACATCCGAAGGACTCTTTGGGTCTGAATTTCGCCGACCTAAAATACAAGAAGGTTTGGGCAGGGCATCTGTTCCGAGTCAATGTGGGCGTGAAGGCGGTCGAGATTGCGGATTTGAAAACTGGCGTGATGGACCTGAAAACACGCGAAGCACGCAAGGCTGGGACGGTTTCCGATGAAGTGAAAGAAAAGCTGAAGACCAAGACAAAGCGAGTGCCGCATAAGCTGGAAACGGGAAAGTGGTATCACGCTGCCGCGGAAGTGGTGGGCGACACGATGACGGTTTCGATCGATGGTGAAGAGGTCGCGTCGTTCTCCTCGGAAGGGATGGCTCACCCGACCAAGCGTTTGTTGCGGTTGGCAATCAAACGAAATGTCGTGGTGGATGACCTGCAAATCTATTCGTTGGATTGACATTCAATCGCATCGCTACGTGATCAAGGCGCTTTCAACTTTCCAAAACATTCTTCAAGAGGCGAACATGCATATTCGAAAAAACTGCGGACGATTGGCGACGGGGATCGTTGTCGTGACACTTGTGTCCATGACGACTTCCGCAATGGCTCAAACAACCAAGAAGTTTGTAGCGAATTACGACGAAGCGAAGATCCCTGCCTACGAACTGCCCGCCGCGTTGCAAACGCAGGACGGTGACCCGGTCGAAACGGCGGAACAGTGGAATGACCGACGGGCGGAGACATTGAGACTGTTTGAGGAGCATGTGTTCGGCATCATGCCTGAGCAACGCAACATCAAGGTGAAGGTGGTTCGTAGTGACCGCGATTATCGACCGGGCGTGACGCGTCACGAATTGGACGTTTCCATTTTGCCTTTGGACGCATCGAGCGATCGATCGCCGTTGGTGGTCCAGGTGTTGGCTGACGTGCCACAATCGGACTCTCCGGCACCAGCAATCTTGGGGCTGAACTTTCAAGGCAACCACACCATCGACAAAGACCCGAAGACGCGAATTCCGTCCAGTTGGGTTCGCGATCGGCGGAATGGATCGACCGATGGCAACAAGGCGATTGAAGCCGGCCGTGGTGTCGCGTCGACTCGATGGCCATCGAAAATGATCACTGACCGAGGGTATGCGATGATCACGGTCTACTACGGTGACATTGACCCGGACTTTGATGATGGATTCGAAAATGGCGTCCATGGCGTGATGCCAGAATTCATCGAGGCATTGCCAGAAGACCATCGCCCCGGAAGCATTGCCGGTTGGGCGTATGGATTGTCATGTATTTTGGATGCGATCGAGCAAACCGATGCACTGAACGTTGATGCGACGAAAGTTGGCGTGCTTGGCCACTCGCGATTGGGCAAGACTTCGTTGTGGGCTGGAGCGACGGATCCTCGATTCGCGATGGTGATCAGCAATGATTCAGGGTGCGGTGGCGCGGCACTTTGCCGGCGTGCGATTGGCGAAACCGTTGCACGAATCAACACTTCGTTTCCGCATTGGTTCAACGACGCCTACTTGCAATACAACGAGAACGAATCCGCACTTCCGATCGACCAGCATCAATTGATTGCGTTGTCGGCTCCGCGAGCGATCGCGGTTGGAAGTGCAACGCAAGATGAATGGGCCGACCCCAAGGGCGAGTTTTTGGCATGGCAAGCCGCGGCACCTGTCTTTGAACTGCTGGGGATGTCTTCGGGCGATGTCAACGTTGTCGAAGAAGCGTCGATGCCGAAGAAGCAATCGGTCATCAATGCGGGCCCGATGCAATACCATCTTCGGGAAGGCAAACACGATCTGGCTGACTACGATTGGGAGTGTTACTTGGACCTCGCAGATCGGACGCTGCAAACCGAGTCTCGATGAATCGACTTCCAATCGAAGATGTTCTTTCGCCGCTGCAAACGGCGATCGGAAACGGAACCGCGGTGGTGCTGAAGGCTCCACCAGGTGCGGGCAAGACGACTGGGGTGCCGCCTGCGGTTTTGCAAACATTGCTGGACAACGACGTCGCGGGTCAGGTCTGGGTGATCCAGCCTAGGCGTTTGGCGGCACGTTCGGTGGCGGGCTGGATCGCGAAGTCGCGTGGCGAGTCGGTAGGTGAAACGATCGGCTACCACGTTCGAATGGATCGCCGCGAATCCAAGTCGACTCGTGTGTTGTTCATGACGACCGGGATGTTCTTGCGGCGGATGCAATCGGATCCGTTGCTCGAGAATGTGGCCTGCGTTGTTCTGGATGAATTCCACGAACGAACTTTGGAACTCGATTTGGCTCTCGCGATGACGCATCGCTTGCGTTCTGAATTGAGAGACGACTTGGGATTGGTCGTCATGTCGGCGACGATGGAAACGGAGCCGATCCTCGCATACCTGAATGAAGGCAACCCGCAGAACGCGGTGCCGCTTCGCTGTGAAGGGCGTGCTTATCCGGTTACGGTCCACCACGGCGAGGATCAACCGGGCGAGCGAATCGAAAGGCGTATCGTCAAACCAATCCGTGAGGCTCTGATGAACAGCAACGGACACGTGCTGGTGTTCTTGCCCGGTGTGGGCGAAATTCACCGAGTCCAGTCGGAATTGGAGCGAGCGGGTTTGCCCGGTGATGTGCGATTGGTGATGCTGCACGGATCGCTGTCGCCAAAACAGCAGGATGATGCGATCAGACCGTCGAGTGAACGCAAAGTGGTTTTGTCGACCAACATTGCTGAGACTTCGGTGACGGTTGATGGCGTGACCGCCGTGGTTGATTCTGGGATGGCGAAAGTCCCGCGTTTCGATTCGCGTCGCGGGTTGACCAAGTTGGAGACGACGTCGATTTCGTTGGCGTCGGCTGACCAACGATCCGGCCGAGCGGGGCGGACGGCGCCGGGAGAAGCGTATCGTTTGTGGAGCCAAGCGGCACAGCGTTCCCGCGACGAATACGACGTCCCGGAGATCCTGCGATCGGACTTGAGCGAAGTGGTGTTGATGCTGGCCAGCCACGGTGAAACGGATCTTTTCGCGATGCGATGGCTGACCGCTCCTCCGAATCACGCGGTGGAGTCCGCTCAATCGTTGCTGCGAATGCTGGGGGCGATCGACGAAACCGGTCGAATTACCCGCCGAGGCCAAGCCATGGCGGAAATGCCGCTGCATCCGCGGATCGCGAGGATGACCACGGAAGCGGTCAGCTCATTGCCAAGGTACTCCGTCGCGATTTTGGCGGCTTTGATGAGCGAGCGAGATCCGTTGGAAGACATGACGTCGATGACGCTGGCGGACAAGGTTGACGCGATTGAAAACAATCGGGTGCCACGATCGGTTGCCGCATCTTCGATCAAGTCGATTCGTTCGGTTGCCGAAACCATTCGTCGTTCTCTACCAAAAGGCGAACCGAAACAAGCTGACGGTGGGGAGATAGATCGTGATGTGTCTGTCGCCCGTGCTTTGTTATCCGCTTATCCCGACCGAGTGGTCTTGCGTCGTTCGGACTCACCAGACCGTGGCCGGATGGTTGGTGGTCGTGGCGTGTCGGGGCTGACACGAGTACTTGGCGAAGGGGCCAGCGAAGAGTTGTTGCTCTGCTTTGACGTGGACGGCGGTGGTACGGAATCGCGAGTGAGGGCGGCGGTGCCGATTCGGGAGGAATGGCTTGACCCTGAACAGATTCATACAGTGCGAACACAGTCGTGGGATCAGGAACGCGGTGCGGTTCGTTGCCGGCGGCAAGTGACCTACGGAGACTTGGTGCTTCGCGAGACTCCGGACAAGGTTCCCGGCGATGATGAAACCGCATCGATTTTGTTCGACAATGCGAAGATGCAACTTCCACTTGGCGGCGTGAAGTTTCAAAAGCTTTTGCATCGGATCGGAATGGTCGGGGAAATCGACGATCAAGTTCCATCGGTGACTGAAGAGATGCATTTGGAATTGCTTCGGCAGTTGTGCGCCGGTCGATCAAGCCTGCAAGAGTTGAGGTCCGCACCTTGGACGGATCACGTTCTTGGAATGATCGGGTATTCGGCATGGCAAATTGTGCAGCAGGAGGCTCCTGAAGAGGTGCAGTTACCGGGAGGACGCAGAGCAGCAGTGCACTATGACGAAGGCAAGCCACCATGGATCGAGGTGAAGATACAGCTTTGTTTTGGGTGGCCTGATACGCCGCGGATTTTGCGAGGTCGGCAGCCATTGCAGTTGCATTTGCTGGGGCCGAACGGGCGTCCGCAGCAGATCACGAATGACTTAGCTAGCTTTTGGGCCACGACTTACGGCGAAATCCGCAAAGAACTTAGGCGCCGGTACCCGAAACATGATTGGCCAGAGGATGCCTTGTCGGCGGAGGCTAGTTTCAACGGAATGAAGCGTCGCTGAGTGCCAAGGTTCAGACATTTTGTTAACGTAGTGTTTGGTTGTTCGTTCGTTTCCCCATGCCGAGTTCAACGATGGATCGATTCTCGTTTTCAAGTTTTGCCCGCTACGCCGTTTTGCCAATTGCCTTCGTCGTCGGCGGGTGCGGTTCGTCTTCGTCGCCAACGCAGGAGACGCCTGAGGTTTCGACCGAATCCAACGTGACCGAGCCTGCGGTAGAACCCGCGGCGGTCGATTCTCGGCAACCTAATTTGAACACGCCTGGCGGAATCACTCTGCCCGAAGGTGATCTGCCCGACGCACCCGTCAAGCGATCCAGTCCCGCCGAGGGCGGTATGAGTTTGCCGGAAGATTTGGACATCAGTGCGGCAGACGGCGAAGCGGCAGGCAGTGATACGTCAACCGTTTTGGTTGCCGCTGCGAAAGACGTTTCCATTGAATACGCCAAGTGGGAAAAGGTTCGCGAGAAAGCGGGCAAGACAGGCAAAGTGACGGTGGTGGATGTTTGGTCGTTGGCCTGTGGTCCTTGTTTGAAAGAGTTTCCGAACTTGGTGGCGATGCAGAACCGATTCGGAGAAAAGTTGGTCGCGATTGGAGCCAACGTGGACTTTGATGGTCGCAAGACTCGACCACCGGAGTCGTACGAACCAAAGGTCACTCAATTTCTTTCCAGCGTTGAAGCGGAATTCACGAACTACATCGTGCAAACACCCAGCGACGAGGTGTTTGAGGCGATTGGAATTGGATCCATCCCCGCGGTGATTGTGTTCGATGAAGACGGCAAGATGGTGAAACTGTTTTCTGATGTCGGAGAAAGCGCGGGCTTCACCTATGAAGCTGACATTGTTCCGCTGGTTGAGAAACTGCTGAACTGAACGCGTCTTCGACTATCCTTCGGTGCAGTCGTTCTTGTGCAAGGCGACTTGCATTCACTCGTGCTTTAGCGGTGAAACTCCGTTGGACTTTGTCATGAATCATTTTGTCGTCGCCGATCGCCAACGTGTTTGCTTGAATGCTTGCGTTGGCTTCTTTCTTGTTCTGTGCAATGGTGTCACGTCATCCGCCGCACCTCCGACGACAACGCTGCGACAAGCGATTCCGCTGGAAACGCAATTGCGTGACGCTGATCCGCTGTACTTAGCCGAGCAATCACGACTGCGTGGCGATGCTCGACGCGGAGCCTTGGTTTTCTACAAATCGGCCGCGAATTGTGTGAGTTGCCATGGGGACGATTCCAACACATCGCCTCTCGGACCGCCAATCGCTCAGCTTGGCAAGGATTTGACGGACGAATACCTCGTCGACGCTTTGCTACGACCTTCCAAACACATTCGCGAAGGATATGAAACCTATTCGGTGTTGACCGTGGATGGTGAAGTCTTCAAAGGCATGCTGGTCAAGCAGGACGACGCTGCGATCACGATGCGGCTTGGTCAAACGCCGGAAAAGGATTTCACTTTGTCACGTGACGAGATTGAGGTGATGAAGAAGGACGAGCAGTCCATGATGCCGGCGGGATTGATGAAGTCGATCAAGACGCAACGCGAATTTTTGGATCTGTTGCGGTACCTGATGAGCGTGGTTCGAGGTGGCAAGTCAGCCGAGGAAGAGTTGCGACCGTCGCCGGAGCAGTTGCTCGTCAGAGATGACTCGATCAATCTGGACCACGCCGGCATTATCCGGTCGCTGCGGTCACGCGATGTCAATGAAGGCGAGAGTTTGTTTCGAGGCGATTGTGCCAATTGCCACGGAATGGACGGCAAGCAGCCTGCACTACCTACCGCTCGGGCATTCAGTTCGCAGGAACTGAAGTTTGGTGCTGATCCCTACAAAATGTTCATGACCCTGACCAAGGGCAATGGACTGATGGGGCCGATGACGTATCTGACTCCGCACCAACGATACCAAGTGGTGCACTACATTCGCGAAACGCTGATGAAGGATCAGAATCCGGGCTATGAGCCGGTTAGCGATGCGTATCTGGATTCGCTTCCCAAGGGGACAGAAGATGGCAAGCGTTTCGAGATTCAACAACGCGATTTTGGGTTGGCTTTGGGCTCGCAATTGCGACGTGACTACCCCAGTGTGCTGACGTTGCCGCTGGGCGAACTGACGGTTTCCTACAACTTGCACGCGATGGATTTGGCGGACGTTTGGGCTGGTGGATTCTTAGACCTTAGCGAAACCCAGCATCAACGTCCTCGCGGGGAAGGCACGGCCAATCCGGATGGGATGACGGTTGCTGGTTTGGCAGCGTGGCATTGGGGACACGATGGCGAGCTGGACTATTCTCGCGAAGGTTGCCTGCCACGCGGTCCGCTACCAGCGAAGTGGATGGACTATCACGGGTATTACGCACTCGATGATGAGGTCGTGTTGAGCTACCAGATCGACGGTCGCGAAGTATTGGAGCGTGCAGTGGCGATTGATTCGCGGACGCTCTCGCATGAGCTGTGGATCGGCCCGGGGGATTCACTTGTGTTGTCGGTTGGAAAAGGACCGGCCGAGGCGAATGATTGGAAAGTGGACCAAGAGACAGGGCTGGCGTCACTTCAAGGTTCTGACGCGCAAAATCATTCGTTCGCGGCGGCAAGTGTCGCCGGCAAGAGCCACGATGTGTCCTGGGAACTCGCGTCCGAGCAACGTCTGAAGTTGACCATTCCGGCGGATCGATCGGCTCGAAGTCTGCGAGTCACGGTGGGTGTGGGTGATGCGGATCAAGAGCTCGCCGCATTCAAGGCTTTGTCTAAGAACACGTTGAAAGAACCTGTCGCAGATCTGTCATCGTTGATTGAACGCCCGTCCTCGAAGCCGGCTCCCCAACGCTGGCCCGGAGAGATCACGACGGTCGGCACCTTGGGATTGGAACAAGACGGCTACGCTCTCGACACGCTGACGCGCCCCGATTCAACTCCGTGGAACACTTGGTTTCGCACCACGGCGCTCGATTTCTTTGACGATGGGCGGATGGCGATCGCGACTCACGGCGGTGACGTTTGGATCGTTTCGGGAATCGATGAAACACTCGACGAACTTCGTTGGAAACGTTACGCCGCGGGTCTCTATGAACCCTTTGGGGTGAAGGTTGTCGATGGCGACGTGTTTGTGACCTGTAAAGATCGGCTGGTGCGGCTTCACGATCGCGACTGGAATGGCGAAGCGGACTTTTACGAGAGCTTCAATGCGGACACGGATGTATCCACGAACTTTCACGCTTTCAACTTCGATTTGCAAACCGACTCGGAAGGGAACTTCTACTACGCCAAGAGTGGGCATGGTGCCGACTTTGCGTTGCCCGGTGCCGTTTGGCGGGTTTCTAAAGACGGCAAAGAACGCGAGGTGGTTTGCACCGGATTCCGAACGCCAAACGGGCTCGGCACGTTGCCGGGCGGACGCATTACCGTGAGTGACAATCAGGGGCAATGGACTCCCGCGTCAAAGGTTTCCATCGCCAAACCAGGCACTTTTCATGGCTGGGTTCCGACCTATTCGATTCCGGACAAATGGGAGCCGGATGGAGGCAAGATCGATATCAAAAAGGTAGTTGCTCCGGAAACGTTTGAGCAGCCGTTGGTGTGGATGCCGCAAGCTTTTGACAACTCGTCCGGTGGCCAAATTTGGGTTGAGGATGATCGCTTCGGGCCGCTATCGAATCATCTACTGCACACCAGTTTCGGCAAAGGATGGATGTCGATGATGATGATTCAGGAGGTCGGTGAGACCGCGCAAGCCGCCATCGTGAAGCTGCCCTTTGATTTCTCAACGGGAATCATGCGAGGTCGAGTCAACCCGCACGACGGCCAGGTCTACGCGACTGGTTTGCAAGGCTGGAACGGCGGTGGGCGGTTTGGGCTGGATGATGGAGGCGTGCAGCGACTTCGCTACACCGGCACGCCTCCCAAAATGATCACCGACGCCCGTGTGGTTGCCGGCGGTTTGGAATTGGATCTTAACTTCCCCGTGAACGCTGAATCGGTCCTCGAAGGAGACGCCGTTTCAATCGTCCAGTGGGACTACTTGTGGAGCAGGGCCTACGGATCGGATCAATACATCCCCGGCACTGCCGAATCAGACGACCCAAAGATTGGCACCGAAACTTTGGTTCCCCAATCGGTGCAAGTCAACGCCGTTCCGGGTGAACCAGGCTCGTCGCGATTGCGATTGAACCTGCCAACTCTAGGGCCGGTCGATCAGTTGCAACTGCAATTGCGGATTCAAGCTGATGACGGAGAAGCGTTTGATGAAGAGGTGTATTGGACGATCCACGTCGTGCCCTCAAGCGATCCGCGATGACGCGAGTGTTTGCTGTGAGATAGGCGTCCAGTTGTCGTGAGTGCACTGACAGGCTGGAAGCCTATCCCACATTCACAGTGTGAGGTAACTCACGGAGTGCTGGGTGAATTTGCGATGCCTTGGATGACGTCTCCGCTTTGTTGGGCTGCTCGGTGAGCGATCGTTTGTAGGTGGGTGGCGTATTCGGGGGCGAGTTTGTCGGGCACGAATTCGTTGCCGATCGGGCTCTCGCCGTACAGGCATTCGAACCACACGCACGCGCCCAAGTACTCGCCTGCGGAGTTGGCATGGTGCCCGTCCATCTTCAGTTGTTGATTGCCATCGCTTGCTCGCCAACGGTATCCCACGTGCAGCGAGTGAGTTTGGTCGGGTAGCTCAGGGTACTTGAGTGTGTTCGCATCAAAGTTAGCCGGCGCGCGGTAGCCGTACTTGGGATGATTGTCCGCCGCCCAGAACGCGTCGCCGACGGGAATGCGATTGGCTGACAGCTCGTCGACAATGGTTCGGTAGGCTTGGCTGAGCCCTTCATACATGGCTTGCTGGGTGGCAGGTTCTCCGATCGCAGGTTTGGTTCGGCTGAATCGTGGATCGTCGCTTCGATATGCCCAAGTCTGATGCACCAGCAACTTGGCTTGCGGTGCATCGCGACGAATGATGTCTGCCAACTGCTGAGCGTACGGACGGTAGGTTTCGATGTCGTGGCTTTTGATGCTGAGCTGCTGAATGGTTACGAAGTCCCATCGTTCGCTTTGCAGTGCTTCTTGGAGGATGTCGCCGTTCTTGTACCGGGCGAGTTCGGCGGTGGGGTCTGCTTCGTATGCCAATGCCTTCTGCGCATGCAACTCCAGGGGCGAACCACCGATTGAAAGCATCTTGTGCGTCAGCTTGTGACCAGCCGCCTCAACAATCTGGTTCAGATAGCGTGTCGCGTTGTGAGTGAAGCTGTTGCCGATCGTCAGAATGCGAACATGTTTCGGCTCGTCGTGGGGTGGCTGCTGGGGCGAGTCCGCGTACGAGGGCGTGACAAGCTCCAGCGACAGGAAGGTTAACGAGCAAACGAAGGAAAGCGATCGCAACATGGTCGGTTCATTCCTCTGGAGATGGTGGGAAGCAGCGGCGGGGCAGCTATCGTACTTGAAAAGAAGTGGCCAATTGTTGAACGGTGATGACGCTGTGAACATCGTCCTCGTACCTTCTCCCTCGCATTCGCCAAGCCGGCGTCGCGAGAACTCCCTATAAAACGTTGTTTCGAGGGAGGTGGACGGCGCGACGGTTGGTCCAAAAAAGAAGGGAGCCCCGGGGCTCCCTTCTAGTCAATCGAATTTCAGGCTGCGTTTCAGGCCTGGTCTGGGAAGAATTTCGCCAGAGTTTCCTGCGGTGGTTTTGGTGTCACCAGGGAAACCACAACCATCGCGATCAGGGTGCTGAACACCATCGCAACGACTGGCATCACTTCGTAGCTCTCGCCACCGATTGGCAGACGCAAGACGTATTTGCTCAGCCCCTGCGGGTCCAAGGTGCCTTGGTAGAACAAATACGACCAACTGGTGATAGCGGCCAGAATTCCAGCGATCGCTCCGGACGCGGTGAGGCCGCGCCAATACAACGCCGCGACAACCAGTGGGAACAACGAGCTGAATCCGCTGAAGCACCAGACTCCCAACGCAAACACACTGCGAACGTTGCCGAGACTGAGCAGGTACGTGATCGCAACAATCGCAACGATGAACAAACGCGTGAAGAGGACTTGCTGTTTGTCGGTGAAACGGTCTGCACCAAACGTGTGGTTGACCACGTCGTTGTTGAACATCGTTCCAATGCAGAGGAACTGACTGTCCAAGCTGGACATGATCGCGGCCAAAATCCCGGCGGCCAGGAATCCACCCAGGATGGGTGCGGTTTGGGTTTTCACCAGGAACGGCAGAACCTTGTTGGCATCAACAATGTCGCCACCAGGCAAACGTGGCAGCGGTGGCTTCGCCGGCATCAATTCGCCGGTCGCCCAGACTCCCACCAATACGCATGGCACCCAGACAATCATGATGAACAGCGGGTGGCAAACGACGGACAGCTTGAACGTGCTGGCTTTCTTTGCCGTCATCCAGTGTTGGAATAGGTGCGGGAACATGCCCACAGACAACGGGATCATCAGGTAGGTGAAGAATTTCGTCTTGCTCATCTCCACCCGCGTTTTGCCTTCTTCCGGTATGGATTCGCCAAGCACGCGAAGGTTCTCGAAAAAGCCGTCTTGTTTGCCAAGCTTGTTCGCAATGACGAAGAACGTCACCACACCCAAGACCATGAAGACCAACGTTTGGAATGTATTGGCCCAGGTCGTGCCTCGCATACCGCCAAAGAACACGTAGACCAGCACGACCGTGCAAATGGTCAAAGATCCGAGCCACGCGGGAATGCCGCCATGAACGGCCGGATCGATTCCGCCGGGGCCGCCTTCCAGCTTAACCGGGAACATGTCAGGGGCCAGTCCCGCGGTCAGGGCTTGGACAACGCCACCGGCACTGATCACACCGACCAACAGGTACGGGATGATCATTCCAACCAGGATCGGAAAGAGCAGCCAGCCGACCAAGTTGTTGTTGAGTCGGTCGCGAAAGAATTCGATTTGGGTGGTGTAGTTGTGAGCGCGAGCGAAACGCCAGACTTTGACACCGATCAAGAAGAAGCACAGCGAGTGGATGATGCCGCTGCTGCTGGCCAGCATCCCGTAGACGCCGATGCCTTCTCGGAAAGCTTCGCCGCTGCTGCCGACCAGAGCGAACGCCGTCATCGTCGTCCCAAACATGCTCATCAGCAGCAGGAACGGACCAATCGAATGGCTGGCAACTTGATAGTCTTCCTTGGTTCCTTTGAACAAACGACTGCTGAACAGTCCCAAGGCGAGCAATAAGCTCAGGTACACCAAGATAATGATGAACTGAGGAACCCCGTTTTGCATTTCGGCAATCATCATCGTTGCGGCTCCTCTTCATCGAGAGGCCAAGCGACTCGTGTCGCCAAGAACCAGGTGAAGGATGCGGCGATTGAGATGCCGGCGTGCCACGCCAATCCGATGGGCATGAATCCGAACAGCAGCGTGTCGTTGTGCCACAACCAATTGTCTTGGTGAAGAATCAAGAGCACGATGACCAAGCCGGCGATGAGGAGAGCTCCGCTTGAAAGACCTTTCCGGTCAGGCGGAGCGGACGAATCAGTCGAGTTGGGCATGATGGAGAGTTCTGGGCGAGACGTGGAAGGAAGGTGGGAACGGCGGTTTCTGATGCGAAATGACCTTTCGAACGCGCAAGCCGTTCACTTTGGCACCAAAACGATCGCCGGATCAGTAGTCTAATGCCATCGCGGGGGCGACGATATCCATGGTTTGAATTACTGTAAGTGCGATCGGTTCGGCGTTGCCCGGATGATCATCCGCCCCCATCCCGCCGCAGCGAATCAACGTCGGCACCATCGAATCGTTTCCTGACGCATGCTAAACATTCTCGACCCGCAGATCTGGCCTATTTGGCTGACCATTGGCGTCACCATCGCCTTGTTGCTGGGGTTGGCGACTCGGGCGGCTGCGACCGATTTGTTGGCGTTGACCGCTTTGACAGTGTTGGTCGTCGTTCAAGATTTGACCGGAACTCCATTGCTGCCCGATCCGACGCAGGCGGTCGCGGGGTTTGGCAACAAAGGTTTGATCACGATTGCGTTGCTGTTCGCGGTCGTCGCGGGATTGGAATTGACCGGCGGAACTGAATTGGCCACGGGTTGGTTGCTTTCCAAAGCGAAGAATCTTCGCGACACCCAAATTCGGATGCTGTTGCCGGTGGCGTTGTTGAGCGGGTTTCTGAACAACACCCCCGTTGTCGCCGCGATGTTGCCAGTCGTCGGGGACTTGGGAAAGCGTTTGACAATCAGCCCCAGTCGATTGTTGCTGCCGCTTTCCTACGCTGCGATCCTGGGCGGGATGTGCACGTTGATGGGAACCAGCACCAACCTGTTGGTTCGCGACGAGTTTGTTCAATACGTCAATGAAGCGAAAGCCGCGGGCGCCGACGTTGAGGTGGCCGAGCTGAATTTCTTCACTCCAGCGATCGCCGGCATCCCAGCCACCATTTTGGGATTGATCTACATCATCGGCGCGTCCAAGTGGATGTTGCCCGAACGCAAGCCCGCCGTCAGCGTTGGTGATGATCCCCAGAAATACACCGTCGAGATGCAAGTCGAATTGACCGGACCGCTGGTGGGCAAGACTCTGCAGGAGGCCGGACTGCGGGCACTTCCAGGATTGTATGTTGCCGAAATTCAGCGAGCGGACGGGCGTATTGAACCGGCCAAACCGGATCAGCGTCTCTTCGGCGATGACATTTTGATTCTGGTAGGTGATGTCGATAGCGTTGTCGACCTTCGGAAGATCCGTGGTCTGATCACGCCGGGTGACCAAGCTCGCAAGTTGGAAATTCCGGCTTGGCGACGAACGTTGGTCGAAGCGGTTGTCAGTCCGCGATGCAGCTTGATTGGGAAAACGATTCGAGAAGGTCGTTTTCGATCAAACTTCAACGCAGCCGTTGTTGCGGTGGCGCGAGGTGGCCGGCGTTTGGAGGGTAAATTGGGGGACGTTCGGATCGAACCCGGTGATGTGTTGTTGCTGGAAGCGTCCAAGTCGTTCATGCACCGCCAACGTGCCGGGAGCGATTTCTACTTGATCAGCAGCGTCGATCGCGGTGAAATTCGCCGGCACGAACACGCTCCGTTGGCGCTCGGGATCATGCTGGTGATGGTGATCGCCGCGGCTTTGAATTGGCTATCGATCCTGAGTGCGGCCATGTTGGCGGCGGTCGCGATGGTTTTGACTCGTTGCTGCACTACATCTGAGGCTCGTCGCAGCATCGATTGGTCAGTATTGATCGTGATCGGCTCGGCAATTGGAATCGGACGTGCGATGGAACAAAGCGGAGCAGCCGGATTGATTGCAAACGGCTTGTTGAATATCGGGCAAGGCAGTGCTCTCGGGACATTGATTGCGATTTACGTCGCGACCGTGATTTGCACTGAGTTAATCACAAATAACGCTGCCGCCATGTTGATGCTACCGATCGCTTGGACAGCCGCATCCAAGGTTGGCACGGATCCGATGCCAATGGTGATCGCGGTGATGATCGCGGCCTCGGCGAGTTTCCTGACTCCGTTTGGATACCAAACCAACACAATGGTTTACGGGGTCGGTGGGTACCGATTGCGAGACTACATCCAATTTGGTCTGCCGCTCAGCATCATTGTGGGAGTCGTTTCGATCGGAATGTTGACTTGGTGGTATCAATGACTTGTTCACTACCCACTGTCCCGCTTGGCGTTCCGCCGAGTTCTTCCAATCCAACTGAACGTGTAGCTGGTGTCTTTCTTCGATGAGTGAGCGTTTTTCAGAAGCCCCTATTTCGCGTCTGGTCGGATTTGAAGTTCAACCGAGCGAAATTGCCGATGGGGAACCGGACGCGGGTCAGGCAATCGTGAACATCAATTGTGGTCCACAGCATCACAATCCGATGGGACGTGTGCACGGTGGTTTGGTGTCTGCGTTGGCGGACGCGGCGATGGGAATTGCTTTTGGGCGAACGCTGCTTTCCAGTGAAGATTTCTCGACCATTGAAATGAAGGTCAATTTCATTCGTCCCATTCGCGAAGGACGTTTGTCAGCGAAGGCGGTGGTGATCCAGCGTGGGTTACGGATCGGTTTCGTCGAATGTCAAATCACTGACAAACGCGGGAAGTTGGTCGCGACCGCATCATCGACTTGCACGGTGTTGGCGGGCGGCTGATCGGACGAACAAGCGGCGACAACAAGGGCGACTTCTGACAACACGAGGCGATCCTTGTGTTAGACTGGCGGCCCTTCCTTTCAATGCCGTCGGGATCGCTTGCACTCGCTATGGCGTGGGCACCGCGAATCATTCCCGACGTCAGTCGCCCCCAGTTCCCACCTCAGCGATTGTCGATGCGAAAGCTACCAGTCCCGTTTTCTATTCTGTTTTGCGTTCTTGTTTGTTCGACCGGGCAAGCGACTGCGGATGAAAAAGCCAGCGAACCAAAGGCCAGTGATGACCGGCCCAACATTGTCTGGATCATCGCGGATGATTTGGGACCTGAATTGGCATGCTATGGCTATCCGGACGTGGCGACACCTAATGTTGATCGTCTAGCCAAGCGCGGGCGCCTCTTTGCAAACGCGTTCAGTACTTCGCCGGTGTGCTCTTCGTCGCGTTCGGCATTCCAAACAGGACGCTACCAGACTTCGATCGGCTGCTATCACCATCTCACCCGCGACAAGAAGGAGTTGCAGGTTCCAACGGCGATCGATTGGTTGCGAGAGGCGGGCTATTTTATCTCCCACGGCAACGGCGAAGTCGGCAACAAGAAGGCGAACAAGTACGGCGTGAACTACCTGTACGACAAGCGAACGCATTTCGACGCCTACGACTGGTCCGAACGCGAACCTGGGCAACCATTCTTTGCACAAGTTCACATCCATGAACCGCATCGTCCGTTTGTGAAGAGCGATCGCCAACGCACTGACGCGTCGATCCCTCCTCATTACCCGGAGCATCCAATCACTCGTGCCGATTGGTCCAACTATCTGGCCACGATCGAAGTGATGGATCAGAAAGTCGGCGGGATACTCGACCGACTGGAAGCTGAAGGAATCAGCGAGAACACATTGGTGATCTTCTTTGGTGATCATGGCCGGCCGCATGTCCGAGGCAAGCAATGGTTGTACGAAGGCGGGTTGCACACGCCTATGATTGTTCGCTGGCCAGCCAAGTTATCAAAGGCGAGTGTTGAAGCTGGTTTGGCGACTTTGTTGGATGTTGTTCCAACGACGTTGCAGGCCGCCGGGATTGATCCACCGGAACTGCCAGGAAAGTCTCTGTTGGAAAACGAATGGTCCGGCCATGAATACATTTTCGCTGCGCGGGATCGCTGCGGGGACGCACCCGATCGCATCCGAAGCGTGCGAAACGAGCGGTTCAAATACATTCGCAACTTCCATCCAGAAAAGCCGTACTTGCAACTGAGCAGCTACAAAAAGCTTTCCTACCCAGTGGAAACCTTGATGAAGGTGTTGCACGCCGAAGGACAATGGGGCTCGCCATTCATGGCGGAGAATCGTCCTGAGGAAGAACTCTACGATCTATCCAACGACCCGCATGAAATGCACAACCTCGCGAAGGACGAAGCTTACCAATCGAAATTGTTGGAACTTCGAACGACTTTGAATGATTGGATGAACGAAACCGTTGATCAAGGCGGCGTTGATGAGAGTCGAACGGTCAACTTGGAAGAACTGATGGCGGAAAAACGCAGGTGGTACGAACGCACGATGGAGCGACGGGGCCTCGAGCCTTCCGTGTCCGACAGTGAGTACCTTCAGTGGTGGGCGACCGAGTTGGGTGTTGAATGAGACCTCGTGTCTCGTTCGCAGGTTCGTTGCTTCCAATGATTCAACTAGCAAATCACGCCATGCCTTCTCCGTCATCCAGTCGCCGTCGCAGATTGCTGAACGGCATGCTTCTTATCTGCATCGCCGGATGGGCTTTCTTTCTGGCGACGGTTCCGATCGCCTTGGCTAAGGAGCGTGCAGATGGAGAGCGGTCTCCATTCATTTCAGGCGTGGAGCGATTTGGTCGCCATGACGAAATCGATACAGTCGCGACGGCGAGATTGTTGGTCACCGAACTGAGCTGTGTCGCTTGTCATCGCTCGCAACGCAGTGACCTGAAGCCCAAACTTGGACCAAACCTGACGGCAGCCGGAACGCGATTGCGCGCGAGTTGGATCAAAGACTTCTTGCACTCTCCCCATGAGACGAAGCCCGGCACGACGATGCCGGATCTGCTCAGCGATCTTGATGAGTCCGAGAAGACCGCGGCGATCGACGCGATTGTTGCGTTTCTGGCGTCGTGTCAGCAGCCTTATCCCGAGTTGAAAGCGGGCGGAGCGAATCCTCTCGAGGATGAGTTTTGGAACAAAGGTGATCCAGACCGGGGTGGCGATCTCTATCACCAGGTTGGCTGTGTCGCGTGTCATGAACCTGGCGAAGAAGGGGAGGTTGCATCGTCGCAATCATCAGCGATTGATCGTCTTCTCGATGAGCTGGATCCGGAAGAGCTGGAGGACATGGGGCTGGCGAGCGCCGCACGCAAGGTGGGCTCCGTTCCGCATCCTGAGCTGGCAAACAAATACACACGGCAATCGTTGACGCACTTCCTTCACGATCCAGAACACATCCGTCCGTCGGGGCGAATGCCGAGTCTGAAGCTGACGCCGAACGAAGCCGCCGATATCGCGGAATACTTGATGCAACAGAATGGGGCGTCGCCCAAACGCATCGACGATCCAACCAGAGATGTGACATCCTCGGAGCAGTTGATTAAGCGGGGGAAGCAGCTGTTCGGGTCATTGCGATGTGCAAATTGTCATGATGCGGGAATCGAGGTTCAAAAGTCATTTGCTACCGAGTTGCAACAACTCAATGTCGACTCCGCCAATTCGTGTTTGCAAGACAGAGACTATTTGGCCGTCGACTTCGATTTGGACGATTTTCAAACCGAAGTGCTTGTCCGTTCGATCCAAAAAGGAGAATTGGCAGAAGGGGAATCGATCGAGAAAGCGAACGAGTTGGTCCAGCAAAGTTTACTCATGCTGAACTGCTACGCCTGTCACGAACGCGATCAGATGGGGGGAGTTGGTCGATATCGAAAGCCGCACTTCGAAGCCAATTCGTTGGCGGACCTGGGGGATGAAGGTCGTTTGCCTCCGGGGCTCAGCGGTGTTGGTGCGAAGTTGACCAAAGATTGGTTGCAAAAGGTTTTGGCGGGGCACCCGTCGACTCGGTTGCGACCCCACATGACCATTCGCATGCCGAAGTTTCCAAAAACGACTGTTGAGGCATTGGTCAAGAACTTCGAGATGGCGGATGAGGCTTCCACGCAGACGGACTCGGATGTGTTCGGTGAACACAAATCGCTGGCGGAAGACGGAAAACAGTTGACCCAAATCGGCTGCATCCAATGTCACGCTTTCGACGGACAAGCTTTACCTGGAGTGGTGGGAATTGATCTTGGCGGCGTGCCCAATCGCATCCGTCCGCACTGGTTTCGCGAATTCGTTCTGGATCCAGGTGCATTGAAACGTGGGACTCGGATGCCTTCGTTCTTTCCGGATGGGGTTAGCCAGTCGCCACATGTTTTGGACGGCAATGCTGATCAACAAGTCGCGGCACTGTGGTCGTACTTGAAACAGTCAGGTCGTTTGGGAGTGCCACCGAAGATCGCGGAAGCGTTGGCGGCGAGCTACGAACTGAAACCTGAAGATCATCCGATGATCTTGAGAACGTTCATGAACGGCGTGGGCACGCACGCGATTGCGGTTGGGTTTCCCGAGGGAGTGCACTTCGCGATCGATGCCAAAACGCCTCGACTCGCGTTGGCGTGGAAAGAAGACTTTGTCGACGCGCGCAGCACATGGTTTGAGCGTTTCACACCGCCCATTGATCCGCTTGGGATGGATGCGGTTGCAGTATCCCCGGGAGCCGAGTTCAGGTTCCAACCCAGTGATCGATCTCAGGAGCCTTCTTCCCCCATTTTCATCGGCTACCGACTGGATTCGAAACGCATTCCTACCTTTCGCTATCGCATTGGTGGCACCATCGTTGAAGATCGAATCGAAGCATCACGCGACGGCAAACTTCATCGGACAATTCGCGTCGCCAGTGATGGTGAGCCGATGGACGGAGAGTTGAAGTTTCGATTGATGTTGGATTCTCGGATCGAAAGCGACGGATCCAATCGCTTCATGGGTGCGTCTGGTTTGAGTGTGACCGTTGCGGATGAAGACGCGGTCGGAAAACGTAACAAGCAAACTGGCGACAGCGAAGAGATTTGGGTTTCACTCAGCGAAGACCGGACTTTGGAGATTGTCTACCAATGGTAATTTGTCAAATGCTTCGAAGGCTGTGTCCAGCAGTTTGTCTGCTATCGAGCGTCTTGTTCACCGATGCGGTCCGAGCAGACGAGGAAAGCGACTACTACCGAATCATCTCGATCGCGGCTCCAGAATCACAAACGGAGTCTCGCGATCCGAACTGGAAACCTTCTGATGATGGAATCGCTCTGGAGGTCAGCGGCATCGCGGTGCTGAGTCCGTCGCGATTGGCGGTTTCGATCCGCAAAGGCGAAGTCTGGTTGTTGGATGGAGTGGATGAAGTCACCGGTGAGGAAGACGATTCCAATCGGGTTTCCTATCACCGATTTGCCAACGCATTGCATGAGCCTCTGGGGTTGTTGCATCACGAAGACTCATTGATCACCGTGCAAAGAACTGAGATGACGCGGTTGCGTGATACCACCGGCGATGACGTCGCGGATGAGTACGAGACGCTCGCGTCGGGTTGGGGCGTGTCGGGACACTACCACGAGTACGCCTACGGTCCCAAGTTGGATTCGGCCGGCAACCTATGGATGACGTTGAACATCGGGATGGGATTGAAGGGCGAACAGTTGAAGCAAATTGTACCCGACGCTCCATTTGGCTATCGCCAGGCCGCGTGGCGAGGTTGGGCGATGAAGTTGACACCGGACGGAGACTTGCAACCGGTGTGCGCCGGAATGCGGTCGCCTTCTGGGTTGGGAGCCAACGCGGATGGCGACATGTTCTATACCGACCAACAGGGCAACTGGGTCGCAACCAACTCGCTGAACTACATGCGACCGGGGGCCTTCTTCCATCATGCTGAATCACTGGCTTCGATTGAGTTGGATGGTTCGACCATTCACGATGTGTCGGAAGTGCCCAACGGGATCGCTTATCCCGAGGTCCTCAAGCGTTTCCCGCAAATGCGACCGCCCGCGGTCTGGTTTCCCTACAAAAAAGCCGGGCAATCCGCGACCGATATCCTTCTTGATAGCAGCGACGGTGGTTTCGGTCCGTTTGCCGGTCAATTGTTTGTCGGAGAGTTCACGCAAGCATCGATCAACCGGGTGTTCCTCGAAAGGGTCGACGGCGAATATCAAGGTGCTTGCTTTCCATTCCGGCGTGGCTTTGCATCGGCAGTGCTTCGAATGGCCCAAGCGGAAGATGGGAGCGTATACGTTGGGCTGACCAATCGCGGCTGGAGCAGTCTGGGCACATCTCCTTACGGTTTGCAACGTTTGATCTGGACCGGAAAAACGCCGTTTGAAATCAAGGAGATGCGGGCGAACCCTGATGGCTTCGAACTTGTATTCACTCGTCCGGTAAATCTTGATTCAGCTTCCGATGTCCGTTCGTATGGTATGTCCAGCCACACGTATGTTTATCAATCCAGCTACGGAAGTGACGAGGTGAAGAAACGCGATTTGGAAATTCTCGAAGCGGTTGTTTCAGAAGATCGGTTGCGTGTTCGCCTGAAGATGGATGGTTTGCGAGAACTGTTTGTTCACGAATTGGATGCTCACGGAGTGATGGATTCAAGTGGCAACGGGTTGCTTCATCGAAAAGCTTATTACACGTTGAATCGTATTCCGCGGAATTGAACGAGATGGTATTGATCGATGCGATTCGCGGTTGATTGCTAGAGCGGGGCATCGCGGGCGATGAGGCGTTTGTAGACGACGAATTGGTGAGTGGCAGGATGGTGTCACCGTCCTGCTACGGCAGAAGGTCGTGGTGGGAACGATCGATTGAGGCTTTACTGCAACTTGCTTTTGCTGGCCACCAATTCTTCGACAAATCGAACGGCCCAAGCCAAACGTCGTAGTGGTCGAGAGTCGCTTGTCTGATTGGCAAGGACCGCTGGCGTACGCGGATCGTCTTCTTTTGTCTGCGGTTTCAAACTGATGGACTTGAGCACGATACTTGGAACAAAGTCCGCCTGGATATCCTCCAGTAGTTTGGCCGTGCTGCGATGGAACACAGCGACACGATCGTCGGGTCGGATGAACGATCGCCAACGTTCGCGAAATTCATTGACCGACGCCAATGGATGCAGCTCGTCTGGCGTCAGTCTTAGGCGGTTCATAAACGATTCATCGTTCAACGAGTCAGACTGGAGGGCACAGCGGAAGAACTCACCCGATCCTATTCGAACCGCGTTCCAGAAAAGTGGTGCTGGCGGATGAGCGTTCGTTGCTGACTCGTCATCGATGTTCCCTCGTTCCTGTTCTCCGTAGGCGACCACGATGTTGTCAACGTTTTCGGTCAACACTCGTGGTACGTTGGCGGAACCTCGGCGCCGAGTCTCGTTGAGCCGCCAATTGGATTTGCTGTGCCCGATTTGGTCCGCGATCATTCGATCGAACACATCCACCAAACGATCGAATCCAGGTGTGGTGGGTTCGATTGCAGACAATGCCGCGACGGTCGCTTCGAGCGTGGACAGGGCGTGCTCGTTTGGTTCACGACGGATGCGGTATCGACCGGGTTGAGATGGTGCGAGTCGGTACCGAGGGAGCGTCTGCAGACGTGGGATGTCGCGAAAAAGAGTCTTGGCGTGATGCCACGTTCCGTCGATCACCACCAGTTGCTTTGGTCGTTCCTCCGGAGCCAAGTCCGATAGTAGTTTTGCGTTGTCGCCGGGATAGAGCAGCCCGACGCTGTCACTGAGCGGCATGGTCGCAAATCGCTCGGCCAATTCGTGGTTGTAAGCAACCATGACCCGGCACTTTTCCAGTGACTGGCCGACGATTCGAGCGGTGTTGAACGGGTGAGATCGCTCGCGACGATTCTGCATGATCAACACATCGGTTTGATTGGCCACCTTTGGAATCAGATCGCAGAAGCAAAGCGATCGAGGACGAAAACAAACGTGACAGCGTGTCGGCTTGTCTGATTCGACTGCAGTTTTGTTCGGCAGAGGGGATGAAATGTCGATCGGGAAACGGCTGATTCGAGTGTGCGACGGAGTGAACAACGCCAACTCTAAAAGAAATTAAGGTGGTCGGGTATCAGGTGTCAGTGACGTCAGACATCGGCAGGTGAATTTGTTTTGTCGCAACGAACGAGCAATCAAAAACAAACCCCGCGTGCAGAATGCCTGCACGCGGGGTCGCTGGGTACTCGTGACTGATCGCTAGATCACTTTTCTTCGCGAATGGAGATCGCTTTAAACTCGACCGGGTCGCTGTGACCGGCGAAACCAAAGTGACCCGAGGTTCGGGTTTTGCCTGGGTGAGCACTATCGGCCATGTAGTCGTCGATCTTGGAAACATCGGTGTCAAGGATCACGTTGCCGTTCAGCTCGACTCGGATCGTTGGACCGATGACGGTGACTTGCTGGAAATTCCACTCGCCGACGGGACGCAAGTAGCCGCGTTTTGCTGCTGCCATGCCGTATGCCGATCCGTGATACTGTCGCTCATCTAGCTTGGCGTAAGCAGGGTGATCGTTGTCCAAAACTTGCAATTCAGTCATCGCGGCGTAGGCGGGGTTTCCTTGTTTGGGGGCTCGGATGGCCAAACCGTTGTTGCCGCGAGCAGGCAATCGGAACATCAAGCGAACGGAGAAGTCGCTGTATTCTTTTTCAGTCAGCAGGTTGCCGCCGCGGCCCTTTTGGCACTGGATGGTGCCCGCCTCGGTGACTTCGTAATCATCGACTGCTCCGATCCAGCCATCGAGGGTCTTGCCATCGAAGACCGAGACAAATCCGTCGTTGTGGCTTTCGGCCAAGAACGTGTTGGCTTCTTCTGTGCCGAGTGGACGCACCGCGAGGTTTCTCCAGCGGATTTCACCGCCGTGGGTTTGCAATTGAATCGGGCCGGAAGCGGGCAATGGTTCGCCGCGACGCCAGTAGTTCTCCATGATCGCGTGGTCGACGGTTTGCTTTCCGTTGAGCCACACGGAGGTTCGCGAACCAACTTGGATGACGTGAACTGTGTTCCATTCGCCGAAAGGCTTGTCAGCCAAAACCAGAGGATCTTTGCCCGCTGCACCGGGGGAATTGTTCCAAAGAGCACCGCTGCCCAGGTTGGCTCCCAGATTGAACTTGCCTTCGTCGGTGGTGTCCCAAATCTGGACTTGAGGGGTACCCTTCAAATAGATGCCGCTGTCTGCTTTTGCGACGGTGCGGTATTCCAGTTTCAACTCGTAGTCAGAATAGGTTTCGTCGGTCGTCAGATACGCACCGTGGCCGTCGTTGACCAGCTCTCCGTTCTCAACCGACCAGTGTGACTTCGCGTCCGCGGTCCACTCTTCGATTTTGGATGCCCGTTCTTCTTCGGACAGTTCAGCGAGTTTGTACGGGTCGAAGTGTGGCTGGCCGTGCCATCCGGTCAGGTCTTCGCCGTTGAACAGCTTCGTCCATTCGGACTGAGTGTCGGTGGCGTCTTGGGCGTACGAAGTTGTGAAGGCGGCGAGGCACAAAGCCACGCAAAGCGGCAAGCGTTGGTTCAGGTGTAAGTTCATGTTGCAACGTTGAAGTGGAAACCAAAGTGAAGTGAATCGATCGAACGCACGTGTTGTCAGCGTGACGGTTCGGCATTGGTTCACGCGCAGTGTCAAAGACACTCACGGAACGAACAATTTGTGCGGGCGTTGGAAGTCGCTCGGTGGAATGGAAGCCGGCTGATTTTGCTCTCACTGACCATCAGTGAGAACGAAGACGCGGCGACCACGTCGTATCGAATGCGGCTTGAGTTGGCTTGGCAAGTCGAGCCCGCAACGAAGGATCGCGGTTGGGTGGGATTTTAGGCGGGATTCAGACAGGACCTATCAATGGAGGTGGGACAATATCCGAAGTCCTCGTAGGATAATCGTTTCGGGGACGCGGATGTTGCGGCCCATCGCCAATCGCAAAAATGTGACGTTGATGTCCGACAGTCTTCCCTTATCCGTGTCGCCACCCGCCCATGTCGTCCTCTATCAGCCGGAAATCCCTCAGAACACGGGGAACATCGGTCGAACCTGCGTCGCTGTGGGGGCAAAACTTTGGATCGTTGAGCCCGCTTCGTTCCAATTCGACGAGAAACGTTTGCGTCGTGCCGGGCTGGATTATTGGCAGTACCTGGACTGGGAGCCGGTCCCCTCTTGGGACGCTCTTTGCGAACAGCTGAATCCGGAGCGATTCTTTTTCTTTTCCAAGTTCGCCAAGCGGACCGTTTGGGAAGCCGAATTCGCGTTGGGTGACGTGCTGGTTTTTGGACGCGAAACCAGTGGTTTGCCGGCATCGATTTTGAAGCCTGATGACCCAAGGTCGCTTCGGTTGCCGATGCGAGAACAAGTCCGGAGTCTGAACTTGAGCGTCACCGCGGGCATCGCTTTGTACGAACATCAGCGTCAAACCATCAACACGTAGAGCAACAACGTGACGACGGCTGCTCACTCGCCTAGCGACGTTCGGTGTGGCGGAGAGGACGCTGAACCAGCAACTTGGTTCCGGGGAATCGTTTCTCCCAGTCCTGCGCCGCGAGAGTTGCCGCTTTTTCCGTTTCGAACCAAGTGAAGACACCAGGCCCCCAACTGCTTTGTCCGACACCGCGAAAACCGGAGGCAATTAGACGTTCAATCAAACGCGTTGTGGCTTCGCCGTTGTATGGACCACCTTGAACGGACGCAAACAGTTCGCCGCTGGAACGGTTGTAGCGTGTGACAGAATCGGCAAACGAGTCGAAGTTTGATTGTTCGATCGATGGAATGAGTTCGCCGGTGAGGATATCGACTAGTCTTGCTCGCTCTTCGTCGCTGGCTGGTTGCAACGCGTCAAACTGTTGCTGTTCTTCATCTCCGCTGATCGTTTCAATTGGCGAGGCATCGTCCATCAACACGATGCCAGCACGCCACGATTCAGGGACTGGGATTCTACGGTCGATTGGATTGAGTTGCTGGTTGCCGGTTCGTTCGCGAGCAATGGCTTGTCCGCGATTCAGGCCTTCGACAATGAACCCAGGTTCAAAGAATCCGTGCGATCCGACCGCACTTCGTCGGCCTCGGTTGGCCAGCCGCAAGACACATTCACGCGTCGGTGGTTCCGCGGAAATTTGTTTCAGCAGTGCCAGCGAAATGGCGAGCGAGAGTTGAGTCCCGCTTCCCAACCCATTGTGAGGCGGTGCCGCAGAAACGACCTCGATGGTCACGGATGGGCGTGTGGCTTGGCCGGTCATTTGTTGCCAACGATCGACGATTCCGATAATCCGATCGCGATGGCGTTCATCACATTGAAACGTCGGCGCCGATCTTACTCGAACGCACGTGGGTGGTCCGTCGATCATGACGCCGCAACCGCCAAAGGGTGCCGCGACATCCAACAACCCAAAGTGCAGACGTGCTCCCGTTTGAACCTCAACGCTCATGAGATCGACGACTCTCGCACGTATCGCCGAATCAATTGCAAAGCCTCATGCTCGTCCTCACCGCCAGTTTTTTCGATCGCGATACTGGCGCGTTCGAGTTCTTCTTCGATCTGCTGGGGTGGCAGCAAATGCAAACGTGTGGCTGCGACGGCGGCTTCGATGATTGCGTGTTTGGCTCGATTGAATCCGAAAAACGGATCCACCAAACCGGAATCCAGACAGCGCGCGGTGAGCTCATGTCGCGGTAGCGTTCCGGCTCGCTGGGTGACTTGGACGGCGAACCAGCGATGACAGCGTTTCAAACGAACATGGGTGCCTTCCAGTCCAGGTATCGCAGCCACCCTATCCGTCGCGTCAACTTTTCCGATTGCGGTTTTCGCGATCAGCAGGGCATCGTCGATCACATGAATGACCGCGTTGCCGCTAGCGAGCAAGTTGTCGCAGGTGGTCGATCCTTCGTAGGGACGAAGCAAGAATTTGGGGAGGCCACCAGTCGATTTTGGTGGCAGCACAATCGGTCCCAGCGGTGCCAGGTTGACGTGCCCCTGTTCGTTGATTGTCGTGACCAATGATTCCAAGATCATGACTTTGCACCTCCGCCCGCACCCGGTTGCGAAATCGAGATTGGCGGAATGGTTGTGCGTTGGAAGCGTGAACCTTGGGGCGATGGCTGGTTTTCTGGTTGATGCCGTTGAGCCATCCCGATGAAGTGTTCAAACATGGCCAGTCCGCCTTGCGTGAGCAAAGACTCGGGATGGAACTGGACTCCGTGAACGCAGCGTTGATGATCTGCCAATCCCATGATCAATGTTGGATCATCCGCTGCCCAAGCGGTGACTTGCAATGACTTTGGCAGCGTCGCCGCATCCACTCTGAGCGAGTGATAACGTCCCACTTCAATGGTTGAAGGCAATCCGGCGAAAACACTTGCCCCGCGATGATTCACTGGGATGGCCATCCCGTGCATCGGTGGACCGACGACGACTTTCGCACCGTACGCGGCCGCGATGGTTTGATGACCGAGGCAGATTCCTAGGATTGGAATCTTTCCGGCGAGGTGCTGGACGACATCCAGCGAACATCCGGCCGATTCGGGACCGTGGGGGCCCGGCGAGATCACAATCGCACTTGGGTTCATCTCGATGATCTGTTCCACCGACAATGAATCGCTGCGGACGACCTTCGTTTGCAATCCTTTGCCGGGTTCGTCTTCCATCGGCAGGTTGTTACCCGCGCGGTTCCGACGTGCAGCGACGCGGAGATAGCGCGCGACGTTGTGAACGAAGGAGTCGTAATTGTCGAGTAACAGTATCAACGAGAAACAGTTTCAAAGCGACGTCGGATTCCGGACGGCTTCATCGGTGATTGAGCAAGGAGCGGGAAAGTTGTCAGGTGCCGTCTTGCGAAGCACCAATGCACCGTACCAGCCATAGCGACCAGCCGGCTATTTCCCGTGGTTTCCTTCGCCAATCGCGAATCAGCGTCTCGGTTTGGCAAATTTGATCTTCTCGATCAATTTGACCACCTGATCGCCGTCTTTGTAACCACTGACTGCGGTGATGGCACGGATGACGTATTCGTACCGGAGGTTGTAGTCCGTGTCGATTTCGATTTCCGGACCCTCGCCTGCTTCCACTTCCATCGGAGTTGATGTGCCGATCAGGCCAATCACGTTGGCTCGCAATTTGTCGAAGCTGGCCGCGTCATTGCCCATTTGAATGTCGTTCAGCTCGATTCCGGCGAGAGAACCAGCGGCATCAGAGCGAAGACGCAGCTTTAACGGCAATTCAGTCGTGTCCAACGCACTGCTGCCTTGGCCGGCCAGCGGCATTTTGATGCTGAAGTCGCCTTCCATCTCCACAATCTTGAACGTCATCACAAAGAAGATCAGCAGCAGAAAGACAATGTCAATCATGCTGGTCATGTTCAGCTCGGTGCCCTGGCTCGTTTCGCGGTTGCGAATTTTCATGAGCGATCCTCTTTGACCCGCAGAGCAAAGTTTTCCAGGTTGGAATCTTGGCAAACGCGGATGATCTCTTGCACCTCACCCGCAGCAACATCCTTGTGTCCTCGGATGACGACGTTTGCGTCGCTGACCGCTTTGCCTTCGGCGCGGATGACGGCCAGCTCACGGTCCAAACCAATTCGCAGTGTTTCAGCGGTGTAATCATCGCCGCCCAAGAAGACTCGTCCGTCCGCTCCGACATGCAAGATGATCGGGAACTCAAGTGCGACTTCAGGAGGTTTGACCAAACGGCTGTTCGGCAACACGACGTTGTCGTTGGCTTCGGTTTGCGCGAAGTTGATCAACACCATGAAGAATGCGATCAACTGAAACGTCATGTCGATCATCGGTGTCATGTCACCTTCCGCCATGTCGACTTCGGTGCGTTTGAGTCGCATCAGCCACGTGCTCCTGACTTGGGCGACATGTCTTCGAATTTGCTCATCAGGTTTTCGCTTTCAACGCCAACTTCAAGCAACAGACGAGCGACTCGATTGCGAAGAATGTTGTATGCCGCGATCGCAGGAATGGCGACGGCGAGCCCGACCAACGTCGTGAAAAGAGCGGTTGAGATACCGGCGGCCAAGTCAGATGGTTTTGGAGTGGAGCCGCCCAGAGCGATGACTTGGAAGGATGAAATCATCCCCTGAACCGTTCCGAACAATCCAATCATGGGGGACAGGTTGCCAATCAAAGCCATGTAGCTGAGTCGGTGTTCGAGCTTCATGCTTTCTTCTTCGCCGACTTCCTGCATCGCTTCCAGAGCTTTGTTGTATCCCTTGCTAACCTTGGCCAAACCAGCGGCCAAGACTTGACCAAGCACAGATTCGTCCGCCTTTGCCAGATCGTAGGCGCCTTGATTGTCATTCGCGGCGAGCCGTTGACTGAATTCTTCCACCAGCTCGGTCGGGCAGAGCGTGTCGCGGCGAGCCGCCAACATGTTCATCACGAAAAGCGAAACCAGCGTCACGGACAAAGCCAAGAAAACGATCAGGTAGGTGACGCCGAGTGAATCGAAGACCCATTCCAGCAAGGATTGATCGGTCGCGGGTGGCGCCGCATTGGCATCGTTTCCGTTCGCGTTGCCAGCCGCATCGACCTCCGGTTGTTCGGCAGCACCGGGGCCAGCCGGCTCAGCCGGTCCTTCGTCGACCGGGTCGTCGCCGAATTCGGCCATCGCATCGTCTTGAGCGAACGTGGGCGTGAAAGACGACCCAGCAAAAACCAATGATGCGAGAACAATCCCCACCGTGAAGAGCCAAGTTCGAGAAGCCAACGGTTCAGCAAGACGCATCATGGACGGAACAACCACGGGAGGAGAGAAAAGTCGAGTGGGTTTGACTCAGAATAATCCACGCTGACGCCCGTCGCACCACCCCTGCGGCGGTTTGTGCTCCCAAAACACCGTCGGATGTTCGGATTGGTCGGTTCATTCCGGTGAATCGATTCAACTTCCAATTGGTGGGCCGTTTCATAGGACCCATTCGGTGGAGAGTTGTCACGACGCGACAGTTCGGAAATGAACGCCTGGCACCGGCGGACGTCAGATGTTCGCGTGATGACCACTTCCGCGAAGTGGAGTTGCGAACGATACAATAACGATCGAAGACGTCGTTTGTTCTCACCGGTGTGGGAACTTTGATGCTGTCACGTTGACCTCCGCCAGTTCGCATGCAGCGAGCATCGCACCTTGTTCGAGGAATCTCGTTCGTTTGCGATCATGCAATGCATCGGCGTGCAAATCGGCGAAGCGCCTTCGACTATCCCCATCTGCAAATTGAGACCCACGCTCATGAGAAGTGAATTGGACGCCACGATTGCTCGCCTTCATGAGCAACTCGCTGACATCGATGACCTGGACCCAACTGAGATCGCTCGTTTGAAAGCGGAGCTCGACGAAATTCGCGAGACGTTGGATGAACAGGATGTCAACTCAGCGACGTTGGCAGAACGCTGGCAACAACAAGTCGAACATTTTCGCGAGTCACATCCGGTGCTGACGGAAAATGCGGGCCGCGTTGCGGACATGCTTTCTCAAATGGGAATCTGAGCCCCTGCGGGAATACTTGCCGTTTAGAAGTCGAACGTTCGTCGGGGCTGCTTTGCCGATGGTGGTTGAACTCTCCTTGCCCTCTTACAATTCGGCCCTTTCCTTCCAGTTCTCTCGCAAGCCCGATTTGATATGTCGTCAGCACCCGAAGTCCGTGTCGCCAGTCCACTGAACGTTCCCGACAACGACGCTTTGCGTTTCCTGCCCGAAGGACCGATGGCAATGGTCGCGGATGGCAAACTGTCGTGGGTGGGAATCCAGCACGGTTCGGACGTTCTGCACGGCAGTATCAATGTGCTGGATCTGGCGACTCAGTCCAACGAGTCGCACGACTTGCCAGGTCGCCCCGGCTTTGCGTTCCAATGTCAGACGGCAGGCAAGTTTGTCGCTGGGGTGGAACGTTCGCTCGGAATTTTCGACACCAACTCGGGCGAGTGGACGCCGTTTTGCGATGGTGTCGATAGCGACGTGACCAACACGATCATCAACGATGGGTTGGCAATTGACGACAACCTGATCTTCGGAACGAAGGACTTGGAATTCGCCGAGAAGAAGGCTGGGTTGTATCTGTATCGTGGAAGCGACCAAAAGCTGATTCGTCTTCGTGACGATCAAATTTGCAGCAACGGCAAAATGATTCGCAAGGACGAGTCCGGCAAACTGTTCTTGTTGGACATTGATTCACCGACGCGAACGGTTGTCGAGTATCCGCTGGACATTGCTGCGGGCACCGTTGGCGAAGCTCGTGTGGTGTTGGATTTGACCGATGATCCCGGTGTTCCAGACGGGGCAATTTTGACACCCGATGGCAACGGAATCATCGTCGCGATTTTCCATCCCGGTGTCGCGGAGCACGGTGAAACTCGGCTTTACGATCTGGCGACCGGAGAGTTACGAGTGGTTTGGCAGACTCCCGGATCGCCTCAGAACACTTGCCCGGCATTGGTGCCTTACGAGGGCAAGCTGAAGTTGGTCATCACCACCGCAGTGGAGAACTTCAGCGCCGAAGATCAAGCCAAGTGTCCCAACGCGGGCCAATTGTTCCTTGGTGAAACAGACTTCGTCGCGGACGAATCGTTTGAGCGAACTGTCTGGCCCGTTTGAACGTTGTTCGCCGACTGGTAACGAGTTTGACCAGTGAGACGCAGACCGGTTTTGTACCGCCAATTGAGCCGCACGGCGTTAGCCGCGGTTGGTGTGGCGGGAGCGAGTTCGTAATTGATCGGAGTGTTAGGCCGGTTGGGATGTCGGGTTGATAACCGGGCCTAACGGCCATCGGCTGATGTGGGTGTTGGTATTGAGCCGAACGGCGTTAGCCGCGGTTGATGCGGCGGGAGTGAGTTCGAAATTGGTCGGAGTGTTGGGCCGGTTGGGATGTTGAGGTGAGAACCGGGCCTAACGGCCTGCGGCTGATGTGGGGTCCCGGGGGCCACGGTCACGGCAAGGGCCGGATGGAAATGGAATCGATTCCGGCCATCCATCTTGCGATCGCTTTTTCGTTCTTGCCTGTGATTTTCACTTCGATCGTCAGGGGCTCATCGGCCTTCAGTTCCACTCGATCCCACGTGACGGCCGGTAAGACTCGGACGTCCGGTGAATATCCATCGAACGTTTTTTCGGCCTGGTCGCTGATCTTGAGCGATAGCTTTGCGTAGTCGACTGCCCCTGTGAGGTGCATCTGAACTTCGGCGGGGCCAGTGACATCATGCGGTACGTTCAACGTGATGGTGGATCCCACTTTGCCGCCGGTCCACCACAGTTGATTGTCCGCCGACCACTGATCGTGGAACGGTTTCATGCTTTGGTTTTGAACTTTTCCTCCCGATACAACCGCGGTATCGAGAACGCTTTCTGCTTCGACCGCCCATTCACGAGCGAACGATGGTCCGGGGCTCATCAGATAACCAAACAGATCGCGAATTTGATTTGGCTTCATCGGCTCCAGTTGTCCTTCCGGCATCAATGAAGTCTCAGAGAGCTTTTCAACTTCGACTTCATCAAGTGACAACACGATCTCCTCGGAGGTTGTCTGCACCGTGACCGCGTCTTCGTTGCGAGAGCGAACCAATCCGGATACCACGCGACCATCGTCCATCAAGAACGACGTCATCTGATAGGCGTTGCCGATCACGGCGTTCGGTTGAAGAATATTCTCCAGCCAATAGTTGACGTCGCTGCGGTTGGCACCGGTCAGATCAGGCCCGATCGGTTCGCCTTCGCCAAATAGTCGATGGCATTTGCCGCAGTTGGCTTCGTAAAGTTTCTTGCCTTCGGATCGGTTTGCGGAAGCCAATGTTTTTGGCGTTAGCAAAGCGGTGTATTTGGCGTGCAATTGCTTGGCTTGTTCACTTGTCGAACCAATTCGTCCCCAAGCGGCCTCGAGACGTTTGCGAGCGGAGTCGTCTTCGAACGGCAATGACAGCACGTTGCGAATGGCGTAAGCCGGAACGATGGATGGTGGAATGACGCCTTCCTCCATCGCACTGATCAGTTGAATCGCGGATCCGGTTCGCGAAGTCAATGTTGCCAGAGCATCGGATTGCTTTTGAGGCGACCAGTTGTTGAAACGGTTAATCAGCGTCGATGCGATTTTGGGTGAATCAAACGGTGCGAGCCCACGGACGGCATGGGAGCCGATGTCGCGATCGTCGATCAACGTGAGGAGCAACTTGCCGAGTTCAGGATCTTTGGCTTGCGTGAGCAGACGCAACGCGTCCAAACGGGGCGCGGTCGCTTCATCCGAGTTCGCAAGAATCGTGCGAAGTTCGGGCAGTGCGGATGCATCGCCGAATTCGATCGCGAGTGCGCCCACCAGGTCTTTGGTGCTGTTGGCAGATGCTTTTTCACGAAGCAGCCCCGAAACCTTTGGCCACGCCGAGGGCATGGCAACTCCGCCGCGACTTCGGGCGGATTGCAGGAGTTCTTCCAACATCCAATCGTATTGGTTGTTGATGGCTGAGTCTTTTGACGAGTCGATTTGCCTTGCGATCGATCTCACCAACGCTTCTCTTCCTTCGGGGGTGGTTGCGGTTCGTCGAGTCACGAATCGTTGCAGTTGATTCCAATTGCTACTGGACACCAAACTCATCACTCCCTCGGCATCCGTGTCGACCACCGGTTCAATGCCGTACCAGATCAACCAGGGCAAATTGCGATCTTTTTGGTCGACGTTGTGTCGGAGTAATCCGCGTGCGATCCCGAGTCGTTGGTTCTCTGGAATGCGTTGCAACAAAGAAGCCAGGTATCGGCGCGTGACTGGGGATGGCTCGCTGGCGGACATCGTTTCCAACTTGGCGAGCAAGCCAGATGACAAGGCTTGTCGATGTTCCCCGATTAACTGCACCGCCCATCCACGGATGATTGGATCGTTGTCATCCAGGAGCGAACTGAGATCCGTTTGAACGAAATTGGAATCATCTTTCTGTTTGCCTTCCACACGGAGCACTCCTGATGTCCATGCGGTCCAAACGGCTTGCAGTCTTGAACGTCTGGGTGCCTCCGATTGGATCAATGCAGTGAGTGCCTCGGCGACTTTGTTTCGGTTGATTTTTCCAGATGCGGCACGCTCCTGCAAAATTCGCTGCGACTGACGGACGAAGTACGCGTTCGAATGGGTGAGGTTTTGAACGAGTTGATCGTCGGACAATTTGGATAGATCGAAATTGTATGGCTGGAGTTCGCCGTATCGGATTCGAAACAGACGGCCATTGGTTCGGTCCCAAATCTCGTGATCGCGATGGTGGCAGGTTTGGTCGTCGTGCCAGTCAGATGTGTAGAGTGCACCATCGGGGCCTTGCATGATTCCAACGCCGATTTGTTCATGATCGTTCGACATCATGAAGTCCGGGCGGTGCCGACCCAGGAAACCGGAACCTTCGGTTTCCAAGTGCTCACGAACGATTCGGTGGCCGTGCAAATTGTGGAAGAACAACTCGCCGCGGTAGTGAGCCGGAAATTCGTCGGCTTGGTAAATCGTCAGACCGGCGTGAGCGTGGCCTCCACCGACCATCGAGGTCGTTGCTGCGGTACGCCGGACCAAGTCTCGATCGACCCGGTTCGCGGAGTTTGCCGATTGAAACGTGCCATCACCGTAATGCAGGTGATCGGCAATGGTCTTGATGTCGTCGTACGTATAAGGATTGAAGTGCTGGCCGGCTTGTCGGAAATAGCGGCCGCCTTGCGACAGATGAAACAAATGAGGAATCACGCACGCACTGACGAACCAATCGCCGTTCTGGTTGAAGTCGACTCCCCAGGGATTGCTGGTCCCGTGCGCGTAGACTTCGAACTCGTGTCGCACCGGATGGTACCGCCACACGCCGGCGTTCAGCGGAGTCCGGTCTTCTTTGGCCGTTCCCGGTTTGCCAACGCTGGAATGGGTGAACACGCCATGGCAACCATACAGCCACCCGTCCATGCCCCAAGTGAAACTGTTGAGGGTTTCGTGAGTGTCTTGGTATCCCCAGCCATCCAATAGCACGGTTGGCTCCGCATCGGGCACGTCGTCGCGATTGGCATCAGGGTAAAAGAGCAGTTCGGGAGCCGCCCCAATCCAAACGCCGCCAAAGCCGACTTCGATTCCGCTGGCCAAGTTCACGCCATCTGCGAAAACCTTTTTCGTTTCGAACGAACCGTCGCCATCGGAATCTTCCAGGATCAGAATGCGATCCTTTCCTTCACCGTCGGGAGCCTTGGTTGGATACGTGTTGCCCTCGATCATCCAGATTCGGCCGCGATCGTCGAAGCACATGGCGATGGGTTGGACCAAATCAGGTTCGCTCGCAACCACATCGACCTCAAAGCCGTTCGGCAGATCCATGTTTTTGGCCGATTCGGACGGGCTCAATCCAATCGCGTATTCGTTTTGCGGTCGTTTGGATGTCCGCCAGCGTTCTGCGACGTGTCGCCGTTTCGCGAGTGGAACATCACTCAGGTCAGTTTGAATGTGGACCGTCAGACCTCGCTTGTTGCCAGTCAGAACATCCACCAATCCATCGCCGTTGATATCCGTCGTGACGACTTCGACACCGACTCCGGAGGTTTCGTGGATGACATGTGGAACGAACTCGAGTCCGCCGGGTTGGTCGCTTTTTACGTTGCGGAACCAAACGACCAACGGAGCCTGCAGTCCACCGACGTCTTTGCCCCCATGGGCGTAGTAGCGTTTTCCGGTGACGATGTCACGCCGCCCATCTCCGTCGACATCGATGGTTTCCACTGCATGCATTTGCGATGTTGCGTACCCGTGTGGGTTTTGCATTGACGATTCGCTACTGATTTGATGCTGAGCGAATTGACCGGGGCGAGTTTGCTCGAACCAGGCCAGGCCGTACCCATGGGCATTTTCGGAAGTGACCAAATCGGAGTCGCCGTCACCGTCGAAGTCGTGAACGTGCATCTGAGCACCGCCGCCACCGAACGGCTGAGCGATCCAGGCTTGTCGTTGCCACAATGGTTTTGAGTCGGCCGTATCCGTTGAGTCGGCCGTATCGGTTGAGTGGGTAAGGGCAGACTCCGGTTGTCGCCACCAATGCTGGCGATTGATGATGTCTTGCTTGCCATCTCCGTCAATGTCGCCGACACCCAAGCCATGACCAAATGGTTCGAAAGCGGTTCCCGGTTCCGAGATCGCAACCCATTGCCACGGTTGCGTTGGATCGTCCATCGAATCCGCGGTGTAGTAGCCGTAGGCTCGATCGCGTGCACACACGAGTTCGGGAAGTCCGCCCGAAATCAAATCCACCCAGGCAGGCGATTCGTTCGAGACACGAGGGGCAATTGTGTGGGCCGGCCATAACTGATCGGACTGGCTCGCGGTCTTTTCGCCTGGATTGATGTACAGGGTGGCTTGGCGACCTGGGAAACCAACCGAGATCACGTCGGGTTTTCCATCGGCGTTGACATCGCAGACGTGTGAAAAGAAGTGTTGGCTGTATGCCATCACCGAAACGACGTTTGCCTCAGCCAGCTCGTGTCGGGTTTGGTAGTCGGGACCTTCGTACCAAACCGGACCGTAGACCAGATCGTTGACGCCGTCGCCGTTGAGGTCGCCGACCGCGGAACCCTCGGCGAAGAACTGATCCGTGATCTGCTGCGATTCCCATCCGACGTCGGTGTATTCGAGTTCGGATTGGCTGGTTTGTGCGAGAGCCAGCGTCGGAATCAGGCCGAACGTCAGCGTGATGCAGCTCAAAAGAGCCGCCTTGGCCAGTGAAACGGGACGATCCAGGGACGCGAACAGATTCATGGCAAAAAACCGGTGGGGAGGCGGGGAAGGCGGATTGTCAGGCAGGACCGCGTCAATCGAGGCGGTGAATTGAACGAGGGTGTGCAACGTTGACCGGGAAAGCCGGTGTGTCGCCGGTTTGTCAAACTGGGACGCGATAGAGGGATCAGGCGGGGATTCTGGATGGGCAACCGTCAGAATCCGAAACTCGATTCTATGGTTCTTTGCCAGTATGACTGATTCTGAGCCGCTAGGGGGTAACGACGTGCGTTTCGTGGCTGGTATTATCTTGCCAGTTTCCTACCTCCCCGCCCGCCTCGTGACCGCGCATGTCTGAATCGAACCCATCTTCCAATGTCGAAGCCAATCCACTGACTGGTGGTGAAGCCGTTGTCAGCGACAAAGTTCTCGCCGATCGTGCGATGCTGCAAAAAGCACAAGCCGAAGGCAAAACGCTTGGCACCTACATCAAACTTTCTGGGCCGGGTTGGCTGCAATCTGCGATCACGCTCGGTGGCGGCTCGCTGGCCGGATCGTTGTTCTTGGGAGTGATGGGCGGAACCAGCATGCTGTGGTTGCAGCTGGTCGCGATCGTGTTGGGCGTCGTGATGTTGTCGGCGATCAGCTACGTGACGCTTTCGACCGGACGCCGGCCTTTCGAAGCCATCAACAACGAGATCAACCCGGCATTGGGTTGGGGATGGATCATCGCGACCGTGCTCGCGAACATGATTTTCTGCATGCCGCAGTTCAGTCTGTGCTACGACGCACTGGACAAAAACTTGCTGTCACTGGGCGGTGGCGAAGGCCTGGGTGATTCCCGCGGTGTCCGATGGGCGGTCACGATGGTGCTGTTCTTTGCAGCTGGCTTCATCGTCCTGCTGAACACCAAACAAGGTCGCGCCGCGAAGGTTTTCGATATCTTCTTGAAGACTCTGATTGGAATGGTCGTAATTTGCTTCTTCGGCGTCGCGATTCTTTTGTTGGCGAAGGGCCAGCTCAACTTTGCCAGCATCTTTGCTGGGTTGATTCCCGACCTGACGCAGTTTGTTCGTCCTGCCGGCGAGCTTCGCGAATCGGTTGCAAATCTGTCTCCCGAAGCCAGCTCGTTCTGGACGGGGCGGCTGATGGGAACCCAACGTAGCGTCATGATTTCCGCGATTGCGACGGCGGTTGGCATCAACATGACGTTCTTGCTTCCGTATTCCATGCTCGCTCGTGGATGGGACAAGACGTTCCGCGGACTGGCTCGATTTGACTTGTCGACCGGCATGGCGATTCCATTCGTTCTGGTGACCAGCTGCGTCGTGATTGCCTCCGCGTCGTCTTTCCACAACAAAATCGATGACCAACTGGCATCGTCGGACGTGGCTGTGATGCAGACGTCGCCGTTGTTTGAAAAGGTGAAAGGCGATCTGACCGCACGAGTCGATTCGACACTGGGTGCAGAAGCTGAATCGACCGACGAAGCGACCAAGCTTCAAATGATCGCCGATCTTCCAAAAGACGAAAAACTTTTGGCGGCCGCTTTGGTCAAACGCAATGCTTTCGAACTCTCGCAAACCCTGGCTCCTTTGCTAGGGGCTGAACGAGCCAAGCTGATCTTCGGGCTGGGCGTTTTTGGAATGGGATTCTCGACGATCATCATCCTGATGCTGATCAACGGCTACGCGATTCGCGAAATGTTTGGGCGTCCGAACAGTCAGACGATCTTTATCGTGGGCGTTTTGATCGCCGGTGCGTCCGGGGCGAGCTGGGTTGAATTGTGGACGGATCCCGACAAAAAGTTCTGGTTGGCGATCCTCGCCAGCACCTTTGCTGTCATGTTGTTGCCGATCGCATATTTCACGTTCTTCTTGATGATGAACAGTCGCGAAATTCTGGGTGAGGATCGTCCAACCGGCGGTCGTCGCCTCGGATGGAACGTTTTCATGGGATTGGCCGTCATTGGTGCAACCGCCTCCGCTGGGGTTGCCCTTTACGAAAAGTACTTGGCACCCGATCCGCTGTCGTTCCGCATTGTCGCTGTCATTTGGGTTGCGTATGCGATTGCTGTGGCCTTGGGTTTTGCTTTGAAAAAGAAGACTCCCCGCACCACTTGATCCCAACGTGGAGATTTCATGACCGCGTCCGAAGAATGTTTGAGTGTTCGGGCGACGCGGTGGGAAGATTGGCGAGTCACGTCGCGGCGGTTGCTGATCAGCGGCGCCGCTCCGGAAACGATTCACTGGATCGACGGTCGGTCCAAATCGGGGCGAAAGCAATCCGACCTCTTCGGAACGACCGACGTCGAGTTCGCGGCAGCTGAACCAGCAGCCCAGGCTGGCGGTCAGGACGCAGCGGCCGATACATCTTCGCCGTTTCGCGTACCCAAGGCGTTTCTCAATCTGGCACGCCATGTTTCGTGTCATCGGTCACCAGGTCGCTGGGAGCTGCTGTACCGCTTGCTGTGGCGAATCACCGGTGGTGAAAAGCACTTGCTGACCAACGCCGCCGATCGCGATATGCACGCGGCGACGAAGCTAGAAAAGTCCGTCAGCCGCGACGCTCACAAAATGAAGGCGTTCGTCCGTTTTCGCGAGATCGAAGACGCGGAAGGCAAGCGTTTCGTTGCATGGCACCGACCTGATCACTACACGTTGGAACTGGTTGCCGACTTCTTTGCACGTCGGTTCGACGTGATGCGGTGGGCGATTTTGACGCCGGATGAGTCCGCGATTTGGGATGGCAAGAAGCTGACAATGGGCGACGGTGCTCCTCGCAGCGACGCACCGGAGGCGGACGAGTTAGAAGAGGTTTGGAAGACCTACTATGCGAACATCTTCAACCCGGCTCGGATCAAACTGAATGCGATGCGGGCGGAGATGCCCAAGAAGCATTGGGCGACGATGCCCGAAACGGAGTTGATCGATGATTTGGTTCGAAACGCTCCGACACGTGTCGAAACGATGATCCGGCATGCCGAAGGCGGTGTGTCGGCACGACCGTTCTTGCCCGAAGTCACAAGCGGCGAACCATCGCACTCCATCGCCCGCTTGCGAGATGCGGCGGCGGTTTGCCAGGGATGCGACTTGCATGGACCCGCCACGCAGACCGTGTTCGGCGTGGGCAATCCAAACGCAAAATTGGTGCTGGTGGGCGAGCAGCCTGGCGATCGCGAAGATTTGGCAGGCGAACCGTTTGTTGGACCTGCCGGTCAGTTGCTTCGCGAGACGCTGAGCGAGGTTGGGTTGGATCCGGCGGAGCTCTACATCACGAATTCAGTCAAACACTTCAAATTCAAACCGACCGGCAAGCGTCGGCTGCACGTCAAACCTGCAGCCAGAGAAGTCGCAGCGTGTCGGCCTTGGTTGGAAGCCGAGCTGGACGTCATTCGGCCGAAAATGGTTGTGGCTCTTGGAGCAACCGCGGCAGGAGTCTTGCTCGGTCCTGGATTTCGGCTGCTGAAGTCACGCGGTCAAGTGCAGCGTTCGGATCACGCCAAGTGGACGATCGCGACGTATCACCCATCCGCGATTTTGAGAGTGCCCAATGAGGCGACTCGCGAAACGATGCGGAAAGCGTTCCTCGAAGACCTGCATTTCGCGGCGGAGCATTACCGAATGCTACCGTGAAGCTGTGTCGTGACTAGAGAATTGCCAGCGGGTTACGTTTGGCTTCCAGAGTGCCGCGGGTCACGCCGACTCGATTCTCGGCCGATAACGATCGCCAAACGTCTTGGCCGGGGATCTCGCCCAACAGCAGACGGCGATACAAAGTCAGCATCGATTCCGCTTCTGTCTCGTTTTCGTTCAGCAATTCGACTCGGAACGAACCGACACCGCGAGCGACCATGGTGCCGACAATTTCCGCTCCGCTTTGAGGCGTGGCGTTGAACAGAGTGTTTCGGCAAGCGATGTCGGCCTGCAACACGTGCAGTTTTCCCACGCGGTCTCGCAACTGCACAACATGCCGATCGCATGGACGACCACAATTGGTTTTGTTGGTGCCCGGTGACAACACGCTGCAGAACACACAGTGCTCCATATGGAACATTGGCATATGCTGGTGCAAAACCAGCTCCAACCATTCCGCTGGCATCGAGCTGACCAGTTGGTCCAATTGGTCGGCGTTCAAATCGTATGACGCGGTGACTCGCTGGACGCCTTGATCCATCAACCATTCTGCCGATCGGTGATTGGCAACGTTCAACGAAAAGTCGGCGATGGTTGGAATGCCCGCCTCGAGGCCCATCCGTACCGCCGCCAGATTGCGAGCCAGCAATCCCGCAGGAGCTTGTTTGAGGATCTGTTTCAGCAATCCCATCTCGCCGGGCTTTTGAACTCGAAGCGACGCGATCCAAACATTCGCGTTGTGTTCCGCCCCCAAAGCAATCGCGGCTTTGTGATCGCGTGGATCGTGAAAATCAGCGTAGATTCGTTCTGCCGACGCGGCGATCGCACCGCGTACTTGATCGAGAGTCCGGCACAAAACGGACAGTTGCGGTGACGGCCAATCGGATTCCGCCTCTGTTTTCGCGATTGGACGTACCAAATCGCGCCCCGCCGACAAACGAACCGTTCGTCTTGGTGGTGCATGCAGTTGATCTTCGAGCTTCTCGACCAATTCGCGACGAAGTTGGTTCAGAACACCGAGCGGAACCATGGGGCCGCCACTCAGGTCGCTGGTCAATCGTCCCAAATGGAATGGAGAACCGCCGAGTCGACCAAGTTTGTCCGCCAAGACTTCATCGGTGATGGCATGCTTTTTCGCGACGGCCAAGTCATCTTCGCCGATGATGCTTTCGGTTGTCGCGTGGTCGCCGCTACCCAGCGTCGCGTGCACTTCGACTGGGCTTCCGACATGAGCCACAACGTGCAGATTGATGGGCCGCGTACGACGAGGCTTGCCGCCGAATGTCGCAGCCAAGCGTTTGTTCAGTTGAGGATCATCGTTCTTAAAAACCGTCGCGCCGATTTCAATTCGCGAAAAATCGATCTCGTCTCGGCCGAAGCCAATCCAAACGGTTTGATTGGTTTCGACTTTCTTGAGCTTGTCACCGGATGCTTGGCCTTCTGCCTGTTGTCGCTGGCGGGCAAGTTCCCAAGGACTCAGTGAAGATTGTTCTGATAGCTTTGACTCAGTTTTTTGACGTGGGCTTCCTGCAGATTCACTGTCGATTCGCAGCGAGTAAATTCGGCCGCCTTGGTGGTTGTCAGCGAAACCACTGTCGAAAGTTTGCGTGCTGTTGGGATCGACCGCGGACTCAATCGCCAATCCATCGCCGAGTGCGACTCCGGCTTGCACATCGACCAAAATTGAATCGCGACCGATGGCACGGATCTCGCCGAGCACGATGCCTTGTTTGGCGGATCGGATGCCAGGCACCAACCGTTTATGGTCGTTGCCTTCGAGCCATCCCGGTGTGAAGCCACGAGAGAACGACAGTTCCATTTCATGACGAGCGTCGTCGCCGAGGTTCACGGCGCCGTCCGCGATGGCTTGGTCAATCGCTCGGCGATAGTGGCCGGTAATGTTGGCGACGTACTCGGGTGTTTTCAGACGGCCTTCGATCTTGAGGCTGTTGACGCCCGCGTCGATCATGTCCGGGATCGCGGCGTAACCTGCCAAATCCTGCGGGCTGAGCAGGTAGCGAACATTGCCGAGTTCCTGATCGATTCCGTCGCACACCAAGTCATACGGCAACCGGCAGGCTTGAGCGCATTGCCCGCGGTTCGCACTGCGTCCGCCAAGAGACTCGCTGGTCAAACACTGGCCGCTGTAGGCAACACACAGCGCTCCGTGAATGAAGGCCTCGATTGGCATGTCCGTCTTGGAACGGATTTGTTTGATTTCACCAATCGATAATTCGCGAGCTACCACCACGCGAGACAACCCGAGCGATTCCGCCGCTTCGATGGTCTCGGAGCTGGTCAAACTCATTTGAGTCGATGCGTGAATTTCCAACTCGGGACAAATCGCTTTGACGATTCGAGCGACACCGAAGTCTTGAACCAAAACGGCGTCGACACCGGCACTGGCAATCGCGTCGACCACTTCGACCAAATCGTTCAGTTCATCGGGGAAGACCAGCGTGTTGAGCGTCACGTAGCCACGGACACCGCGAAGATGCAGTTTGCCCATCAATGAAGAGAGATCATTGACACCGAAGTTGGCCGCGCGATGACGAGCGTTGAAGCCTCGATCAAGACCGAAGTAAATGGCGTCCGCACCGTTTTCAATCGCGGCGTGAACACAGTCCCAATTGCCGGCGGGAGCGAGCAATTCGGGGGCGGAAGCGGTGGGTGGCAAAGCGGATTCGATCATGGATGAGAGTGTAACCGAACACACCGAAATACCAGACCAGAATTGGTGCTGAATGGTGTCCGACCGGGATCAGTTCGCCGGCGAAAGACGTCGGCCGCAGCTGCAGACGGGCTGGTCGCTCGACTCGCGCCGATTGCTCACGCAGAATCAACCTGCGAAGCGGGTCACGGAGCGATCGTCGATCAGGCGAAGAGGGACTTCGCGGGATAAACGCGAAGGGGAAACGAAAAAGCCCCGGTCGCGGGAGACCGGGGCTTTCTGGGTCGTTCGTTGTGGGAGTCGATGGTTGCGAGCGTCTCGCCTCTATCCGGGCGGGCTGGCATTTTCGATCGGTCGAACTTATTCGCGAGGGCGGATCGCGCCCGTCAAACCGCTGTAATCAACGCGGTCAGTCGTGTGCCAGAGAGGCTGGCCCAATTCAACACGACGACGCAGCACTTCGATCTTCTCTTGGCTGCCTGCAGGTGCATCCGTCGCAGTGAACATCTCATCTTCGTTTGGCACGAAATCTTCATCGTGGCCGTAACGCAAGATTGCTTCGAATACGTTTTTGCAATGAGTCATACTATTCCGATTTTCTTCAGGGGGTCAGGAGCCATCCAAGCGACCTGGACACCGCGTACAAACAGTCGCCTTCAACCAAGTCCATTCGCTGAAAGCATTTCACACGAAGGGATTATTCGTGTGGAACGGCGTGGGTCAAGAAAATTCTGGAGGGGGCTTGCTCTTCCCAGCCTTTCCGGCGTGTCCCGCGACGATCATCCATGACCCTAACGAAGAGGTCGGGTTTGCCGGTCGCGAATCAATCGACTTTCCGGCTAGCGAATTATGAAGGTTTCAAGGGGGTTATCCCCAACCTAACAACTGCATGAAGGTTTCAAGAAGGCACTTGAACGGGTTGTTATGAAACCGGTTCCGTCGTCAGAATGAAGCGTTCCCGCGTTTCACGGCTCAGCAACGGTACAAACGTCACCACTCAAATGAGCCGCAAAAAAGTTTCAGAATATTTCTCTTCTTCCTCTTGGTAGCTTCCCAAATGTCGTACTGGATGCAGCGTGAACTGACAATTCCAGCCGTTCGTCGTGGCTTTCACCTGATCACGCGGCCGATTCTACAAGCCATTCCCGAGCTGGCCGAGATCGAAATGGGGTTGTTGCACGTCTTCATCCAGCACACCAGTGCATCGTTGACGATCAACGAAAACGCCGACCCCGATGTGCGAGTGGATTTCGAGACGGCGATGAACCACGCGGTGCCCGAATCGCTTCCCTATGTTCACACCCTGGAGGGACCCGATGACATGCCGGCTCACGTAAAAGCCTCGATGATGGGCAGCAGTGTCAGCGTTCCAGTGAAGGACGGACGCTTGAACGTGGGGACTTGGCAGGGAATCTACCTGTGCGAGCACCGGGATCGAGCTTCCTCGCGGCATCTCGTCCTGACATTGCAGGGCAAGCGGTCCGACACTTGAGCGGTGGGCGGGACAATTGCCACGGTTGGTCGGTTACCTGAGGCATTGTCTACCGGAGGCATCGTACGCTGTTCGGATCGGGCAAGCTGTAACCTTCCGAGATATCAAACGCTCAGGCAATCGGCATCTGATCATTCGATTCTCGGTCGCCTCGCGAGGGTGGCTTCAATTGGATTCAGTGGCGAATTCTTGTAGTTCTTCCAGCGAAGCGAATTCGAGTGCCGAGATGTGGGTCGCCTCGAGGTGAACTTTCGGCGCCATCCCCGCATCGTAAGCTTCTTTCCAGCGAGCGGCGCACAGGCACCAACGATCGCCAGGTTTTAGCCCGGGAAATTCGTACATCGGCATGGGTGTGCTGAGATCGTTCCCGCGTGCTCGGCTGAATTTTAGGAAATCAGCGGTCATCTCGGCACAAACGACGTGCAATCCGACATCCTGCCCGCCGGTGTTGCAGCAGCCGTCGCGATAGAAGCCAGTCATTGGCTCCGTGCTGCAAACCGCCAGATCGGATCCCAAGACATTTTTCGCGTTGGAGCGTTTGGGTGTGGCCATGAAATGAATCCGTCAGGATGAAATTGGTGAGACAGCAATCGCGTAGCGTTCCACCGCAATCGTGTCGCTCAAATCGGTTTCGATCAAGGGACGCTGATCAGAACGTTTGAGTTCCCCAAATGATGTTTGAACCGAACTCGCTACAAATCAGGTCGGATCAGCGGAAGCGAACGAGTTTACCGATTGGGGGATGTGTCTGCAGAGTGCCGTCCCGTTCAGTCAAGTTGAATCGAAATGGCAAAGCGTTCCGGTTGCAACGCTCCTAGCAGTCGATCGTATTCTTCGCTGAATCCGGCGCGACTTAGCCACCAATTGAGGGATTGCTACGTGGAAAGGAGTCCACCACTGACGATTCGAGTTGCGGAAGGAAGATCAAACCGAGCGATCGGTCTGGTCAACCAACTTCTCTCAATTCAGGTCCACCGTATTGAACATTCGGCTGGGGTGTCGAGCGAAACCATTTGCTCAACTGATTGAGATCGAACTGACACCTCGTGAGTGCCTCCCAGCTGTTTGGGCCGGCAACTACTGGTCCAACTTGACTGTCATTTCGATCTTGGTCGGTCGCCTCTGTGGAAGACCCGATTTCGGCTAGGGCAGTTGCAATGAAGCACATTAGCGCACGCAGAAGGAGTCAGCGATGAAATTCAACGTCTTGCGAGCTGTCGCAGCCACCCTTTCCATGGGTGTTTGCACGATCGCCTCGGCACAGTACGGACCTGGTCAATACGGCGGACAACCCTACGCTGGTCCAACCAGCCAACTAGGAGTTCCTCAAACGCAAGCGGTTCAAACGTTTGGCGGAGGGAACTACCAACAACCCAACGCAGGCGGCTATCAAGCTCCCGCGAAGTGGAACAACTTCGGCAACCAAAACAACGGACCGCAATTGTTCCAACCCGCTTCGACGGGATACGACAACCAATTGCCGCCACCGGAATCCATTCCGACACCGGCTCCTTCCTACGGCGAACAGTTGTCGGCTCCGATGCAACAACAGGCCGCTCCTGCTCAGCCAGCGCCGTCCTACGCCGCTCCTGCACCGCCCGCAACGGTGCACCAGCACTCCTCGCATCAGCACTCGGCTGCTCCTGCTCAGCACTACTCGGCACCCGTTGAGTACAGCAGTGCTCCAGCCGGCGACTGTCAAACATGTGCTCAACCCAGCCCGTACATTCAAGCAGCTTCGCAACCTTGGGAAGGCGCTTCGTACGCCGCTCAATCTTGTGGCATGCCATCAGCCGCTCCCGTGCGGGCACCTTTGTTCCCATGGTTCGGTTCGTTTGACCTGTTGTTCTTCAACATGGACACAAACGGAAAAGACCGGAACATCGTTTCGCGATACGACAACGCCGATCCAACTCGGCCGTACTTGCCGCTGATGGGCATTGGTTCGATCGAGCCCGATAGCTCGCTCGGTTACAGCCTCAGCTTCGGTCGCTACATCGGATGTGGTCAATACGGTTTGGGCGTGACGTACTTCAACTGGAATCCAGATTCCGAGATGTACAACTCGCCGGTGTACACGGCGGAAGACTCGATTCCAGATGGCGGTGGTGGTGGTGCTCTGCGTGCTTCGGGCATGCCTCAGTACAATGGCGCTGTCATGAACTACCTGTATGACAACGGTGGTGGAACGTACAACGGCCTCGACATCGATGGATCGGGTGCCTACGTCGATACCGGTGCTGACTATGCAAGCGTTTACGACATCATCGACGGTCGCGCAGGCCAAGGAGCCTTGAACGGTGCGGACGGTACTGCAGGAACGGCTGATGATGATTTGAACGCTGCTCCGGGTGGTGCAGGAACGAGCTCATACGCAGAAGCGACTCAGTTCCGTGCTCGTCGCGATGTCGACGTTCAAGGCCTGGAAGTCAACCTGTTCAGCTTCGGTTTGATGGGAGCTCAACGTGCTTCGGCCGCGTCTTGCGGAACCGGCATGGGAATGGGCCACAGGCTGAAGAGCTTCATGGGAATGGGCGGATATGGCGGAGTTGGCGGTTACGGCGGAGCCAACTACGGCGGCTATGGCAGCTGCAATACCGGTGCATGCCCACCACAACAATTTGCCCCTTGTGGACCACGTTACGGATTCGGCGGAGCAGCCGGACCCTTGGTTCGTCCTTGCAACGGCAAAGTCCAAGTCGTGACCAGCCACGGTCTTCGTTGGTTCCAGTTCAAAGACAGCGTCGACTACGCCTACGATGTTGACGGACGAGCTGGTTACACGATGAACGACATCTACGACACGACCTCGACCGAGAACGATTTGTTCGGCTACCAGTTCGGCAGCCAACTGATCTACTGCTTGGGAAGCCGCGTCAACTTGAACGTGGGTGGTAAGTTCGGTGTTTACGGAAACCAAGCTGAGTTCCGTCATCGTTTGGGTACCCAAGACACGGCCGCGTCGCTCGCCGCAATGCCTGACCAAATGATCGACTACAACACCAGCGACACTGTGTTGTCGACTTTGGGTGAGTTTGATCTGGGCCTCGGCGTCCGCGTCAGCAACTGCTGGACGGTTCGCGGTGGCTACCGAGTTCTCGGTGCAACCGGCTTGGCCATCGCTGACAACTACTCGCGTGACTACAGCTCGGTCGCCTCGGCCAGTGCCTTGCACGCCGACAGCAGCCTGTTGCTCCACGGAGCCTACGTCGGAGCAAACTTCAACTGGTGATCGTCAACGGCGTCCTGAGACGCTGAACGCAGACGCAACCATCTGAACCGCCAAACGCCCTCGAATCGCTTTGATTCGGGGGCGTTTTTGCGTTTGTGACTTCGGCGCGAACAACGGCGAACTATACTTGCGGGGCCCGTTTCAGCATTTTGGCCCTGGATATCGGGGCTGAAACCCTGCTCCGCTTCTCTCGCATTTCTGCCGGACGACCCAACACGTGACCAAGGTTCTTTTGACGGCTTTCGAGCCCTACGACCGCTGGCCGGACAATTCGAGCTGGATGAGTCTGATGGAACTGACCCATTGGTACGATGGGCCGGTGGAGCTGGTCACGCGGCGATATCCGGTGAATTTGCTGAAAATGAGCGAGCGGCTGCGTGCCGATCTGCAGGCTGGCTACGACTTGGCGATCCACTGCGGCCAAGCCCCCGGTTCGACGGTAATGCGTCTGGAAACGGTCGGATTGAATCTGCGAACCGATGGCACCGAGATCTTGCCGGATGCCCCCGCCGCCTACCGGTCCGGATTACCGCTGGCCATTTCCGCCCAAAAAATTCGCGATGCCGGCATTCCCGCCGCGGTGTCTCATCACGCGGGTACTTATCTATGCAACGCCGCGTTGTATCTCAGTCACCACTATTCAGCGGCATTCAGCATGCGGACGCAGTCTGTGTTTGTGCACATGCCTCTGGCCCCAGCCCAGGTCGCTCGCGAAAATTCGGATGCACCCAGCATGAGCGTGCCGATGACCAGTGCCGCACTCGCGATTCTGATTCAGAGTCTGGTTGGATCGGCTACCTGACGAAAAACCGTCGTCGATCTGGCCCGTTGGCCATAGCGGGAGATGACGATTGTGGGGGGCAGCGACTATGATGGGTGACTTTGTAGCCCTCCATCTTCCCCCACGGTTCAGCACATTCACCATGCACAGCTCGCGAAAACTGTCCGTTCTCTGGTTCATGTCGCTCTTCTGCCTCTGCCTGGCTTTCGCCCCCGCGTTGTCGGCTGACGACGACAAAAAGCCCGCCGACAAACAGGAAGCCGCCCCGGCCGAAAAAGCGGCCGAGGTGAAGGAGGCCGCAAAGTCGGAGAAACCGGCAAAGAAGGAAGCCAAAGAGAAGCCAGAAGCGAAGAAAACGGACGCAAAGAAAGAAGAGAAGAAGCCAGAGGCCAAAAAGGCTGACAAGGCGGAGATGAAAGAGGAAAAGAAGGAAGACAAGAAGCCGGAGGAAAAGCCCGTCGTCAAATCGGTCTTCCCCGACAAGGCTCTCGAGTCAGCCGTTCGCGCCGAAGTTTTCGCGAAACGCCACAACGACGAACCGATCACTGTCGAAGACGTCGCCAAAATCTCTCGCGTTGTCGGGACCGGCAAAGGAATTCAATCGCTCGAAGGACTTCAGCACTGCAAGTCCTTGATGCTGATCGACCTCGCTGACAACAAGATCGAAGATCTAACCCCGATTGCGAATTTGAAACGTTTGCAGTCGGTCACTTTGGCGAACAACAAAATTGCCAGCCTGGATCCTGTCGCCGATTTGGTCGCGATGCAGTTGCTGGATGTTTCCGGCAATGAGCTGACCAGTTTGGATCCGCTGGCGAAAATGAGCAATTTGCGAACGCTGTATGTCGCGGACAACAAACTCACCAGCCTCGATCCACTGGCTGGCCTGACGAAGATTTGGTCGCTCGATGTCGCCGGCAACGAACTGACCAGCCTCGATCCCGTTTCAAAGCTGGGTTGGCTAACGACGTTGGAGATTTCCGACAACAAGATTACTTCGCTCGAGCCGCTGACGTCGCTCAACGATTTGGACATGTTGATCGCTCCGGGCAACCCAATCGCGAATTTGAAACCACTCGTCGACATGTGTCGGGCGGACGTGGAAGGCGATCGCCGTTTTGCACCTTATCTGAACATCTACTTCTCGCCCGCCCAAATGACGCATGCGGATTGGTCAGATGACCTCGCCGCATTGAAACAGCTCGGTGTGCGTTTGCACGAGTACGAACGAAAGAAGTCGGGAGAATCATCGAATCCATGAGTGCTCCGACTGTCGAAGAATTCATCCAGCGTGCGGTAGCGGTTGGCATTGCCGAGCGGCGAGAGATTGATCGCGCGCTGTCGGAACTTGGGGCTGAAGAACGGCAACTCAACGACGTTATTGAATTGTTGCAACGCCACGGCATTCTGACCACGCTGCAATGCGAGAAGCTAAGTCGCGGCGACAAGGGCGGCTACTTCTACGGCGACTACAAGGTTCAGTATTTGATCGGTGCTGGTACGTTCGCTCGCGTGTATCGCGCCGAAAAAGGCGACGAGGTTTTCGCGGTCAAAGTGCTTCGCAAACGTTTCCGCGATGAACCGAAGGAAATGGAGCAATTCCTTCGCGAAGGCCGCATGGGTCTGAAGCTGAAACACCCAAACATCGTTCGCATTCTGGATGTTGTCCCTGACGTTCGAAACCCTTTCTTGGTGATGGAATTCGTCGAAGGGCAAACGCTGCGTGAGCTGGTTCGCATTCGCAAGCAACTGCCGCTCGAGCTGTCGCTGAAGTTGACGATGGAAATTGCCGCTGGGTTGGCACACGCTGCCGGTCTTGGGATTTCGCACCGTGACTTGAAGCTGTCCAACGTGCTGATTTCATCTGGAGGGACCGCGAAGCTGGTTGACTTTGGTTTGGCCGCTTTGGCCGACCGCAACAACCCCGAACAAGTCGCCGATTGCCCCAACGCTCGTGCGATCGACTACGCCGCATTGGAACGAGGCACCAACGTTCGCAAGGATGACCCTCGCAGTGACGTCTTTTTTACCGGCAACATGCTGTATCACATGTTGGCGGGGACACCGGCACTAACGGAAACGCGAGACCGTTTGGCACGTCTGAACGTCTCTCGTTTTCAAGAAATCAAACCGATCACCGAGCATGTGCCTGATTGCCCAGGGATCGTCAGCCAATTGCTGATGAAAATTCTGGCGTACGATCCGACGAAACGGATCCAGTCCGCTTCGGCATTGCGAGTCGAAGTCGAACGCGTGTTGGAAACGTTGAAAAGAGGGCCGGTCGAACGTCAGGTTCACGACACCAGTGGAACGGTCAATGCCGCCGATGTCGGTGACGATCAGGTGGTCACCAACGAAGGTGAAGGTTACGTTGTGATGTTGGTGGAATCCAAGGCGAATCTGCAAAACGCGGTTCGCGAACGATTGAAAGCCCGCGGCTACCGCGTGTTGATCATCGCTGATCCGCGACGCGCACTGGCTCGATTCGAGGACGACATCGAGAATCCGGCGGATTGTGTGATCTTTGGTGCAGCCGAACTTGGCAACGACGCCTTGGAGGCCTACAACCAATTCGTCACCGACGAAAAGACAGCTGAAATTCCCGCGGTCTTGCTGGTCGATCAACGCCAAGGACACATCATCAGCCGCGCAAAACGCGGCCCCAATCGCGTGCTGCTTCCCCTGCCGCTGCGAGTCAAGCAACTTCGAGTTGCGTTGATGCAGTTGCTGGCAAACATCGAAAAGCGTACCCCGGGAATGTTCTGAGCCGTCTGCTCGGACGTCTTCTTCCCAACACGCGACAGATGGATTGAATCTCGAGATGCAACTCACCGGATTGACGGTCATTGGCGGCGGGCAAATGGCTCGCGCTCTCGTTGGCGGAATGCTCGAAAGCGGGTGTCTCCAGGCGAGTGAACTGACGATTGTTCACAAAACCAAGTCGACCGGAGAATGGTGGTCGTCGAAGTACAGCGAATGCACCACGACCACCGATACCGTTGAGGCGGTTGCCGGTGCCAAAGTCGTGATGCTGGCCGTCAAACCGCACATCATTGCTGAAGTCTTGTCGGTCAAGAACGACGCCGGGAAGTCGGCGGATTGGTCGGGGCGCTTGATCGTCTCAATCGCTGCGGGAATCGGTTTGGACAAACTCACCGCGGGAGTCGGCCACGATCGAGTTGTTCGCGTGATGCCGAACACGCCCAGTCTGGTTGGCGAAGGCGCCAGCGGCTTTTGCGTCAGCGACGGTGTGGGTGACGATGACGTGCAGTTGATCGAAACGATGCTCAGTAGCGTCGGGATTGCGTCGCAAGTCACCGAACCTCAAATGAATGCGGTCACCGGAGTCAGTGGCTCAGGACCGGCCTACGTGTTCCTCATCATCGAAGCTTTGGCGGATGGCGGCGTCGCGGCGGGTTTGCCTCGCGCGACCGCATTGCAGTTGGCGACTCAAACGGTTCTGGGGGCCGCGAAAATGGTTCGCGAAACTGGCGAGCATCCCGGCGTCCTGAAAGACAACGTCTGCAGCCCCGGCGGAACGACCATTGCCGCGATGAGCACCCTGGAACAGAATGCGGTTCGAGGGGCAATGATTCAGGCTGTTCAAGCGTCAGCGAATCGTAGCCGTGAACTCGCCTAATGGCTTTATCGCTGCGACCACGCGAAACTGACTGTGGTGCCGGCTTAATTGTCGGAACATTCCGAAGGCGTGCGCGAATGCCGTGTATTTCGATGCCTCACTAGCGAAGTTGGCCGAATCGACTGACTCACCAATTCAACGACTACCTCTTTCACATCTTGCCCAGGGACACCGCGATGGTTTCTCCGATCGTCAAAGTTGATGACAAACACTTGCCACTTTACCGAGTCGTTTGGATTGCGGATCTGCCGCACTTCTGTGGCGAAGAAGACTGCCAACGCGAAGGCTACTACGAGATCCGTTTGGACGTCGAAGATTCGGTGTGGACCAGTTCCGCGGAACGCGATGAGGTGCTGGAAGCTCTCAACCGTTGGTGCGGCGACCCTCGAGACGATCCTGACGAACGTCCTTTCTGAATTCGGGGCTGCTTCGAAGAAGGCAACCAAGAAAAATTGAGAGTAGCCTGATCAGCCATCTGAGCGTTCGCTTCGCTCGTTCGATTCATTGGGGCTTCCAATTTGAATCGAACGAAGTCTCAACGATTACCGTGGGCTGATCGCGGATCTTGCTCAACCGCCAGCGTTGCGGGCACGTTCGGCTTCGCGAACTTCGTCGATATCGTTCTGCTTCGGAGCATCATTGACGGACTGGCCAATCGCTTTGGCCAATCGTCCCAGCATCGCAAAGTAGATGAAGGCTCCCGCTGTGGCCGTGAAGATGCAAACGGCTGCCGCAGCGACCGGTGCAAACAAACTGGCAACGAAAAATGTCAGGAACGTTCCGAAGAAGATCAGTGCTGCGGACAGATAGAAACCGCCCCAGGCCTCTTCGCAACGCGTCACACTGCGGCCCACTTCGGGCGAGAACGGGACGAACATGTTTTGCATGTCCAACATCGATAGCAGAACAAACGGAAACAGCAGAAACACCGACAACATGACCAAGCACACTGTCGCTAGGTTTTGTCCAAACGCCAGCGTGCCGATGATCCATCCCGGGCCGCCCGTCAATCCAACGGCGGCAAAACAGAACGCGGTCGGGGCGAGCCACTCGAGCGGTTCCAGAGTCAATGGCCAATCGGAAACGGTCTCTTCGTCATTGCTGACGGATTGCAGGATGGCAAAACCGCATGCCAGCACCATGGCTCCGTAGACGAGCCCCGCGGGAAACAAAAACTTCAAGGCCGCATCGAATCCGGACCCGATGGCGACTGCCGCGACAACCGACGCAATCGATGAAAGAATCAGCCAGTGAACCGCAACGGTGAACTGACCAAAGACGCCAAAGGTTGACTTGGCCCAGTCCGAAATCTTTGGCACATCTAAATCGGGGGCGGGCTCTTCTTCTTCGACTTTCGCGGCTTGAGCCAACAGCTCCTGCGCGGACTTGCGGAATGGATCGGCGGGGCGATCGCTCTGTGTCACTGCCGTTTCATTGAACTGGAACGACTGGGCGCGATCCATGTCGATCACGACCTTCTTCTTCTTGCGAGGAGCCGGTGGCACCTTGATGGACTTGTGGCAATCGTGGCATCGAATCTGTTTGCCCGACTGCGCCGCGGTCACGTTCATCATGGTCGCGCAGACGGGGCAACGCACCCGAAAGTGCTCTTCGTATTCGACGTTGTGCGCGACCGGTTCGTCGGATGCTGGCGGCTTGGGTTTGCTCGCAGCGGCAGCCAAAGCGGCGGCCTGGGAAAACAACGGATCAACCATCGAATCCTTGGCCGGAGGAACAGCCGAGTCAACTGGACTGGCTGATTCTTCCATCGCGTCGAAGTTGAACGGGTCGTCGGGATCGTCAAATGCATCGGCGGAGGTCGCCGGTTCGCCGCGATTGGTTCCCGTCCCAAGATCTTGGATGTTGTCGAACCCAAATGGATCGTCGTCATCCGACGAGGCTTCTGCATCAAGCGGCGGCAGATCCATGTCGAACATGTCGCCGTCGGAGTCTGCTGGATTCTTGGCTGACGTGTCCGAACCTGTATTGGTCGAGCCACTGGTTGTGGCCGGCTTGGGCGTGACCGCGGGAGAAATATTCGCGGGTGCCACTGAGGTTGGCTTTGGCTTGGCGGCCGGCTTTTCCGGCGGATCGCTCAGCACCAACCAATCGTCATCGTCGTTGGTGGTGCTGGCGGAAACCCCGGGGACCAAGAACGTATCCTGGCACTTCGGGCAAATCACGCGAGTCCCGCCGGCATCGTCGCTCACAGCGACGGCCGCGAAACATCGCGGGCATTGCACCGATTGTGTCATCGAGGATCAGTCCTCCATCACTTCCGCTTCGCGAGCTTTGGCGGATTCATTGACGTTTGTTTCAGCCTTCTTGGTCAACTCTTGCACTTGATCTTTGGTCTTGTCGCGATCGTCTTCCGTCATCTCTTTGTCCTTCTCTGCCGTGTCAGCGGCTTTGTTGGCATCGCGACGGATGTTGCGAATCGAAACCTTGGCTTCTTCGGCCAATTCCTTGATTCGTGAAACCATCTTTTTGCGAACTTCGCCGGACAGCGGAGGTACGTTCAGTCGAATGACTCGGCCATCGTTTTGTGGATTCAATCCCAAGTCACCGGCGACAATCGCCTTTTCGATATCTTTGATTGTCGTTGCGTCGTACGGGCGAATCAAGATTTGTTGTGGCTCGGGCGTGCCGATGCTGGCCAATTGTTTCAGCGGTGTCAGCGAACCGTAGACCTCAACCTTGATCGAATCGACCAAACCTGGGTTGGCTCGTCCTGTGCGAATCCCCGACAAATTGTTTTGCAACACCGAAACGGCTTTGTCCATTCGCTCTTCGGCGTCCATCAATATCTCGTCGCTCGTCATTGTGTCATCCTGGGATTGAGGAGGGGGAAAGGCTGTTTGCAATCAACGATGGTTGGTTTGCGTGTCTTGTGGGTCACCGATCCAGGTTCCCACAGATTCGCCGCGGACGGCACGCACAATGTTGCCATCCTGCTTGAAATTAAACACCAAGATCGGCTTGCGATGTTCGTTGCACAACGCGATTGCGGTGGCATCCATCACTCGCAGCTTCTTTTGGATCACTTCGTTGTAGCTGAGTTGTTCGTACAAAACCGCATGTGGGTTCTTTTCTGGATCGTCGCTGTAGACGCCGTCCACGCGGGTCGCTTTCAAAATCACGTCGGCTTCGATCTCGAGTGCTCGTTGAGCCGCGGCGGTATCAGTCGTTACAAACGGACTTCCGATTCCTCCGGAAAGGATGATCACGCGGCCTTTTTCGAGATGACGGATGGCGCGGCGCCGGATGAATTGTTCGGCCACGCGGTCGACGGGCAACGCACTCATCACTCGAGTCTGCAACCCGATCGAATCGAGAGCGTCTTGCAGAGCCAGCGAGTTGATGACCGTGGCCAGCATACCCATGTAGTGAGCCGTGGCTTCTTGGACGGATGCATTGGCACCGGAAAACGATGCGCCTCGCAGGATATTGCCACCGCCGTTGACGATTGCAATTTGACAGCCGGATTCGTGGGCGGATTTGATCTGCTTCGCAATCGCCAGCAGTTCATTGTCGCTGATTCCTCGCTTGCCAGATTCAGCGAGGCTTTCGCCGCTGAGTTTCAAAATCACGCGGCGATAACGTAAATCGCCTTCCGGTTGACTCGATGGGGCAATGTCGGGCATCTCGGCGTCAGGTCGGGTCAGAGGGAGCAAAAAGAAGAGCGGATCGCCGCGTCACAGCGCGGGTTTCGCAAGCAAACGTGGCTCGTAAAACGGTAACGATTTCCGCGTGTTTGCGAAACCAGACACGAATCTCCGTGTTTTTGTTTCGCCAACACGATCCTTCGCTACAGACCGCCCCTGTAGATGGGGATCAATTGTGCTTTTCCGCTCCCTTCCCTCGATTCTTGACCTAGGGTTGTGGTGAGAGGTCTCTCGAAAACGTGTGCAAGACACGCTCGTTACCCGTGTGAGGATCCAAATTGATGCCGTTGCCACCTCCAACCCAAACTAGCCAGACGACACCTGTGACCGTGATTCCGCCCCGTCGGAACCGGCAGGAGTCCGCTGCGCGATCGGAAACCACGGAATCGCGTTCAACCGAGCGAGAAGTTCGCCAAGACCGCCGTCGCAACCGAGACGCGTCCAAGGGCGGGTACGCTCGCGAACGTAGGCAATTTGGAAGTTCGCACGCGGATTTGTCGGAAGATGGTTGTGAATTGGCTGCCGCCATCGATCGCTACAAGATGCAACATCATCGTCGGTACATTACTTGTGATGAGATGCTGATCGTGATGCGAGAATTGGGCTACTCGAAGTCTCAGACTTCCTCCTGACGTTCATTCGTCCATGAAACGTGCTCGTAGCGACACATCGACTCTTGGTTTGCCCTTCTTCCTTCAGGGCCGATCATCCATTCGAAAATGGATCGAGTTTCTTGGCCGGTTTGTTTGTTGACTGAATCGACCTTGAACGATCTCGACGAGTCATTCGATCTCGAGGTTTCGATCTGGATAGTCCTTGAATCGGAACCGGCCGAGTGTGCGGCCCTCACGCAATTTTGCGGGCTCAGTTCGCAGGCATGCGGCGGCATCTTGAACCCATGCCGTCCGATCAAACGTTGCTGCGGGGCAGATGCGGTGCCAGGGTGATCGTCGGCTCACTCTGATCGATCGTTGCTGTTCCTTGTTGGAGCGAAACGCAGCACTCTGTTGAGATCGCCGCCAACAGTCTGCAGCTCTCCATGGATCGCACATGCAATCAATCGGCTCGATTGCAACTCTAGATGCTGGTGATCAAACTGGCACGCGTACATGCAAGCGGCATTGTATAGAACAGACGTGAGTGTCCCAATCGATTGCTTCTTGAGCACTTACCGAGAAATCAAGTCGCAATCCCCGGCCAGAACACTCCGATCGTTCATTTGATTTTCGCGAAACGTTCACCTGCAAATCGTTTCGTATATCCAAGAGCAATCTTTGCCATTCAATTCGCTGAGACTGGTGGAAGAAAATATCAAAACCAAGTCGACTCAATGTTGTTGACGACTACATGCAGCGTGGTTAGGCGGATAAGCTGGTGAGACGGAGGTGCCCATCTGGCTTGCTGTTTTAAGACGCGAGGCGTTTGAGGCCCTGTCTCTGCTACTCAGCACTGCATTTCGCAACATTGCTCCCTCTGACTAGGACCTATTCAAATGAAGTGTAGATCTCTTGTCCTCCAAGTCTTTGTTCTGACTTTGGGGATGTGCCTCACGGCTCACGCTCAAGACAAGCCGAATGTCCTCGTCATCTGGGGCGATGATATCGGCACTGAAAACATCAGCGACTACAACCGTGGGATGATGGGCTACAAAACGCCCAACATCGATCGCGTCGCGAAGGAAGGGATTTTCTTCACCGACTACTACGGCCAGCAATCCTGTACCGCTGGTCGAGCTGCTTTCATCAGCGGTAGCGTTCCGGTCCGCAGCGGGATGACCAAAGTTGGGCTGCCCGGTGCAAAAGAAGGTTGGCAGAAGACTGATGTCACCATGGCGACTGTCATGAAGAGTCTCGGATATTCAACCGGCCAATTCGGGAAGAATCACCAAGGCGACCGCGACGAACACTTGCCGACTCAACATGGTTTTGATGAATTCCTCGGCAACCTCTACCACCTGAACGCGGAAGAGGAACCTGAAAACGAAGACTACCCCGGTGACATGGTGATGGCCGATGGTCGCACCTTCCGTCAAGCGTTCGGTCCTCGTGGCGTGATCAAAGCTACCGCCGACGGCAAGATCGAAGACACTGGTCCGCTCACGAAGAAGCGGATGGAAACGATTGATGAAGAAACCATCGCTGCGGCGAAGGACTTCATCACGCGTCAACACAAGGCTGGCAAGCCATTCTTTTGCTGGTGGAACGGAACGCGAATGCACTTCCGGACGCACGTCAAGAAAGAGCATCGCCATAAAGGCAACGACGAATACACCGACGGCATGATCGAGCACGACATGCAGGTCGGCGAACTGTTGGATTTGTTGGATGAGCTCGGGATTGCTGACAACACGATCGTTCAGTACTCAACCGACAACGGCCCGCACTACAACACTTGGCCCGACGCTGGGACAACTCCCTTTCGCAGCGAAAAGAACTCAAACTGGGAAGGTGCCTACCGAGTTCCCTGCTACGTGCGTTGGCCCGGCAAGTTCCCAGCCGGAACCGTTCTCAACGGCATCGTCGCACACGAAGACTGGTTGCCTACTTTCGCTGCCGCTGCAGGCGGAGCAGACATCAAGGACAAACTGCGAGAAGGTGTGGAGCTGAATGGTCGCTCGTACAAGAATCACATCGATGGTTACAACATGCTGGACTACTTGACTGGCAAAAGCGACGAATCACCTCGCAAGGAATTCATGTACGTCAACGACGACGGTCAAATCGTTGCCATTCGCTACGAAGATTGGAAAGCCGTCTTCCTCGAGAACCGAGGCGTTGCGTTTGAAGTGTGGCGTGAACCCTTCACCGAACTTCGCGTTCCGTTGCTGTTCAACCTCCGTCGCGATCCGTTCGAGAAAGCACAACACAACTCGAACACCTACAACGATTGGTTCCTGTCGCGAGTGTATGTGTTGGCGCCCATGCAACAACTGGCGGGAAAGTTCCTGATGTCGATGAAGGAATTTCCGCCAAGCCAAACGCCGGGTTCGTTCAACCTGGAGAAGATTCAGAAGCAGATCGAAGGCAGCCTAGGCGGCCGATGATCTGATCGGACGTAGATTCTCAAACGATTCTCATGAAGCGGCGGGTAATGCTCGCCGCTTTTTCTTTGCCTGATTGGAGGATCGCTATCAATCCAGCGAAGGTGGGGACCAACGCGCAATCCCTGTCTCTTCCTTTTGTTTCAGGAATTGATCTCGGAATGGTTTGCCGACATCGAGCGGAGCATCTTCGTTGACCATCAACGGACGCACTTCATCCCACCACGTGTCAAACGCGGTGAGCATCCGTGTCACGATTTCCGGGTGACTGTCAGCCACGTCGGTCGTTTCACCAGGATCAGCTTTCAGGTCGTAAAGCTCGCCGTTGACCAAACGCCACCTCTCGTCTCGCACGGCGTAGTTCTTGTGTTTCGAATGATCCGGGTCCGGGTCGCCTTTGCCGAACTTGCCTTTCAGTCCAGCCTTCGCCCATCTGCCGCTGTGAAAGAATTGAAAGCGATGCTCCCATTCCGATTGCGGGTTCTTGATCAGAGGCACGAGGCTTCGCCCATCCAAATCCAGGTCGTCTGGAAGGTCGGCACCGGCGATTTCGGCCAGGGTGGGAAACAGATCGACGTGGCGAGTCATCGTCTCGATGTCCACGCCGCTGTTCGTCAAACCCGGCAGCCGCATGAACAAAGGCACTCGTGAGCCGCCTTCGTGCACGGTTCCCTTTCCACCATTCATGCCCGCGTTGTAGATCTTCGATCCTTTTGCACTGCCGTTGTCAGTCATGAATATCAACAATGTGTTGTCGGCCAAGTCCCACTCATCGAGCTTGGTCATCAACCTTCCTATGTTCTCGTCGATGTTGACGATCATGCCCAAAAACTCCGATTGCGGGGAGGAACACTTGTCACGGAATAGATCGGAGTATCGTTTCTCAACTTTGTACGGCGCGTGTGGAGCGTTGGTTGGAATGTAGGCGAAGAACGGCTTCGTTTCGTCTTCGCTTTGCGAGCGGATCCATCCGAGCGCTTGCTGGAAGAGAACGTCCGTGCAATAGCCTTCGGTTTGCACGAACGTTCCGTTGTGCTTGATGATCGGGTTGAAGTAACTGGTTCCCGGTGCGTCGCTTTGCGAACCAGCGAAGTTCTGGCCGATCCCGCCAGCGCCGTGAATGAACGTTTCATCGAATCCACGTTGATCAGGTTGGTACGCGTCTTCATCACCCAAGTGCCACTTGCCAAAGATGCCAGTCGTGTATCCAGCCGACTTCAACACTTCGGCGATGGTGGTTGAAGTGAGCGCCATCCGGTCGCGTTCCAAGATGGTGTGAGTGACCCCGTTCTTGAACGGGGCGCGTCCTGACATCAGCGCAGAGCGCGTCGGTGCACACGTGGGGCTGGCATGAAAGTCGTTGAAACGAGTGCTTTCCGCATGGAGGCGATCAAGGCTGGGCGTTTTTAAAAACGGATGGCCGTGACAACTCAGGTCGCCGTAGCCCTGGTCGTCGGTCATCACCAAAACAATATTTGGCGGAGGCATTTGAACAGAGGCGTCTTTGTCCTCAGCACCGAGCAGACCTCCGCCAGGCAGAACGAAAAGGAGAATTACCGGAAGGAAGGCTCTGATTGGCATGGAGAACTGATCCTGAGTGAACTAGAGAGACTGCGAGCTAGATGAGTGAGACGCCAGAAACTTGTGCCCGCCATCAAAGATTGGTGCTCCCGATTCTAAGCGAGTCCGGACTGAAAGTTTGACAGCACCCGCCCGACCATGACCAACCGCGGCCCAGCAAAAAGGGACGGGGGTCTTTACGCGACACGGCGTGTCGCGAACGCTTTCGATTCGTCCAAACCACCGAGTGTCAGGCAGGCTGAATAGAATCGTGAGCTTCTACCGACTAACTGAATCAAACACTGCCAATTGTGGAAGGTGATCGCTCAAGGCGAACGACTTTTTGTCGTCGTTGTTCAAACGAAACGCACCGTCAAACAATGGTCTCGATTCTCTCACGCGTTTCGCGATCGGTCCCGCGGCGAAGATGTAATCGATACGCCACTCAGGATGGTCTGCTTTGAAGGTGAAGCCATTGTCTGCTCCGACTTCCGCAAAGGTATCCGTCCAACCTGCATCGATCCAAAGCTTGTACTCGTCGGTGTCAGGGCTGTGATTCAAATCGCCAATCAATAACATCGAGCGTCCGGAATCAAAGTCCGATTTCATCGATTCGATCATCGCCCGAATCTCTCTCAGTCGAACTGCGGGGTCAGGCGTTGGAAAGAGATGTGCCGAATGAACGACTAGCGGTTCGTCACCAGGCAATTCAACAATGGCTCTTCCCCAGTGTCGGGTGAACAGCTCCTTGGGTCTATCTCCGTTCATCGGAGCGTTTTGCGATTCCAGTATTTTCGATTTGCTCAGCAAAGTCCCCGGCCAATGGCCGCCGCTGGGAAACCGCACGTGATTCATCCCCAGCAATTTTGCCACTTCTTTCGTCACGTTCTCCGGGGGCGATTCTGAGAAATTGATGATGTCCGGATCATAAAGGGCCAATTCCATCGCCAGTCGATTCGCCATCTGTCCCCGTGCGACGGCTTGCTGAGCCAACGGGCTCTGGCTAGGCCAGCCTGTCAGTTTGTAAATGTTGTAAGCGACCACTCGAATGGGCTTTGATGTTTGGTCGTTCGCAATCAGGCTCAGATTGGCTGAGGCAATGCCCGCCCCAACCGCTCCGCAAAAACATCGTCGTGAAAGCGTCATGAAGATTCCCGTGGTTGTGTTCGCTTGGTGGGTTTCGAACTCTCTCGTTTTGATAATATAGACGTGATGAAGAACGCCTTTGAAACAAACCGAGTCGAAGCAGCCACCATGTTACACCGTTTGGTCATCTTGTTTGTTTCGCTGGCTCTTGTCTCAGGACCGATGAACTGCGCGTTGGCTGAGGACGAAGATTCGCCGTACTCGATCACAACGTTGCGGGCGGATGATGAGGTCGAGGTGAAAATCGGCAAGGACAAAGCACGCTTCGATGTTCAAAGCCCTGCCGGAATCAGTCAGGCAGTCATCGAACGCAGGGGAAACAGGTGGCCGGCTATCGTGGTGGTGCGGTTGCACTTGCAGGGACTCGAGAGCCTTCGAATCAGCAACGGCAATGAGTCGCTCGTTGCCTCGGTATCAAGTCATGATGACAAAGTATGCCTCAGGATGGATGGGCAGGAAAACGCACCGCTTGATTCTCGCCATTCGTTTTGGATGAAGATTCGAGTGGTACGCGGGAAAGAGGTTCCGAGGAACGTGGATGTGGCGAACCGTGCGTACTTTGAGATGAAGCTGCCAAAAGCGTTGTTGGAAAACAATCCGAAGTCGATCAAGCTGAAATGGATTGACTTCTATCGGTGAAGACAAGATGGCTTGAGTGACTGCCGGGAGAAGCAGCAATCGACGCTGGAAACTATTGATCGAGTTCGTCTTGATACCCGACGAGCTAGCGGGCTGTTGAATTAGTCGTATACCGAATGACAACAATTTGCCGATGGACGTTGGCGCCGGTTGGCGTTTCATCAACCGCCGCGAACGCGGTACGGCTCAATGGATCAACAGCCCGCTAGGCCAAACTACAATTCGATCCAGTAGCGTCTCAGGCTCGAATTGGTTGCGGGATCGAGGGCAACATTCTCAAGGACGCCTCCGTTGCGTTCGATCACGCTTGCTGACCCGAAGTTCTCAGCGTTGCACGTCACCAAAATCCGGTCCAAGCCACGTTCGCGAGCGAAGTCTTTTGCGTCCTGCAACAACAGTGAGCCATAGCCCTTGCATCGCTCCGAAGGCCGAACGCTATACCCACAATGACCACCGCATCGCTTCAGTTCCGGTGAGAGTTCGTGGCGAAAATTGTAGTTCCCTACAATGCGATCACTGACAAGTAGAAACCGAGTCGAGCTCGGAACGAATCCCGCAAGCCGATCGCCGCGAGATCATGCTTTCAGGTGATCAACGATTTCTGCGTGCGACCAAACTGATTTTCCGAAATAGCCGTGGACGCGGGATTCGCCTTCGCTTTCGAATTCCGCCAAGTAGTCGGCGAGAGCTGACTCGTGCTCCAAGGCGAGTTCCACAAACTTCAAGCTCATTCGATTCATTGATCTTCTTCGCGATCCGCTTCCATGGCGTTCAAGCAACGCTAACGTACCATGATGATTGGAAGTGCAAGGATACCAGAGACAACGAACCAAACCGGCATCGTGAACACTGCAAAAACGGTCGGAGATAGCAGTGGTCTGATCCGGTGCAAAAGCCGAAACGCACGAATCCAAAGGTAACCACCAACCAACCATCCGATGACCAGAAACAGGGGCGGCAAGGAGTTTGGCGTGTTGGATGTTGAAGCACCGGTTAGCGAGTCGACGAAAAGGTCAATCACGCTCAGTACCGGAAAAACAATGACCGCCAGTGGCCCTGGTTCGGTGCAGCGATGCAAGGGAATGCCCGCGAGCATTGGGCCGATAAGTCGCCTTTAGTGGCGTCCACTGGTGCGTTGTTTTGAATGCCGCAAGCAAATAGATTGGCTGACTGAAACGGATCGCTCGTTTGGTCTAATCTCTGAGTATCCCCATCACAGACCTGCTACTACACGCCCCGCCCTTTTTTCGCGTCGCTTCTTTGCGGAACTGCGATTTGACCAACGGAGAGACATCGTCGGTCTCCTGCGTCATGTCAATGTTTTATCTCGCGACATCACATGAAGAGTAAGATTGATGGATTTAAGTTTGAAGGTTGTCTCTTTGCTTGTTGCGGCGTTCGCGGTAGCAACGACCCCATGCCATGCAGTAGCTCAATCAGCTGACTGGCAATCGACCAATACTGCGGAACTGCTTGAAAGGTCCCGTCCTCGGTTGGAAGGGATTTACGCAAAAGGCGAGATGCGTGCGAAACGATTCGAAGCTGAATGGTTGGCCGACAGTTCGGAATATGTTGTTCGCGAGAAGGACGCGGATACGAATGAATTGGTCCGAGCGGTCTATCAAGTCGACTCGGGGGAACGATCTGTTGCATCAGCCGAGGTTGCGACGGCGAAACAGGATCCTCTGGTCTCGCCGGACGGCAAGCAAGTCTTGCAGAAGCGTGGTCGAAACTGGATCGTTCGCGAAATCGGAAGCGGAAAGACGCGTCGCTTGTTCGACGATGAACCGTCCGGCGATGTCTCGTACCGGGAACTCGCTTGGAGTCCAGATGGCTCGCGAGTCCTCTTCGTTGAAACAGATTCGAGCGAGGTTCAGTTGCGGAACGTGTTGGTTCCCGATGACCCTTCGTATCCCAGCGTGCAGCAGACTCGATTCGCTCGCGTGGGGACGAAAATCCCTGAACTGCGAGTGGGCGTGGTCGATGTGGAGGGCGATGACGCTGGTTCGGTGACATGGTTGCCAATCGAATTCCCAGAGCAAGGCGGCTACTTTGGAGAAGTTTCTTGGGCAGGGAGTTCAGACGAAGTTTTGGTCGAGCGTCTCAGCCGTTTTCGCGACAAACGCGAGTTCCTGTTGGCGATGGTTGGCGGGACCGTGTCCACCATTTTCGAAGAGACCAATGACGCTTGGGCCGTCGGAAGTCACGGGATCAATTCCGGTGTCAAATGGATTGATGGTGGGAAGAGTTTTGTCTTTTTGAGTGAGAGGGATGGATGGCGTCAGGCGTTCGCCATTGATCGCGATGGCGAGAATGAACGGCCGCTGACTCCTGGCGACTATGACATCATCGATCGTGCCGAACCGGGAGATGTCGTGGACGAAGCCAGCGGTTGGTATTACTTCTACGCTTCACCGGACAATGGAACCCAGCGTTCTCTTTACCGAGTTCCTTTGGATGGATCGGGTACGCTGGAAAAGATTACGCCTGGGGACCAGCCTGGATGGCATGGGTATCAGTTTTCTCCTGATCGCAAGTGGGCCTTTCACACCTATTCAACCGTGAACACGCCTCCGGTTGTTGATTTGGTTTCGATTCCGGAGCATCGTTCGATCCGGATCCTGGAGGACAACCAAGAACTGCAGAAGCTTGCGCAAAAGACGATCACGCGCCCCACTGAATTCGTTCAGCTCAAGCTGTCAGAGGATGTGACCGTTGACGCGAGTGTGACCAAACCCAGTGACTTTGATGATTCGAAACGCTACCCGGTGTTTGTCTATGTCTATGGCGAACCCTATCTGCAGACGGTGCTCGATCGTTGGGGAGCCGCTCAAATCGACTTTCTCCGCACGATTGCGGACCTTGGATACATCACCGTTTCGATCGACAACCGCGGGACGCCTTGCCCCAAAGGTGCAGCATGGCGACGGAGCATCTTCGGTAGCTTGGGACCGCTGTCGACGGAAGAACAGGCCGCAGCGATTCAGGAACTTGGCCGCACGCGATCTTATGTGGATCTGTCGCGGGTCGGCATTTGGGGTTGGAGCGGTGGCGGTTCGAACACACTGAACGCGTTGTTTCGCAAACCCGATGTTTATCATCTCGGGATCGCTGTCGTGCCCAAACCACAACCGCATCTCTACAACGCTTGGTTCCAGGAGATCTACATGCGGACTCCGGAGGTCAACCCGGACGGATACGCTCGTTCGGCTCCACTGGGATTTGCAGAGGGGCTGAAAGGCAAGCTGTTGATTGTCACCGGATCAGGCGAAACCAACACGCACATTCAGATCATCGAAGGGTTGGTCGATCGGTTGATCGAACTGGGCAAGGCTTTCGATTACATGGTCTACCCCAATCGAGACCATGGGCTGCGTGAAGGCAAAGGTTCTGAAGTGCACGTGCGAATGTTGATCACGCGTTACTTGCTGGAGAATCTGACCCCGGGGCCTCGCCCAGGATCAACGCCGGCACAGTAGAATTCGCTCTCGAGGTTACCCACTCGATCGCTGACGCAGGCGGGCTTGTTAGTGGCCAGCTCGCCGCGATGCCACTGGGTTGCAGGAAGCAATAACACTCAGTCGTTCTCGCCTTGGTAGGCACCGGCTGAGTATGTTAGTTCGTAGCTGTGGGAGTAGATTTCGATGATGTTGCCGAAGGGATCTTCGCAATAGACCATTCGGTACGGTTTTTCACCGGGGAAGTATTCGCGGACTGGCATGCGTTGCTTGCCACCGTTGGCAACGATCCGTTTGGCAAGACCTTCCACATCCGGGTCTTGAATGCAGAAGTGAAACACACCCGTTTTCCAATATTCAAAATTGTCGGCGGGTCGCTCCGCGTTCTTGAATTCGAAGATTTCGACGCCGATCTTGTCGCCGGTCGAAAGATGAGCGATTCGGAAACGTCCCCAGCCTTCGCCGAAGACGTCGTTGCACATGACACCGATGGCCGAGTCATCTGAAACGATTTCGGTCGGCGGCATGATGACGTACCAGCCAAGTGTTTCGGTGTAGAACTCAACGGCAGCGTCCAAGTCGGTGACCGAAAGTCCGATGTGCGAGAACGTTCGTGGATACGTCATGGTCTATGTCCGGGATGAAAAGTAGTCGTCGTGGATGTGGCAAGAATCCGTCCAGAAGGGATGATCATCGGTGAGAAGATCCCGCCACGTAAAGTTCAAACAGAGAGCGGCGTTGCTTGCCTCTTCCTGAGCACTGGACGAGACCGATTCCTACTTCTGCCACTTTAAAATGGCGTGCAGTCCCAGCAAACCAAGATTGGGTGCGGAGAAGTAGGCAAGGATGAGCCAGAGTGCGTGCGGTGCAAAATTCCAGTAGTGGCTTTGATAGGTGACTGGATCGCCATTGTTCTTGGCTGCTTCGACTTGCATCTCAATCATCGTGGAAGCAATGCTGAACAAGGCAACCGCGAGCGGAATGCCGAGAAGCACGGCGTTCAAGAACGCAAATTGAAATCGCCTACGAGGATAGGCTCTCTGTTTTGGCGAGGTCAGCGGCGGACGGTATGGATCGGACACTAGCGTGAGTGGTTGGGCGCCAGGTGCTGGTTGGCAAACGGGCATTCTGCGAACGTTTATAGCTGCGGATGCGGCAACTCGGAACGGAGTCGAGTCAGCAGTGCTTTTGCCTGGACGTCGTTTACGAAGCCATGCCATCGATGACTGAAAGTCCGTTTCTGGCGATCGAACTTTGGAACATAGAAGTTCTGACATTCCCAGCAGACCGTTGTTTCGAAAAGCAGCGATTCGCCACGGTAAAATCGAAGTCCGTAGACGGGACGATGACAAAAGGCTCCGCCGTCGCGGTCGAAGGTGAGTTCCTGCCAAAGCTTACGCAGGTCATCACAGCTAGGTCCCGTCAACGTTTTGTGTTTCAGGACGGTCGCGTTCTTCCCATACGGACGCACCGGAAAGGCGTCTTTGCCTGATTCTCGCTTCATCGCATCGTCAGCGAATGGATCAGGCATTGAAAGCGTGAAGATCTCTGCACGGTCAAAGCGAGGCAGCGCTTCGGTGTGAACCAAAGCCAACATTCGCTGCTCCGGCGACTCTTCATCGACGACGTCCGGTTTTGATTCTGAGACGGTGTCGTCAGCAGCGACTGGTCGAAACGGATTGTCTAGCGAGTCAGGGGCTTGGGCCATGGTTGTCGCGGTCATGGCAGTCCACAACACCAAGCAATAGGTCGACGGGTGCATCATCTAATAGACCAGTGAGTCGGGATGAGATCAGTCCATGCGCAAAGTGGAGAAAGGCAGCGTTCAGTTGAAACGGGAGGCAAGCATCGCTTTTCAAACAAGGTCGCGAAAGATTTGGATTTGGTTTTGAGTTTACGCCGGTTTGGTGCTTTGGTGAGTTCCAGATCGCAGACAGGAAGAAGCGTCTTCATTCGATGGTACTTTGATCGTTCGTTTCGATTTGTCTGAGTCGTTCATTCACCATCGAGTAGCGTCGCGTGCCGCTGACGAAGATTCCGCAGGCAACAAATGCTCCTAAGGCTGCTCCGAGCAAGATGATTCCGAAACCTTGTGCGTTGGGACCTGCCAATACGAATAGTCCGGCGGGCGGGAACGATACTGCGATCAATGAGTAGAGCAATTGCCGATGGCGAACCTTTGGATCGTGCGGCCAGCTCCGTGATCGAATCCGGAAGATCAGTCCACCGATGACACATCCAGCTAGAATCGCGACGAGCCCCAGTGCAGGAAGGTGAGTCAGCCATGGAATGGATGCAAAAGCACCAGCCAATGCCGAGTAAGCAATGTACCACACCGGTCCCCTCCGGAATTCTGAATTCACGACTGGACTCACCGGACGAACTGTCTCGGTGGCGGTCGGTGGTGCGTAAGGGGTGTCAGTCACAGAGGCCGAGATTGACTGTCGTGTTTCGAATGAAAGCGGTTTGCAAGATGATCCCTGGCGGACTTGGTTGGATCCCGGAAGCGGAATGACACTCCGCGGTGCGAGGCTGATGCCATCCGAATGCGAGGAAGAAGTCTAGCGAATCTGGCTGGTAAAAGGCTTTCGACCAAGCGGAGAGTAGGTGGCATAGGCTTCCAGCCTGTGATCGCGCGGACCACAGGCTGGAAGCCTATGCCACTTTGAGGACAGGTTCTTGGTCTGAATCAGGTTGCGTCTGTTGCCAAAATTCCTGCGACGGTCGCAGCTAGTGCGGTACCAAGAGCCAGGTGTTGTTCTTGATCAAGGTGGACTCCATCGACCACGCTGGTTGTGGTGCCCTTGGCCGCATCAAAGAATTCGCAGCGTTTCTCTTTTGCAATGTTGCGAACGGCATCTGCGAGTCCTGCTGATTTCGTTTCCGCACCTTGGAACTTCGCCGCCATGTTGTGTTTCGGCGATTGAACGGTTGGCGGTGCGATCAACAGGATTTTGGGGGTTGGCATTCCAGGTTCAATCGGCGCCACACGAATGGCGTCGACTAGCGATGCGAGTCCCTGTGCCGATTGCTCAGCGTGGACATTGTGGACGGACTGGAAGTCGTTGGTCCCAAGGAAGAGGATAACGAGTGAGAGCGGCGAATTGACCTCGATCCTTTGTTCCAGGCCTTCCAACCCATTGCGTCCGGCTTTGATTGGATCGTTCCAGATGGTGCGGCGACCATTGAGGCAGTCTTCAACGACACGCGTTTCGATTCCTGATCGTTGCAGCGTAACTTCCATCACCCCTGGCCATCGCTGATGGAACGCGAAGCGACAACGGGTGTTTGGAATGATTCCCCAGCTGAGAGAATCACCGTAAACCAGGATTTGATGCATGCCGTTTGGATTTCTCATGAAGCCGACGGATGGTAAAGCGTTCACACTGCGATTTCGCTGACGGCCAAGCGAAGCGGATACGGGATGGCGTCGCTGAACGTTGCCGTTTTGGGAAAGCAATCTCGTCTGGCGTTTTACGGCTCAGTCTTACTGGTTCGCTCAAACACTCGGTGGGATCAGCCGGGCACCACATTGATCGCAGTAAACGTCGTTGCGAAGCGTGGCGTCGCAGTGGCTGCAGGTGGGGACCATTTCCATGTGACTGCCGGAGATAACCCCGGCGTAGTCGAGCTTCGCAATCTTCTTGAGCAACCGAATGATTTCAGCGAGGGATTGCAAGAAAAGCCAATTCAAAAGTGATCCGACGAGGATGGAAAGCGATGTGACGATGGCTGGAAAACCGAAGAAGATCAGTACGGCGACGGCGGCGACCACTCCGATGAGGACCGAGACCATCGCGACGGCGCCGATCAAGGATTCAAGTGCTAGGCTTTTGGCTTGGCGGCGTTTGGGAATCGAATGAGCAGTGAGTTCCATGATCAGCTATCTGGGAAGTGGAGGGGCTTGAGATTGTCATTGGACGCGACGAAGTGCGGCTCGCTGGGCACCATCGAATGGTGCAGTCATGGCACGCTCAATCTTTCCAATGAGATTCGTAGCGCACACGCAGGTTGGATTCGGAGGGAGTGTCGATGGCTTTGAACGCATCCCAAGCTGGTTTTGCCTCGCCTCGAGGGTGTTCAGGCGAACTGAGCCCACGCAATCCGAGATACAGGCCGCCTTCGCCGCGTGAGTCGACTGGGCGGTGGTAGTCAAACGCAAGCACTGACGAACACTCGCGAATTTTTTCGAAGGTGTAGAACACGGCGGCTGCTTGTTGGTCCAGCGCTTCTGTATCCGCCTCCGATGCGTGGAACCCTTGTTCGCTGAGCAATACCGCGCGAACGTTGCCTTTAGGGTCTCTCAAACGTTTGGTGTGTAGGTAGTCATCGAGCACCTTCCAGTTTTTGAGTGTGAAACGAGCGGTGTCCATTGTGAACTCGACGTTGTCATTCCAGGTGTCGGATTCCCACAAACTTTCGGGGTAAGGATGATGGGCCAATCCCCACGGAAAGTTGCCTTCCACTTCACCATGCCGCACGAGAGCTTCCACGATGTCTTTGGACGCATACCAACGCCAGTGCGGCGGATCGGCAAGATTCCAATGATGCGTCAATGTGATGAACGATCGAGCGTGTGGATTGATGCGTCGCGTGGCCGCATCAACCATTCGCAATGAACGAAAGTAGTGGTCCAAATAGACATGCATGGGGACTTCGCCCATGTTCGTCCATTGCCATCCGGCATCGATTTCGTTGTGGACGATCCAATGATCGATTCGCAGATTCCCGCGGCTGTATCTTTCGGCGAGAAAGTCCAGTGTTGCGGCGTAGAGTTCGGCAGAATCTTGATCAACCAAGTTCGGCATCGTGTAGGCTCCAGCCGGATCCGCGTCGGGGTGCTGCAATGTGGGTGAATCGTCGGCACGCTTCCCGTTGCGAGAGTTGGGAATGAGCAGAATGCCCGCCATGACCAAACCAGCGTCACGACCCATTTGGACGCGTCGATCGAGCTGACGCATCATGCCCTGGTTGACGTATCTCTTGCGACCGCGAATTTCCATTGGCAGAAAGCCTGGACGTGGCGAGATCGACACAAGTCCCGAAAGAACAATGTTGACCGAACCGTGTTTGAGTCCGAGTTCTCGAATGTGTTCGGGAGCAAGTTCTGACAAACAGGTCATTCCTTTGGCGGCACGCAGAGCAGGCGTTGGTGGGAGCTCGTTTGCTTCAGCGACGTCGAACGTGTCAACATGATGAACAGCAGAGAAGGGCACGGTGGGACGCTTTCCATCCGAGTCAAGCTGATTGGATATCGAAACGACTTGCCAGCGCATTCCCGTTGCACGAAGCGTCGAGTCAGATACCGCCGGAACACGAACTTCAAACGTTCCTTCCGCATTGATTCGAATCGGATGAACCGCTGATTGCGAATCCACCCGAGCAGCGATCGCGGATATATCCGACAAATTTCGCGGGATCAAACTGAGGTTCGCAGTTGACAGTTTGCCCGTCGATTCTCCGGCGATAAGAATGTGGTCACTATCGTGAGTGACCTGTGTGATTTTGATGGGGAAGGCAGTTTGGTAGTAAGAGGCAATTTGAGAATCAAGCTTTTGAAGTGATTCGATCCGTTCGAGTTTCTGTTGCCGTGTTCGCAGTTCAAAATCGTTTTCGAGACGAAGGACTACGTTTCGGACCTGGAAACGCTTGTTGGCAGCGGCTCCGAAATCAAGTCGCAGCCAGATCGGCCCATCCTCACGAAGAAATTGTTTGTCTCGTGACAAATCACAGCTGTAGGTCGTCCAGCCTTCGGAACGAATGATCGGGGGCTGATCGACGCGCCGCTGCGCGGACCACGGTTGCTGGTAAAAGACTTCCATTTCCCGGATGCCCTGAGGACAGAAAACCTCCATGGCCAGAACCCAATGGCGTTCGTTCGCCGGGGTGGCTGGAATTTGGAAGGCGATCGATGGATCATTTCCAGTTGTTACAAACGTGATCGCGACGTCAGAGACTTCTCGCCGCAGATCGTGCAGTTTTGATGCTTCGCTCGCCCAGTCGATCGATTGCGGAGGGGGCATCACAGCGTTTTGAGCTTCGGCGGTCGCGAAAACGCCAATTACCCAGGTCAGAAAGAACAGGAAGAGTGCGACATAGCGGACCGCGGCATCGGAACGAAACGCGGATTGAACCGAGGATCGGTTGATCGAAATCATGTGTGGCAAACACTGAAGAGTTGGCGTGGATTCGATGGCGAAGGAAGGAAACGCGCCACCGGGCGGGTGAGTTGGCGACGATTGTAGTAGCTCGCCGCAGCAGCCCAAAGCGATCGAACACCAGATCGAGTTTGAAGTGCATCTCAATGCGATCATCGTCACATAAAAACGTCACGAGATGCTGAAAATTCGGAGCAAACCGAAGACTGATTTGCCGAGCCGATTCCCCGGCTGGCTGGAGTGAATTGCCTGGTTCGTTTGAGATCGTTCAGACGAGGATTGAACGAGCAATTCAGTCCGCGGTCGAGTCCGCTTCGTTGGTTTCACGCAAGATGATCGGCGATGTCATCGGTTCGCCTTTTCGCGGCATGCCGCCGTCGACATCGACTTGAATGCTGAGGTGGCAACGCCAGTTCACATCGTCCGGTTGGGGGAAGTCGCTGCGAAGATGAACGCCGCGTGATTCGGTCCGAGCCAGTGCTGACGAGGCCATGCAGTGAGCGGTCAGCAAGAGGTTCTGTAGTTCCCAACCTTCGACGCTGTTGAATTGATGTCGCATCACGTAAGCGGCCAACGAACGGATTTGACCGTCGGCTTGGCGAAGTCCCTCGGCATCTCTTTGAACGCCGACCAATCGTCCCATCAGGCTTTTCAGTGACACACGGACGTCGGCGACATCGAACGATTCGTTGAGCGTGTGGTCGGCATGTTGGATGCGGCGAGCAACCATTTTATGTGGGCCTTCCGCTGCGGAACGACTGGCCGCTTCTCCGGCGTGAGCACCGTATACCAATCCTTCGAGCAAGCTGTTACTGGCCAATCGATTTGCACCGTGCAGTCCGGAGCTGGTTGCTTCACCCGCTGCCCACAATCCAGGAAGACTGGTTCGTCCCAGCATGTCGACTCGAACTCCGCCGATCATGTAGTGAGCACCTGGACGGACCGGAATGCGATCTGTGGCGATGTCCAAACCAAACTTGCCGCAAGTCTCCGCGATTCCTGGGAAGCGAGCTCGGACGTGTTCCGCGTTGAGGTGAGAAAGGTCCAAATACACGCACGGATGCGCGGTCTCGTTCATCTGATTGACGATCGATTGACTGACCACATCCCGAGGCGCGAGTTCACCGCGAGAGTCGTAGTCGGGCATGAAACGATGGCCGGTCGAATCACGAAGGTAAGCTCCGTCGCCACGGACCGCTTCGGTGATCAATGAACGAGACGAACCGGCGATGTACAAAACGGTCGGATGGAATTGAATGAATTCCATGTCTCTCAGTTCCACGCCGGCTCGATAGGCCAGCGAGGTTCCGTCACCGGTGGCGACGGGCGGGTTGGTCGATTCGCGATAAACCTGGCCGACTCCGCCGGTGCAAAGAATTGTTTCCTTGGCCCACACCATCGTCGGTCGTCCATCGCTGGTGACGATAATCGCGCCGTGGCAGCGACCTTCTTGGCTGAGCAAATCGACCGTGAAAGCGTTTTCCCAGATGTCGATGTTGGCGGCTTCGCGTGAACGTGCGATCACGGCTCGCATCACTTCGCGTCCGGTCGCATCGCCCATGGCGTGGACAATGCGCTCGTGGCTGTGCCCGCCTTCTCGGCCGAGAGCAAGTTCGCCTTCGCTTTTGTCAAACTGGGTTCCCCAATGGATCAGTTCTTCGATCCGCCTTGGGCCTTCGTGAATGACTCGCGCGACGACGGCGGGATCACAGAGATTGCCACCCGCGATCAATGTGTCTCGGATATGATCGTCGAAACAATCTTCGGGATCCAAGACGCCGGCGATGCCGCCTTGTGCGTAGTTGCTGTTGGACTCACGAAGCTCGTCTTTGGTCACAACCAGAACAGACAGGTTCGGTTCCACCGCGTTGGCCGCTCGCAAACCCGCCAAACCACCGCCAATGACCAGGACGTCTGTGAAACGATGAAGGGCTCTTCGCGAATCAAACGGCAAAAGATACCGGGGTGTGATCATCGTCCATCCAACGGGGTAACAAATTCGAGTGCGAGTGTTCTCGACAGTTTCACAGTGTAACCAGTACGCTTCACGCTGACCGGCCCCCTGCCAAGCCGTCGTTTTTGGCTTTCATATTGAATTCATGGCCAGCTATTTGTCCTCCAACGCTTCCGTCCCGCTCAACGATCCAATCCCGCCGTCTTCTGATGCGGCGATGTTGGACGAGCCAGCCATGGACCCAGCGCTGAAATCGATCCAGCCCGGTGGCGGAGTGGTGATGACAATCGAGTTGGCGTGGGGCAGGCTCCGGCGAGCTTGGTTGAACGCGGTTCGCCCCAAGTACGTGGCGAAAATGCGGGATCGCCGCCAAGGCCATCGCGGCGAGTTGCCGTTCGAACCGGTCGATTCGCGAGACATGAAATACTATCGCAACCAAGACAGTTATTGGTGGGCAGACGCCGACGACCCGTTCCTGTGGCGAGAATCGCTTCCGTTTGTGCGGGTTGGGTTAGCCGAACTGATCATCACGACAGCGGCCTCGCTCGTCTTGGCTATCTTCGCCGGGTGGTTCTGGTGGCCCCTGGCCGTTCCGTTCGTTTTGGTCGCTGCTTTGGTCGCTTGGTTCTTTCGAAATCCCAGACGCAAAGTGCCGGAAACGATCGGCACCGTTGTCTCGCCAGCGGATGGAAAGTTGGTGGAGATCGTCGAAATTGATGATCCGATCATTGGGGCCGCGGTACGCTTTGGAATTTTTCTGTCAGTGTTCAACGTGCACGCGAATCGGATCGCGATGCCGGGACGAGTCATCCGGGTTCGCTATCGTCCGGGCAAATCTCTGAACGTGCTGCGTTCCGAATCGACCAAAGAGAACGAAAACATGGACGTCGAATTGGAATGTCCGGAAATTGGAGGCCGTATCGTCCGCATTCGGCAGATCACCGGTAAATTTGCGAGAAGAATTGTTTGTTGGGCTCGCGTGGGCGACGTTTTGCAGCGCGGAGAAATGTTCGGAATGATTAAACTAGGCTCGCGAACCGAGCTGGTGATTCCTCGCGACGAAGCCCTCGAGATCGTGGCGCAAGTCGGCGAAAAGGTGTGTGCCGGCTCGACGGTGTTCGCCCGCTATCAACAAGGTTGATCGAAATGAGCGAACTGAAACCAAGACTGCCAATTCAAGACGACGACAGCTTCGATGACGAATCAGACCTCATGCAAGAGGATCGATTCGCTGAACGATCAAAGTTTGGACGCAAGCGGCGACGCGGTAAGAAGCGGCGTCTGACGCTGGCGGTGTTGCCGACGTTGTTAACGCTTGGAAACGGCGTCTGCGGATTGGCTGCTATCGCGATTGCGGTTAGCACGGAATCGTTGGATTGGACGCCAGAGTCCAAACTGTTTGCCGCCGGTTTGTTGATCTTTGGCGGCATGTTGTTTGACGCCTTGGATGGCTCGGCGGCTCGGCTGACCGGGCAAGCCAGTCAATTCGGCGCGGAGCTGGATTCGTTGTGCGATGCGGTCACGTTCGGGGTCGCCCCCGCGGTGATCGTGTGGCGAATCAGCGATGTGTTGCTGCAACGATTGACTTGGGGCATCGGAGTGTTGTTCGCCTTGTGCGTGCTGATTCGATTGGCACGTTTCAATGTTGAAACGCCCGAGGATGATGACCACGAGGGTTTCGAAGGTTTGCCATCGCCGGCCGCCGCAGGAACGATCGCGGCGTTTGCGATTGCGATTCCGGATTTGGCCGACTTCTCGGTCGGAGAAGCCTATCCCGAGTGGATTCATTCGATGGCTGGGCTTGCACTGGATGCATCGCACTATGTGATTCCAACACTGGCTTTAGTGCTGGCGTTTTTGATGGTGTCTCGATACGAGTACCCACACGTGTTCGCGCAGTTGGTTCGCGGACGGCGGGCACCACACCAAATTGGACAAGCCTTGTTTGCGGTGGTTGGTTTGTTCCTGCTTCACTGGGTCGCGCTTCCCGTCGTGTTCTGCTACTTCGCGTTCATGTCGCCGATCCGTTCGTTGCTGCAACGCAATTCAAAACCCGCGACGTCGGCTTCGTCGGTAGAAGGCGGATGATTGCTCGCTGGTTGATCGGTCTGTCGTTGGGCACCCTGATCATCGCAGCGACATCGCCATGGTTTGTGCGCAGCTACGTGGCACGCACGTTCGATGACGTTCGGCAACGTGTCGTGCTCTCACCGGGCGAAGCCTATCGATGGCGAGCGGAAGGTTATGCCACCACGTCAGTTGGCCCGCACGGGATGATGGGCAGGACCGACATGCCCGAATCCGATGGCACGCGAGTTCTGACCCTCGCACTTTGGGGCGATTCGCAAGCGGAAGGTGTCAGTGTCGCCGACGCGGACAAGTTGTGGTATCAGCTCGAAAGTTCGCTTGGTGAACGTGGGGTAAGCGGTGAGCAGAACGGTTTGGACGTGCGCGTTCTACCGCTGGCCAGCAGCGGCGATGACGCTGGCTCGTGGAGGCGGCAGATGCCGTTGGTTGAGCGAGAGCTAAACGTGGACGGGCACGTTCTATTGCTGTGCGAAATGGTTGATCTGATGGGGACGGTTGAGTCCTCCGATGCTCCAGCCTCGGTCGACTCAGTGGACCTTTCCGCGACAAGTAGGCTGGCGAATTGGGCGCCGGACTTGGCCATTCATGCCGGACGAAACTTGTTGACTGATCCGCAGACAACCGAGCGTCGTCGACTGAGGTTCCGCGTTGGCCCCATTCCGAAGACCGCGCAGCCGACTCGCGTGACCTTTCAAAAAGAAACGGATCGAGTCGCTGCGGAAGGCTGGATTATCGACAACCTCAACGCGATTCGCGCTGCAGCAACAACGCCCATTTGGATTGTCTACGCACCTCGGTGCCCCTTGGTCATGGACGGCAAGCTTCGCGTGGATGATCCAGACGATCAGCTTTGGGGCATTGTCGAGCGGAACGCGGATTCGAATTCATTCGAAGTCATCGATTGTCGTGACACGTTTCGAGATTCGGTTGCGAGTGGGGTATTTCCACATGGCTTCCACAATGGCCGGTTTGGAAACGGGCACCTCAACGCGGTCGGATACCAACTGATTGCGTTGAAATTTGCGAAACATTGGCGAGATGCAGAATCGCGAAAACTCCCGGATGAATCACCCGGAGTGGCCGAGTGAACTTCACGCAGTTGGAATTCCTATGTTTCTTGATACTGGTGGTGTCAATTGCGTGGACGCTTCGCGGTCGCGTGGCACGCAACGCGTTTCTGTTGCTGGCCAGCTACTACTTCTACGCCTACTGGGACATTCGTTTCTGCGGGTTGTTGTTGCTTTCGACAGCGGTGGACTTTGTCGTCGCCAAGAAGATTGTGGCGAGTGAAGTCCACGCGATTCGCAAGCGTTGGCTGATGTGCAGCTTGACCGTCAACCTCGGCATGCTGGGCCTGTTCAAGTACTTCAATTTTTTCTTGGAAACCGCCGAACCATTGGTGCGAGCGATTGGTTTGGATGCGTCAACGTTGCCCATCGTGTTGCCGGTGGGAATATCATTCTTCACCTTTCAAACGCTCAGCTACACGATCGATGTCTACCGTCGAAAGATGAAGCCAACAAGCAGCGTGCTTGATTTCGCGTTGTACGTTTCGTTCTTTCCGCAGTTGGTGGCTGGACCAATCGTTCGTGCGGCGCACCTGTTGCCGCAATTGGCGGTGACTCCGAATTGGAATTCCAAGCGGATGTACAACGGAGCCCAGCAGTTGCTACGGGGGGCGGTGAAGAAGGTCTTGATCGCCGATCATCTGGCCGACTTGGTCGATGGCGTTTTCGCGGGGCCGGAACTCTATCACCCGGTGACGGTTTGGCTGGCCGTGTTGGCTTATGCGGGGCAGATCTACTATGACTTTTCCGGCTACAGCGACATGGCGATTGGAATCGCAAAGATGCTCGGGTATCGGTTCCCGGTCAACTTTCGTCATCCATACCTATCGACATCGGTCAGCGAATTCTGGCGACGCTGGCACATCACCTTGTCAACTTGGTTGCGTGACTATCTCTTCATTCCGTTGGGCGGATCACGCGGCACGACTTGGAACACCAATCGCAATTTGTTAATCACCATGACTCTCGGTGGGCTTTGGCACGGAGCCGCATTGACCTTTGTGAGTTGGGGCGTTTGGCACGGAATCGCACTCATCGTGGCTCGATGCAGTCGACTGCGGCTACCGAGATTTGCAGGATGGCTTGCGACAATGAGCGTTGTCTTGTTCGGCTGGGTTCTGTTCCGCGCGACATCGTTTGAAAACGCGATGGTGATCTATCGCGGCATGATTGGTCGCACGACGCCGCTAGCTGTTCCCGGAACCGAATCATGGTCGGTGGCTGGAACAATCCTGTGGCTGCCGCCATTGCCGCTATTGGCACTGGCGTGCATGGTTGTCGATCACCTGGTTTGGCGTACTCACGGGCGTCGGTGGATGCGTTTGCCGGCGGATCGGTGGTTCAGTCCCGTGGCGACCGCCATGATGATTTGGGCGTTGGTGCTGTATGCCCCTCGGGGATTTCGGCCGTTTGTCTACTTTCAGTTCTGAACCAGACATCCCAATCGGCTAGCGTTCAACCCGATGCCGTTTGGGTCACTGTAATGTTCACCGTTTGAGCCAATCGATTCCCGAAAGATTCGCGATAGCGAGTGCCAAAGCATGCGTTCCGTCACGTCCATGCCCTTGTGCCGCAACGGCCTGGTAGAGCTGTTCTGCCAGAGCCAATCCCGGCGTCGAAAGATTCATTGCTCGGCACTCGGCGAGTGCAATTCCCATGTCTTTGATGAAATGTTCGACGTAGAAGCCGGGATCGAATTGATTGTCGATGATTCGCGGTCCCAAGTTGTTCAGTGACCAGCTTCCCGCGGCACCGGATCCGACCGATTGCAGAACCGTCGGTAAGTCCAAGCCGGCTTTGTGTCCGTAGACCAACGCCTCGCAAACACCGATCATGTTGGTTGCGATCAAGATCTGATTGACCATTTTGGTGTGCTGGCCCGCACCGGGACCGCCCTGATGGACGATGGTCTTGCCCATCAATTCCAGGCAAGGCTGCACCTTCATGAGTGCTCGGCCACTGCCACCGACCATGATGGATAGCGTTCCATTTTTTGCACCCGTGTCACCGCCGGATACGGGAGCGTCGAGCGAGTCGACTTCTCGGCGAGCCGCGGCTTCGGCGATTTCAACGGCCAGCGATGGTTGGCTGGTCGTCATGTCAACGATCGCATTGCCTGGATTGCAGCCCGCCAGGACTCCGGTTTCAGGATCCAAAATGACATCGCGAACGTCGTGGGGGTAACCGACGATCGTGAAGATCAAATCGCTGCTTTCCGCGACCGCCCTGGGTGTCTTCACCCAAGTTGCCCCGCGAGTCAGAAGCGGTTCTGCTTTCGCGAGTGTTCGAGTTGTCAGGGTGACTTCATAGCCGGCGTCGAGCAGATGGCCGCACATGCTGGCCCCCATCACTCCCGTTCCAACCCATCCAATTTTCGGGAGCGATTTGTCGTCGGCCATTTGCTTTCACTTTGCTGGAAGAGGAATTCGCAAGATGCGGTGATTGAAGCTGTCAGCAATGTAAAGTTGATCGCCGCGAACGCAAACACCGTGCGGTCGACGAAGTGTGTAATCGCCTAGATTCAGCGTCTGCACGACGTCGGTTTCTGGATCGTAAACCCGTACCAAATGGTTGACATCGTCGGCGATGTAAACGCGTCCATCCGGGGCCACGTCCATGTGTTTGGGCCCGTTGAAGCTGGCCTGTTTCGCATCCCCGTCGGCGGTTCCTTTTTTGCCACTGCCAGCGAGCGTCGTGATGTCGCCGTTTGATTCGACGCGTCGCAAACGGTTGCCATTGCGTTCCAACACTAGCAGTCTACGCTCGCCGTCCAAATCCACCGCTCGCGGATCTTTGAGCTTAGATTTTTGGCCAGCGATGATGGATACCATTCCCGACGATAGGTCGAGCGACCGAATGACTTGGTTTCCGATGTCAGCAATCAGCAACCGATTGTCTTTCACATCGAGTGTGACCGAGATTGGTTCGTGAAACGTTGCGTCGCGGCGATCAACATTGTCTACGGCTGGACCGCGTTTGCCATTTCCAGCGTAAGTGTCGACGACCCACTTACCGTCCTCGCTTTCCATCAATCGTCGAACCGAGTGATTGGCGTGATCGGACAGATAGAGCACGTCGTTTGAGTCAATCATTAAATTGTGCAGCTTGTTGAATCGCGCCGATCGGGCGGGGCCATCAACGTATCCAAGTGCGTTGGGTTCAGTTGCCGATTCGGGACCAGCGATCACGTGAGGGTTGCTAAAATCATTGGGTTCGCAACGCATTACGCGTCCGCCATCGAACTCGACGATCCACATGCGATTTTGCGAGTCGAATTCGACAGCAAAAGGCGTCCGCAACGGTCCAGGATCGGGCGTTTCCTCGGGAGCGGGGTCGGTTGGACCGATTAGGACCTCAACCGGTAGAGAAGGCATCTCGCCAGCTGTCGCGTTGTTGGCAAACAATACCAGCGTGTAGACGGTCACCACCAACGAACAGCTACGAAACGGAAACGACGTCATGAGAATCTCGGTGCAAGAAAGGAGGCTTTTGAGGAACGGCAATGAAACAGGTGTGACGGATGAATGGCACGGTCGGTAGTTTAGCGACTGGGTGTTGAATAGTTGACTCCAGCACCGAAGGAGGCAGGCCGCTATTGAGATGGAGGACAGTTCAGTGGTTTGTTGATCGTAAATCGCGAGGATGGCTGCAATGAGTTCCACAACCACCGAAAGCTGTAGTAAAACGTAGGCTAATCGGTAGTTACTCGCTCTCATTCATCAAAACAGGCGGCCCCAGTGTCAGATACACCTCAAGATTCAGCGAACCAACCTTCTTCACCTCAGCCCAAGAGCAGTGGAGGTGGCCACAAGGGGCTGTTCATCACACTTATCGTGATTGCCGTCGTACTTGCGGCATTCTGCTATGAAACCTTCGTCGCCCCAGCGAACCTTCAAGCTGGCTTTGACAAGGTCGCCGAGGCGCAGTTTCAAAGTCTGGCGGACAACAAGACTCTGTCAAATCTCGACGTGCGAGAGGTGTTGGGAAAAGAACCTTCTAATACCTATGAAGAGGGCGATGAGTACGTCGAGGTGTTTCATTGGATGGGTGGCATGATTGTGAATTCGCATAAACTGTATGCGGTCTATCGAAAGCAGGGTGAGGATTGGTTGTTTGTTCGCCACTCGTTGAAGCCCAAGAAGGTGACTGATGAGCAGACCATTGTCATTGATCCGGACGCAATCGAGGGAGATTCGGAAGCTCCTATGGATACCGCGGACGGCAGCGGACCGCCTAACGAACCGAGCGGAGAAGATGATTCCTCCGCGGCCGACCAACCCGACGATGACGACAACAACGATTCTGGAAACGATTCGGAGCCCGTAACTTCAGAAGAAGTTGAAAACCAAAGATAGTGGTTTTGCCAACGGATCGAAGTCCGGGCCTGTTACGCTGTCATGGTCATCGGCAAATCGGTCAGACAAGCAATGATTCGATGGGTTTGCCGTTGTCAGTGATTGGAATGGGACGGTCGCCGTCATAAAGCAGTTTTTGGGGATCGATCCCCAATGATGCGTGAACGGTGGCGAATAGATCCGGAACGCTGACGGGCGATTCGACGATGTTTTGCGAGAGTTCGTCCGTCAGTCCGTAGGCTCCGCTGTGGTTCAGGCCGCCACCGGCCAGAACACAGGTGAAAGCCTTGCCTTGGTGGCCGCGACCGCCGCCGGCGTCGAAGCCTGGTGGGCGTCCAAATTCAGACGAAACCATGATCAGGGTTTTGTCCAGCATCGAGTGCTTTTCCAAATCATCGATCAACGTGGACATAGCGGTATCGAGGTCGCGAATCAGCTCGTGTTGTTTGTTGATACCATCGTTGTGGACATCCCACCCCGTGCCGTTGATGAAGTTCAGGTTGTGAGACACTTCCACAAACCGAACGCCTCGCTGGACCAAGCGTCGAGCCAGCAAACATCGTTGACCAAATTCGCTTCCGTATTGATTGCGAAGTTGGCCGCTCTCATTTTCCAGTTCGAACACTTCTCCGAACTCCGGACCTGACAATCGCAGCGACTGTTCGATGACCGAATCGTAGTTTGCGACAGCCGAATCATTTTCGTAGCGTCGTCGTGCCGATGCTCTTGTTGCACTGAGCAGTTGCTCGCGTCGAGATTGACGTTCGGCATCGATCCCGTGCGGCAGTGACAATCCGGACGGTCCTTTGCTGGTATCCGTCAGATATAGGTAACCACTGGATGCACCCAGGAATCCCGGGCCGCGAGTCACATTGGGATAGCCGATCAAGACGTACGGCGGAACGCTGGAATCTGCTGCACCAAGTTCGTGTGCAACGACGCTGCCTAGTGACGGGTAGGTGACTGTTCCTGTCACAACACGACCGGTGTGCATTCGGTTGGTCGCGGCCGCGTGTTCATCAATCACGTCATGGTGCACCGTACGCACGGCCGTGACACGATCCATCCGTTCGGCAAGTCGTGGCAGGTGTTCACAAACGGAAACTCCGGAAACCGCCGTGTCGATCGATTTGTACAGCGAACCCGGTTTTCGAGCCTTTTGGTCGCCCAATCGTTTGGGATCAAACGTGTCGATCTGCCCCATGCCGCCACCAAGCCAAATCGAGATGACGTGTTCGGCTTTTCCGAATGGCGTGGCGGCCTTTGATTCATTGGCTCGCAACAATCCATTCACGCCAGCGGATGACGCGGCAATGGCGGTGCCGCCTGCTGCAACGTTTTGCAGCCAACTTCGTCGAGATTGCAACATCAGGGGATCCAGATGAATTCGGGGGAATTGAGCAAAGACCAAATGACGTCTTCGTAGTTCTGACGCCACGTCGAACGCAATCGTGAATCGGGGGCATCGCCGTGAACGGCTCGCTGTTCTAGTTCGAGTTTGATGCTGTTGGCACGGTCGGCCAAATGGTTGGACCAAGAGACATGCTCGAGTTCCGGGAGTGGTTCTGCACGCTGGCGGTGAGACATCGGAACGATCCGGTCATCAAAGCCATCACTCAGCACATTCGCGAAGAGTTCGCGTTCGTCTTTGGTAGGTTGGCGTGACAAAAACCGAACGAACAGTGATTCGGTCAGCGAATCTGCCGAATTCGATTGCACGGCCAAGTCAGCTAGTTCGCTGTCTTCTGAGGCCGCGACCGTCCAGGATGCAAAGACGGAATTCCCAACCGCGCCGGGTTGCAACACGTTCGGGTCTTCGTCTCGGCGATCGATAGCCGATTGCCGCGAACCGGTCCAGCCGAATGTTTTCATCACATCAACGATCACGCCCGCACGCGGGAACGCGAGGCTGGGACGGTCGCGTTCATTGGACAACGTCGTGAACTCCCACGCTCGTTCGGGAGCGTCCAAATGAATCATGGTTTGTGGCGGTCGGCGGGCTTCGGGATCGAACGTCAGTGGTTCGACGTCCAAGGGGCGCCCTGACGAAACCACCATTGAATCGATGATTTGTTCGGACGACATGCGGCGACGATCGGGGGCCGCGAAGAAACGATTGGCCGAATTGACTGGATCGTTTTGGCCGACGGCTTCGCGTTGATAGACCTTGGTTTGCATGATTGTGCGAACCAACTCTCGAAAGTCATAGTCGCTGGCAACAAAATCTCGTGACAACCATTCCAGCAGTTCCGGATGGCTGGGTGTCGCTTTTTCCCAATCACCGAGCGGCTCGACAAAACCGGTACCGATCAGTCGTTGCCAAACGCGGTTAACGATGACCTTGGCAAAGCGAGGGTTCTCCGGAGTCGTCACAGCGACCGCCAGCTTTTCACGGGCATCGGAAGGTTCCCGCATCCATCGATCCAGTCGCGAGGTATCGACGAGATCGCTGAAGGGCCAATTCGGTTCAATCGCTTCGCCGGGTGGCAAAGTGACCTGGATCAAGGAGGCTCGGCCAGGATGGTCCTCAAAGAATGCGGCTGGAACGCTGCTGCTCGCGGGGACCTTCAGTTCCTTTCGAGCCAACATTGCTGCCAGTGAGTACAAGTCTTCTTGGGTCGTGGAGTGATAAGGTGAATCGTGGCATCGAGCACACTGCAAATTCATCCCCATGAAGGCTGAAGCGGCGACGATGCAACGTGTTGCTTCGGGAGCATCATTGTCGGCCGCCATCCCGAATCCGGCGCTGCCGCCTTCGTAGCGACTGCCATGCAGCATCAACAGTTCTGTCGCCATTCGGTCGATTGGTTTGTTGTCGATCAATGAATCGTGCAAGAAGAACCGGAACGGCCCGGTGTTGTTGAGCGAAGGTTTCAACAAGTTGGGGTTCTCGGCGAGCAAGTCTTGCCAGAAGCTGACCCAGTGATCGGCGACCTCATCTCGCTGCATCAAAACTTTGATCAGACGCTGACGTTTGTTTTCGGCGGTGTCAGTGACGAATGCGAGATACTGCGATTCCGTTGGCGGCACTCCGATCGAGTCCAAGTAGACGCGGCGGACGAATGATTCGTCATCGACCAATTCCGCATCCGCTATTTCGACGGTGTTTGTTTCGTCGGACCAAGTCGCACCTGCGGAGATCCAACGGCTGAGGATCGCGATTTCTTCGTCGGGAATTGCCTCCGATGGAGGCATCCGTTCTGATTCGTCGGGCGAGCGAATCCTTCGCATCAATTCGCCAGCGTGTGGGTCGCCGGAAACCAGAAGCGTTTCACCAGAATCGCCGCCCGCATGGATCGCTTCGGCGGAACTCAATTGCAAACCGCCTTCGCTGTCCTCGTCATGACATCGGAAGCAACGTTCCCGCAAAATCGATTGTGCTTGCAGCGACAAAGTTTGGGTTTCAGTGTTCGCGTCGATCGATTTCGCGTTGTTTCGATACGCTTCGATCTTTGCGGTCAGGAATCGGTCAATGGAGTGAGCAGCCTGGTTGGAGTTCTTTGGCACGGTCGGAACTTCGACTGCGGCAAGTGACTCGATCCACTCATTCGCTCTCGCGTGACGTTCGTCCCAATAGTCATTGTGTGCAGCGGCACGACGCCGCCGAGTGCTAATGTCGTGTGCATCGAGAATCGATTCGACTTTTGCCAATTGCTTGTCGATGACTGCGTCGGTGATCGGTTGACGCGTTTCTTCGTTTCCGAAGTCAGATGCAAGCAACCAGAACGGCCCCGTTCCGTTCAACTGCACGGCGACCATGGTTTCATCGGGTTCCGCTCGATATCGAGTGCCGCCAACGATCGTTTCGAGAATGAGTCTTTTGTTGCCATTCTTTTTGACAGAGTGCTCGGCAATTGTTTCTTGCACCCCATATGCCAGACGCCTCAACCCGGGCCCCGGTCGTTCCGGCAACGGTTCGACTGGGTTGTGCCCATCGGTACGTCCGTTCTGCGGGCCGATCGCTGCGATTTCCTCGTCGTTCATCCAAAGCCGAGACAAACCTCGCGTGCGAACTAGAAATCGATGGTCGCCCGCGGGAATCGACAGTTCAGTTCCCACACGCAGGTAGACGGCTTTCGAATAAGAATCGCGAATGCCGTGCGAGTCGTACTTCTGCGGCAACCGCGAAAGCAGCATGGGAGCTTCGATGGAAAGCGATTCACCTTCGTCGGCTTTGACGACGGGCCATTTCGTGTGCGTCGGGATGTCGTCCTTCCACCACCAAGTGACTTTGCCAGGGGACAGCAACATTTCCGGTGGTTTGGGACGCGGTGGAGGCGGAGGATTCCAGCAATCTTTCAGATCCTCGTCTCGAAGCAATTTGCGAGAGACGGTCAGTTGATCGATCCAGCCTCGGAAGCTGGATGAATGCTGACCTCCCATGGACGAACCGATCCAAACCGGAGCGTCATCAACGATAGGGTTCTTCTTTGTTGGTCCGCCCATGTCCCACTTCCCGGCGACCGGCTTTCCGTTCAACCAAGCTCGGACACTTTTGGGTTCGCCGAATCGGTAGGTGACTGCAATGTGATTCCAGGTCGCGGTCGATTCGATGCCTTCGCTAGACGTCCAGCGGTGCCAAGGTGTATTGCCAGAGACTTCCGGTGTTGCGAAAAGTAGGCTGATCCGGCTGCTGCCGTTGAGTTGCCGCAAACGCATTGCCCAGTTCTGATTGTTGGATGCGTACTTCTTCTCGTGAGTCCGTCCCTTGCCGATGATGTAGACGTTTTGGCCTTCGCCAATTTCGTCAATCTTGACGATGGCTTGAATTGACAACGCGTCTCCGTTTTCAAAATCCCACTGCGAACCGCTGCCTGGATCATCGATGACCAAGCGTTCGCCTTTGCCATGAAATTGAGCCGACAGGTTGCCGGGTTGAGCTTCCGCGTATTCGGGAGGCAACGGTCCAGGGACGTTCCACTTGATGGAACCGTGAGCGCGGATGTCCGGCTGGGAGGTTGGAGTTGATTCCAGCTTGGTGAAGTCCAATGCCGCCACCGTTTCGCTAAGGCTCGTTTGTTGAGCAAACGCTGACACGGAAAGAAGCTGTGCCGCGATCAGGGCAGCGAAACTGGCAACGTTGATACAACACCGGCGCGCGTTATTGCGCGACCAAGCGTGATCACACGCTCTCGTTGTGATTCCAAACGAAAACATGGCAATTCGGGGTGGGATGGGGAGGCGGGAGGGGCCGATCTGTCAGATCGACGCACCCACTATAGACTATCCGGTCCCCCCGTGCGCACTTCAGCGTGATGATCACCGCCGCTACCTCTCGATGACGCGATCGCATCGGGCGCATCACGGATGCGGCTTAATCCGTCAGCAATTAACTCGCTATTGGTAGCGGGCTCGTACTTCAGGCAATGGATAGTCGGTGACGTCTCGGTCGCCTTCTTCCGAGTTGATTTCCCACAAGCGTTGATAGCCTCGGGTCACCAAATCGATCATCTCTTTGGAGTGCTCAGGGTCGAGTTCGGAAAGAGCGAACGGCCCTTCCAATTCGATTGGTGGAATACGAGCGTCACGGATGCACTGAGCGAGGATCGGATTGCAGCGAATGTGGCGTTCGGGCGACACGTGAAGTTTCTCGGGATCCAATTGCCCGATGACGTAGCGAAGATACAGATCGCTGTCCACGATCGACATTACATCTTCGCCGCAGACTTCGCAGCGATACCCTTCATCACACTTGGCCAAACGAACTTCCTGGACTGAGAGAATTTGGAATCAGTTGGTATTCAACAACGCCATCAATTCTCCCGACGTCGGCGGGTCACACAACCGGAATTTTGTCATTCGACCATCGGAATCGTCGTACAAAATCATCGTCGCGGCTGACAGATCCGCTGCGGCGGGCGAATCGATCAACATAGATGAGTCGCCAGCGTTGAGAGCTCCAACCAAACGCAGTTCCAGATCGTGATGACTTTGACGCGGCAACCAACGATTGAGTGTCTCGGCGGACGGAAGACTCACGACGACGAATATGTTGACTGCGGGGCCTTCTCGCAAAACAGATTGAAAAGCGTCGCAGCCGGATATTTGGCTGGCAGCATCCAACGAGAAGTTCATCGATTCAGGCTGCCGCAAATCGCGGAAGCGGTCGAGCCCATCGAGGACGACAAGAATCGGTGTCTCGTCGTTGTCAGGTAGCTCCGCGATCGGTGGTTCCTCCGTTTTGTCACTTTTCGCTGACACCAACGTTCCGCCGGAATCCAAACTGAAGGCAGTTGCAGTGGACGAGGCGTCGTGATCTTCAGGCGAATCGGCGGGGGTCTTGCCAAGTCGTGCGTCCACCAATTGCGAGAGCTGGATCATCGCCGCTTCGGCGTCGCGCGTTCGCACGATTTGACCGCCGAGTTGTGGGTTGTGCTGTATCCAATCGGCCGTCGAATCACCTTCTTCGGCACGGGAGCCATCAAAGTGGATCAGCGACATGTCGGGTCGATGAGCCTTTGCCGAAGCGATGATGCTGCCCAGAATGCTTGGGCGATTACGAGCCGACCCGACCAGCACAGCGTTGCGACCGGTGTTGGCTTGCAACCGTAATGCGCAAGGAGGCCCGAGTTCGACTGCTTCCCCGAGCAATCCGACCAGCGTGTCGGAGGAACTAGATTCCGCGATGACTTCTCGCGCCATTTCCGCCGTGAATCGTCCGGGGCGGTTGCCTTTGAAGACGACCGAGGCGCCGAGCTCTTGCGTCCACGATTCGTCACGTTCGGCTAGCTGGTTGAGCAGTCGGACTTGTTCCGCACTTTCCAGGTAAGCGACTTGGAAAGGTTGGTTTCCTTCGACCAAGCCGCTTTCGTCGTTGTAGATCGCTTCGCCAGGACGCGAAATTAAGCGAGCGGCGGTGTTGTCGTCGGACAAGATCAATGCCGCGTCCGCTTCGCTGCATTGCATGGCGATGCGAACGGCCATCTGACCCAACGTCGCTCGCGGCAGACTATTTGCGCCGGCCAGCGATTGACTGCTGAGGACAACGTGAATGCCAAACGAGCGACCTTGGCGAACCAATCTGTCGAGCAACGCGGTGCAGTCGGCCGCCAACGAATCGTCTCGCGTGAACAATTCTTGGAATTCGTCGACGACCAGCATCAACCGTGGCATCAATTTATTCGGGCAAGCCCGACGGTAAGATCCGACCTCTTGCACACCAGCCGCACGAAACAATTCGCCTCGCGTCGTCATTTCGGAATCCAAACGTTGCAGCACGCTCCGTCCAAATTCGCGTTCACTCTCAATCCCGATCACTCGAGCGTGTGGAAGTTTGGCGTCGGCGTAGATTTTGAATTCCACACCCTTTTTGAAGTCCAGCAAATAGAACTGCAATTCATCGGGTTGATACATCGCGGCGCCCGATGTCACGATGCTGTGCAGCAAGGTGCTCTTTCCCGAGCCGGTTTTACCTGCAATCAAAACATGTTGGCGAACGCCTTCGCCCAGGTCCAAGGATCGATTGCGTCCCGCACCAGAGCTGCCGATGATCACTTCCAAACCATCCGCAGAGCTAGACGTGTTGTCCGCACTGGGCAGTTGTTCGCCGGGGAGCAGGGAAGTCAACGGCACGATGACTTGGGAAGCTTCCTGTGCGAGGCGTCCGATTCGATTGATCAAAGCCGAGCGGTCTTGAGGCATGGGTGGCGGGGCAGGCCAGAACTCGAATTCGTCCAGTCCAGCGTTGAGCAATCGCCAATGGCCGGCTGTGATGCCTTCGTCGAGCAAGCGAACTCGACGTTTAGAGGCGATGGGAATGATGCCGGCTGAGTCGGCCGCCGGTAATTCGCTGTTCAGACTGGATCGATCCAGTCCATCGAACGCCACGGACGGATCTTTGCGAGCGGCTTCTTCGCCGGAGTCCAAGCCGGCTTCGCCGTATTTCAATCGCAACAAATTCGGGTGATCAAACATCGGCATGTCTTCCGGCCATTCGTGTTTCTCATCAACGACCAGAATGACGAACACACCGCATCGGATGCCGCTGCGAATTAAAGAACCCAGATGCGAGTAGGCTTCTCGGGACAATCCATCGGGAAAGCCGACTGCTGCGATGGCTTCGTACGGTTGGGCGAGCGAACCGGCGACTTGGTTGTAATCTTCCAGACGTTCGTATTGATCGCGAAGGCAAGACTGCAAGAGATTCTCGGCTTGATGTCCAATGTCAGCGATTCGTGCCGTGATTTGGTCACCTTGAGTCCAGACGCGGTGATGGATCAGGCTCGGATCATGGTCCGCCAAGGCCAGGAAACTGGAAAAGTTCTGACCACGGCCCGCTGGGTCAATCAACGTCACACGAGCTTTGCCTGGCGGGGCGGCAGAGAGCAAACGCCAAAGAATCTGGTGGGCGATCTTGATCCCATCTTCGATGTGCGCCGTCGGTGCCTCGATGATCACGCCGGAATGCCGGCGACGATGCATCGCAATCGGCATCGTGTCTGGAACCTGCAGCCGATTGAGAATGTCGGCTTCGTCGTTCCCGTGCCCATTGGTTTCGGCGAGGTGCCTGGCGTTGTATCCCAATGCCGAATCAAATTGCTTTTTCAGGCGATTGCCCAATCGGAGCGATCCGATCGGCAAAAAATCAATGCCGGGATGCAGTGGTGGAGGATCGGAGAGCAATTCGTCCCAATGAGGATGTCGATATTCGACCAGGTCATTGGCCGCCAATATCCGTGTCATACCGCGGTGCATGCCGGTGTTCAAACGTTGGGCCAATGATTCCAACGTATGCTGATGTTGCTGCACGACGGCCTGCAAAGTTTGTCCCGCCGCGGCATCGGATTGGCTGAGTTTTTGCGAGATCGCGTCAGCGGTTTGTTCCGCACGTTCTCGCATCGTTTGCTGTAGCTCGTTGAATCCCGTTTGAAACTGTTGCTCGATACGTTGCAATTGTTCGTTGAGCCGGGTTTCTTCGGCGGCCTGCTTCGCTGCGAGATCTTCACGCAGAGCCTTCAGTTGGCTTTCTTGCCATTGATGGGCCTCTTTAATATGAGCGTCACGTTGTTGGATGAGTTCAAGACTGGCTTTTTTCGCCGCTGCGGTTGAGATTCGTTTGGCTTGAACCACAGCGTCGTGAGATGCCAGTCTGATACGTTCTGTAGTCGGATGCAGGGAGCGTGTCATCCGTCGCAACGGCCACATCAGAATCAGATAGCAGGTAAAGCCGATCAATCCAGCGACGACGACCGAACCGATCAAGTAGTGAAGAAGCGGTTCCGCCTTCATCAGGATTGACGTACCGGCGAACAGCACCAGAAGTACCGCCACGAGTGACGGCAGGTAGTAAACTGCGTCGACAACGTGAGCGGCAAAACCAGTTTGCATCTCGGCCACAGTGGACTTTAACCGTCGGTTTTGCCGCCGAATCAGATCCAGTGCATGTTCGACAGTGGCAGGTTTCGACTCGCCGAATTCCGCATAGAGGTCATTCGGTGTTTGAGTATCAAGCAGACGGTTCAACCGGCGAATGGTCAGAGCACGTGCCCACTCGATGTCCTCATTCGATTCCGCGAGAGCGGTGTCGAGTTGGTGATGCTCCTTCAGTGCAAGCTTCTTAGGCTGGTCTTTGCGAGCGTCATATTGATTCTTGACCGCGATCAGTCGTTTTTCGACTTTGTTATTGATCGCCGCTTCTTCCTCTGCCAATTGGCGTCGGAATCTTGCTGAGCAACGACGCAGCTCGTCGCGGGTATGCAGCGTTGCGGACTCGTATGCTGCGATCGTTTCTTCTTGAGCAGCGTCCCACTGCTTGAGAGTGCTAAGCCGATCAGCTTTGCAGTCCTGTTTGACTGCGGCTAGTTGGTCAGCGAGCTTTTGTTCGATGTCCGCATGTTGGTCACCTTGTTGGCGAACAAGTCGTGCGTGTTCCTCTCGAGACGCCGCAACGCGTTGTATCAATCCATGAAGCAGACGGCGTTGGCGTTCCGGAGCAAACAGCAGCGCAGGCGAAACAGCAGAGTCTTTCATGGATTCGATTTTAACCCAAGCTGGACCGCTGCGTGGTACCAAAGAGGTTGCTGGCTACAAAACAAAAAGGCTGAAGTTTGAGCGGTCAAAATGCGTGACATTGATTCACGAAAAGTTCCCTCATGGTCGCGTATTCGTGCACTGTGGACATCGATCGGCAGAGTGGATTGCCAGTTCGACAACGATGTTGACGCAACAATCCAGAAGACAAGATGTCAATCTTGCGGTGATGGATCATCAGATGCGGGTTCCGTTTTCACGATCTTTCCGTTAGGAAGCGTGACGTCCACGCGTGTACCGCGATTGCCAGTTGTCGCTGAATTGTTGGAAGATTCCTGACTGCTTCGAGATCGTTCCTCGGCTTCTGCACTGATTCGATCGGAATGATCCGTTTCAGTTGCCACCGTCCAATGGCCGTCCTGGATATTGATGCGACCGCCCAGAGCATGAGTGATGTTGCGAACCAAGTACAATCCCAGCCCCGTGCCCTGTTTGCTTCGTTCTAATTCACTTCCCAAACGAACAAATCGGCCGAACACCTTCCTTCGCAAGTTCGCTGGTATCCCGGTGCCATTGTCCAGGACCGACACAGTGACATCGCCCGAAGGAGAACAAACCGCGGTCAGTTCGACCTTGGGAGGTGATCCGCCGTACTTGATCGCATTGTCGATCAAGTTGCGAAATAGGATTTCGATCTGCACGACCGGAGCGTGCACGTGGATCGCGGGGCAGTGAACGCGAACGGTTTCGGGTGGCATCTTGTACCGCACGCAGGCGCCTTGTGCACATTTCGAAAGGACTGTCTCCAAACACAGATCGCTTGCTTCGTACGCCTCGCCGCCCCGTTCGACCCGGGCAGCATCCAAGAGGTGATTGATCAAACTGTCGAGCCGCTCGACGTCCTCCAGCATGATCAAGTGAAACTCCTTCTGTTGTTCCACGCTGACATCGTGTCGGGTCATGGTCTGCAGATAGAGCTTCAATGACGCGATGGGGCTTTTCAATTCGTGCGTGACTGAATCGATGAAGTTGGATTGGCGACGGTTGAGGTTGAATGCTTTGACCGAAAGCGTCAGGTAGGCGATCACTCCGGCCAAAATCGCGACGAGCAGCGGCGCACCGGCCCCCAGCATCACCCAAAACATCCCCGAGGTAGAGTCATTTCGGACGGCGCCCCAAACCGTTCCGCTGATCCAGACCGCGGTCAGCAGGACGACCAATACGATTAGAACGACACCCAGCGTGACGGGGGTTCGTAAAGTCAGCGGGCGGTGTGAGATCGGCGTGACGATAGCCATGTCCTTTGCAGGTTGAAATTGAATCGGACCGGACACTTGGTTGCTTCGGTTCGAATCACCCAAACGGGCGTTCACCAGTCGCCGCCCCGGTCCGGTGCCTCAAGCCAGCGTTGTCACACGAACTTCAGCTTTGGAAAACGTTGTTGCCGGTCAGGGCTGCCAAACGAGATCAAGCGCGAGTGTGCGGCTATTTCAACGTTAGCAACAAATCGGCCTTCACCATAGCGTCAGCTAATTTCGGCTACACGTCGTGAAAGTTTATCGGGTTTGAGGTTTAAGAACTGCGAAAGAACTGCGTCCAGTGAGCGATCGATCAGTCAGGATGAGGCTTGATTTGATGTCGCTCCGATGGGTGGGACAAATTCGCTGAGGCCAAAAATGGGGCAAAACTTCCTCAAAAATCTGACTCCGACCATGACGGCGGTTGCCCAACCGGCAATAATGAACCATCGAAGACTAAGTGTCTTCTTCATTGCCACGCGGAGTTAGGATGATGCGTGCCGAAACGCAGCAACGACAGTATTCCGAGAGAACGCTCCAGCAGGTCCGTTTAGACGGGGTTCGTGCGCTCGCGAAAGCAAAGTTTTGTCCAAAAAACAGCGAAATCATTCGCTTGGCGTGCGTCGATGATCGCGCCGAAACGGATAATCAATTCGGCAACCAGCTTTGGTACTTCGAAGCCAAAGGTGTTGATGAAGGACACCACCGTCAAGATGTATTCGGTGTAGTCGAATACCAGATCCAGTTCGGATTGCAGGAATTGGTCGAGGACGGTGTTTTCGACACTCCACAGGAACGCGAAGGTTTTCGCAGTCTTTACGACCGCGAAGTCAGCGGCCCGTCCTGGCACCACCCTGCTAATCGACTGCTACTGGCGGCGATGATTGCCATGGCTGCATTGACCTTGTTCCTGCTGACGCTGAAGAATCTTTTGGCGTGAGCTCGATCATCGCAGAACCGACCGAGGATCTACCCGCTTCCGACGAACGGCAAGGGACTTCTGGCACGATCATTTCCGTCAACGGTCTGCAGAAAGTCTATCGCGGAAATTGGTTGCGTTCTTCTCACGTCCACGCGCTCTCGGGCGTCACTCTTCAAGCGGATGCCGGTCAGGTCTTTGGTTTGCTGGGCCCCAATGGTGCCGGCAAGACAACGCTGATCAAAATTTTGCTTGGCGTCATTCGTTCTTCCGGCGGATCCGCCAGCCTATTTGGATTGCCCGCTGGTTCGGCCGCTGCTCGTCGGCGAGTCGGGTATTTGCCGGAATCTTTACGAGTTGACCGTCATCACACCGCACGTTCGGCCTTGAAATACTACGGACGGTTGAGCGGATTGGACGGCACGACGATCGGAAATCGCAGCGATGAACTGTTGAAGTTGGTTGGTCTGGACGGTCGAGATCGCGAGCCGGTTCGGCGCTTCAGCAAGGGGATGCTGCAACGTTTGGGTTTGGCGCAGGCCTTGATGCACGACCCAGATTTGTTGGTGCTGGATGAGCCGACCGATGGATTGGACCCGGTCGGACGATCGGAAGTCCGACGCGTGATCGAGCGGCTCCGCGATTCGGGCAAAACGATCTTTCTAAACAGTCACATTTTGCACGAAGTCGAATTGGTTTGCACTCATCTGGCAATCATGGCAAAAGGCCGAGTGCTCGCCTCCGGACCGATCGACAACCTCAGCGGACCTGGGTTGAACGCAGCGACATCGGAATTGACAATCCACATGGAGATCGACCTGGAACGATCCACTCTGGACGAGCTGCAGGAACAACTGCAGCCGATGATGCCCGCTGACGCGGCGTGGCAATTGGTACGTTCGCAAGGAACCAAAGACCTCTGGCGAGTGCAATTGAACTGCGACGATCAAGCGGATGTCGACGCGAGTGTGGATTTGGTGCGTGGGATGGGTGGATCCATCGTGACGTTGCAACCGCACCGCCACACGTTGGAAGACACGTTCATGCGATTGGTTCAGCAAGCCGGTGCTCCCGTCCCCATAGCGTCGTCTTGATGACGACGCCCTCTTTGCGCGTCGCGGCGATTCCGACGCTATCTGTTTCGAAAATGATCCCGGGAGAGAAGCTTTGAATTGGCGACCCTATTTCGCCGTGGTTTGGGATTCGTTTCACGCCGCGATGGCTTCGCGTGTCTTGTGGGCAGCGATGCTGGCCATTTGGATCCTGCTGGCGATGCTCGCCCCGATCGGCGTCCGCGAGGATTACACGACGACGTTCCGTTTCTTCGATGTCTACAACGGGACGCGAATGAAGGCGATGCTCGCACAGGGCATGGTCGATCCCAGCCAAGAAGACGCTCCACTGGGCCGGATTGCGGAGGCGATGCCCGAGGAATTGTCGAGAAAGCTAAAACGGGTCGGGGAAGGCGATGAGGTTCGAATCCCGTTGCCAATGTTGACCGACGCATTGAATGAGTTGATCGATCAAGAGTTCAAACTCGCGACGGGTAAAGTCGACGACGACGAGTCCGAAAAAGAGGCTGACAAAGACAGCAATTCGCGGCATTGGTATGACGCGGTCGCATGGAAAGAAACGGTCCGCCTACGAGAGCTTCGTGAGCTCGATGAGATGCCCGCGGAAGAACTGTCGGATTCCTTGGTCCGACGCAGGGCTCGGTTGCGAATCGAAGCCGCATTGCCCGGCGTGTTCGAAGCGAGAAGCGCGCGATCAGTCTTGTTGACCTACGGAACGTTGGACTTCCCGACGGGTTTCGAGATCGATCGAACTCAATTCGAATCTTTGTTCAATCAGTTTGTGATTCCGACATTGGTTCACTGGTTGCTCGGTTTCGTGCTGGTCTTTTTGGGCATCTTGGTCACCGCGTCTATCATCCCGGACATGTTGCAAACGGGTTCATTGCATCTGCTGCTCAGCAAGCCTGTTTCTCGTCCCGCATTGCTGATCGCGAAGTTTGTCGGTGGGTGTGCCTTCGTGTTTTTATGTGTCGCACAATTGGTCATCGGACTGTATTTGATCGCGGGATTGCGGTTAGAGATCTGGAACCCTCGCATTTTGTGGTGCATTCCAGTTGCGGTCTTTCTTTTCGCGGTTTTCTTCAGTGTCTCCGTTCCCGCTGGATTGAAATGGCGATCGCCAATCATCTCGATCGCGGCCGCAGGCGCATTGGCGGCGATTTGTTTGGTTTTCAGCATCATTGCGGGTGTGTTCGACACGCGAATTGTCCAGCCTGATCGAATCGCGGGCCTGGTGCGTGCCGGTGACGATCTGCTGTCGGTCACCAACGGCGGTGGACTGAATCGAATGGACGAAGAGCAGCTGCAATGGGTGCCGGTGATCGAGAGCAAGGCAATGTCGAACGATCGCGTTTTACGACCGGTCGCGATTGACGATGATCATGTTCTGACCGCGAGAATCCGTAACGGCAAGTTCAATCCGTTTGGATCTGGATCTCTCGATCTGATCGTGTTGGCGCGTGACAACGATTGGAAGCCTCAGCCGGGTTTGCGTTTGCCGACCGCGACGGAACGGCTGATTCCAATTGGCATGACGGCCGGACCAGGTTCAGGTCATACGTTGGCGGTCAACACGGCGGATTTGCTGATCACTCACAACCGAGACATCTTGTCGTCAATCGGTAAAAAGGTGGAAGACAGCGACAAAGAAGCCGGTGACGAGAACGACGAAAGTTCAGATGGTCGTTCGCCGCGCGGCCAGGCATCCAACTCGATTGGTGCTTGGTTGAGTACGCTTGTGACAATGCAGGGCGGTGCCACCGAAGAGTTTGTTTCGATCTTGCCACGCAACGTGGCTCTCAGTCCACCGATACGATTGGCGGTGCCGCCGCCAGTCAAAGACGCGGCGGAAGGCAGGTCCAGCGAAACAACACGCTTGCTGATACTGAATGGAAGCCAATTGCAACAATTGGAACCGGACGGGGACCCAGTCGAAAATGTGTGGCAGCGAACTCGCGCCGTCGACTTGCCTCGGTCGGACACGCCGCTTCCACCTGTTCTGGCGGCGTCAGGTCGCTACGTGATTGCCAGCACCGGTGACGAGCTCGCTCGCGTGTTGGACGGTAGCGAATTGAGTGAGTTCTATGTCGGTGATTGGCCGGAAGACATCGCACCGCTCTCAGTACATGCTGTGGCAGATAATCTATTCCTCGTGGTGACAACGGAAGGCAACGGCCATCTGCTACATGTTTTCGACCATGATGCAGACGACGATGTGTCTGAGCATCGTTTGCAGATCATTGCGACACTGCCCGTCGATGACATTGAGTCCGCAATGGTTGAAACAGTCGCAGACGCTTCGATCGCCCGGATGTTTGTTGCTCACGATGTCGATCGAATCAGCGAGTTTCAGGTCAGCAAGAATCTGCAATCCGCTGACCTGACATTGATTCGCAGCATCGAACCGGAGAGATCGTTCTGGCGACGAGTCGACCGGTATGGAATCGGTCTACTGGAGTTGCTGACGCCTCAAGTGTTGGCTTTAGGCGACACCACAGCGGGGATGGTGTCGGGTAAGAAGGCATTCATCATCGGCGGTGGTGACATGGAAACCGGCGAAGTCGTTCGATACGGAATCGTGAAGCCGATCGTTAGTTGCGGCGTGTTTATACTCGCGATGCTGTTGCTGAGTTGCGTGTACTTTACCCGCAGTGACTTCTGAGAGGACGGCGTTGGTTTTCGGCTTGACGCCCTTCTGGGGATCGGCAACCGACCATCAGGTGAGCGGCGTTGATAGGCGATTGCAACGCATGCATCAGGAATGTCATCCCTTCCATTCCTTTCGATGCTCTCGCGAAAGTCACGTTCTGATGCTCAGCCCATCAGCACGGTCGCGTGATTTTGTTTGCTCCGACATGGTGGTCGATGCCAGTGCATTCGGCGTAACCCAACCGAAAAACTATCGATCGTGACGATTGTCGCGTTTGAGTGAAGCTGTAGTGCGGAGGCTTCATGCAATGTTGCGGAAGTCCGCCGTGTGCACTCGAAAGTAGGGCTAGTTTTGTAATGCCCCGCTTTTTCAATTCTTCATGTTTCACACTTTGGTGGGGAGAATCCGTATGAATAAAACCGAGCGTATCCTATTCGTGGACGATGATACCATCGTTCTTCGTGTGCTCAGACGCAGCATGGAAGAAGACTACGAAGTCGAGACCGCAGATTCAGGTCAGAAGGCACTCGAAATCCTGCGAAGCACATCGCCGATCAGTTGCGTGGTCAGCGACATGAGAATGCCCATCATGGATGGCGTCGAACTAGTGCAGAAGATCGCATCGGAATGGCCCGAGATCCCTTGCATCATCCTGACGGGCAACCAAGACGAAGAGAGCGAACGGCGGGCAATCGACGAAGCAAACGTTTTCTGTTTGATGAATAAGCCTTCCCCTCGAGGCGAGATCATCGAAGCGATCGAACGTGCTCTCAGTTGTCGGGATGCAAAAGAATTTCCAGCCCAGGCAGACGCTCAGTTCACGGTTACCGTCTGATCGCCAGATATTTCGCGGCGAGCAAGTCGCGTCCGATCTTCCTAACCTAGGAAAGAGTCATGAAGCGTTCTCTCATTCTCGCATCAGTAGTTGCTTGCGTCGGGATTCTGATGACGGCCGCAACAGTGAACGTTGTTCGTCGATCCGCGATGCGCTACGACCAAGTCCGGTTTGAGCATTTAGCGGACCGATTGCACGGTGAGTTTCAGCGTCGGATGCATCAGAGTGAACTCGGATTGGTTGCGGTCCAGTGTCTCTTTTCGGCTAGCGAATCAGTTCGCTACGACGAGTTCACCAACCTGCTTTCACAAATCAATTTTGACGATGAGTTTCTCGGGGCAGAAGCATTCGGCTACTTAGAAATTGTGCCTGACACCCCAGAGGCACTGGGATCTCTTAGCGATGAATTGGTCGCGTCTGGCTTGCCTCCACTGCGATTGTTGACTCCCCAAACCGCTGGTGTTCCTTACGATCGAGTTGGTGATGATCGACTCATTCCGGCGCGATTCATTGTCAAGTTTGTTCAGCCTGGAACACGGTTTACCGAGGTAATCGGTTTCGACATGGGCGAAGATCTCTCACGCCGAAGAACGGCCGAGCTATCCGCTCGTACTGGGCAGGCATGTATCACACCGCGTTTGCAACTTGTCGGTACGAACCCGAATGAAGCGAACTTTCTTTACATGGTTCCTCACTACCGAGGCCTTCCAAAGAACGAAACTGAGCGGTTGGAATCAATTGTCGGTTGGGTCGGCATGGTCATCGACACCTCAGCTGTATTCGAAGGCTTGGAAGCTGCAACCGGGGCGGAGCTTGGGTACCATCTGTATATTCAGGAAGACAACGAGGGAGCATTCAAGGTCGCCTCAAGCGGCGAGTTAGGCGACTCATACGCGAGTCACTTCAAACACCGAACATCAGAAACGATTGCCGGCCAACGCTGGAACATCGAGATGTTTCCAACACGCGTTTTCGCGACGACCGCTTCTTCATTGGTTTGGACGGTCGGTCTAGGAGGAGCGTGCTGCACAATTCTGGTCTCCACATTGGTATTCCTCTTGAGTTCAAGTGCATACAGAGCCAATCGAGCCGCTGCAAAGATGACTGTGGATCTTCGAAAGTTGGCGATGGTAGCTCAGCGGACGACGAACTCCGTTATTATCACTGATGTCGATCGACGAATCTCCTGGGTGAACGAAGGCTTTACACGGATCAGCGGGTACGAACTACACGAAGTGGTTGGAAAAACACCTGGTAGTTTCCTACAGTGTGAAGAGACTGATCGGCGAACGATTGCGGAAATACGCAATGCGCTGCGTGAGAAAAGTGGATTCTATGGGGAGCTACTGAATCGTCGAAAGAACGGAGAGCACTATTGGGTGATTCTTGATATTCAGCCGCTTCACGATGTCGACGGAGAACACATTGGGTATTTGGCGATCAAGAATGATGTTACCGAAGCCCACCAGGCAGCCGAAGAACTAAAGCAAGCCACGCAGCGAATTGAGTACGCATTGGACGGGGGCAGAATGTCGATCTGGGACTGGGATGTTCAGAAGGATCGAATCATCTACGACAGCCGATGCTATTCGATAACAGGGCATACAACCTCCAAGGATGGTGATCCAGCCGAAGCATGGTTTGATCGTATTCACCAGGAAGATCTTGAGCATGTCAAAAGAGAAACTGGCCGATGCATACAAGGAGAAACAGAGGTCTTTCAAATTGAATGGCGGTGCCGCCAAGCGGACGGACAATACAGCTGGTTGTTTGCTCGCGGGCAAGCAGTTCAGCGTGCAGAGAATGGGCGGGCGACCTTCCTGGCCGGTACAACGATGGAGATCAATGAGCGAAAGCGTGTAGAAACAGCGCTCATCGAGAACACGAAGCGATCGCAAGCAATGTTCTATTCGTCGCAAGATGCGATCCTATTCTTGTCCGATGGGGAAGTATTGGACTGCAATCCAAGAGCACTTGAATTGTTTGGGTTCAACTCGTTAGAGGATATGCGAGGCGTCGATGTTCTCTCTCTGTCACCCGAATATCAGCCTGATGGAAAGCGTTCTGACGTTGAAGGCGACAAGATCATGCAATTGATCCGTCGAACTGGAAAAAGACATTTTGAATGGACGCATCAAACGAAGGACAAACGGCCAATAGAATGTGACATTTCTGCTGTGTCATTTGAACTATCGGGGCGGGTCTATGAGCAGCTAGTGATCCGTGATATCTCAAGCAAGAAGGAACTGCAGCGGCACCTCGCGCAAACTCAAAAACTAGAGAGCATCGGTCAGCTTGCCGCTGGTGTCGCTCACGAGATCAACACGCCAATGCAATGCGTGTTTGGTAACGTCGAATATCTGAATACGGCATTTGACAAAGCATTTGCTCTCATCAATTCTTATCGGGAACTGCGGAATGACGAGAATCCGAGTGAGCTGGCGCGAAGGGTTGTACCGAAGGCCGAAGAGTCATGCCGTTTCGATTCCTTGCAACGCAACATCACAGAGTCGATTCAGGAGGCTCATGATGCATCCAATCGCGTGATTGATATCGTGCGAGCGATGAAGACGATGTCGCATCCTGGCACGTCGGACAAAAACATCACCGATCTGAATCAATTGATCCGCGACGCGACCACCGTGGCACGGAATCATTGGAAGTACGTCGCACATTTGGAATTGGAGTTGGATGAAACTGTTACCCCCATTCCGCTCTTTCCGGCGCAAATGAGTCAAGTGATCTTGAATCTCGTGGTCAACTCGGCCGACGCAATTGAGGACCGAACCGGTAGAGAATCGCACGAGCTCGGCACGATATCAGTTGCGACCCGCAACATTGGTGATGACATTCAAATCATAGTGAGTGACACTGGAACTGGAATGCCAGAAAGCGTCCAGTGCCGAGTATTCGATCCGTTCTTCACTACGAAGGATGTTGGAAAAGGAACTGGCCAAGGGCTTGCGATCGTTTATGACGTTGTTGTAAAACAACATGGTGGGACCATTAAAGTAGACTCCGCACCCGGGCAAGGCACGCGGTTCACGATCACGCTTCCGGCCAACGTCGATTTGGAATCCAATTTGCTCCCCGAGGGCAACGAACCAGGAGCCGTCGAAACAGGAGATGCAATGGAGGCAACTGTTGGATAGTCCGGCAGCTTGATCCCAGCAGTGCAACGTGACACGCTATCCGCGTTAAGGACTTGCAGACGCTGTGATCGGTAGCGAACATGGAAGAAGTGCTATTCCGCCTATTTGTCGGCTTGAATCGGTCTTGCAAACAGAATGCCTCTCAGCCGATCGTAGTATTTGTATCCTGAGGCTTGTTTTGACCCGGCGATGTTGTGCCATCGCTTGCTGGTCAGGCTCCACTTGTAACCGTTGACGTCTCCTTCGTCGTCCAATCGGAACTGCATCACCCCGGATCCAATTCCAGTATTTGAAACGGCTTCGACGGGGCTTTCGGTCTGGTGACGAGTGTCGAGTTCTTTGGTGTGAGCTCCCATTGACGAATCGAATACACGAACCTGAACGGTCGAGTCTTCCTGCAGAGGTTCGATATCCCAAGCCACCATGATGTGACCCGTGCTCGCGTTGTCCCGCTCAAAACGCCATGAATCATCGTACCGAGCGACAATCAAATCACCTTGCTTTAGCTCTGCAGCGTTGCGGAAGACAAGCCAATCGTCCGGTTGCTGTTCTTCGAAATAGTCGTAGAACAGTCCCGCGAGTGGTCGAGTCATCCACATGCGACCATTCTCGGCCGATGGGATGGAGGTGCGGTGCTTCTTTAGGTGCTCTCTGATTTCTTGATAGTGGTCCGGCAATGCATTTTTCAGCAAGACCTCACCGACGAATCCGCTGCAGTCGAATTTGACAACGCCTTTCTCGAGGTCGATGACGCTCTCTTTTCGATGTGTGTACTCGGTCACTTTCAATTTCGACCAGACATCTTTGACTTCATTGACCAGCAGAATCCGCGGAGTGTTTCCTTCCAGCGGATTCGTGTCGATGACGATCGGCGGAGTTGGTGTCTTCTTTGTCGAAGCGGTCGGCGAACCGACCTCGAAAAGGACAAGCAGTGCAACGAGGATCACAGAATTAGACATGAGGCAGGCGTGGTGGGAGGTTGCCGAGGTGAAGAGCCACATCGGAGGCGGGGAACGCATTGTAGGTCAATCTGGTTCGCCGTCGGGCGTTTCGGAGATATTCCCGTCGCCGTGTGAGTCAACGCTGCTCAAGTAGAAAATGCAATCGTTGCGGAAACGCACGTATCCCAAACAAATCGTAGGAATGCAGTAGGCAGCGACGGATAGCGTCGTGGCTCCCGATTGAAACAATCGAGGCGTGTCCAAGTGCGGATCACCGGCCAACCACGCCAATGCCAGATAGCTTCCGTTTGCGAGAAGGCAGAAGTCCGCAACGAACCATACGACGCGCATGCGAATTGCAATGGCGGCTACGATCGGAACCACGACACCCAGGACTGGGCCAGACCACAGCGTCAGCAACGGATGTGGATCGGGTGAGTGGATCGAATAGGGGAGCCGCCAGGGCGACAATTCCAAATCAACCAAGCTTGCACCGCCAAACCATCCGCCAACAACGTGCCCTAATTCGTGAGTCAACGTCATGACGGTCCAGCTCACCAGCAGCAACGATGCGAACTGAACGGCGACACGCACCTGAGATGGAATTGACATCGAACCAGCTATTGCGGCCCTGTCACTTCCCAGATCACGCCACGCGTTTTTGTGGGATCGATGAAGCCGGCTTTCTTGCTGAGCACACCATCATGAGGCGTGTCGCTCTTGGGAGACATGCCCCGACTAGGCAGCTCGGCAAAGGTCTCCCGAACGTCTTCAGTTTCAAAGCACAGGTGATGAAGTCCCTCACCGTGCTGATTCAGATGGTCCATCAGTGGATGATCATCGGTCAACGGTTGCACCAATTGCAGATGCAGGTTGCCCATGTCCAAATGGGTCAGCCGAACGTTTCCTGATTCGATGTTTTCGTCAATCACAACCGGAAGTCCCAATTGATCGCGGTAGAACGACAGGGCTTCGTCAGTGTTGCGAACCACAATGGCGATGTGATCAAGTTTGTTAAACAGTGGCGACTGAGACACGGGAACCTCGGAAGGGAATCGTTCAGGCTTTGAGTTTTTGGAAGGCTTCGAGCAACGCGTTTGTGCCACCAACGTTTCCTGGGAATACAACGTATGCGATTCCTGGGAAGTGGCTGTCGGCGGGCATCTTCCACACCGGGACTCCGGGCAGAATTTGACCCAGCACCATCGCGTGTTTGGCCTGCAAACCTTTCGTTGCGACGTCGCTGGATGTGATGCCACCCTTGGCGATTAAGAATCGTGGACGCTTGGTAAGTCTTCGGACGACAGAAACCAATGCGTCTGACACACGGTTGCCAATCGAGAGACTGGATGCGGCGTCACCGCCCGTCACCAACTTTCGAGAAGACGACAAAACGACGTTGGATGATTGGAGCGATTCATTGACCAACTCAGTGAGCTGCTGCAGATAGGATTCGCTGTCATCGGCCAGCAGCTTGTCGACGTCCAAAACGACCGACTTCAGATCGGGTTCGTTGTCGATCAAACACTTGAGTTGCTGGGTTGTTTTTGGAACATAGGAACCGACGACAACCAACCCGGTTTGCGTATCGCCATCGACCATTTCATCCTGCGTCAGTAATTCGCGTGGTTCCAACCCAGCGAATGCCTGCACGAAACTGGCGGCCGTGCGATAGACGAACGTTTGCCCCTGTTGTTCAGCATTCTGTGCGGCAAGCACAAATGCTTCCATGTCTCGCATGCAGGCCGCATTGACGATGCAGACTGAACCCGGCGTTAGTTTGGCCAATCGTTCAGCAAGTGACGACAGGTCCGGCGAGCGGAGTTCGTTCAAATCGACCGACGCGATTTGGTCTTCGCCGATGCTACCGTCGTGCTTTTCGACTACCCAACGCTTCAAGTTGCTGTTTTGGAATCCAAACGCCGCATCCTGCGCAAAAGGCGTTTCCGCCGCGGGAATCAACTGTTCGTCTTCGGCAACATAGTGAACGTCACCGATCGTGTAGCGTCCCCCCTGCAAGAAGAACGGGGCGATCACGTGAACGGCGTCGGAAGTACCAACGGCTGCTGCAATTGCATCGACTTCGGCGGGGTAGTGACCTCGCAGGGTCGAGTCACTGCGGCTAACGACCACAAACCGTTGCTCGGTTTGCTGGGCCGCCTCGTTCAGGTTGGCTCCGATTTCGTTCGCCAATTCGATCGCCTTGGGCTCCGTCAATGAACGTGAATTGGTCAGGACGTAAAACAGATTTCCTGGCGATTCGAGCGCTGCGGCCAATTCGTCCACGCCCCACGTGGTCAAAACCGGAGTGTCGTAGACGGTTTGCGTCCCCGTTGGATCATCGTCCAACACAACGATCTTGCGATTGGATCGGTCGTTGTTGTCCCGGATTTGATCGAGCAATGATTCCGAGCGTTCTTCCGCGATGCCTTCGAGGGCTTTCGAGAGAGTTAGTGTCATGGCAAAACGTCGAAGAGAAACTTTGGGGGAAATGGCCAAACACAATTGTTCGGTCGAGCAACGAGCACAGCAATTTCAGGGCTCGATCGGACTATCCAACAGAGCAAATGCGCGGCAGGGAGCACCGTCGCCCCCGGCAATCTTCAGCGGAGTGGCGCCGAACAAACATGTTGGCCCCGGGAGTGAGTCTAAATTGGTCAGTCCTTCAACGATGATCACGTTGCCGCCGAGCAGTATCTCATGGATCTCGGTGACGGCAGGCAGATCGTTGACATCCGCGACGGACGGTGGTTCCACACCAATCAATCGAACCTTTCGCTCAACCATCCAGCGTGCCAATTCGGGGCTGATCGGCTGAAAGTTGTCTCGGTAGTAAGCCGGGTCACCGACGTGTTGACTCCACATCGTCCGGAACAACAGAGCGTCACCAGCGGGAAAACTTTCCGCCAGTTCGCCAAGGTGTCCGATCTCGATGGGAGTCTTGGGCGGCAGGTGCGTCAGATCGACAATCCATGCCGTCCCAAAACAATCTTGCAGCGGAATTTGATCAATTGTTTGTTCGCTTGCTTCGAAATGCAGCGGAGCGTCCATGTGAGTGCCGCAATGCGAATAGAGGTGCAATGTGCTCGCGTTCCATCCGTCTCTGGCTTTGGTGAACTTGCTTTCCCATTCGTAGCCTCGCATACCAGGTTCAATACGAAGCGTTAAATCGATCACTTTCATCGTTGAGGCGACTCCCAGCATCCGGACTCGGAAGACGCGTACATGGCTTCCTGCACCGCCAAGCTTTTTAGGTAGCTCGGCCCGTCTGTTTCGAATGGCTTCCCGGACGAAAGGTTGTCGATGAAGTGTCGCTGCGTCGCGAATACGCAGTCTCCGGCGAAACCATGTTGGCTAGGGGAATAGACTTGATCGCGTTCGGCTTCCCCAAGGCTCTGAATCGTCAAGCGTCCGTCGTCATACAGCCGAATGCTGCCGCCGTCGCCCTCCAGCAGAAATTCGCCAAAGGTGTAGCGAGGATTGTTTGAAGTGGATTCGTTGAAGCGATTGGCATCGTACAGCCCCATCGCACCTTCTTGAAAACGGAATACCCCAACGGCGGTGTCTTCGCCAGCGATGACTGGATTGAGTTTGCGATGCCAGCACCAGGCTTGTTCGATCTCGCCGCCGAGATACCGAAAGGTGTCGATCGTGTGAATGCCAGCTTCGAAGATCAGGAACTTTTCCATCGTCTGGAAGTATGGCTGGCGAGCCAGATACGCTTCGGGGCCATGTCCATCGCCGGCACGATTGCGGAAAGAAAGCGAATGCAGACGATCGCCGATCACGCCATCATTCATCAGTCGCTTCATTTCGCGATACCAAGGCTGAAAACGAAAGTTCTCGTGCACCATGAAGCGAATGCCTCTTTCGTTCACCAACGAAACCATTTGGCGAGCCTCCTCCACCGTAGGTGCAAGCGGCTTTTGGCAGATGATCGCGATTCCCCGGTTCGAGATTTCGTTGACCAACTCGAGGTGCGTGTCGGGACGTGTGATGATGTCCACGAAGTCGACTTGGTGTTGGTCGAGCATCTGTCGGTAGTCCGAGTAGACCGATTTCACGCCGTGTGTTTGAGCCACATCGTTTGCTTTGTCCACGTCAACATCGCAACAAGCAACAATTTCGACGTTTGGCATTCTCTTCCAAGCGTCGTAATGAAACTGGCTGAAGTAGCCGGCCCCGATCACGGCACCTCGGTAGATTCGTCCATCAGATGGTGAATTCATGCTGCCGCTCCTGTTGATGGCGAAGACGTGCCGAGTTCTTCCGCGATGGAACGGTCAGGCGAGATTCGGAACCACATGAAGATTGCGACAACATTCAGGACCGCTGCTGAATAAAAGAACGGTTCGTGTGCGTCGAAGTAGGCCACCAAGTATGGGAACGAAAGCGAAGTCGCAAAGGCTCCCAAGTTGCCGACCATGTTCATAGCACCACTGACGGCACCGGCGCTCTTGCCTCCGATGTCCATGCAAGTTGACCAGGAAGGACTGAGGATCATGTCACTTCCAAAGATTGCGATGCACATGCAAATGACCGCGGACGTAGGACTGGTCATGTTGACGCATAGGCTCATTCCAATCGCACCCAGTGCAAATCCAATCGCGGCTGGCAGCCGACGAGAAAGTTTCCATTGGCCTTTGCTGTAGAGTCGATCCACGGTGAAGCCAGCCAACCAGTTTCCCACGACGCCAAACAGCAACGGCGCCGCGGCGTAGAGCCCGGTTTGTTGGCTGGTCAGTGAGTACTGTTCCTTCAGGTACGGAAAGAACCAACTGACGGTGAAGAAAAACGTGAAGTTGTGCGCCACATACTGCACCATCAACATCAACATGTTGGTCGACCGCAACATCTGAGTGAACTTGATGGGAGCTTCCGCGACATCTTCGGTTGTTCCGGCACGCTTTGGCGACCGCGATTCGATGATGTGCGCCGCTTCGGCTTCTGACACGGCAAAGTGTTCTTCAGGCAGATCACGGAACAGAAGGAACCAAACCACCGCGAAGAGAATTCCAATCGCACCGAAGAACCAAAACGTTTGTTGCCATCCACCGAGTGCACCGATCAACCAAACCACGCCGGGCATCGCGAGTGCGGCCCCCAATCGGCCGCCTGAAAAGCTGATTGAGTTGGTGATACCGCGTTCGTTCATGGGCAACCAAGACGTGAACGCTCGTGCGAGTGTCGGATAACCTCCCGCCTCGCCCATCCCAAACAAGAATCGCAATCCGATCATGGCGGACAATCCACGAACGACGCCGGTCAACACTGTGAAGGCCGACCAAATCAGGCACACCACTGCCATCACCCGCCGCGGTCCGAATCGGTCAGCAAGCTTGCCGCTGGGCACCTGAAAAAGGGCATATCCCAAAGCAAAGGCCGACATGACCCAGCCCATTTGCTGGTCGGAAAACCCAAGGTCGGTCGCCATCTCTTCTTTGGCGGCCGAAATGCAAGCTCGATCCACCCACATCAGCACGGACAGCAAGAACGCGCCGAGTATCAGGAGAAAGCGTGTGGGCATCGGAGC
>NZ_ANMO01000212.1 GCF_000338295.1 Rhodopirellula europaea 6C
GCGAAGGGTTGGTTGGGATTTTTGATGGCCGATCAATTGCGACGGGGCGTGGTTGATTGACGCGAATCTTGAAACGCGGAGTGGCGGAGGAGCGGAGCTTCGCGGAGATTGGGGTAACATCGTTTAAGCTGGTCGCTTCCTTCACCCGTCGCCGAATTCTCGCTCTCCCCGTTCCATGTCTGTTGAAAACGAATCACTGCGACGGATCGGGCGGCCACGGAACTTCGATCGCGAGGAGACTTTGCTTGCGATCGTCGACGTGTTCTGGCGATTGGGATACAACCAAACCAGTTTTCGCGAATTGGAAGCCGCGACCGGCGAAGGCCGCCAAAGTTTGGTGAATGCGTTCGGTGACAAGGCGGCCATCTTTGAAAAAGCTATTCAGTGCTACATCGATCACCGCGTCAATGAAGTGATCGAGTTGCTTCGCGGCGAAGGCGAACCATTGGACCGGATCGCGAAAGTGTTGGCTCGATGGGAAGCCGATGCAAAGGCACCTGACCATCGCGGATGCTTGTTGGTCAACACGGGCGGTGAGATTGGCCCGAAAAATGCGGCCATCGCGGATCGGATGGCTAACTCGACCCAACGTATGGTGAACGAGTTTGCCAAGACTTATCAACAAGCGATGAAAACAGGTGCGATTGCGACCAAACCGTCCGCGAAATCGTTGGCTCGGCTCACCGTCGCGTTGGGCGATGGGGCGTTGTTGCAGGCACGTGTCAGTGGCGATGCGGCTACCGCGAAGCAAACGCTGGCGACGCTGACGGAATTGATTCGCAGTCGCTGATGTGACAGTGAATGGATCGAACGCATGGCGGACTTGAATCATCACTGTGCATTTTGTTTTTGAACACGCATTCAAAAACGATATGCATTTCCCTTTTGATGGAGACTCCGATGAATATTCAAGAATTTCGAAAACGTCAGCAAACCATCTCGCTCGATGGCGTGATCAATGAACCGCTGGACGTCGCTTACACTGACGTGGGCGAGGGCGAGCCCATTCTGTTGTTGCATGGCATCCCAACCTGGTCGTTCCTGTTCCACGATGTGATCGACACGCTGGCTCAGCACTACCGAGTCATCGCGCCGGACATGATTGGTTATGGGTACTCCGATCGCCGCGACCAGTTTGATCGTTCGATTGAATTTCAGGCTGACTTCGTCGAGCGTTTCCTGGAACACTTGGACGTCGAAAGTGCCCACTTCGTTGCTCACGACATTGGTGGCGGCGTGGCACTGATCCTGGCGGACCGAAAGCCTGAACTGGTGCGATCGATGGTGTTGTCCAACAGCGTCGCCTACGACAGTTGGCCTGTGGATGAGATGCTCGCGATGGGGCACCCTCGCAACGCGAAGATGAAACCGGAAGAGATGACCGAGAAGTTGGTCGGGAGTTTTCAGTTTGGTTTGTCGCGTTCGGAACGACTCACCGAAGAGTTCAAGGAAGGCATCGTGACGCCCTACCAAGAACGCGACGGAATCGTGAGCTTGGTTCGCAACGCGGCGAGTTTGAACACGAACCACACCACTCCGCTGACCAGTCGTCTGGGCCAAATGCAGCAACCGACGCTACTGCTGTGGGGCGAAGACGACAAATGGCAGCCGATCAGCACGGCGGAGCAGTTGGTGAAGGACATGCCTCACGCGGAACTGCATCCGATGAAAGACTGCTCGCACTGGGTTCCGCAAGACAACCCGGAAGAGTTCGCCAGTGCGACGCTGGAGTTCCTGCAACGGGTTCCTGTGGCCGTGTAAGGTCATTCACTCGCTGGCGACGGGATGGTTCAGGATCAAGATTCGGAAACCATCTCCGCCAGGGACTTTCACCGCCGGCCATTGTTCGATCTTCTGCTGGGTCGTTTCGCTGAACGTGCCGTCGAAGGGATTGAACCAGGTCAAGTTCATCGTTTGCCCGCGGACTTCGCTGGGCAGTCGCAGTCCCAAGAAGTCATTTTCTTTGGGGACATAGTAGAGGATTTGCCCCTTGTCGTTGTGGAGGCAGAAGCCAGCGTTGCTGCGTTTGTCACCGGCGATCAAATTGCCAAGGTCGTACTTTTCAACCAGAGTTTGCAGGTGGCGGTAGTAGTCCAATCGCGGGCGATCTTCGGGGTCGAGTTCGGTGATGTCGGGAACGATGACATTCCACGCGGCGCCTTGCCAGTAATGAGTTGGGAACGTGCCTGCGAAGACGCACTGGTAGGCTCGTTCGAGGCAGACTTCCGGTGATGTGTAGTTGCCGCTGAAGACGACGTAGGGGCCTTTTTCGTAGCCACCGTGTTCGATGTTGAGGATCGGTTTGCCGGGGATGTTTTTGCAGACTTCTCGCATTACGTGGTAGAGTTCGGATTGCCAAAGCTGAACGGAGACAAAATCAATTTTGTCGGCGAAGCGTCGGCAGTAGCCGTAGTCATGCACGGTGATCAAACGTTGGTAGGCATCCAGCTCACGCAGACGCTTGATGCGGCCGTGGATATAGGTGACGTCGTTGTGACCGTATCCGAGAGCTTCTTTGGAGATGTCCCAAATCAGGTTGGGGTAGGCTTGGTACCGGCGGACGACGTAATCGAAATAGCGGTTGTCGGCGTCTGAGTTGGCTTCTGGCCAGTTCACGCGTTTATTCCAGACGTAGACCATCAGGTGAGCGGCGATGCCCTTTTGATCGAGGTATTCGATCACTCGGTCGAGTCGTTGGAAGTATTCGATGTTGAGCTTCGAATGATCAGGTGATTCGTTGTCGCCCGCAAACGGATAGACGTTGGGGCTGCCGTATTCGTACTTGGAATCCAAACGATCGTCCTTGGCCCATTTGACGTCGTAAGCAAACACGTTTAGGACGACTTGGTTGAAACCGTTTTCGGCCAGCGTGTCGACGAACTGCCGCGTCTTGGGGATGTCGCCCGCATTTTCAGCGTCGAGCGCAAACAGCCAATCGCATTCAAACGCGATCGGGTAATAGCGGTCTCCGTTTTGAAATTGGAATTGGCGATCGTTGCTCGGATCAAGCTCAATTCCGCCACGACGTTCGTCAGCGGCCGCGGCAACATTCAGCGTGCCGGTTTGAGCGTTGAGCTCGGTGTTGGGTGAAGCCGTTTGGTATGTCCACTTGCCTGCGGCGGACGGTGTGAACCGAATACAATAGGTTTGGTCGCCGTCGTAGAAGCCGGGGACTTTGAGTGTTTGGCCGGCTTCGTCTGTGAAGGTTGCGGAGAACGGTGTGTCGACGGGATTGTCTGCCAGCGCGTCGACTTGGAAACGAAGCTCGGTGACCTCCCGCTGCCTCGGTGTTTGGGGAGACGCTTCGTCGGCATGAACGAAGGAATGGCCGATCACGACGCAACTGGCGAGAAGCAGGTGGAGTGCGAAAGCTGGCAAACGCATGGGATTCATCTGGGGAAGATGGGGTGGGGAAGCGAGACGAGGCATCGTATTTCAGCCGGTGGGCGGCTTCTATTCGAGTGGACACAAGAAAATCAGAAACGCCGTGTTTTCCGGGGTGAGACGCGATCGGATTGCGAAAGGGCTCTATGGATCGTGCCGGGCTGGGGATCGGCGGATGTCGAGGGAGAATCTGCATTGGTAGAGTTTGTGATCATCTCCCCCACAACCACAGGAATACTGCCATGCGAGGCGTCTTGGTCACGAAGAACGACAAGGATATCAGCGCGACGTTGCAAGACATTGATGAGCAACAATTGCCCGAGGGCAATGTGACCGTGCGAGTGCACTGGTCCAGCTTCAACTACAAAGACGTGTTGGCGATCACGGGAAAGATGCCGGTGATTCGTTCGTACCCCATGGTGCCCGGAATCGATTTGGCTGGCGTCGTCGAATCCAGCGACGACGATCGCTATCAAGTCGGCCAAGAGGTCTTGGTGACGGGCTATGGAATTGGCGAAGCCCACTGGGGCGGGTACGCCGAATTGGCTCGTGTGCCGGGTGATTGGTTGGTGCCGCTTCCAGAAGGATTGACGATGCGTCAATCGATGGCGATCGGGACGGCTGGCTTCACCGCGATGCTGTGCGTGATGGCGTTGGAACGTGGCGGTGTTACGCCCGACCAAGGGCCGATCTTGGTGACCGGTGCTGGCGGGGGTGTTGGCAGCGTCGCGATTGGGTTGCTGTCGAAACTGGGTTATGAAGTCGCGGCGGTTTCAGGGCGTCCAGAAGCGGCGGACTATTTGAAAGAACTCGGTGCGAGCGAAGTGCTGCCGCGCTCAGAGTTTTCCGAAGCCGGCAAACCGTTGGGCAAAGAACGTTGGGCGGCCGCGGTGGATGTCGTCGGCAGTCACACGCTGGCGAACATCTGTGCATCGACGAAGTACGACGGCATCGTGACGGCGTGTGGGTTGGCTGGTGGCATGGAATTCCCCGCGACGGTGGCTCCGTTCATTCTGCGAGGCGTGACGTTGGTCGGCATCGACAGTGTCCAGTGCAAGCAGCCTCGACGCTCGGAAGCTTGGCAGCGTTTGGTGGAAGATTTGGACCTGGCGAAATTGGAAACCATGACCAACGAGATCCAGCTCGATGACGTGATCGAGACCGCGAAAAATTGGGGACAGAGTGATCACCGCGGACGTGTCGTGGTGGCGGTTCAGAGTTAGTTGGCCGCGACAATATTAGCCGCACGGCGTTAGCCGCGGTTCTCTCCATCACAAGACGGCTTAGTGCAGCATTTGGGTACGACGGACTTGGAAGTCCATCGTACGTGGGGCAATATGAGTTGATCGTGAAAGATGCTCTGATGTTTCGTCAGTCCGTTGACGAGCCGAAGTCGTCGACGATGGTTGGTTGGCGTTGGATGCGAACCCAGTCGAATTGACCGATCAGTTTTTGGTGGATTTGATCGAGCGTCATGTCTTTTAGCGAGTCATCCGAATCGGGGCAAAGTCCCGATGTTTTCGCGGCCCAGCGGACGATCGTTTCAGGCGTCATGCCTTGTTCGCGAAAATGTGACAGGCGTGTGTCGCCGTGACGTTTGGCGAGCCGGCGACCGTCGGTGCCGGTGACCAGCGGCACGTGGGCGTGGCTGGGTGGGGAATGCCCCAATGCTTCGTAGAGTTGAAGTTGCCGAAACGTGCTGAGGATTAAATCGTCGCCGCGGACGACTTCCGTGACTCCCGCGTCGATGTCATCGATGACGACCGCGAGTTGATACGCCGCCAAGCAGTCTGCTGCTGTTTCGGCTTTTCGAGTGATGGGAAAGTCGCCGATGTCTTGAATGGGATCGCAGGTGACTTCGCCGTGGACTCGGTCGTAGAAACGATCGGGTTTCGCATGCATTCGAAAGCGAAAGCAGAACGGTTTGTCTTCCGGCAACGGGTCGCCGTTTTTCCAGCCCGCACATGTGCCGGGGTAGACCGGTGCATCGGGCGTCCATCCCGAGGCGGTGCTTTCATGCGGTGCTGACGCGGCGGCTTCGATGTCGCGACGTGTGCAACTGCATGGGTACACGCGACCGGCGTCGAGCAATTGTTCGCGGGCCCGGTCGTACAGCGGCGAGCGTTCGGTTTGGATGATCGGGTCGCCGTCCCAATCGATGCCGAGCCATCTCAGGTCTGTGATGGCTTGTTCGGTGGCCCACGGTTTAATGCGTGGCGAATCGATGTCTTCGATCCGCAAAATCAAACGCGCGTTTTGGGAGCGAGCACTCCAGTACGCGATCAGGAATGTTCTCGCGTTGCCGAGGTGCTGGGCTCCCGTTGGCGAAGGTGCCAATCGGCAAACGGCACTGGACATCAAAATTCGGCGTTGCCCGGTGTGCGTGGAAACGGGATCACGTCGCGAATATTGGCCATGCCGGTGACATACTGGACGGCTCGTTCCAGTCCCAAGCCGAATCCCGCGTGGGGCACGGTGCCGTAGCGACGCAGGTCGACGTACCACCAGTATTCCGATTCGTCCAAGCCGCCTTCGGCCATGCGGCGTTGCAGCACATCAAGACGTTCCTCGCGTTGTGATCCGCCGATGATTTCGCCGACACCGGGAACCAAAACGTCCATCGCGGCGACCGTTTTGCCGTCGTCGCTGACTCGCATGTAGAACGGTTTGATCGAGGACGGGTAGTCCGTCAGGATGACTGGGCCGCCGACGACGCTGGTCAAATACCGTTCGTGTTCGGCTTGGAGGTCCGTGCCCCACTCGACCGGGTATTCGAACTTTTCATCGCAAGCAAGTAAACGTTCAACCGCATCGGTGTAGGTCATGTGTTCGAATGGTTTTTCGATCACCGATTTGAGTTGGTCGATTTTTCCTTTTTCGATGCGCTCGTTGAAGAACTCCATGTCTTCGCCGCAATGCGAGAGGCAATCCGAGAAGACTCGTTTGAGGAATCTTTCCGCCAATTGCATGTTGTCGTGAAGGTCGTAGAAGGCGGCTTCGGGTTCGACCATCCAAAATTCAGCCAAGTGCCGCGACGTGTTGCTGTTTTCGGCGCGGAAGGTGGGGCCAAAGGTGTACACGCGGGACAAGGCTGTCGCGTAGGTTTCCGCTTCCAGTTGGCCGCTGACCGTCAGGTGGGTTGGCTTTTGAAAAAAATCCTGCTTGGTGTCGAAGGGGCGATTCGAACCAGCCAGTTTTTCCAGGTTCAGCGTTGTGACGCGGAACATCTCGCCGGCACCTTCGCAGTCGCTGGCCGTGATGATCGGCGTGTGCAGGTAGTTGAATCCTTCGTCGTCGAAGAAGCGGTGGATCGATTGGCTGATCCGGTTGCGAACTCGCATCACCGCGCCGAGCGTGTTGGTTCGGGCTCGCAGGTGCGACCATTCGCGAAGTTTTTCGAACGAGTGCCGTTTCTTTTGCAGCGGGTAGGTTTCTCCATCGCACCAGCCGATGACGCGAACGGAGTTGGCGTGCAGTTCGGTGGCCTGGCCTTTGGCGGGGGACTCGACTAGTTCGCCTTTGACGACGACGCTGCATCCGGCCGTCAATTTTTGAATTTCTTCGGCATAGTTTTCCAGCTCGGCCGGGGCGACGACTTGCAGGTTGCCCAGCGAAGTGCCGTCGTTGACTTCCAAGAAGCTGAAACCGCCTTTGCTGTCACGTCGTGTTCGGATCCACCCGCGAATTTCGACTGGGCGAGGCAACTCAGTGCTGGTGCGGCAGGCGTCAATCGTGGTCCAGTCCATGGGAGCAATCATCGAGCGTTGAAAGGAGGCAAAAGGATGAACTGTGTATCGTAGCGAATTGGTTCTGGATCGCCTCCACCACAACGGAAGCGATTCCCATTAAGCTAAGGGCTGACGTGTTTCCCTCCCCGCTTCTCGATTGCCCCCATCCTGACCCATGCCCACCGCATCCGCGTCTGAATCCAGTTCCAACCAACCCGAATCCTCAAATGCGTCGGGATCGATTGATCACGTTTTGGTGGAAGAACGTTTGTTTCACCCGTCGGCCGAATTCACTTCCAAGGCGGTGATCTCGACGGAGGAACAGTACGAAAAGCTGGCCACCGCCGCTCGCGAAAATCCGGATGAATTTTGGCGAGCCGAAGCACTCGAACATTTGCATTGGTTCGAACCGTTTGACACCGTTTGCGACTGGCAGCCGCCTCATGCGAAATGGTTTGTGAATGGCAAAACCAACGCTTGCTACAACAGCGTTGACGCCCACGTGGCAGCGGGACGCGGTGACCGGACCGCCATCATTTGGGAAGGCGAACCGGTCGAAGACGGTCAGCCGCGAGACCAGCGAACGCTGACCTACGCCGAATTGCAAACCGAAGTTGCCAAGTGTGCTGAAGGTTTGACGCAGCTCGGGATTGGCGTCGGCGACGTCGTCAGCATTTATATGCCGATGACGCCCGAACTCGCCGTCGCGATGCTGGCGTGTGCTCGAATCGGCGCGATTCACTCGGTGATCTTCGCGGGATTCAGTGCGGAATCGATTGCGGAACGAAACAATGATGCATCGGCTAAGTTGGTTATCACTTCCGACGGTCTGTATCGCCGCGGCAAAGTGTTGCCGCTCAAAGCGACCGTGGACGAGGCGCTTGAAAAGTCACCGACGGTTGAAAAATGCTTGGTGCTTCGCCGGACTGGCGACGATGCCCCCATGCAGGAAGGTCGTGACGTTTGGTGGCACGATGTAGTCGAGAATCAACCTGGCCAGATGGCCGCCGAGCCGCTCGACAGCGAAACGCCACTGTTCATTCTTTACACCTCCGGCAGCACAGGTAAACCCAAGGGCATCCTACATACCACCGCGGGATACAACCTGTGGGCCAAACGAACGTTCGAGTGGGTGTTCGATCATCGCGAAGACGATATTTACTGGTGCACCGCCGATTGTGGTTGGATCACCGGGCACAGCTACATCGTCTACGGACCGTTGTCAGCTGGGGCGACATGTTTGATGTACGAAGGCGCTCCAAACTTCCCCGCCGAAGATCGCTTTTGGGATATCGTCGAGCGCCACAAGGTCAGCATTCTTTACACAGCACCGACGGCTGTTCGAGCCTTTATTAAGTGGGGCGACGAACATGTCGACAAGCACGATTTGTCCAGCCTGAGATTGCTGGGAAGTGTCGGCGAAGGAATCAATCCGGAAGCCTGGATGTGGTACCACAAAAAGATCGGCGGGGAAAAATGTCCGATCGTCGACACTTGGTGGCAAACCGAAACGGGCGGCATCATGATGAGCCCGCTGCCAGGAATCACGCCCACTAAACCAGGGTCCTGCACCCGCCCCTTGCCAGGAGTTGTGCCCAGCATCGTCGATGAACTCGGCAATTCAGTGGACAGCGAACACGGCGGCAAACTTTGTATTTCGCAACCTTGGCCCGGAATGTTGCGTGGGATCTACGGCGATGAAGAACGCTTTGTCGAGCAGTATTGGTCGGACGTGCCCGACAAGTATTTGACGGGTGACAACGCACGTTGCGATACCGATGGCTACTACTGGATCATGGGACGCATCGATGATGTGATCAACGTGTCCGGGCACCGGTTGAGCACGATCGAGGTGGAATCCGCCTTAGTTTCTCATCCCGATGTTTGCGAAGCCGCTGTCGTGGGGCGACCTCACGATTTGAAGGGACAAGCCATCGCGGCATTTGTCACTTCCAACGATCGGGGGCACGACGACGAGTTTCGAAATGAATTGAAGCAGCACGTGCGAAAACAGATCGGTGCGTTGGCTCAGCCCGATGATATCCGCTTCACCGCGGCACTTCCGAAGACTCGCAGCGGCAAAATTATGCGGCGATTGTTGCGAGATGTTGCCGCGGGACGCGAATTGGTGGGTGACACATCGACGCTGGAGGACCTTTCCTCGCTCGCGAAGTTGCGTGAGGAAGACTAGAGTGGTGGGTTTCCACCCCCTAGTTCTTTGAACTGCTGAGATCGGTTCCCAGGCGAACCGATGCATGCTCCATGCCAGATGACCCGCAAAGTGCCGACACGCCTCATTCGATTGGCAAGTCGTCGATTGATCGGTATGCGGGTGATGGCTTGGCGAACCGGGTGAGACATCTGAAGACGACTGGAAACGAAAGGTCGTTCTCCGTCGTCGATTCAGATGACGTGCCTGGCGTACTTTCCGACACCGGTTTTCGGCCATCGATGCCACTGGTTCCGTGGTTCACACGGCGGCGTGTCGCGACCGGGATCTCCGTCCTGGTGGTTTTGATAACCGCGTGTATGGCCGGGGCCATCTTGGCATCAGCGATACAACGCGCGACCGAAAACTTGGTCGCTCATTCGTTGCAGTCTGTTTTGGCGGCCAACGTGCATTCGTTGGAAATGATGTTTTCTGATTTGCAAGGCGAATCGGAACGTTACTCACGGGACGAACGCGTCCGCCAACTTAGTTTGCAATTGTTGCGTGGTGACGACGAGCTGACCCCGTATGAAGGTGAGTCGATTCGACACGAGCTGCGTGTGATAATCCCAGAGTTGATCGGGACCGTTCCGTGGCTGGTGATGAGTCGCGACGGAGTCGTTTTGGCCAGCAGTCGCGAATCGATCATCGGGTTGAAAGTCGAGTTTTCGAAACTCAATCACGAGCGATTGATCGGCGGAAAGTCGACCCTGGCGATGCCACAGCGTTTGGGGGAAACTGAAAGTCAGACCGTGGTCATGGTGTCGATGTCACCCTTGATGGACCGCAATCAGTGCTTCGGGGCGTTTGGTTGGGTGATGGAAGCCGACGACCGATTCAGTGATTTGTTGAAGATCACGCAGTCGGGGGAAACAGATGAGTCGTACGCGATTGATGGTCGCGGGCGAATGCTTTCAACCAGTCGGTTTGAAGTTCAATTGGCCGAGAAAGGGTTTCCCGAGTACAGCGTGTTGAATTATCAGATGCGTGATCCCGGGGCTGATGTTCTGGCCAGCGATCAGCTCACGATTCCAATGCAGCAATTGCCCCTGACTCGAATGGCCGATCAGGCGACTCGCCGTGCCGACGGGATGGAGTTGGAAGGGTACCGCAACTATCGCGGCGCAATGGTTGTGGGCGCGTGGAAATGGTTGCCGGAATTCGACATGGCGGTCGCGACCGAAATCGATGTGGCGGAAGCGTATCAACCAGCGACGATTCTTCGGCGAGTTCTCATTGCAACTCTTGCCGGTGTGGTGACGTTATCCGGAATCGCGTTGAGTTTGATCGCGTATTCACGGCACCGAGCGATTCGCAAACCTCCAATGGCAGCAGAAGAAGAAGGCGATGGTCGCCGAATCGGGCAATACCGAATTTTGGAATTGTTGGGTGTTGGTGGGATGGGATCGGTATATCGAGGCCAGCACGAATACTTACGCCGCGATGTCGCGATCAAGGTGCTGGAAGGTGAGCGATTGTCGACTCGATCGGTGGCGCGGTTTCATCGCGAAGTTCAGTTGACGTCGACGTTGAGACATCCAAATACGATCGCGATTTATGACTTTGGTCAGTGCAGTGCGGAAACCGGCGAATCTCAGATCGGAAGTTCGCGAATCGGCGAGGAAGTGGATCCTGCCGAAACGTTCTACTACGTGATGGAATACATCGACGGCATCTCGCTGCAACAATTGATTGATTACTACGGGCCTCAAACGCCCGAGCGAACAGTGCATTTCTTGCTGCAGATCTGCGGGTCGATCTCGGAAGCCCACAACGCCGGTTTGATTCATCGAGACATCAAGCCGGCGAACATTCTAGTGAGCGCACACGGTGGTCTTTGGGATCACATCAAGGTGTTGGATTTTGGATTGGTCAAAGACATCGGCGGTGATTCGAATTTAACGCTTCAAGAAGGCGTGACGCGTGCCGACTCGATGACGGGCACGCCGCTTTACATGGCACCCGAAACCATTCGTGATCCCGCCGCCGCTTCACCTCGTGCGGACATCTATTCGATCGGGTCAGTTGGCTACGCGTTGCTGACCGGGCGTCCGATCTTCGAAGGTGACTCGGTGATCGACCTGTGTTTGAAACAGCTCGAGCAAAACCCACCTCGTCCTGAAGATCGCTTGCAACGTCGATTGCCGACTGCATTACAGGATATCTTGATGCGTTGCTTGGATCGTTCCGCATCGAAGCGATTTCAAACGGTTGCAGAGTGCACCGCGGCACTGGAGTCACTGCCGGAAGCCGGGCGATGGACGCAAGCCAGATCGGTCGAATGGTGGGCGAACGAATTCGAACAGGCTGCTCGAACGCAGCCTGGCCAGACCAAGAACCCAACCGTTGACGACACCGCGTTGACGCGATGATCGGTTGGTGGCGAAGACGATGCGTCAGCGTTCGCTGCCAAAGCGTTTGTTGCCGCTTTGGAATCACGCCGACGGACTTGGAAGTCCATCGTACGGGGAACAAGTGCTTCAATCGCCTGGGCTGGGCCCAATTAGGCGGCTCGGCGAGTGGCGCGAAGCGTTGTCGAGTTCGACGCCGTGGATTGCCATTTGCCGTTGGTTTGACGCAGGATCATCGTGTCGGCATACGAGACCTTGCTCAGCACCGTGTCGAGTTCCGCCAACGTCTCGGCATCGAGCGATGGATCGAGAATGATCGCGTCCATCATGCCCAGGCGGTGCAGCACCGTCACGACTCCTCGAGCCGCGTTTTCGGGAACGATGGAGGGACGAATCGCGAGTCCCGCCAATTGGCCGTGGAAGTCACGCAGTTTGACTGTGCCGCCAACCATTTCGAATTGATCGATCACGGCATACTTGAGTGCCGGGTTGGTCTCGGCCAACGCATGCACGACAGCCGGAGTTCGCGAACCGTCGCCGACGCCGATTTCCAAGATGCTGGACGGTTGAAGCTTGGTCAGTGTTTTGACCAACGCGTCGTGCTCGCCTCGCGACAGCATCGACAAGACGCCGCGTGCTGCTACGGCCGGTTTGGATTTCGCAACGGATGTCGGTGTCGGGACGCTCGCCTGCGGTGCAGCGACCGGTTTGGAAGCAGCCATCGTCGTCTTCTCGGATGGCTTGCTGGCCGTTTTCTTGCGAGCAGCCGGCTCGGGTTGGGTAGTACCCGGCGACGTGGTCGCAGGGGCAGCCTCGAGAGTCACCTTTGGTTGAGGAGTGACTCCACGCAGCGAATTCCACAGCTTCTTCAAAGGCATTGCCTGAGACCCTTCCTAGCTTGGCTCGTCTGGCGACGTGCATTGGCGGTGACCGATCCATCCAGTGGTTCCCATCGGAACAATTGGCACCGAAATTCATCGCCACAAACGAGAGTCTGGTTAGGCAAGATTGGAAAGAATCGCCGGGGACGATTTCAGGGTCTCGCCGACGGATCAGGGGCTCACCCTGGGCTGATGAAAATCTTGGCAGGGTGGTAAGTGCGCGAACCGAATGCAACTCATTGAAAAATGCAAATTGATGCGAATTCATCCACGCATTCCGGCATTTTACATTTGTCAATTTGCACTTTAACTTTTTCAATAGCGACAAACGCCGAATCAATATCATTCGTCGGAAACCGCCCAAACCGCCTTGTTGATTTCATCTTTATCAGCCCAAGCTCAACCCATCCAAGCGGCTCGGTAGCTCAACCCGAGGTTGAGAATGCGTTGGATCAACGATTCGTAAGGGATTCCGGCGGCTTCGGCGGATTCCGCGAAGTCTTCCCCGTATTCGATATTGGGGTTCGCATTGGCCTCGATTACGAAGACCTCGCCTGTGGGAGTCATCCGCAGATCCATGCGAGCGTAGCCGCTCATGTGAAGCGCTCGATAAACCCGTTTGCAAAGTTTGGCAATGTGCTTTTGCTGGAGCTCGGTCAAGCCTTCGGCGGCATGACAAGTGATGTCGTGTTTCTCCTGGTATTTCCGGTCCCATTTGACGCGGCTGGTCGCGATTCGTGCGGACTCGTCAGGCATTTTTCCAAAGTCCATTTCCCAGGCGGGAAAGGTCACCAATCGAGTGTTGCCCATCACGCCGACATACAATTCGCGGCCTTCGATGTACTGTTCGACGATCACGTCGCCGCCAGTTTTCTCGTGTAAGAATGCGACTCGTTCGGCGAGTGATTCGTCGTTGTGCACAATCGAGGCTTGAGCGATCCCGAACGAAGCATCCTCGATGGTCGATTTGACGAACAAGGGGAACTCGAGCTTTTTCGGACGACGCACCGCACGGCCGTTGGGAAACACCGCGAAGCGTGGCGTTGGGATGCGGTGATACATCAGCAGTTTTTTCGACAATGCCTTGTCTTTGCTGAGCATCAATCCTCGCGGGTTGCATCCGCTGTAGGGTTGCTGCATCAATTCGAGATAGCTGATCACGGCGAAATCGTACGTGACCACACCGTAGAACTCTTCCAACAACATGTAGGTGATGTTGGGTTGAAAGTTCTGTAGTGCCGCACGAATCGGGGCCAGATCGTCAAAGATGCCCAGTGGCAAAACCTCATGCCCGAGCCCACGAAGGGTTTCGCAGACGTCGTATTCCGCCTTCCATGGGTCGGATTCTTTGTCGGTGAATCCTTCCAGGGTATCCGGTGGAACGTTGCCTTCTCGGACCAAAACCAGCACACGCAATTTGCTCATGACAGAGTTCCTGCGGCGAAGAGGTCGTGCCGTTTTACTTCACCCTCCCCTTGGAAGGAGGTCGTGCAGTTTTGAAGTGCCGTGCTCGCAAGGTTGAAGTCACCCTCCTGAACGGAGTTGGGGAGGGTCGGAATGCGAGCGTTCAGCGAGAATTCCGGGGAGGGTAGTACGCGTTTTTTCCCGTGCTCGGCCCTCACCCTCGCGTACGCCTGAACGGCGTCGCTCGACCTCTCCCCAAACTTTGTTTCGGGAGAGGTACGCCGTGTGTAAAGCTGCCGAAAAGCGGCACTTGAAAACTGCACGACCTCGAAGGGTCGAGGGGAGCTGGATTCGCTCGTTTTAGACCGCTGCACGATGGCCTCCTTCGTGAAGGAAGTTTGTCGTGCGGACGGCGACCAGGATCATGGCATCTCGTTTGGTTTCTTCCGGGGACGCACCAAGTCGAAGCTGCAGTTCGCGGCAACGTTCGATCATTTCTTGGATGACTTGATCGATCGTGTAAGCGTATTCGCCGGTCCATTTGGCGACGGAACCACGCAGTTCGGTTCGAATGCGGCTTAGAAATGCGGCCGCGGTGACGTTACGGCGGTGGGCGTCGTCGGAAGAGAACAAACGCCGGAGGTCGTTGTCGTAGACGCTGGGTAGATCCAGTCCGTAGTGCTGGCGTTTGCGTTCGTAGTGCGTTCGCAGTGTCTTGCGAATGCGACTGATAGGGTCCAAGGTCGCCCGGCATTGCACGCGAGGCTTTTTGCCTTGAAGCGACGTCATGAGTTCGTTCACCATCTTCAACTTTTCGATCGCTGGCCAATCTTTGTAGCGAGTTCGCCAACGCGAACCGGGCCGCAACCAAACCGCGAATGTTTCGGCGAAATCCTCCAGCGGGTGGACCTGAGCGTACCACATGTCGAGGTGCAAAACGTAGTCGCGGCTGGACGGCTTGGGCTGATAGTATTCTGGGTAAGGCAGCGAGGTTTTGCCGAATGTGTTGCGGTAGATCGCCTTGCGCCGCAATCGAAACGCGGTGTCGATTGCATGGCCGGCTTCGTGCCGCAAAATTTTCATGCACCATTCGTGGGTGCCACCTTCGACCTCCAGCAACTGCTTTCGTTCCAGTCGCATGAGCCGGGGATGTGCCAAATAAAACGGAATGGCGATCCCAGGGATTTCATCGGGTGAAAACCAATCTTCACTTAACCAACAGTGGGGAGTGAATCGGAGATCGCGGTCGGCGAGCTCAGCGTTGAGTTGCTCGATGCGTTTCTTCAGCGGCGAATTGGCAATCGTGACACCCAGGTCACATATCCGTAGATCGAGCAATTGCTCGTCAGAGAGAGAATCGAGATCCGGTTTGCGTTTGGCCATCAATCCGTGGTGCTGAGAATCCGTTGAGGGAGTGGCCATCCAGGAACGTTCCGCCGAGACATTTTCCTGGTGACGTGCTGTCGATCCACGCTCAGTGTATTCACGGTCTCTTCAGATGCGAGTTCAAAGAGGCGTGAAAGACCAGTCGTGAAACACGAGCGGTGCGATTGTCAGTTGCCTTTGCTCTTGCCCTTCCAACCGCGACTGCGTTCTTCGGGATAGAGTCGCTCGCCATTGCGACGGGCGTGACTCCGCGGACTGGGATCCCAATTTTTCGCGTCGCCTTCGGCGGTGATCAACGCGATGTCGTCCATCGAGATATCGTGCAGAGCTGCCAACTGACGCATCGAATTGTCATGGATGGCTTGCTGGCTTTTCTCCATTGTCGAACGCACTGGATTTCCGTCGGGAACCAGCAATGGTGCCTCGATCGTGGTCCGGGCGGAGTCGCGAATTTGATCGTAAATCGCACGGCGTTTGCTTTCAGGGACGCTTGCGATCGGCAATGCCGCGAGTTCCTCTTCGCTGAGTACGACCAGGACCGGTTTGTCATCTTCCGTGGATGCCACGTCCGATGTCTGAGACCCGCTCGTCTCGGATGACGCGTCAGAATCGGAGCCGCCCACGAACATGACCGCCAGCACCCCGACCATCGCGAAAACCAGGACTCCGACCAATACCCCGGCCAGCAGCGGCACGTTGATGTCACCGGCCGGCGAAGAAGCTTTCTTCTTCCTCGGCTTCGCCGATGCGGCCTGCGGTTCCGCTGCGACTTGAGCGTATGCAACACCAAAAACATGGCCGCACGATGGGCATCGAGCGGTCACCACCGACGGGGGAACATTGGCGGTCGTGTTGCATTGCGGGCAGCGGACGGAACGATTGCTCATGGGCGAGTCGGGCTGTGATTTGGTGAGATAGAAAGGAGCGAGACTGGTTTGATGGCGACTTACCGAGTGGGCAGCAACGAAGCGGACAAGGAACCAACCATCGGCAGCATTTGCTCAAACCGTTGTTTGATCGAATCCGCTCGGCGACCGGTCAGCCCATGAGAATCAATGTGACTAATCTCGTCGGAAAGTGATTCCCAGACCTCCGCTAGCTCCGCCGCGGTGCGTTGCAATCGATCCAGTGGCTGGCGTCGGTCCAAATCCTCGTGCAGCTTTTTTGCCAGCTCGTACAACCGGTCGGTTCCCCGAAGAACTTCACGCTCGTACGAATCGGGGCTCAGGTAGCGGGCGTAGCGTTTCAGGTCGGCTCGGAAGTATTCGGCGGAGCCTTCTAAAGACGCGGCGTCGGACATCAAGGTCTGCCGCGTTCGAGGCGACAACTCACCCTGGTTGGAGCCACCCCCAGGGAATCCGCCACCTGGAAATCCTGTGCCGGGATAAACCGGGCCGGGGTAACCGGGCGATGGATAGCCGGGACCGGGAAGCGGTGTTGGTCGTGGTGGCGGAGGCATCCACAACAGTGCATAAGTTTGGTCGCCGCACTGGGCGATGCGGGCGAGTCGACGATCCAGAACCGGATCGCGAAGCATTGCCAGTTCGCTCGCGTAGGCTTGCCAACGAGCAACGAAATCGGTGAAGCGGCTGACGATCTCGTCGTACTGAACCGACTCGGCGTGGTCGGCTTCTTCCAAGATCGCCTCGCGAAGCAATCGGCCTCGGTGCACCAAATCGTGGGCTTGGTCTGATGGCACCCGTGCGGTTTCGACGTCATCGAGTAACGCTTGCATGTATGTCGCGGCGATGATCATTTGGTCGTGCAACCCGTGACGATCGAACTGAGGTTCAATCTTCATCAAACGCGAAAGCTTGCGGCCGGTTTGATCACAGTTGGCAACGATGGAACGCAGCCGATCCGATCGATTTGGAATCGAGCGGACTTGAAAGGAAAGCTCTCGCCAGCGTTGATCCAGACTTCGGTACGGATCGCGGAGCAACGAAAGTGAGTTGGCGCCGTCACATTGACGTAGCACCGTGCGCGCGAGTGCTTGGACTTGATAGGTCTCCGGCAATAGCGCTCGGATGCCGGCGTCGCGTCGTGACAGATCTTGCAGTTCGTCTTTGAGCGACGCCAGTTCGCGATCCATTTGAATCAGCAGTTCGGCGAATTGCCCAACCTCTCGCGAATTGGTGCGGATCGTTTGTGGGCGATCCGGGCGGCGATCGTCGCGAGGTCTGTCCGGTTGAATCGGCGGGCGATTGCCGGGGATCGGCGGGCCAAGTGGTCCTGCGGGAAAATCGCCGGGACGTGGTGCGGGCGCGGGCGGCCGACCGCCGCGATCTGTTTCCCGCTTAGAAAGTTCGTCTTGCAGCTTCTTTTCCGCGATCGAGCGAAACAGACTTTCTAAGAAGGAACCGTTTTGTGCGACGGCCGCCGGTGCGATCAGCAAGCTGAACATCATGCCCGCCAGCAGCAACGCGATCACGCCGATGTGCGAGCGATGCGAAGAGGCAAGTCGATGGCGAGAGGCAGACTCGCGGAAGATAGAAGTGAGCATGTGTGGCCCGCCTGATTACAGGTCAAGGGAGGGCTCGGCGTGGTTTGGTGTGCACTCGCCAAGCAATTGGATTGATTGTTGCCATCGTAACAGTTTGCCAACACGGCGCCGTCGTTCCGTCTGGTATTGCCGCCAAGATCTAGGCAGCCCACCACAAGTGGGTGGAATCTTTCTACCTGGACGGGTTTTGACCTCAGACGCAAAGGGAAGAATGCCGTTGCCACGAGCATATGAATCGCTCTGCAACCAAAACGAACGAACGTTCCCCTCGGTGGCCACTCGGTCGCTCGAAGTTCGCGTCGACGGTTGATCGCAGCGTTGCGTTGCGCATCGAAGACGATCGGTTGTTGTTGGCGAGTGCATACAAGTCGACCGACGCGGTTCAGTTGAACGAACCAGCAGACGAGATGATTGTCGATCAGGTTCGATGCTCGGATCCAAACGGTTGGATCAACAGTGGACGCTGGACTGAAATGGTCGAAGCGTTAACCACACTGAAGCAGCGCCATCAAATTGGTGATGCACCCATTGCCGTATCGCTGAGTGGTGACTTTTGCGTCACTCGCATATCAGTCGGAACAGTGGAAGACGTTGACCGCGACTTGACCGCATTGGCGGGCCGCATCCCTCGTTATCTGCAGCTGGGACCCGGCGGCAAAGTCACCGGTCACACTCGCGAGACGATCGGGCCGGGGATGGAGCATGCATTGACGGCGGTTGGTAACCGCGTTCGTCTGCAGAATCTTTATGAAGTGTTCCGCATGTGCGATATCGAGATCGCGTGGGTGGAGCCTTCGTTGGTCAGTCTGTCTCGATTGATCGGTTGGTTGGGCTTAGACCGGCACGCCCCCGTTTTGATAGCTGATTCGTTTGGTCAATCGTGGGAAGTGGGGATTTCGTTCGAAGGACGTTTGTTGTTGGACTACCGCCCGGCGGCTGCGCGAGACGGCAGTGAATTCGCGGACGTGATCGATCACCACCTCGAACGTTTGCAGCGTTTCTGCCAGCGTCATCGTGGGATGTCGGATCACCAATTGGATCAACTGTTTGTCGGCGGCGGACCTGACAAGGTGAATCCTGTCGTCAAACGTTTTGCCAACGATTCAAAACTGTCCGTTTCGGCGATCACGTTGGAATCCGCGTCTTGGAAGATTGACCGTTACAACTCGACTGTCATCGAGGGTGCAGACGAAGTCTACTGTGAGGTTCCGATTACCGAAAGCGATACGGTAGCCATCGCGGCGGCCGTGTTACCGCTGATCGCTAATCCAGAACTGCCCAAACCAGACTTGCTGCAAGAGATTCGACGTGATCGTGGCAAGTCGTTTGTACGGCGAGTGGTCGGAACGTTTTGGCCCGTCGCGGCAGCCGTGATTTTGTTGTCGATCGGTTTTACGATGGTCGCCAACGAACGTTTGCGAGCAGAACGGCATCGTCAACAACGCGACTTCGTCGAGACACAGATGCGTCAGACGCAGGTGCGAATGGCGGGTGTACAAGAAATGCGTGAATTTGTCACGCATCTACAAACCATCGAGGCCAAAACGTTCACGCCGCACGTGAATCAGATCGTCACGCAAATGGCGCAGTGTCTGCCCGCTCAAACTCGATTGCGGTCCATGGTGCTGGATGCCGAGCATCAAATTCACTTGGAAGGTTGGACGGCTCAAGAGAACGATATCTACGACGTGATCAGCTACGTCCGTCGCGTGCCAGAGATCAATCAAGTTGCTCTGCTGGGTACGAACACCAGCGCAGATGACGATGGTTTGGTGTTTCAAATTCGATTGGGAATGCGTCCGGAACATCGTGATTCGCGAACGGGAGAGTCGAGTTCCCATGAATAAACCGAATGACCGGCTAACCCGGGTGATCGTCGCCGCTGGAAGTTTCCTTGTGTTGATAGTGATCGGAAAACCACTGGTCGATGAATACAGCGAGCTACGTGCGGGCCATCGCGAATTGTCGAAGCTTGAAGAAGAGTTTGACATGCTGCAATCCCGCGACGTGCGGTTGCAGCGAATCGAGACGACGTTGCAAGAAGAACGAATGCAATTGCTGGAACGTTCGACCACGCCGGACAAAATCCAGAAGGTACGTGACACGGTGATTGGCATTGTTCGGCAAAGCAACGCCACCTTGCGAAGTTTGGAAATAGAAGACGGGCAACGTCGACGTTGGGCATTTCAGAACGATGACCCGCACAGTCGACGGTTGCCCGAGATGGACGAAGAGTCTGACTTCGAGTTGCATTCGCACTCGTTGACATTGGTCGCCGACGGGACGTTGGATGCGATCATGGAAGTGATGGAGAAGATCAAGAACCAGCAATGGTTGATGACGGTTGAGACTTTGGGATTGGAGCCCGCTGGATCAAGCGAAAAATGGATTGGATTGGAATTGCGAATCACGCTGTATGGACTGCAGCGTTCGGTTCGTGAGGATGATGATCTGGTCGCTGCGATTGAATCGACGCGACTGAAGTGATCCGACGTCAAGTCGTGCACTTACTTTTCACCAACAGGGATCAACGCATGGCCAAGGAAGGCTCCGCGTCACAAGCTACATACGTGATGATGACTCCGAGCAATCCGCTCGCGAGTCAGGTGACGTCGCGTCGTTCGCAAGCTCGGCGTGTGCTCGCTGCAATGGTTCGATCCGTTTCAATTGGTGTGGGATTGTCGTTGGCAACGTTCGCGACAACCTGGAGCGGTGCCGCCGCGGTCGCTGCCGATGCGAACGCGGCACCGAGCAGTTCTCAGAGTATCGCGGTTGATGCGAACCGAGGTACTCCACAGTCCGGCGAATTGGAAACAGAGGCTGTCTCGGGAGCATCGTTGGCGGCGGGAACCGAGTCGCACGTCCAATTGGACGGCCCTTCACTTTCTATCGACGAAGTGCTTTCAAAACGGGGAAGCATCACGTTCCGAAAGACATCGCTGCAGGAGGTTGTGTTTTTGCTGTCGGATCTGTGGAACATCAACATCGTCGCGGGTGAAAAGATCACCGGGGACGTTTCCGGTGTTTTCAAAGACGCTCCTCTGCGAGACGTTTTGTCTGCGATTCTGACTTCTTCTGGTTACGGCTACATTGCCGCGGGAAACAGTTTGGTTGTGTTGCCGCTGGATGAAGTTGGAACGGGAAGCCCAGATTTCGAATCGCGAACGCTGCAGTTCCGAGCCGTTGATGAAGCGGAGATGAGTTCGACAATCGCGGCGGCTCAGCTGTTGTTGTCTGATCGCGGACGAATTCAACCGATCGGACGCGACGCGATTTTGGTGGTCGACTACAAAGAGAATATCGATCGCGTTCAGCAAATTTTGTTTGCAATGCGGCCAGAAGGCACCGTTCAAAGCAGCAACAATCTGGCAGACTCCGCGTCGCCCGGGCTTCAACGTCCAGCGGCACCGAACGTCTATGATGCGATGGCAACTGAGGTCATCTACCTAACGCCTCAATTTACCGAAGCCTCGGAAATGCGAGAGTCGCTTCAAGGTGCGCTGGGAGAAGACACAATTGTGTCCGTTTACGAAGCTGAAAATCGCATCCTGATCAAAGGCAACCGGGCTCAGTTGGAGTTGGCCACGGAGGCGTTCAAACAGCTCGACGTTCCTCGGGCTCAGGTACGTATCACGGCGTTGATTTATGACGTCAGCTTGGAAGAGCTCGAAGAGTTGGGCGTGAATTGGGGCCGTGGGTTCCGTCTGGACACGACCGACGAATCGGCGCTTGCTGATTTGGCGGGAAATGTAGAAAAAGCGGTAACCTTTGGAACGCTCGGATCGGGCGGCGCAAGTTCGTTTGGCATTCGCACTTTAACGAACACGTTTGACACCAGCGTTTTGCTTCGTGCCTTGGATAGCAGTGATGAGGCAAAGTTGTTGGCTGACCCATCGATCACCGCAATCGATCGCCGCGAAGCTTCGATCAAAATCGTCCAACAAATTCCAATCGTCGCCGCGTCACCGGCCGAAGGCAGCAACGTCGTTTTCGCTCAGGTCGAATTCAAAGATGCCGGGATCATTCTGAAGGTGACGCCGCGGATCAGCAACGACAACACAATCGAATTGCAGGTCCAACCCGAGTACAGCGTCAAAGTTGGCGAAATCGAAAACAATCCGGTGATTGATAGCCGAACGGCCGAGACCACTGTTCGTGTCGCGAACGGCCACATGTTCACGCTAGGTGGTTTGCGTCAGAAACGGATTATTGAGGGCACCAGCGGAGTGCCTTATCTGCGAGATTTGAAATACGTGGGGAAGTTGTTTCGAAGCCACTCAACCGAAGTCCGTGAAAGCGAACTGATTGTGTTTCTGAAACCCGAGATCATCTCGCCTTATGACCATGGCAACGAACGTTCGCGGCAGGCGATGTGCGTCGCAAACCGGCAACTCGACGCGATTCCCTACGCGTCAGTTTGTCCGCAAACACCACATTGCTACGACAAGAATTGTCCCAATCACCATCCACGACCTCGGATCAACGGCGGCACCGATGAACTGCGTATGTTGGGGGGCGAAGGCATCGCACCGATGGAGTTTTCGTTTCCTGGTTTGGTGAACCCCGCGCCGGTTGTCCCCGGCCGAGTGACGCCTTCGCATGAATCCGAAACTGTGATTTCGGATTCGATCAGGTTTGATACAGAGCCCGTGATGCTGGGGCCGCCAACCCCTGCTCTACGTGGCTCAACTGACGCGTTGCCAACTCCGATGCTGAATCATAGTTCTCGTGCAACGGACGAAAGTCCGTCCAGTCCAATCCAGTCCGTTGCGATCGTTGGTCCGTCCGACCTTCGAAATCAAAGGACTCCGCAGATCCGAGCCCGCATGCGAAACGAGTCCGTTTCGGCGGTGGCGGCATCGTCTAGAATGATGCCGGCCAAGGTTGAGACGTTTCGGTCGCTGATCAATGAACCGTTGCGGGCCGATGTGCCATTTGGTGCTGTCTCGTCCCAACAGGATGCGGAAGAATTTGCAGGCTATCCGCCAGTCCATGTTCGTGAGATGGAGCAGCGATAATGTTCGAGCGACATTTGATGGGACGATTGCAAAACCACGGCGAGAAAACTGTGTCGAAGGGTAACAGCACATCAACAACGGCTCGGGTGAAATGGTCTGCCGTATTTGCGTTGATGTTCGTGAAGGTGGTGGTCCTACCGGGGTGTGGCGTGGATTCCGAGTCGATTGAGACCATTCGCCGTGTCGCGATGCAGGACCGGGAGACTCAGTCGGACCTAAAGATTGGTATGGGTGAAGTTGGGGCGATGGCGGTGAGTTCTCCAAGAGTCTTTGAACCACCGTTCCCAGATCGCAAAGATCCTTTTCACATTGACCAAGCGGCCCCGTCGACAATGACGCGTCCGACGAAAGCGTCCGAGTACTTGGTGCTTGGATTTGCGGACGTCGGAAAGACACGGGCAATCATTCGTTTCGGCGACGAGACGCAATTTGTTTCCAAGGGCGACACGATTGGCGACGCCGAAGTGCTGGATGTCATTCCGCCCCGCGTTCGTTTGAGAAACGGCAGTTTCATTTGGGAAGCCAGCATGTTCCAGACTCCCTGAGATCTTCTTCGAGGATCCGCCGATTTTTCGGTGCGAAGACCGTGGTCCGTATGAAGTGATTCGTGCGGGCCATTTTTAGTATGCGCAGAGCTGGTGCCGAGAACTTTCGCTGCAACGCAAATTCTTTCGGTTCAGGATGCGAAATTTTGGGGAAGCTCGTGGCGAGATCTTTCGAAGGCGTCGCTCAGAAGGACGCCAATGCGGTTTCTTCAATTCTGGCCATCTGATAGGCTTTTGCTTTGCCGCTCATTCCAACGCGAACCGGCCGAGTCATCTTGGGACTGCTCGCTTCACCCCGACGGAATTGAAATATCTGGTGCCCTGGAGGCAGTTCGTTTTTTCGCTCGCTTTTCTCCGCCTTTATCATGGGCAGCGGGTGGATCTTTCTGATTCAGGCATCGCCTGTTGCCGGTCAAGAACCGTCGGATGGTTTTGAATCGGCCGCGTCGGTTGCGTTTCAAGCAGATATTCTTGAGAAACCAATCGTCTCTCATGAAGGCTATTTTCAGTTGAATTGGGAAGTGACCGGAGCGTCTGGCTTCGACGGCTCGTTTCGGGTTTCGAGCGTGGTTGATTCAATCACCGAAGGTTCGTCGGATGGTCAGCAGTCACTAGGTGCATCAGCCGAGGAAGCCGAGAATGGTATCCCGGAACGAGTGGTTTACGAGGGGACACTTCCATCCGCATTCGTATCAGGACTTCCTGACGGAACGTATCGCTATCGAGTGGAAGCGTTGGATGCGAACGGGCGTGTGATCGCAACGTCGGAAGTTCCTGCGACGGTTCAGGTTCAGCATTGGGCGGTGTGGCAGGCAACGTTGTTGCTGGCCATCGGCGCGATCGTGTTTCTGGCGGTCATCGTCGTGATCGTGCGAGGCACGTGGATGCACCGGTCCACGAGCATGGTCGCCGAGACGAATGATCAGGCACCAGCGGAAGGAAGCGAAGCATGAGTGGTGAGTTGTTGGCAATATCCGGGGCCATCCTCAGCCCTCAATCTGGATACGTCTTGCTGGCCATCTTTGGCATTCTGTGGATTGCGTTGGGATGGTGGTGGGGACGTCAAGCCAAATCGTATGACGGTTTTGCCGTTGCCGGCCGAAACGTTGGGCTGGCAATGGGGACCGCGACCGCCGTGGCGACTTGGATCACTTCCAACACAACCATGTTGGCCCCGCAATATGCATTGCAATTGGGAATCTGGGGAGCACTGGCCTATTCAACGGCAAGCTTTGGATTGTTTGCATTTGCTCCGATGAGCGGTCGCATTCGGCAGTTGATGCCAAAGGGATACACCGCCGTTGAGTTCATCCGCCGCCGCTACGGTTGGTTGGGGACGGTTCCATTCTTGATCATTTCGTTGTTCTATGCCGTGACCTGGTTGGTCTCGATGTCGATGGCGGGCGGAAAGCTGTTGAACGTGCTGTCGGGAATTCCGTACGAGTATGGAATGACGGTGGTCGTGTTGGTCTGCGTCGCCTACACGTTGTTCGGCGGAATGTACGCGGTGATCGGGACGGACTTCATACAAAGCCTGATCATTTTGGTGGGCCTGGTCGTGGTCGCGATCGCCGTTCTGACTCAGGTTGAAATTCAAGAGGTGCACGAAAAACTGCGAAACGAGCGACCAATGTTGCTCTCAGCGTTTTTTCCCGCCGCGCTGATGGCTTTGTTCAACAACATGCTGTTCGGGTTCGGAGAGATTTTTCATAGCAATGTTTGGTGGAGTCGCGCGTTTGCAATGCGTGAAGGGGTCGGACCAAAAGCCTATGCTTTGGGCGGTGTGCTGTGGTTGCCGGTTCCCATCGTGGCAGGGTTTCTGGGTCTCGCCGCACCGGCACTTGGCATCGGTATCAGCGAGCCGGACACGGCGGGCCCGTTGGTGGCAGCGACATTGCTTGGGACCAGCGGCGCATTGCTGGTTTTTGTCGTTGTTTTTTGCTCTTTGGCGTCCAGCATTGATAGTCTGCTTGCTGCGACGTCGGATTTGATTGTCAACGACATTGCCGAACCTATTCACAACCACGTGACCCATCAGCACTCAAGTGACTCGTCCAAGCGAAAATTATCTGCGATGGCCATCATTGGCCTCGGAGCGATCGCTTGGATTGCGGCGTTCCCAAACGTGGGATCATTGGCGACGGTGCTTTTCTTCGCTGGCCCGATGGTCGGCAGCTGCATTTGGCCGATTCTTTGCGGTCTGTACTTTCGCCGGGCCAGCCCCATCGCCGCGTGTGCTTCGATGGTTTTGGGGAGCATCCTCGGGTTGGTTGCCTATTTTCAAATTGGTTGGTTCACCGCATCTTTGATCGGGGCCGCCGTCTCGGGTGTCACATTTGCCGTTTGCTGCCAGATCTGGCCAGACGATTTTGAATTTGCAACTTTGGCGGACGACTGAATCCATGTTTTCCGTTTTCTTCTTACAATTTCTTGTGATTGGCAGTCTGGTGCTTTGTGTCATCGGCGTAGCGGTGCTGATCGGATTTTTATGGATCGACTTACGAGACAAACAAATCTGGTAGTCCAATGAATTCACTTTCCAATCAACAGGTTTCGGAAGCCTTGAGTGCATCCGCAGCAAACTCCAAGGGACAGAAGCTGTCACCGCTGTCGCTGTTGGATGCGTTCGATGGCAACATTGACCGTGACGCTTTGAAGTCGCTCGCCGGGCAGTCGATCTTGAACCCGCGGCAATTCGATCGTCGGACCGTCTTGTCGATTGCGCAGCTCGCTGCACTCCTTGAATCACGCAACGTCGAAATGGATAAACCGCTGGACGGAAAGATCGCCATCACGGCTTTCTTCGAACCCAGCACCCGAACTCGGTTGTCGTTCGAAAGTGCGGTGCAGCGACTCGACGGAAAAGTCCTATCGGTACCCGATGGTCAAGTCACCGGGATCGCGAAGGGCGAATCGCTGGCGGACATCGGTGAGATGTTCAACACGTACGGCGACGTTGTGATCATGCGTCACCCCGAGACGGACAGCATGGACGAGATTCAAAAGAATCTGCAGCGTCCGTTGATCAATGCTGGCAATGGTTCGGGCCATCACCCAACCCAGGCATTGATCGACTGGTACGCGTTGCTGAAGTGGCGTCCCGAGTTGCACTCAGAGCAATGCCCGCCGGAGAAGCGTGTGCATCTGGGTATCATCGGTACACCCGGGTCAATGCGGGCGGTGAAAAGCTTTCTGCGTCTGTCGCTGATGTTCACCGGTGCGGTCAGCAAGATCACGTTGGTTAGCGAGATGGCGGATCCGGTTGGATTGGATTTGACTGAACCGATCGAGCAGTCACCGATTCCGATTGAGATCACCAACGACGTGCAGGAAGTGCTGCCGCAGTTGGACGTCGTCTATGTGAACTCGATCGCATTTCTTGGTGACAGCTATCGCAATCTGGATTCTCGCTACAGTCTTGATGCGAGCAGTCCTTTCAAAGACGGCGCGGTAATCATGCACCCGCTCGCTCGCAATGCAGAGTTGAGCGAGGACCTGGATGAAACCGACCACAATCTGTACTTCGCCCAGGCGGCTGGCGCGGTATTTGTTCGGCAAGCACTCTTGGCGGCCGTTTTGGATCGAACCGACCGAATCAGCGGCATCTAACCGTTGCATCTAACTGCGGCGTTTGATCCTCTCTCTCAATCCATTTCTACGAAACACCAACACCATTTATGTGTGGCATCACCGGATTCTGGAATCCATCTCGTACCAACGAACGCGAATTGCGGTTTGCGCTCGATCCTATGCTCGATGTTCTCGACCATCGCGGTCCCGATGAACGCGGCAGCCGTTTCTTTCAGGAACGTGGGCTGGCGATGGGTCACACGCGTTTGTCGATCATTGGACTCGCATGTGGTCATCAACCGATCGAAACGGATGACGGTGATTACGCGGTCACAGTCAACGGCGAACTGTACGATTACAAACGCATTCGCACCGCATTGGCTTGCGAGAAATACGAGTGCAACGGAAAGAGCGACAGTGCGATCACCCTGCCGCTGTACCTGAAACACGACCTGGCGATGGTCGATCATCTTCGCGGTGAATTCGCGGTGGTGCTGTACGACGATCGCAAGGAACGACTCATCCTGATCCGTGACCGGTTTGGTGTGAAGCCGCTGTATTTCGCGGTCAACGACAACGGGATCGTTTGGGGATCCGAAGTCAAATCAATTTTGCAGCACCCCGATGTCGAGCCACGGTTGTGCCCCAAAGCTGCCGTTCACCAAATGATGCAAGTCATGGTGCCGGGATCGACCGCGTTCGAAGGTGTCGATGCGTTGTTGCCGGGCCACATGTTGGTGGTTCAGAAAAACGGCGATTCACTGGAGGTTCAAACCAAGCGTTGGTGGGATTTCGAGTTTCCTGAATCGCACGAAGAGAATGCGGATCCAGAACCGTTCATTCAAGGCGTCCAAGATCGCTTGATCGATGCGGTCGCGGCACGTTTGGAAGCGGACGTTCCGGTTGGCTGCTACTTGTCTGGCGGAATCGACAGTTGTTCGATCCTCGGGCTGGCGAACACATTGCAGCAGTCGCCCGTCAAAGCGTTCACGATTGCCTTTGATAGTGACGAATATGACGAATCAAACATTGCCAAACGGATGGCCGAACGCACCGGGGCAGAGCAGGAATTGCTGCGGCTGACCGAGAAAGAACTGTACGGCCCGGCTTTTGAACGTGCGACTTGGCATGCCGAGCGGACGTTCTACAACACTCTCGCGGTCGCGAAGTGGCATATGAGTCGTCGTGTGCGTGCGTGCAATTACAAAGCCGTGATCACGGGCGAAGGAAGTGATGAGCTGTTTGGCGGCTATCCATTCTTCAAACGCGATTGGCTCGGTCGAGATGACGAAGGTGGTATCTTCGCCGGCGCGATTCTGGCCGAGGAAGATTTGCAACACAGTGCTTGGCAAGACCTGTGTGGCTTCACGCCGTCATGGATCCAGCCGTGGATGTTGGTGCTCAAGCGTTTCGAGCCGATCCTGTCATCATCGTTGACCGATTTGTTGCAGGAATATGATCCGGTCGGTGAAGTGGCCGGAGCAATCGATCCAGCTCAGGTTCGCGGCCGCCACCGCTTGGACGTGTCGCAGTACACGTGGAGCAAAACAATGTTGGAAGGTCAGATCCTGACATGGGGTGGCGACCGGATGGACATGGCCAACAGCATGGAAGCCCGTCCGGCCTTCCTCGATCACCATGTTGCCGAGTACGCAACGACCATTCCACCGGACATTCGCATCCGCGATGGCGTCGAGAAATGGGTGCTTCGCGAAGCAATGGTCAACGTGTTGCCGCGTGAGTTGTATGAACGCAAGAAGTTTGCATTCATGGCCCCGCCTGCACACACGGACCCGGTCAAGCGAGCCGCCGTGCAAGAGATGATCGATCATTGGTTGACGTCGTCACGTGTCGAATCGGTAGGGTTCTTCCAGCACGATAAGTTGATGCAGTTCATCGATGATGCTTGGAAAGAATCCGATGGGACGATCGCTCGTCGGAACGACATTGTCATGAACCACGTGTTGCAACTGCACATGCTGCACGGTCAGTACGTCGAAGGGCTGCCCTTGCCGGCAGTGGATTGATTGCCATGCAAGTGAATCTGGAACGAATCAAGGCCGACATTCTCGAACTCTCGCAGATCGGCCGCAATTCGGAAGACCATGGCATTTACCGAATGGCATTCACCGACGCTGATATCGCTGGCAAACGCTGGTTGATTGACCGAATTGAAGCGGCTGGTTTACCCAGCTCCATCGATGGTGCCGCCAACATTTCGGCGACCTTAGCCGGCACATCTGATCTGCCTCGCGTGTTGGTCGGATCGCATATCGACACGGTGCCTTGCGCTGGTGCCCTCGATGGAACTCTCGGGGTGGTGGCGGGGCTGGAATGCCTCCGTTGCCTAAAGGAATCCGGCGTTCAACCTGATCGGACAATCGAATTGGTTGCCTTCAGCGATGAGGAAGGCCGTTTCGGCGGGATGTTTGGCTCGCAATCAGTCTGTGGACAAATCAATCCCGAGATGATTGCGACCATGACGGACATGAACGGTGTTTCGTTGCAGGAAGAGATGTCACGGCATGGATACGATCCCGTTGCCGCTTTGGATGCGGCGAGGGATCCTGAAAGCCTGCATTGCTATTTGGAGATGCACATCGAGCAAGGTCCCGTCCTGGACCGTTTGCACAAATCGGTTGGTGTCGTCGACCAAATCACCGGTTTGTTCACTTGGTCGGTGCGGCTCAAGGGCGAAGCCAACCATGCGGGCACGACGCCGATGGACATGCGGCACGACGCGTTCATGGGGTTGGCCGATTTTGCTCATGAGGTTCCACGGATCTTGGAAGAGAACGGTAGCGACCGAAGTCGTGCGACCATTGGCAAGGCTCAGATTTTGCCGGGAGCAACAAACACGGTTCCTGGTTTGGTCGAGTTTGCATTGGACGTTCGCGACACTTCGATGGACGTCTTGGAAGATTTGGCCGATGCGTTTCGCAAAGCACTCTCAGCGATCGCGCGTCGTCGAAGTTTGATGTTCGAGTTTGAGCAGAAAAGTTTGATCAGTCCGGTCGAGTGTGGTGACCTGATCGTGAAGACGATCCAGCAACAAGCCGAAAAGTTGCAGCTTGATTACGAAATCATGCCCAGTGGGGCTGCCCATGACGCGCAAATCATGGGAAGAATGATTCCGGTCGGTATGATCTTTGTCCCCAGCAAGTCTGGGCAAAGTCACTCGCCCGCGGAATGGACCGCGTGGCAGGACATTGAGGCGGGAGCCAACGTGTTGCTCCACTCGCTCACCGAAATGTCAAGCAAACCAGATTGATCGCATCGAAGGCTCACCATGAACGATTTTGCACCGCACGACGAACACCCGGATCCGCTTCGCGAAATTTATCACGAATCGTTTGTTGAAAATCCTGCTCACGGCGAATTTCTAGTCGGCCGGCACACCGCTTTGTTGTGCATCGATCTGCAATATCTGGACGCCGCACCAGGATGCGGTGTTTTTGCCGAAGGAAACAACCACGGCGTGTCCCCCGAAGGCCAGAAATACTACTTCGATCGACTGAACGACACGGTGTTGCCAAACGTGCGGCGGTTGCAAGAGGCGTTTCGTCGACGCAATCTGGAAGTCATTCACACCCGGATTCAGTCGCTGACGCGAGACGGACGCGACCGAGGAAAAGGGCACAAACGGCTGAATCTGCTGGCGGCTCCAGGATCGCACGAAGCAGAGTTTTTGGCGGAGGTGGCACCGGAGCCGGATCGCGATGAAATCGTCATCAACAAAACGGCCAGCGGAGTTTTCAGTTCGACCAACTTGCACTACGTCCTGAAAAACATGGGCATTGAAGCCCTGTTCGTCGTCGGCGTCTACACCAATGAATGCGTCGAAACCACCGTTCGCGACGCCTGCGATTTGGGGTATTTGGTCACCGTGGTCGAGGACTGCTGTGCGACGGTGACGCCGGAGCTACACAACGCGACGCTGGCAACGCTTCGCGACCGATACGCGAGAGTCATGACAATCGGCGAGGTCATCCAAACGGTCGTGAATCTGATTCCTGCGAAAGCCGAAGGTTGATCGCTGGTACGGGTGGGAGGATCGATCTGGGGATTGAGAGTGCGATAAAATAGGCTCTCACGCGGCTCTGAACTCAGTTAAGCTGGTAAGCAAACCGATGTGGATGCAAATGCTTGTCGTTTGCAAGTTCGTTTGATCCAATCGCGTTTTGCTGACAGAACTTCGCCGCAGGAAATGAGCCTTGAATTACAAACGCGGGTTAGCTTTCATCGTGATCGTCGCGGTCGTCGGCTGGTTCGGCTACAGCATGACGCAGACAAAACGCGATGATGAGCTGTTTCGTGATTTGGTGAAGAGTCAGCAACAGCGAAAGAGCAGCGAAGCTGAATCGGCGGCTCTTTTGGAATCGACCAAAGTTTCCGCGCCGCCCAATGACATGGTGGTGAATCTGATTCCCGGGAACGTCTGGTTCGTCGGGAAATACGAGGATGGCGGCGGCGTCGAAATTCCTTTTCGTCCCGGTGAGTCTCCGCAAAAAACGGACGACGACACTCCTCACCAGGAGAACCCTGGATTTGTCGGCCCCGAGCAGTGTCAGGAGTGTCATCGCGAAAAATATCAGTCGTTTCTCGCGACGGGGCACTACAAGACGTGTCGCCCGGTCAATGAATCAACGATCGACGGAATCTTTGAGTCCGGTGGCAATCGTTTTCAAACGTCCGATCCCAACGTGTCGTTCGAGATGATTCGGCGGGGGGATGAGTTTCTGCAACGAGCCCATTTCTTTGATTGGAGCTTTGAGATTCCGATGGAGATCATCATGGGATCGTCCAAAATGGCTCAGACGTATCTGTATTGGCACAGGGATGGGCTCTATCAGCACAATGTGACGCACATCACCGATGGTGATCAATGGATCAACAGCCCCGGCTACATCGACGGGGATGCTGCCTACGCCCGGCCCATTCCGCAGCGTTGCCTGGATTGCCACATGACGTACTTTGATTTTCGCGGCAACACCAATCGCTACACGCCAGGTTCTTTGATCATGGGTGTGACCTGTGAACGGTGTCATGGGCCGGCGAAGGACCATGTGAATTTTCATCGCGAAAATCGGGACGCTCGAGAAGCCGTTGGCATCACCAATCCGGCCGACTTAGAGCGTCAGCTTCAAATGGACATTTGTGGTCAGTGTCACGGAGGTTCACGGGAACTCAAGGGCGATGCACTCAGTTTCCGACCGGGGGATCCTTTGGAGGATCATTACTATCCGCCCGATGAAGAAGCGGATGCGAAGAACAGCGTGCACACCAGCAATCAGCTGAATCGATTGTCTCAAAGCGAATGCTTCCTGCAGTCGCAGATGACTTGCATTGATTGCCACGACCCGCATCATAACGAGCGGGGCAACGAGCTTTTGTTTTCCAGCCGGTGCATGAAGTGCCACGAGAACGAAAGCGACTGCGGCTACTTTCCTCACGAAGGTGTGAACTTTGCCGAGAACTGTGTCGACTGCCACATGCCACGTCGATCGACAGAAGAGCTGCGGTTGGAAAGTGTCAAAGGTGACGTCTTTCCTCCACTTCGCGACCACTACATTCGCGTTGATGAAACGGCGACGGAGCGATTCCTGTTGGGCTTGGATGAAGGTTAGTTCACAAGGGTCGACATGATTGGTCGGCGTAAGTCGGGATCGTGCTAGCGAATGGAGCTGCCGAAGGCGGTCGCGTCCAGTGGAAACGTGTTTCGACGTAGGGTAAGACGAATGGCGTTAGAAACCGGTTGGTTTCAGTAGACATGGTCGATCGGAGCGCCCATGGTTTTTGGGTGCGGAGTTCGATCCGCAGCTTTCCTTGCATCTATCTGTCAGGTCAGCGAATGAAAAAACCTCGCCCGCGGATTGCGGACGAGGTTTCGATGGTTGATCAGTCTGTGGGACGTCTAGCTCTTAGAGCTCGAAGTCAACGACTTCTTTCACGTCACGCGTTCCAAGTGCACCCCAGACTCCGTATGGACTCTGCGATCCCGGCGGGAGACCAGGTGAGTTACGGCAAACTGTGCTCGCCTCAAGATTGCCAGTGTCGATGCTGTCCGTGATGAACTTCACCGCACCATCACCCATCAGCACATGAGCACCACCTGCGTGCCGACTGCCGGCAGTCGAGATGACACCGGAATGGTTGCCATCGTTGTTGGAGTGGACGCAGTTGGCACCGTTGGGCGGCAGAATGGTGTGGAAAGCCGTGTAGTACGGTCGCGAGTCAGCCCAGCGAGCGTGCTTGGCTTGTGACAAGCTTCCACTAACGGTGGCACTTGGGTCGTAAAACTGTGGGCGTGTCGGATCGATGTGAGCACCCGTCGCGCAACGAGCGGGGATCAAAATCGTGTTGTTTGGGTTCGCCATCGCACTGATGTTTCGAACAAAGTCCGCATTGATCTCTCGCTTGCCACCCGAAGTGACAACTTCACCGGCGGCGATCGTGTTCGACAGACCATCGAGGACGTCTCGGAATTGGATCTTGTTGCGATTCCAAAAGAACCCACGTTGTGCCGCACGAGCACGAGTCACAGCCCAGTTTTCGTCACGATTGTCGAAATTGCCAAAGTAGCCGTAATCGTTGATACCGCCGTTGTGACCTCGGTCGACCGCATCGCCAACCGAACACGCGTAGTTCGATCGGGCGAGTTGACCGGGGCCTTGGGCCGCACCGGTGTCACTGGGGCAACGATACGCGGGCACTTGAGTGACCCAAGGAACATATCGAGTCTGCCATGGGCAAGGTCCCATTGCAGGCCAAGCACCATTCACGCTACCAGGCAGCGTTTGCCCTGGCGTGACGTTTGTGCTCGGGTTCGAGATTTGTTCCCACAAACCTTGTTGCTCGATGTAAGGCAGGGTGGGGACAAGCCAGCTGAGAAACAATCGGTTGCTATTATTGGTTGCGTCGTTCATCCCGACTTGTCGGGCTGATCCGGTGCCGTTGGTCGGAATCTGGTTGAAAGCACTGTGGTAGTTGTGAATAGCAAGCCCAATTTGCTTGAAATTATTACTGCACGACATGCGTCGTGCTGCTTCTCGAGCGGCCTGAACAGCAGGCAGCAAGAGACCGACGAGGACGCCAATGATGGCGATGACGACCAACAGTTCCACCAGTGTGAAACCTGATCGCGTGCGATGAGTTCTTTGCATGGAAGACTCTCCTAAAGGAAGACAAGCACTTGAACGGGGAATGAAAAACCCCCAAATGGAAAGCACACCGTAACATTTGAACGAGGGTGAGTGGAGCCTAAAATCGAAATTAATGCCGCTTAAGGTTGCGTTGGACCCCCTTAAATATGAAGCGCGATGTTTCGGCTCGAGCTGTCAGTGCAGTGGAATGATCGTGCATGGGTTCATTGTTCAGTCCATTTGCCACTTGTGTGTTCGCAGAACTGTTGCCACTCGATGGGGGATCCGGTTGGAGCAGCCGTCGCGGACAACCGCTGGTCGGTTCTTTGGCGTGACTTCATAGCCGGATGTCGAGGGTAGCTTCTTCCCGCGATCGTCGGTCGCTGAACAGCCATGGCGACGCCCGAGATCGTCACTCCGTTCAAAGAAAAAACTATGCAGCGATCCAGCGTGATGACTCGATCAATGCATGCTTTGAGCGGGAGGTTCGTGGCGTGAATTTCGTTTGGTCGCGAATACTTATTCAGACACAACCGAATCTGATGCAATGGCCTTTTGAATTTGTGGTGCATAGCCCGCTATCCAGATGGCTCGGCCTGCATCATTGAGATGGCAATGATCGTCAAAAAGTGTTTCGCCAGGAATGCCATGTGGTTCCGCGGTGGCGATCATTGATTCGACGTCGACGAGAGGCAACGAATACTCGTCGGCCAGATCTTTTAGGATGTTGTTTTCCAACTCGCTGCATTGATGCCGGCCGGTCGTTTCGGCCAAGATCTGCTTTGCAAGCTGAAGACCTTCGTCCTTCTTTCCGTCCTTCCAAAGTTCGTACACCCGTTGGTATCTCACCGCCGCCTCGCGAGGTAAGTAGGGCTGAAGCAAGTTGGATGAAACGGTGCCCATGATCACCGGGATCTGTTGCTGCTTTGTTGTCGCTAGAATCAATCTCAGGTTGTGTTCGTAGCTCTGCATGCGTTCTTGCACATCTTGCTCACCAAAATCATGCGACCAGGCTCGGGCAAAGTTGGAATCGCTGACTGGTTCCTCGCGGGCCAGCAGTCGTTGATTGTGCTCTTTCTCTAGACGGTCGACTTCGTAGTCGGCTCGACGATCGCGAAGGAACCTGATGATCGCTGAGTGGCTGATCGTTCGTTCGAATGAAAGTTTGTCCACACCGGAAAGGGAGAGCTGTTCAACCTCCTCAAATTCGTTGTGCCCGGTGTAGAGAAGCATCAAGTCAGGTTCGTACTCCAGCATCTCACGCATGACCAACACCAACCGATGGCTTCCATAGGCCAAGCCGCCGCAGTTGATGATCTCGATCTGTTTGGATTCGCTGCTGAGTTGACGTTCCAATTGCTCGAATTCAGGCTCGAGGTAATTCACCGACGAACCACCCAGCGCCACGATCCGATAAACATCCGCCGGTTTTTCCCGGAGGAACCGTTGCCTCACAAAGCTGACTCGTTTTGCCGGATCGGTTTCCATGTAACCGGGGTGAAGCGTCGAGTCGACGAACACTCGGCTGTCGTCGTTGAACCCCAGTCCAAAATCAACGTGGCGAGGAGGCCAAAAGATCTCCATCGCTCGAAAACCAATTTCGGCGAAGCAAAAGAAAGACAGGGTGACGAAGGCGCTGAAAGCGATCCGCTTCTTGAGGCTGAGCCGGACTCGTTTTTGATTCATGATTCGGCCATCGTCATGCGTGGCATCCAATGGCAGTCTGTGGGGAGGCAAATGGCGAGGAAGCACATGGCGTTGAAACAGAAAGATTGTAACGGATCATCCTGATCGGGCCTGACCTTACGCATTGTTGTATGACGTGCGGAAAACGTCGTCCCGTTCCGGTGCTTACTCTTTGCTTGATACGAAAAAACCTCGCCCGCGAATTGCGGACGAGGTTTCGATGGTTGAAAAGTCTATGCGACGTCTAGCTTCTTAGAGTTCGAAGTCAACGACTTCTTTGACGTCGCGTGTTCCGAGTGCACCCCAGACTCCGTATGGACTTTGCGATCCTGGTGGTAGGCCAGGTGCATTGCGGCAAACGGTGCTTGCCTCAAGGTTGCCGGTATCGATGCTGTCCGTGATGAACTTCACGGCACCGTCGCCCATCAGCACGTGAGCACCACCAGCGTGACGACTGCCGGCAGTCGAAATCACACCGGAGTGGTTTCCATCGCCACCGTCATGCACACAGTTAGCGCCGTTAGGTGCCAGGATCGTGTGGAACGCGGTGTAGTACGGACGCGAGTCGGCCCAGCGAGCATGCTTGGCTTGCGACAAACTTCCGCTGACGTTTGCACCTGGGGCATAGAATTGCGGACGCGTCGGATCGATATGCGCACCCTCTTTGCAACGTGCAGGAATCAAGATGGTTTCGTTGGGATTCAACATCGAGGTGATGTTTCGAACGAAGTCAGCGTTGATTTCTCGCTTGCCGCCCGAAGTGACAACTTCGCCTGCAGCGATCGTATTGGACAGACCGTCCAGAACATCGCGGAACTGGATCTTGTTGCGGTTCCAGAAGAATCCACGTTGTGCCGCACGGGCACGAGTCACTGCCCAGTCTTCGTCACGGTTGTTTTGGTTACCGAAATAGCCGAAGTCGTTGACACCACCATTGTTTGCGCGGTCGACGGCATCGCCAACCGAACAAGCGTAATTGGAACGTGCAAGTTGACCAGGACCTTGGGCGGCTCCAGCATCGCTCGGGCAACGGTATGCTGGGATTTGGGTAACCCAAGGAACATACGTCGTCTGCCATGGGCAAGGTCCCATCGCAGGCCAAGCTCCATTGACGTTGCCGGGCAATGTTTGGCCGGGTGTGACGATGGTGCTTGGGTTCGAGATTTGCTCCCACAACCCTTGCTGTTCGATGTAGGGAAGGACTGGAACCAACCAGCTCAGGAACAAACGGTTGCTTTGGTTGGTACCACTTGCCATTCCGATTTCTTGCTTCGTACCAGTTCCGTTGGTCGGAATTTGGTTGAAGGCGCTGTGGTAGTTGTGAATCGCAAGCCCAATCTGCTTGAAATTGTTGCTGCACGACATGCGGCGTGCTGCCTCACGTGCGGCCTGAACAGCCGGCAACAAAAGACCGACAAGGACGCCGATGATGGCGATGACGACCAACAGTTCCACCAGGGTGAAACCTGATCGCGAACGATGAGTTCTCTGCATTGATGATGCTCCTAAAGAAAGCAAAGAGACGAATGGGGAAGATAAGACCCCGAAAATTGAAGGTGAAGATTAGCATAAGATCTCCAATTTGCAGAGGGAAAATTTCACAATTGTGCAGTGGAAGGGCGTACTGACTGCCGTTATGCCACGGAAGAGGGGTTCGCAACGAGCGTTTCTGTGCTCGTTGTGAACTGTTTAGCGCAGCCGGTTGAGGGCTTTTAAGGCTCGAGAGTCGGTTGGATCGACCGCTAATGCCCGCTGGTATTGCTCGATTGCCTGAGGTTGCATCCCGGACAATTCGAAGGCTTCCCCCAGCTGCAAGTGCACTCCGACCAACCGCGGATCAAGAATGAGAGCGTTTTGGAAGCATTGCGCAGCACGCCCAGGCTGCCGGCTCATCATGTATGCCCGGCCGAGATTGACGTATCCTTCCGCCATCTCTGGGAACTCGGCAATTGCCTTTTTCAGCAATCGAATTCCTGTCGGAAGGTCGCCGGCCTTGCTGGCCGCGATGCCCATGTTCATGTAGGAACTGGCCTGGAGGGACTGCTCTTCGTAAACGGTGATGTTGCAAAGGATCGCCGACAATACCAGGACCACGGCGGCTGCACCGATCGATCGCCACTGCTGTTCTCGAAGTCGCCGGTAAAGGTCGACCGCACCCGCCGCTGCGAATGGGACAAACAATACCGCCACCGGATTGCGGTAACGTCCCAGGATGAAGAACAACACCACCGCGGCGATCATCGATAGCAACAACAGGTAGTGCAGCCACAACCTGCGCCAATCGCCTCGAGTCGCAATCAATCCCCAAATGCCCAATGGGCACAAAATGCCAAAGTGCCAGATTCGGCTCAGTTGCAACGGAAAGGAATAGTCTCGAAAGACGTACATGCTTTCAACATCGGGGACTTCATAGCGATTGAAGACCATGAATGTCTTCGCGACCATCAGCTGCAGCCAGCGACCGGGCGCCTGCCGAGTCTCCTCCCACGCCAGTGACATCCAAAACTGCGAAACTTCGCGAGAGGAAAGTTCGCGGCCAACCTCTTGTTCTGCCAGTCGTTGCGCATCGGCACGCTCGTGCATCGGCGTCTCGTGACCGGCTACCAAGGGCACGTAGATGCCGCTGGCTTGCAGGTTGTTGCCGATATAGAAGTTTGGCCCGGCTTGGAACGTCGTTGGCGACCACTCGCCTCCCAAGGACGCGTTTCTTGCTGCGATAGGCACAACGATCAAGGCGAGTCCGCATACGAAACAGCCGATAAGCGTCCATCGCTGCCGTTTGGTTTCATCGATTCCAAACAGAATCCAAGCTGGAATCAGCGGTGTCCAAAGCAACGAGTTTTCTCGTGTCAGCACCAGCAAACCCAACGAAACGCCGGCCAAAATAGCGTATCGACGACGCACCTCACTTTGAAGGTAGACGCATGCGGTGACCAAAACGCACAGCAAGAAAGTAGCCAAGGATGCTTTCTGGATGATGCCGTCGTAGTAGATGGCCGGTGGGTAGACCGCCAGCATGAGTGCCGAAACTAGCCCGACGTTCTTAGAGAAGAGCTTGCGACCTGATAGGCCGATCAACGCGACTCCGGCAACGCCCAGCAGCATTTGAACGACCCGGATCAGCGTGATGCTCGGGCCGAAAACGGTCATCAGAACCGCCAAGAAGTACGGGTACAACGGAGCCTGGTAAAAGGTTTCGGAGCCGTACCAGTCACCATCGCTGATGAGAATTGCCCAGTTGAAATACCCTCTGGCATCGCCCAGCAATTCAATCAGCGTCGGGACTTCAAGCGTCTGCAGCACATTGACGAGGCGCAGAAAAAAAGCGAGCCCGCAAATGCTCGCTAAAAGGATCGCGTACGAAACGCGATCCGTCAGTGCAGAGTTCGTGGAAGAACTCTCTGGATTCGAAGGCGTCTGGCCAACTGCGTTTGCTCGTTTTCGTCGGCTAACCACAATCTACGCCATGCCTTTCATGCTGCCATCAGAAACGGCGAACTAGCTGTTCGTGGCGGAATCCATTGTTTCTTCCATTTGCTTTTCGTAATCTTCTTGTTCTTGTTGCACTTCGGCTGGTGAGCGAGTGTCTTCGATCACTTCGTTGCCGCCGCCTCCGCAACCAACAGTGAAGACAGAAACGCTGAACGCAAACAGGGCGGAGAAAAACAATCGCGACATTACTATTGCTCGATGGAGTCAAGGAATGAGTCTAAAAAAACTTGTCCGAGAATTAATTCTTCTACGGATCCGTCCGTGACGCAAGTAGCCAGGGAGCAATTTGATCTCATTGATTTCTCTGGCGGACAAGAGCTGGCAGACAAGAGTCTGGCTTGATCGCAAAAAAAATGCGTTCGGCAAATCGCCGAACGCAATGCGTCACTCATTCATGGACGTAATCAATCGAATCACTTCTTCGCCATCCGCGAGATGTCGATTGTGTCACCATCCAAGGTGACCTTGGTGGCGAGCAACATCACGCGATCCTTCACTTGAACGGCGGGACCGTTGATCGTCACTTGGCTGCCTTCAGTGATGTTGGCATCCAAGTCTTGTTTGCGTCCCAAATCGACGAGCATCTTTTTGCCGTTGTCGGTTTTGATTCTTGCAAGCTGTCGTTGCTGTCCTCGCACGTCAACGGTCTTCGTGCTTTCGATCGTGCCGGTGTATTCGCGACCGCTACGTTCGACCTGCGTCTGTTGCCCGTCGTGTTCAATCGATCGCGACAGCAGCACGCGGGTGTCTCCGGTCTTGAACGGTGAACCCTTGACCGTCAGCGTGTCGTTGAGCTGCGGCATACGGTCGAGTTGATCAGCGGGACCCAAGTCGGCGATCATCGATTTGCCTTCACTTTGGTTCTGAAGTTCCACAACGATGTTGGTCGTTGCTGGTGTCTTCACCTTCTTGGCTCGAGTGATCTTACCGGTGAACGACTGACTCCTGGCGGATGAGTTTTGTTGATCGGCTTTTTGCTGAGCAGTCTTTTGCGAGTCGCTTTGTTCGTCGCTGTCGGAGAACGAGACGTATGTGGCGTCGTCGTAGGTTCCATCACCATCGGTGTCGGTGTAGGAAGCGAAGGCGTCGTACACACCATCGTTGTCATAGTCGTAGTAGTTCGATGTGTACTCGTAGTTGCCGTCGTTGTTGTAGTCGCCGTAGTCCGAGTAGCCATGGTCATAGTAGTCGTAGAACCAAGTATCACTTGACTCGGTGTCGGCGTAGTAACCGTGATCGTTGTTCGTCCAGTCGATGTCGTTATCGGAATCGCTGGACGTCAGGGCTTCGTCGCGGTCGTACGTCTCGTTGTCCCAGCGGCCGATCGCTTCGTCGGTTGGGTTGTAATCGTTTCCGTCGAACCATTCGCTGACGTCATACCAGGCATCGTCCTCGTAGTAAGGCGATCCGGTTTCCCACTCCCATCCAAAACCTGCTTTCGCAGTGGATGCAGCGGCCAGTGGCGTGATCAGTCCAGCAGCAACAGCAAGTGCAAGACGTCGTTGGCGTGTAGGTAGTCGCTTAGTCATTTCGGTCTCCTGTGTAGGGGCACAAATTGACGCGTGCGTTTACGTTCACAGAGCGTCGTTCAGGAGAGAAATGGCCGCAAAGTCGATGCCAAAAAGGACATCGACGCAGCGAGAGTTTGGCGTCTAAATCGCTTTGGCGGGAAACTCTCATGCGTCGCGGCGTGCCTTGGTCAATTGCCAAAAGGGCAATGATTTCCGCGGCGAAACGCTGTTGAAGATCAACCCATTTCGGCCTTGATCAAATCGATCAAGTCTTGCGTTTGCAATTTCGCGGCGGCGTCAGTGCCATCCAAGATGCCGGCGACAAGTTCTCGCTTGTCGGCATGCAGTTGAAGGATTTGCTCCTCGATCGTTCGCTCAGCGACCAATCGATAAACCGTCACGGCCCGTTCTTGTCCGATGCGGTGCGCTCGGTCAGTTGCTTGATCTTCGACGGCGGGGTTCCACCATGGATCCAAGTGCAACACATAGTCGGCCGCGGTCAGGTTCAAACCGGTTCCACCCGCTTTCAACGAGATCAAGAACAGATCGCCTTCGCCGTTTTGGAAAGCATCGACTCGGCGTTGCCGTTCGTGCGACGGAGTGGCTCCATCAAGGTACTGATACGAGATCCCACGTTCGTCCAATGCCGCTCGCACCACGCTGAGGTGTTTGACGAATTGGCTGAACACGAGAGCGCGGTGATCACCTTCGCGGAGTTCTTCCACCAGCGACAAGAACAATTGCAACTTGGAAGAGGTGCCCTTCCAGCTTGGTTCGACCAACGATGGGTGACACGCAAGTTGACGCAAGCGGGTCAGCCATGACAGCGTCTGAATGCGACGTCGGCCTTCGTGCGATGGTGCTCCGCCGCCCGCGGTCAATTCCGCCAGCGCGGCCAAGCGAGCGTCTTCGTAAAGTTTGCGTTCTGGTGCCGACAATTCCGCACGCAGCGTGATCTCGGTGCGAGGCGGCAATTCCTTCAGCACCTTGTCTTTTGTTCGCCGCAGCACAAACGGTCGAACCAACCGCGCCAACGATTCGCGACGATCCGCGTCACTGTGTCGTTCGATCGGCTCAGCGAATCGGCTTCGGAATCGTTGCCAAGACCCGAGCAAGCCTGGGCTCAGCGTTCGGAACAAACTCCACAACTCGCCGAGGTGATTCTCGAGCGGCGTACCGGAAAGTCCCAAACGCCAATCCGCTTGGATTGTGCGAATGGCTTGCGATGTTTTGGTTTGTGAGTTCTTGATGAACTGAGCTTCGTCGAGCACCAACGTGTGCCAACTTCGCGAAGCAAATCGTTTCGCGTCGCGTTGCAGCAATTGATAGCTGACGATCAGCAAGTCGTTTGGCCCCGCGGTCTTGATGACTTCGTCTCGATCGCAATCGCGGTAGAGCTTGCCGGTCAACGCGGGAGTGAACTTCTCCGCTTCTCGAACCCAGTTCTCACCGACACTGGTTGGTGCCACGACCAAAGCGGGGCCAGTGGGACCACGTTCGACCAAGATGCCGAGTGTTTGGACGGTTTTACCGAGCCCCATGTCATCGGCGAGGACGCCACCAACGCCCCAGCGACTCAAACGTGCCAGCCATCGGTACCCGTCCAATTGGTAATCACGCAGCGTCGCATCGAGGCCATCCGGACGATCCGGTGACCAATCCTGAAGCGAATCGAGTCGCTCGATCGCTTGGTGCCAAGCCGCTGTTGTTTCCAGCGTCACGTCGTCGCCCAGAACGTCGCGAGCCAACGGCACCGCTGCTCCGGCCAATCGCAGTTGTCCTTTTTCGCTGACCAGCGTGTCGCCCAACTGAGTCAACCGTTTGCGGAACGCCTCACTGATTTTCGCGAAACGGCGATCGCCGACACGAACGAGTTGACGGTCTTCGCGGACCGCCATCAAAAGATCTTGTAGTGGCACGTCGACACCATCGACGGTCACGGTTCCCGTCATGCCGAACCAGTCCGGCGAGTCATCGATTTTGATTCGCAGCGATTTCGGTGTGATCTCACCACGCACGCGGAACGTTTCGCCTTCGGGCCAAACGATTCGAGGCGATTCATCACCGGCGTCGTGCAAACGACCGAGCAAATCCAATGCGGCGTGATCGGTCAGTGCGACCCACTCCATGGTGCTCTCGTGAGACAGACGGCTCAGGCCAAAACGTTGCACGATCTTTTCGGCAGATTCCAATTCCGCTTTCAAATCGCGTTGCAATCGAATCGGACCGGTCTCGGCCAAACATGGCACCAACTCGGGAGCATCCCCGGGGATCAACGAATCTCGCAGACGTGACTCGTAGACTCGCAGGGATACCTTCAATCCCGCACCCGGACGCGGACGCATTTGCAGCACTAGCTCACACGGAGCCGGAACGATCGGGCCGGCCAATTGCGGTGGCAGTTCCACTCGAATCAACGAGTCGATCGACCCAGCGGCCAAAGCCAACCGCGAAGCCGTCGCGTGATCGAGCAATGTGTCGCGATAGTCGCCGCGAAGCAAGAACTGAATGATTCCAATCGCAGCGGGATCGGCCAGCGTGCACAGGACGATTCGGTCTTCGTCGGAATCGGCCAAGATGATCGCTGGTTCGACCGGGCTCAGGCCGCCAACAACGATCTCGCACTTTTGCACATTGATGTCAATTCCGTCGACCGACAGTCGCGGTTGAAATTGCACCTCGACCTTTTCTTCATCGGGAATTAAATCGTCGGGGATCAAACCATCGGCGGATGGAGCCTCGACGGAATCCAGTTCCGATTCCGGCATGGTCATCGTCGCGGTGACGTTGCCCAACAACTCATCGGCGGATTTGCCCGAACGTTTGCCTGATGATTTGCGAGTTGTCTTTGCCGCGGTCTTCTTCTTGGAAGCTTCGCCGTCGGTTTGGCTCTTGGATGCTTTGGGTTTCTTGGACTGTTCGACTTCAACTGGCTGCAACGTCAACAACAACTGACTGCAGAAGACTTCGACGGGAAGTGCGTTCTGATCGTCCCAGGCAACGTTCTCGTGGCCGGCCAGCATTCGCAAGGCTTCGAAGATGGCGTAGTTGTCATCGTGAACGCCGTGTGTCGGCACCGAAGTCAGCGATGCGATTTTGCTGTCCAGCGGATCGGTCAACAAGTTTTGATCCAGCAGGTCGAAGCTGCGGACTTCGCGACCCTTCGTCCAACCCTTGCCGCCTTTGCGTTGCTTTTGTTCAAACGGCGTGATCGTCAGCGGTGCCGTCTGCGATGCCATGTTCACGCGAACTCGCCACTGCAAACGAGTGGGCTCGGCGTCTTCGGCTGGTGCCGGTCGCGAATTTTTGGCTCGTCGCAACAGTTCATCCACGAACTGCTTGCCCGCCGCGACGGCGTCGGCTTTCAGACCGCCCAGGAATTCGATCAGTTGCCCGTTGCCGTTTCGCCGAGCGATTTGTTCTTGCAACCACCAAGCGGCCGCCAACGTGTGCGGGCACGAGTTGTCTCGCAGGAACGCCACGCATCCGCATTGGCATTCGCTGGAAAGTTCGCCGACTCCGCCGGGATCGTCCTCGTCGACTTGCGGGACGATTTCGAGAGCAACGTTTTGCTGCTTTTCTCGGTTGCCAACCACCTGGAAATCAAAGCGAACTCCGTTGTCGCCTTGCGTCAGAGTGGGAGTCTTCACCGTCAGCATTGCTGCGCGGGAATCGAAACCCTGGTCGTGCGAATCAACGAGACGCTCCACCGCCTCGCCCATCAGCAATCCAAGCGATCCGAGTTGGTCTTCCGCGATCCAGTCCATGCGTGTTGCTTCTCAGAAGGTGCAATTCAAAAAACGAGCGAAACAGGTTACACGCGATGGCGCTTCAAAGCGATGGTGCAAAGCGACAACCTCCCACGTCGGAGCTCAATGGGCGATTCGTCCCCCAAAGGGTGCTCTTGTGCCTCGAACCAGCCATCTCGCGGCGACTGACCGAACCGACTACTATGATGGCGCTAAGGCGAAAGCCGGCGGAGTGGCACCAGTCGCGTGCCAAACCATCCCACCCGGCCCCTTTTCAGATCGACTCGGTTGTTTCCAGCCCGGTTGGACAAAGGTGGTTGTTCACACGTTGTGTGCGGGAGTTCCTTGGGAATGACACTCGGACAAGACACTTTGTTGCCAGGGATCGTTTCGGAGGGCATTTTCGGACAATCCTTCGAAAGTTGAGAATCGCTTGATTCAGGCGTTTCAGTCAACTCGAACGAACGTCGGGGAAACGGATGGCGGGCGACATGGGTGAGCCGCACCGTCTCGGTTGCCAGGATGGTCCTGAGTAACGTTTCGGACGTTTCCCGATAGTTTTTTGTTCGGTCTTTGAATCGCTGGTTGCCATGGGGCAAATGCATTTTGATGTCCCTGACGCAGCGAACGAGTTCTTTGAATCGACTCGTTGGGAAGACGCGTATCTATGCGGCATCGAAGGGGTGCCGTGGCAGTCACGCAATTCTTACGCGAACGGCCGCTTCACGCTGACTCGCGGCGTCGACACCTCGGCCAAACTGTTCCTGACCTGCCCGATTCCCTCCATCGGGTATCGCCAACTCAGCACATGCAGTTTGCGTTGCCTGGACAGCTCGCACCGACTGTTTGTCGAACTGGCTCGTGGAAGCTGTTACCGCGTTCGTGTTCAAGCCGATGTCTGGCAGCGCGGCGGGTTGGTCCTCAGCGATCGATTCGACGATTTTCTGACGCGAGGCACCAAGCGTTTTCTGGACGCGGCACAGTGTGCCCCCGACGACCCGTCGTGCGTGGATGCCGCCTTGGAAGCCATCGAAGCTCTCGAGCAGGCATCGAACGAACTGGGCGATCTGTTCTCGACTCAGTCCGTTGCCTATCGCCGAAGTCGCGAAACTCGGTTGAGCACCATGTTGGCCGTCGGAGTTTTGCCGCCGCTGCCCGCCACCGAAGTCACCGCGGACATGCAGTCCGGCCGTGCCAGCAATTCAATTGATGAACAAGCCACCATCACGCGAGCATTCAACGCCGCCGCGGTTCGAATTAGCTGGGGCGAAATCGAAACCGATTCGGGGCGTCCAAATTACGAACCCGCGGACGAAGCCCTGACCGCGTGTGCCCAAATGGGGCTGCGTGTGATCGGCGGACCGGTCATCGACTACCGCAAAGGTTTGTTGCCGGATTGGTTGACTTTGTTGGAGGATGACTTCGACAAGTTGATGTCAACGATGACCAGCTTCGTCGAAAAGACGGTCATGCAATTTCGCGGACGCGTGAACCTTTGGAACGCAGCCTCCGGACTGAACGTTGCCGGACCGCTTGGGTTCGATGATGAACAAGTCATGCGGTTCTCGATCGGAATCCTGCAAACGATCCGACGTTGCGATCCAAACACGCCCGTCTTGATGTCGTTGGACCAACCTTGTGGCGAATACCTCGCTCGCGACGAACAAGGGATCAGCCCGTTGCACTTTGCCGACGCATTGCTGCGGAGCGGTTTGGGGCTGGCCGGGATTGGATTGAATTTCCGATTTGGATTCGACGACGGTGACACTCACCCACGATCGGCGGTCGAGTTCGGGCAAATGCTTGACCGTTGGGGAACCCTGAACGCTCCGCTGATGGTTCAGTTGTCCGTCGCGGGAGCACCCGGAAAAGACGCCGCGGCACGCTTGCCAATTCAAACGCGGCCGTTGTCACCCGAAATCAACGGCGAGCCTGACTCTTGGGCCAAGGCTCAATTCGAATTTGTGCAACCACTGATCGAAACGTTGCTGTCAAAACAAATCGTGCACGCGGTGGTGTGGGACGGTTGGTCGGACCAGCATCCTCACATGACGCCGCACGCGGGATTGATCGATGCCAAAGGTCGGCCACGACCCATGCTCGCCTACCTCACCAAAATTCGCGAAGAAATGTTGATCTGAAAGCGGAGGATGTCTTTCCTCGCTGACGCGTCGGGCTGGGACAGACATGTAGGCCAGGTTGCACCTGGCGGGGTGAATAGGCGGACATCGCTGAGTCTTGCGTGATCGGCTGGACGGCTCGCTTTGTTCCAAAGCATCGGCTGGGTGCCAGGTAATGACCTGGCCTACGTTGGTGGCTTCGCCAGACTTCAGACGTGTCCCTCACTGACCGGCTCGTTGCAATGGCACGCGATCCCTCGCTGACGCGTCGGGTTGGGATTCGATCAACAGGCCCGTGAGCGAGGAACGAAATGAGACAGGTGCGATTCATGATCTTCGCCCCGGATGGCGCCGGCTTCCTTAGTCGGGGCGGAAGCCCCGAGACGGATGGCTACGCGGCGCGACGTTGGTTCTCGTTGGATTCCAACACGGGCACGTGGGCTCGTTTGCGACGAAGGTCCCGCATGACGGCGGCACTCTCGTGCAGTTTGCCTTCCAGCACTCGCATGCGTTCTTGCATTTCCGCGTTCGCATCGAGACTTTGATCAAGTTCGCTCGAAACGCGTTTGAGCTCGACGGTCAGGTCGGCGACCTGGGACTGCATCGCCGCGGCACGCGGTTCGTGCTGACGAGCGGTTTGCAGAGATTCTTTGGTCGACTTCAGCTCTTGGGTCAATCGTTGCACCAGCGAAGTTTGTTCGCCGATTCGAGACTCCAGTTGCTCCTGCGATCGTCGCAGCGATTGAACTTGCTGATTGCGTTCGTCGATCTCTTGCTGCAACTGCGTTTCGCGTTGCTGATGATTCTTGACCTGTTGAGCCAAACGCGTGGATTCGTTGGTTCGATCCGAAACGGTTTGCTTCAACTTCTCGAACTCGGGACGAACCGATTGAAGACGTTCGATCTCGGCACGGTGCCGCGACACGGAATCTTGCTGTTCCTGCAGATCGATCCGCAGTTGTGAGATCGCGTCGTCTTTCGCCGCAATGGTGGCTTCCAATTGCGTGGCTTCGTTGCGGAGTTGTTCTGTCGAGGCGTGGATCTCTTGCAGCGTTTTCTCGTGACGGTCACGTTGGACAATCGCGGACGCGAGCGAAGACTCCGTCGTTTCCAAACGAGACGCGGTGGATGCCAAATCGGTTTGAGCTTGCTCGAGTTGCGACTCGACGGTCGACAATTTCTGTGCGGTGGCGGAGAGTTTGGATTCCGATTCTGACAGCTTGGCTTGGCTCTCATTCCAACTGGTTTGAACCGATGCCAGCTCCGTCCGTGTTTGTTCCAGCTGAGACTCGGTCGTCGTCAGTTTTTCGACCGTCTGCGAAAGTTGCGACTGGGTTTCGGACAGGCTCGATTCGGTCGACTCCAATTGCGATGCGGTGCTTTCCAGTTTGGAATTCAGCTCCGTTTGAGTCAGGCTGAGCCGCTCTTCGAGTTCTGAAAGTGCGGACTCGGCGACCACTCGGCTGTCGATGGCTTCTTGGATTCGAAGCGTTCGCTCGTCCAGTTCGTCTGCCAACTCTTCGCGTTCGCTTTGCAGCGTTTGCAGTTTCAGTTCGTTCTCCTGCAACGTGGATTCCAGTTGCGTGCGAGCGGTCTTCAGTTCGCTCACCTCTTCGTTGCGAGTTTCCAATTCTTCGCGAACCACTTGCACGGTTTCTTCGTGGCGGGTCGCGGTTTGGATGGCGATCTCGTGTTGTGATCGCAGGTGCTCGTATTCCTTTTGCAACTCGGCAAAGCGTTGGCCGGTTTCGTCGTATTCGTTGGATACGTTTTCACGCTCGGCGGCGAATTGATCACGCTGCAAGATCGCGGCGTCACGCTGGGTGACCGCTTCTTCAATTCGTTGAAGCAGCGACTCGTTGGCTTGGCTGAGAGTGTCGATCTCTTCGTTCGCAGCGTTGAGGTCCGCAAGGATTTGTTGGACCTGGCTTTGTGTGTTTTGTTGTTCGTTCTGCAGCGTGGTTTGTTGTTCTCGGAAAGCGTTGAGGGCTTCCTCAGCTGCAAAGACTTCACCGCGAGTGACTTCGATTTGCGACTCGAGTTCCGCGTTTTGTGTTTTGAGTTGCTCGTTGGCTTGCATCAGGAATTCCTGCTGCTTCTCCTTGTTGGCAAGCTCATCGCCGGTGGCGTTGGCGGTTTCGGCGAGCTCACGCATCTTGGAAGCGGATTCTTCAAACCGGGTTTCGTTGTCCGCCAAAGCAGAACGCAACGACTCGATTTCTTTTTCCGCTTGTTCCAATGAATCGGTCGCGGCTTTGCGAGCTTCTTCCGCGTCTTTGTTGGCCAATTCGAAACGGCTGTGTTCGGTCCGCAGGTGGCCGAGTTCGGTTTCCGCTTCGGCCGTCAGTTGCTTTTGGTCTTTCAGCCACTGACGCAGTTGTTCGTTTTCGGCTTTCACTTCGTCCCGGCTGGATTGCAGCGAATCGATGTCGCCTTGCATGCTGAGGAAGTGGTGTTTTCGGCTTCGAGCCGCCGCTTTCGCTTTCGCGTACTTTTTCTCGGCGTCTTTGATGGCCTGCACATCACGACTGCGATCGCGGTACCACAGCAAATGCCCAGCCAGAATGCCTGCCAACATACAGACGAGGGCGGTAAACGACGGGATTCCGATCCAAGTATTCATGGCAGCCACCAACACAAAACAAACGAGAACGCGTGGCAAAAACCACGCTTCAAGTGGCCTGTAGCAAGCCGCCGGCCGGCGTGTCGATACCAAACGGCCACTGAACCACTTCGGGGGTGTGGAGGCCGTGCAGTTTTACTTCACCTTCCCTTTGGGAGTGTCGGGCCGCTTTGGGCCGGGGAGGGTTACGTGCTGGATTCAATGCTGAGCCCTCCCCTCGCTTCGCTCGACCCTCCCAGGGGGAGGGTGATGTTAAACGCTTGGCAACACAGCAGTTAACAACTGCACGACCTCCGTACGCGAGGGTGAGGGCCGGGCATGTGAAACGGTGCGCACTCCCTTCCCCGGAATTTTCGCTGAACGCTCGCATTCCGATCCTCCCGCTGCGGCTTGTCGGTTGAGTCGTCAATGGGGTTTCCAACGCATGTAGGATGGGCACTCTTGCCCGTCCAAGTTGCGGATGTCGGCCAAGAGTGGCCAACCTACAGCAAAATCGACAAGCTCATTGCCAACGGGCGGGGTTCGCAAGACGCCAACAACACGGCACTTTAAAACTGCACAACCACGATAAAGCGTGGGATTCCGAACGAGAGTCCGCTCGGCCACCAACCAGTGCTGATTCGAGGAGAGGAGAGATCGATCGGTGCGGTTTCACGCCACTTTGGGGCGGGCGAGAGGGACTTCGAAGATCTTCACCGTGTTGGTTGGCGGTTGCCCTGGCCGCCGGTTAATATATGGACTTCTCCGAGCGAACGCTCGACGGCGTGGTTTGCGACCACGTCCCCCACTCCCTCCCCATCCCTCCGGCAACTGCTTCGTCCATGAAATCCCTCTGTTCTTCCACGTTTGCTGGCGTTTTCGCGAGCTCGCACGCGGGAAACTGTTTGTCCCGGCGAGTTCTCGCGGTGACGTCATCCGCCCTTCGTCTGGGAGCCATCGTTGGCGTCCTCGGACTGAGCCAACTTCATCTTCCGACCGCATCGGCTGGGTTGGGCGTCACGCCCGCCGAGCAGTTCAAGGTCCCTGAAGGCTTTGAAGTCGAGCTGTTGCACGAAGTCTCCCCCGAGTCGGAAGGCTCTTGGGTCAGCTTGACGGTCGATCCCAAAGGACGCCTGATTGCCTGCGATCAAGCCGGCGGACTGTTCCGAATCGACATGAGCTCGGGTGAAGCCAAAGTTGAAAAGCTCGAGATTGAATTTGTCGGTGCCCAAGGTTTGCTGTGCGCATTCGGGTCGCTGTACGCCAACGTCAACGCTCGCGAATTCCCGTGCGGTTTGTGGCGTTTGACTGACACCAATGGCGACGATCAGTACGACAAAAAGGAACACATCATTCCGCTCAATGGCGGCAGTGAGCACGGTCCTCACGCGTTGCTGGTCACGCCCGATGGCAAACGCATCATCATGGTCGCGGGCAACAACACCAATTTGCCCGAAGACATCGCCCACTCGCGAGTGCCAAAGGTTTGGGACGAAGACCACTTGCTCGGCCGCATGCCCGATGCTCGAGGCCACAACGCCAACCGAATGGCTCCTGGTGGATTCATCTGCTCGTTGAACCCTGACGGCAGCGATGTGGAATTGATCGCAACTGGTTTCCGTAACCCCTACGACATCGCGTTGAACCGTCAAGGCGAACTGTTCACCTACGACGCTGACATGGAATGGGACGTCGGCACGCCTTGGTACCGCCCCACTCGAATCAACCACGTGATCAGTGGATCAGAATTCGGATGGCGAAACGGTACCGGCAAATGGCCTGCGTACTATCCCGATTCGTTTGGATCCGCTGTTGATATCGGACCCGGATCACCAACGGGCATTGTCTTTGGCTACGGAGCCAAATTCCCTAAGAAGTATGAGAACGCTCTGTTCATTTCGGATTGGAGCTACGGCAACATTCACGCGGTTCACCTGACCGAAGATGGTTCCAGCTACAGCGGGACTTACGAAACCTTCGCCACCGCAGCACCCTTGCCCGTGACGGACTTGGTCATCCATCCCGATGGAGCCTTGTACTTCGCGATCGGTGGTCGTGGCACGCAAAGCGGTCTGTACCGGATCAAGTACACCGGTGACATCGCCGCTGCCGATGCGGCGGAAGAAGTTGTCGCTCTGTCGGACGAAGCCAAACAACTTCGTGAGCTGCGTCAAAGCATCGAAGCTTTGCACGTGGACGACGCGGATCTTTCGGTCACTCCTGACGAAGCTGTCAAACAAGCGATCAAGAACCTGAGCCATGACGACCGCGCGATTCGCTTCGCCGCTCGAGTCGCTTTGGAACACCGTTCGCCTTCGGCGTGGAAGAATACGGCGCTAAACGAAGCAAACGCCGAAGCCAAAATTCTCGGCGTGATCGCTTTGGCTCGTACGGGCGAAAAATCGGATCAAGCTGATGCTGTCAAAGCGTTGGAAACGATCGAGCTGGATTCGTTGACGGCCAATGAAAAGATTGACTTCCTTCGTGCGGCTGGTCTGGTCGCGATGCGTTTGGGCGAATTCACCGAAACGCAGCGAGATGCCCTGTTCGGCAAGATCAAAGGTCAATTCCCGACCGGCGTCGATTCGCTCGACCGCGAGCTGGCGATCATGGCGATCTACTTGGGCGATCCAGATTCGACCGCCTCGGTCGTGGCCGCTTTGCAAAATTCGCCAAGCCAAGAGAGCCAAATCCACTACGCGATGGCATTGCGGGCAGCCAAGGAAGGTTGGAGCAAGGACCTTCGTCGCGATTACTTGGCGTGGTTCAACGAAATGGCAACCGCTCGTGGCGGAATGTCGTTTGGTGGTTTCTTGGACAACATCAAAAAGGTCACTGTTGAACGTTTGTCAGACGCTGACAAGCAATCGCTGGCTGACGTGCTGGCCAAACCCAAGCAAGCCGATGAGGCACCCACCGGACCGCCACGCGAATTTGTCAAGCAATGGAAGGTCGACGATTTGGTTGATCTGGTGAGCGATGAAAACCGTCGTCCCGACTTCGAAAACGGCAAGGCGATGTTTGCCGCCGCGACGTGTTACAAGTGTCACCGAATGGGATTGCAAGGCGGGATTCTTGGTCCCGATTTGACGAGTGCCGGTGGCAAGTTCAGCCCTCGTGACATGTTGGTTTCGATCATCGAACCCAGCAAGGTGATCAGCGACCAATATGGGTCGACGCAGTTCCTGACCGAGGATGGAGAAGTCATCACCGGCCGTGTGATCAACATGCGGAACAAAGAGCTGAACGTGATGACCAACATGTTGGATCCTTCTTCACTCACGAAAGTGGATCGGGAAGCCGTCATCCAAACGCGTGAATCCACCGTCAGCATGATGCCCAACGGTTTGTTGGACACGCTGAACGAGGAAGAGATCGCTGACCTGGTTGCTTACCTGCGAGCCGGTGGCAACGCCAAGCACGCGATCTACACGCAACCGGTCGCCACGCGATAGTTCGTCGACGATCGATTTCAAAGACTAGCGGCCCCGGAGAGCCAGACTCTCCGGGGTCGTTTTTTTATGCGCGCTTCATCAAATCGTTATCCTTGAGGTTTATCAACCGCCGCTTGTATTCCGAGGAATTGCCGTGCCACCCCGACAACTGCTGCGTGCCCTTGAAGGAGATTGGCGAGGGAACTGTCAAACCTGGTTCGAACCCGGCAAGCTCGCTGACGAATCCGACGTCTCCGGCAGCATCAAGCCAATGCTGGAAGGTCGCTTTCTGCGTCACGTGTACCAAAGTCAGATCCAAGGCCGTCCGCGTCACGGCGAAGAATGGATCGCTTTCAACGAAGTCACGGAGAACTTTGAGATCTCCTGGGTAGACGATTTCCACATGAGCGGAGCCATCATGATTTCGCGTGGACCGTTGTCGGTGCCCGAAGGGTCGTCAAAACGATGTGCTGCGTTCGAAGTCTTCGGCCACTACGACGTTGGCAAGGATCACCCACGCTGGGGCTGGAAAACTCGCTACGCGTACGATGAAGAATCCGGCTTGGTCATCACCGCCTACAACGTCACGCCAGACGGAGAAGAGGCCAAAGCGATCGAAACGGTTTACCAACGAAACTCGTGAAACTTTTCAGGCAAACGAGCAATTGGATTGAGCGCCCACAAGCAACGGATTCCTCGCCCATCCATCTGCGACCCACACCTCTGGCCCGAGAATGGTTCGTATTTTCAATCCAAACCTACCGGGATCCATTCCATGCAGAGCAATTTTGTAATCGTCGATGTATTTGATCATGTGGTCGATGCGGAGATGTTGGCCATGTTGTTGACGCGAGAAGGTTTGACGCCTCAGCTCGTGGACAACCACACCGTCGGCATGAACTGGATGCATTCCGGTGCGTATGGGGGCGTCAAGGTGAAGGTGCCCGAGTCTCAGGAGGCCCATGCCAAGCAGATTGCCAGCCAACTGAGGACTCAATCGAAGGCTCGGCTTCAGATGATGGCGAACACGAACGAGGACGCGTGTCTGGCGTGTGGCAATGAAATGGCGGAAGACAATGACGAGTGCGGGGAGTGCGGTTGGTCCTACGGGCAAACCGGCATCGAGGCCGACTGAGTCGCGAATCAAGCGGCCACCAAAACGCGGCAGGTCAACTCGCCAAATCGAAACCGGTGGTTTAAACTGCCGCTCGTCGCCATCGAGCGACCCTCCTCTCGCGCCCATAGCTCAGCTGGATAGAGCAACGGACTTCTAATCCGTAGGTCGGTGGTTCGAATCCACCTGGGCGTGCTGGATGTTCCCCACCGGAATATCTGCTTCTTCAATCGCAGTGTGGATTGCTGCCGAATGCCACGCGGTCGCCAATTGCGGAAGTGAACCGCCGGTGCGGGCAGCGTTTCGCGGACGTCGAATGGCACGCGATCGTTTCTCGCTCAATCCTTCGCTATTCGTTCGTTTGCTGTGACGAGATGTGCGCGCGGATCAGGTGGGCGGGAACCATCTTGGACAGCTTGGCACCCGACACGTCGTGAACCACGCCGACGTAAATGCCGATCACCGTCAGTTCTCCGTCCGGCTGGTTGTTCAGAAAAGCTGGGCCGCCACTGGTTCCTTGAGCGAGGGCTGGCGAGCAATACACGATTGGTTCGTGCCCCCAACTATTCGCCGTGTTCGTTTCGCGAGATGCGACATGCCCCACCACCGCGACGGGTGAGATCACATCACCAGCTCCGATGGCCAGCGGAAACCCGACCGTCACGATTTCGGTCGTGCGAGGCGGGGTTTCGGTGCAAATGGAATCCAACGAGATCGAGAGTGCAGAAAGATGAGAACGGTACGTTTCAGCACCATCGACATTGGGAAGCTCTGCGATCGCGAAGTCGGATTGCTCGTTTCGTTGCCACGGATTGGTCGATGTTCGGAAGAATGTCTTGAGCGATACCCACTGCGTCACGCCATCTGGATCTCGATACCGAAGCTTGCTCTTGAGGTTTGTTTCAGCGGAAGCGTGGCCAGCCGTCACGAGATACAACCGTTCGTCTGCGGTGACGAGAAACGCCGAGCAAAGCTTGCCCGTGTCGGGTTTCGATTCGACCTGGCTTTGGATGCAGACAACTCTGTCCCACGCTTCGATCGGCTTTGGTTCAGACGCAACGATCGACGCTGAGAATGCCACCACGGCAATGGCCAATGCGGACGCATTTCTTACCAGGGAATGGATGCGGTGCATGAATTCGTTGCCAAGCTCGTGAGAGGAAAGAAGTTGCAACTGTTCACCAAGGTTGCGTGGACACTGGTTTCTTTGATGAGCATCGAGATACGTCTGCAGAAAGTAGCGTCGATCAACTCGCAGTGGTAGCGAGCGATCGGCTCTCCCGATTCCTTCCATCGATCACCTCGACCCTTTTGACATCCACCACGGTTCCTTCCCACGATCACTTTAGCCGTTTGGCGTTAGCCACGGTTCGCTTCAGCAAGCTCAAACGGTCTATCCAGACCGATGCTGCGAGTCAACGAAAGCCGCGTTTGCATCTTGATTGGTCGAACGCATCGAATTCGACGTCCAGTTCGTGGCCGTGGATGCTTAACTGCCATCCAACTCATCGGACATTGATTGATCTGGGAACGCCCCGCGGATCTCAGGATCACGCAGAAGTCTCAATGCCCAGATACCGAATGGGATGCCTAGCCAGACGAAGGGTGTCAGCAAGGGAACGCACGCGAGAATCGATCCGATGCGTGCCATTCGATAGGATTCCAAAAATCCAAGCTTGGCGGCACCAATGGAAATCACAATCATCGACACGAGTTGTGCGGCGGCGGTGCCGGTCGCGATCAACGAAATCCCAGAACCAAGCTGCTGGTAATAGACAAAACCTGCTGAAACAAGATGAATCGTCACAAGCACGGCATGGATCGACGCCATGATGAGCAGTGCCGTCGCAGGGCGGGAGACTCGCTTCCGAACGGCTTGGTGGCTGAGATCAAAACTGGCATCAGACTGCGGCGGTCGATAAGGATTCGTCAACAGATTTGATCTTCACAAGCGATTTTGATAGGGGAAGGACGCTCGGTGGGCGGGCGAGGAGACGACATGTTCAACACTTCGATGCGCGTCTGATCGGAGTTCACACGTCTTGGTTTGCCCGTTTCGACGTGCCGTGATGAGAGTATTCGAGGAAGCAAAACCAGATCGCAATGGTGGGGCAGATCAGCGCGACCATCGCAGTGATCGCGATTGACTGAGGCCAATTGAGGAGCACAAGGGAATCCGCCGTCGCGTTGGTTGCAACGGTGAACCAAGCAAATGGAGTCGTGATCGAGAATAGCATTAACATGCCAATCAATGCTCGAAACGGACGTACTCGGTCACGATTGTGCCAAAGGGCCAGCCCAACAAGAATCGTCAGCACGCAGCATCCCGAAGGTACCAGAGCGAGCATGGGTTGACCGTTCAACGCAAGGATCGCCGACATGGGAACCAGCCAAGCGGATCCGCCGATCACGCATCCAAACCAGCCACCGCCCTGCCACTGAAATTGCCGAGGCCCCACCATGGCCGACTTGGTTTGCTTTTGGTTCATTCTTTTGGGGCATCGGAAAACGCTGAAAGAGACAACGATAACGCCAGATTCTTGTTTGCGGCAAACGTGATGTAACCTGCTTCGTCGCGGTCTCTCGTCGTCGCAATCTGTTCAGCATACGCTCTGCGAGAACCGCACTCAACGATCGAAACTGCCTCGCGATCGAGGAGGGAGAGGATGGCGGATTGGCCGATGTCGAATGTATCGAAGTCGCAATTTTCATGTCCTAAGCACGTGAGCGGGAGTCATTGGGCTTGATCACGTAGCGGCGTCTCTCCGAGACGCTGTTATTTGCGAGTCTCAGAGAGACTCGCCTACGTGAGGTTCTACACAGTTATTCCTGCCTACCCGCTTAGAACCGCTGGGATTTGGTCGATCTGAACTCCCGTTTATTTTAGAGAGTGAATTTGAAGAGCGTGCGATCGCTGTTTGGTTTGAAGTAGAATCATCGCCACAGAGCCTTTTGCCGCGATTTTGTGGGCAGGCTCGAGCTGGTAATGGCTCTCGGTTTCGTCACCCAATTGACAGATCCGGCTCGGAAAACAGAGATTGGCACCCGCAGGATGCACCGAAATTGCTCGTGGAAACGACCACCGCGGCCGGTGCATTTCAGATTCATCATCCTCCAAAAAAGACTCTCAATCGTGCCCTACACCCGAATAATCATCTGCTCCGTTTTTGCGATCCTCTCCGGAATTCCTTTGGCGGGAATGACCCATGAAGGCCACGAGCACGGAGATTCCGATGCGTCGAAGGAATCCACCGCGAAGTTCGATCCAACTGCGCCGACCAACAAGTTCCAAGTCAACGGCAAAACGTATCGCTGGGAACACCGTCCGGAATTGGGCAAGCAATCCGAAGCGATGATCAATGCGGCCAAAGGTGGCTTGCACAACAACGCCGACCGGGATTTGTTGACCGGAGAAGTCGTGACGGCTGTTGCTAAACACGGACTCGTGAAGCTCGATTCCGAGTTGAAGGAATGGACTCTCGTTGAAGATCAGGATCCAGTGTTCGCTGCTGGCATGAACGCTCACGGAACCGATTGCTTTGTCTTGGATGGCGAATCCTACTGGGCGTTCGCTTCGACCAACACGCAAGAAGTGTTCGTGACCAAACGCGGTGAAGTCCTTGCGAAACTGACTCAACCCAAGGGCGACGAATTCGACAACCCGACCGTCAATCAATACTTCAAGTCAGGCGGACGATTCACTCCGTGCGATGTTGTCTTTCTGCCGGATGCAAAGCGATTGGTTGTTGTCATCGGATACGCACCGGGTGACTTTGCTCTGTCCGCCGAATTGGTCGACGGCCAGTGGAAATGGGGCGGTCCGGCATGGGGCGGCCGAGAAGGCAGCGGCGGCATGCTGAACACCGGTCACGGCGTTCAGGTTGCAACCGAAGGCGGCAAAGAGATCGTCGAAATCGCGTCCCGCTCGCACGGTCGCATTTTCTCCTTCACTCCAGGTGGAGCTCAGCTTCGCACACCGGGAGCTGAAAAGGAGTACTACATTCAATTGCCCAAGGGCTCGAACCCTTGCAACATTTCAAGCTTTGGCGACAGCATGTTTTTGCCGCTGTTGAACGCGTTGCCGACGACGAATGAAACAGCGCCCGTGTTGGTGATGGAAAATGGAAAGCCTTCCGGTGCTTTGGTGCCCGCGACCTACGAGAGCCTGCAGCTGATGCAACACATGCACGGTTTCTGCCCGGTTGAAATCGATGGCAAGCTGTACGGTGTTGTTCTTTCATGGCGACGTGCCAGCGAGAATTCGAACGGCAAACCCAACGATGGCCAAATCGCGATCTTCGAAGCTGTCGAAGAATAGAGAAGCACTTTAGAAGCGGACCGTGCTCGAACCGGCCTCGCCGGTGCGATTCTCGTTGATTGGAGCGACCGATGTCATGGCAAACCTTCCTCTGGTATTGGTCTGGCTTCTGTTTTTAGTCTTCGCCATTCCCCTCGCGGGATTGGCGTGGAGTGCAGTTTTCAAGTGCTTTGCCAGTAACGCCTTAAGAACCCCGCCCGAGCAG
>NZ_ANMO01000213.1 GCF_000338295.1 Rhodopirellula europaea 6C
CGTTCGCCGACTGATATTACCTACGCCAATCTTTGCTGGATTGCTTGCTTCTTTGGATGGTCTGAACCCATACGAACCTGCTGCGACAAAAACGCAAGCCGAAAACGAACTTCCGCAGGCGAAGGTGTCGCGACCGATCGCACTAACCGCGTTCATTATCGCTTCGTCGTTTGTCCTCACGGCCTACGTGGCTGCCAACTTCTACGCGCGTTCCTACGACCCATGGCTAACCCCACGATTCACGCATTACATGCTGCTTTGGCGTCGGATCGGAACGCCAATGCTACGTCTGATGATGATGCTCGTGCCAAGCGGGTTGTTCCTGGTCTTGTTCCTCCGAGCGACACGACATCGGATAGTTGTTGGGTTTCTGATCGCAGCCATGGTTGCCGCTCCAATCTTGCTAGGTATACCATGAACGGCATCCGCACCGAGCGAGAGAACTGCGGCGAACCATGCGATGATACGGAGCGGCGGTGGTTGCCGCTATGGCAATGGTAGAGTCGCTCGCCGCCGCCCGCATATCGCTACCGTTCC
>NZ_ANMO01000214.1 GCF_000338295.1 Rhodopirellula europaea 6C
GACCGAGGCTTTCGGTCGGCATGAGCCCAAACAATCAAAGCAAACGCGTAACCACCCCAGCAAGAACGCCTTTTTGCCGACGGAGAGCCTCCGTCGGCTACGTCATTGCGCCGATTCCTATGTCCCACGACCATGGCACTGGCTGTGCCGCCCCATCCAAGCCTGGTACAAGCGACTGCAACGGAGTCCCGACGTCGGAGAGATGAAACCTCACGACTTGCAAAGCCACGGAAAGCCCCCAATCAGCATCCCATGTAGCCGACCGAGGCTTTCGGTCGGCATGAGCCCAAACAATCAAAGCAAACGCGTAACCTCACCAGCAAGAACGCTTTTCTGCCGACGGAGAGCCTCCGTCGGCTACTTGTTGCGCGACCTCCGGGCTTGGTTCCAGCGAAAGCCTGAACGATCACTCATCACCTTCAAAACGAAATGGTGTACCACCAATGATTTGGTCGCTGGTGATCGTTGGACATACGTATCGTTCGATGTGCGATATCACTCGCCGGGTCCCTTCGAAGTGACTGACGTAGGGCCACATCTTTGGGTTGTACATCGAGTCGGTCATGTCACGCATCAGCACAACGTTCTTGCCGTTCTTTGCCATTTGCCGAAGCCCAAAGGGGCGGCCGAGCACGCACATGTTGGTATGCACGCCCAGCAAAATCACATTGTCAATGTTCCTCGATTCCAGGACATTCCAAACCTCGTCGCCTTGGTCAGTGATGTAGTCCACCGAGTCATCGATTACGATCGTTTTCAGTTGCCGCTTCCAAGGCTTTTTCGGATCGCGTCCCATCGACTCCAGCTTCGCCGCCCAAGCCGCGTGCTCCTCGGGATCATCGTCTTCTCCACCATCCGATTGATCGACGGGATACTCAGCCTCTTCTTCCGCCGGAATGCTGTCACACCAAGCACCGATCTCTTTGGGCAAATTCGCAGCCACGGGTGCCTCGATTGCACGCTTCCGCGCCGGAATGTCCGCGTAGAAATCAACGCAGCCACTCGGTGAATGAATGATTGTCACACCCCGCCGCCGAGCCTCCACGATGACCTCATTCATCCTCGGTGCCATCTCGTTCAAGCGACCGACCGCGTTGAAACAATGGTGATAGTCCCACACGTCGCAAACGATGATCGCGGTTTTGGATGGCTCCCATGACTCGTCCACGTGCTGAATGACAAAGTCACCTGGACCAGATTTGGATTGAGACTGCAGCATCAAATCCAAATTTGATTGCGTTTGGATGACGTTTCCAATTAGCGAGCCCAGAAACGCGACCACGATCGCGAATTTTTTTATCATTCGATTGCTCCGAGTTGAATTGAATCACCTTCATCCTAACCTGGATCAATCTCGCATGACGCCGCCTTTTCGAACGCCTCGATCACAACGATAGGCTCTTACGACACCGAACGAAGGCACGCGAGGGAAGCCAGAAATTCGAGACATTGGGCCAAAATGGTCCATTCATGCTAAACACAAAAGGCAACCAGGGTGGACAGCGGAAAAACCATGTTGTTCAACGCTGCACTACCAAATTTTCCACCAGGACCGTCTAGCTCGCTGTTCAGCGTAGTCGAGAACGGCCTGGAACAGTTCTTTGGCACGGTAGATGTCGTCGCTGACGTCGCCGTCCCAATCGGGAACGTCTTCCAACGCAACGGAAATCTCAGACAGACGCTGTTTCACGTCAGCGATTTCGTCAGGTCCACAACGCTTCGCGATGATGCGGTAGGCTGATTTCGGCATAGTGACGCAATCGCCCAGCCCAAGTTCCGCTCGAACATCAGTGACGATTTGCACCCAATTGCTCATTGCATCGAAAGAAAGCGACCACCGGTAAACGAACACTTCGTTCGACACAGCCATAAATGAACCAGGCGGTGCCTGAACGACCAAGAAAAATACC
>NZ_ANMO01000215.1 GCF_000338295.1 Rhodopirellula europaea 6C
CATCACCCACGGTCACTTCCGCGTCAACGGTGTGAAGGTCACCAAGCCCGGCTACATGCTTCGTGCTGGCGATTTGATCGAAGTTCGCGGCCGCGAAAACTTGAAGAACTTGTACCGTGGCGTGATCGCCAACTCGCCACCAGATGGACTGGATTGGGTCTCGTTCGACAGCGAAACGCTGCGTGCGACCGTCTTGTCGCTGCCAGGTGCGGTTGACATCAGCCTGCCCGTCGACGCTAACAGCGTCGTCGAATTCTTGTCTCGCTAACGCGGGTCAACAACGGATTGCAACTCATCGGCCGCGTGTTTTTCACGCGGCCGTTTCCTTTCCCGAATCGTCTCTTTTTTTGCTCTGGTTTCAATCATGCACGCTCCGGTTGTCGTTCTCGGTGGTGGCCCCGGTGGATACGCGGCGGCTTTCTTGGCAGCTGACGAAGGAATGGAAGTCACAATTGTCGAAGCAGAACCTCGCCTTGGCGGGACCTGCCTGATTCGTGGCTGCATCCCCAGCAAGGCTCTTCTTCACGTGGCCAAGGTCATCAGCGAAGTGGAAGAACTGAAATCAGAGTGGGGCATCGAGTACTCCGGCGAACCCAAGATCGACGTCGACGTCGTCCGGGCTCGCAAAGACAAAGTGATCGACAACTTGACCGGCGGACTTGGCGGTCTGGCCAAACGCCGCAACGTCACCGTCATCCAAGCTCGCGGTTCGTTTGTCAGCTCCAACGAACTGAAACTCGAAGGCGATCACGAGTCGATCCCAGAAGGCGGCAAGCTGACGTTCGACAAGTGCATCGTCGCAACCGGCAGTGTTCCTGCCATGCCACCCGCGTTTGACATCGGCAGTGACCGAGTCATGGACAGCACCGGTGCTTTGGCACTCAAAGACATTCCCGAAACCTTGCTCGTCGTCGGTGGCGGCTACATCGGTTTGGAAATGGGCACCGTGTACGCTCACTTGGGTTCCAAGGTCAGCGTGGTCGAACTCGGCGAAGGCCTGCTGCCCGGTGCCGACCGTGACCTCGTCAAACCGCTCGCGAAAAAAGTCGACAAGATGTGCGACGGACGCATCTTCTTGAACACCAAAGTCGGCTCGTTGGCGGAAGACGGCGACAAAGTCGTGGTCAGCTTCGAAGGGCCCAACAAGTTCGGCACCGAATCCTACGACCGAGTCCTGATTAGCATCGGTCGTCGCCCCGTCACCCGTGGACTGGGCCTGGAAAACACGCAAGTCGAAGTCAACGAACGCGGCTTCATCGTTTGTGACGAACAACAACGCACCGCTGACCCGAACATCTTGGCCATCGGCGACGTCGCCGGCGACCCAATGCTGGCTCACAAAGCCACTCACGAAGGCAGAGTTGCCGCAGAAGTTTTGGCCGGCAAGAACGTCGCCTTCGACAAAGCGGCCATCCCGGCCGTCGTGTTCACCGATCCCGAAATCGCGTGGGCCGGACTCACCGAAGGCGAAGCCAAAGCTGCCGGCCGAAAGGTCGACGTCGAGGTCTACCCGTGGGCGGCCAGCGGTCGTGCTCAAGCGATCGGAGTGACCAACGGTTTGACCAAATGGCTGGTCGATCCAGAAACGCATCGCGTGCTGGGATGCGGCATCGTTGGCACCGGTGCTGGTGAACTGATCGCCGAAGCTGTGCTGGCAATCGAAATGGGCTGCGAAGTGACCGACATCACCGAGTCCGTTCACCCACACCCAACGCTCAGCGAAACGTTGATGAATGCCGGCGAAGTCCACTTCGGAACCGCGACCGAGATCTACAAACCAAAGCGGAAGTGATCGGGAAGTGTAAAAGTGGCACAGGGCCACAGGTGGGGACCGGACACGGTCCCACCAATTGCCAATTTGCATTGTTCAATTTGCAATTTGCAATCACCCGTCTCGCTCGAATCCTAATCGAACCCGGCTCCCCGTAGGCCATGTCCCACATGGCTCCACGCCGATGCTTTGCCAAAAAGCGAGGCGACCACCCCGCACGGCAAAACCCACCACGCCCTCGCTGCCTTCAGGCGAGAATGCTGGCCTGGTTTCTCCCGCTGCCACGGTTTCTTCGCGACATGGTGGAAACGGCTCGCCCGGCAAGCCAAACTGCACACCTTCGTTCCTGCTAACAATGGTGCTGCATGCTCGCCCGTCGACGTTTCGCTTTGGCCACCTTGGCTCTGACCGCTGCCTTCCTTGGTCTCCTACCAACGACGACTTCGCCCGTCCTGGCTGAATCGCCGGAAACAACCGTGGCCCCTCCGTCGCCGCCCAAAAAGGATCCGGCGAAACTGTCTTTGCGTCGGCTCTTCAAAACATCCGACTTCCGGTCAAAGTCGCGAACGCTGCAATGGGACGACACCGAAGACGTTCTGTGGGAACGAAAGACTGGCAAAGATGGCCCGACGCTGGACCAGGTTTCGATCCCAGAAATGGAATCGACAACCATCGTGCCTCGCGAAAAGTTCTTGTTGCCGGCGGAGGAAGGCGACCTAGATTCGCCAGACGCCGAAACACGAGGCGATGAGACACAGAGCGATGCGCAGGACACCGATTCGGACGAATACACTCGCAAGCCGATCGAAATCAGCCAGTGGACGCTTTCTCCCGATGAGAAGCGATTGCTGATCTACAACAACACTCGTCGAGTCTGGCGTCAACACACCCGCGGCGACTATTGGCTGCGTGATCTCAGCGATGATTCGGTAGAAGCAACCTGGCGAAAGGTTGGCGGCCAAGATGCTCCCGACGCCAAAACCATGTTCGCAACCTTCGCCCCCAATGGTGAATCGATCGCCTTCGTTCGCGATAACGATTTGTACCTGGAAGACTGCGAAACCGGTGAGCTCCAAATGGTCGCGGGCTCGGATGATCCCAGGTTGATCAGCGGAACTTTCGATTGGGTCTACGAAGAGGAACTTGGCCTGCGAAATGGTTTGCGTTTCAGCCCCAACAGTCAAAAACTGGCGTTTTGGCAACTGGACAGCAACGGTGTTCCGATCCAAACGATGATTGACAACACGTCCGAGCGTTATGCAAAGACGGTTGAGTTTGCTTATCCCAAAGTCGGCCAAACCAACTCCGCCGCCAAGGTCGGCGTCTGGGATCGAACGAGCAAGAAGACCGTGTGGCTGGATCTCCCCGGTGACCCGCGAGAAAATTACATCGCCGCGGTTGACTGGTTGCCCAGCGAGTTCGCACACGCCAATGAGCGATTGCTGATTCAGCAACTCAACCGAAAGCAAAATCAGAATCATGTCTTCCTTTGCGATGTCGAAACCGGCCACTGCGTCAACATTCACACGGAAGTCAGCGACGCTTGGGTGCGACATCTCCGAGAACTGCACTGGCTGCCGGGGGCCGTCTTCGCGGGCGATGCATCCGACAACTCATCGCCGCGTTTGCTGTGGTTGTCAGAACGATCCGGATGGCAACACATCGAGGCCATCGAAATCCCTTCCCCCGAATCGCTTGAGGAAGAATCCAATCTTCCTTCGCGAATCACGCCGGTGACGGGCGGGTCGTGGGACGTGATTTCGATTGCAGTCGTCGCCAAGGACGGCAGCCATATCGACTTCATCGCGTCGCCGGAACAGCCATCCCAACGGGCACTCTATCGCGTATCGCTCGAGCAAGGTCTGAGCGGACAGCTCGCAACCACGCCCGAACGAGTCTCCCCGGACGAGGGCGGCACGTTCTCCTATTCGATCAGCCCGACGGCGGAGTACGCAGTGGAGTCCTGGTCCGACTTCAACTCCGCTCCACAGCAGCGACTGGTTCAGCTCGATCCTTACAAGCGTTTGAAGGCATTTGATGACAACGAGAAGCTCAACGAAAACCTCGAAAAGCTCGCTCCCGTTCACATGGAATTCTTGAGATTGCCCATCGGTGAATTCACTGATGACCCGGCGTCCAAGGACATGGAGCTGGACGTGTGGATCATGATGCCGGTGGGCGAAGACAACTCGATTGATAGCTTGCCGCCCAAGAGCGTTCCGTTACTTGTACACGTCTATGGCGAACCGGCGGGGCAAACCGTGCTCGACCAATACGGCGGAATGACCTACTTGTGGCACCGTCTGCTGACCCAACATGGAATTGCTGTCGCGAGCGTCGACAACCGCGGCGCGAACGCCCCTCGCGGGAAAGCGTTTCGGCAATCGATCTACAAGCAAATCGGCCGCATTTCGATCTCCGACCAAGCCCACGCGACACAAGCGATGCTCAAGCACTTCGCTGCTCTCGATCCCGAGCGAGTTGGATTGTGGGGATGGAGCGGCGGCGGATCATCGACACTCAACGGGCTGTTTCAGTTCCCGGAGCTGTACTCGATGGGGATCGCGGTCGCTCCCGTTCCGGACCAGCTGGATTACGACACGATCTACCAAGAACGCTACATGGGATTGGTCACCGAAAACCGAGATGCGTTTGTCCAAGGTTCGCCCATCACGCACGCCAGCGGCTTGTCGGATCCGTTGCTGCTGATCCACGGCACAGCCGACGACAATGTGCACTACGCGTCATCGGCACGCCTGATCAATCGGCTGATCGCCGAGAACAAACAGTTTCAAATGATGGCTTATCCCGGACGAACTCACTCGGTCAGCGAAGGCGAAGGAACCCGCTATCACCTGCGAACCATGATGACGAACTTCATCCTTCAGCACCTGAAGTGAATCGCCATCCCCATCACATCAGCCGACGGCCGTTAGGCCCGGTTACTCACCGCATGAGATTGACACCGCATTGGACTGCACAAGGTTTTGCTCCGCGACTTGGCCTTAACAGGGCAGTCCTATGCCAGCCCAGGGCAACGCCCTGGGTTGTGGCTTGCCTACGGCGGCGATTGAAAAAGTTAAATTGACAATTGTAAAATGGTGGTGGAGTCATGTGGGGAGCAGCAGGCGTCGAGAAATCCATTGCGGCGGTTTCAACCTCTGAACCCGCGGCCTCACCAAACCGCTGCACCACACCCAAGTCAATCTCAAATTTGCAATTGTCAATTTAACTTTTTCAGTGCCCACAACGAATCAACGGATTCGTTGTGAGCTGGTGACAACGGCTGCTCTCCAATCAACCAGCATCCACACCAAACCGATGCACTGTTGTTTCCGTCAATTTGTCACCGGGACGCAGCAGTGTGCTTTTGAAATTCGGGTGATTGCAAGCATCGGGATAGTGCTGCGTTTCCAAGCAGAACGCTTCGTGCGATTTGTGTCCGGCTGACGACGCGTTGCCGCCCAGGTGATTGGCGGTGTAAAGCTGCATGCCCGGTTGAGTCGTTTCAATCTCGAACGTTCGGCCCGATTTCGGATCCACCACGCGGGCCGCTGGTCGCAGCTTGCCAGGTTCTCCTGCGACGACGTAGCAGTGGTCGTAGCCCTTGGTGGCGGGCAGTTGATCGATGCGTTTGCCGAAGGTTTCAGGATGCAAGAAATCGAAAGGCGTTCCCTCGACCGACGAGGTCGTTCCAGTTGGAATCAAGTCCTCGTCGACGTCCAAGGTTTCGTTGCAGTGAAGCAGCGCGACGTGATCATGGATGGAGCTTGCTCCGCCGTCACCAGGTGCGATGCCGGCCAAGTTCCAGTAGCTGTGGTTGGTCAAGTTCACATGAGTCGGCTTGGTCGTCGTCGCAGTGAACTCGATCGTCAATTCGCTGGCATCGTTCCAGCGGTACTCCGCGGTCACCGTCACTTCGCCGGGAAAGCCTTCGTCCCCGTCCGGGCTGACCAAGCTGTACCGAACACCGATCTCCGGATTGCCATTGGCATCTTTGCCTGAGATCAGATCAGCGTCCCACCACTTGTGCGAGAAATTGACTTCCCCGCCGTGCAAGCAGTGTTTGCCGTGGTTGACCGTGACCTGATAGGTCTCGCCATCGATGTCGAATTTTGCCAAACCAATGCGGTTGCAGAACCGACCGATCGAGCTTCCGAAACCGGGGTGCGGATCCAAGTAGCGATCGATCGAGTCGAACACCATGTTCACGTTGGCCAGTTTGCCGTCGCGATCCGGGACCTCGACTTCCAGCAACGAGGCTCCCCAGTTCATGACCGAAACACGGTGGCCGTGCGAATTGGTCAGCGTGGTTTTCTGGACCGGTTTCCCGTCCTTGGTTTGGCCAAATGGAGTCGTGACGAGGCTCATAAATCGCTGCAAAAGGTGAAAGGAAACGGATCTCAATCGCGAATTCGCGGGCTCTGTAGACTGTCATTTTCGCGAGCCTTACGCAAGGTGCGAATCGATTGGCCCGGGCTTGGTTTGCTATGGCATCGCGATTGGTCGGGCCGGGTGAATTGCAAATTGCAAAATGAACAATGCAAATTGAGAGATTGCGATCCGGAAGAAAACCTCACCCGTGGCCCTGAGTCTCTGAGCCACTTTCCATTCTTCCTAATGCTTCGGTCGCAGCTTCCACGCGATCATGCAGGATGCCACCGCGATGATCAGCAAGCTGCACGCGAAATAGCCGAACACCAAATTGGGTTCACCCAGGTAAGGCTGGTCGCCTCTCATCAACAGCGAATCCATCGGCAACGAAAACAACGCCGAGAATGGGCTGGCCACTCCCGCCCATTCGATCCACTGCTGAACGGTCGATGACAATCCGAGCGTCGACGCCAACACGCGGGCTCCCGGAGGAACGACGTACAACACGATCAACGCCACATACGTGGTCATCAACGCCATCGAAGTTCGTTCCTGATACAGCGACGCGGTCATCGCGATGATGGCGTTGACGACGCTGACCACAACCGGAATCGCGAACATGCCGACGATCAAAAACCAACTGGAATAGAAGTCGGTGTTCAGCCCCACGCCCAGCAGCATCGGCCAAACCAGAAAGCTTGTCAGGACAAAGGCAACTCGAAAACCGACAACGAACTTGCCCCAGAAAATCTTCCAAGGCGACAACGTGGTCGTCATCAGCAAATCCAGCGTTTGCCGTTCACGTTCGCTGGTCATCGTTCCGGCGAGGAACACCGGTCCGACCAGCATGTTGAACACGATCACATACACCGCGAACCACGGTGCGTGCGGCGTTTGCCAAAACAGCAACGCGCCCATCAACGGAATCGCGAGCAAAATGCTGATCTGGATCACCAGCCTCAACATCAACGTGCCCTGACTGAAGATCTCGCCATGAATCTCTTTGTCATAAACCGGATTGGCACCATCGGCCATCAACGTTTCGCGTCGCGGCGGAGCAAACAAACGGTCCGGGAATTGATCGGGCTGGATCACCAACCCGACCGCTTCGGCGGCCTCTTGTTCAAGGTCAACAACCTCTTTGCCTTCGCTACCCACGTCCGGCGGATACAACATTCGAGAAGCCGCCGCGGCGCACATCAACGTGACGGCCGCCAAAGCAAACGCGGGCACTACCAGCACGACAACCTTCAATCGGAGTAAACCGTCACCGGCGAGTGTTTGCCACATCAAGACACCGCCGATCACGAGCGGCAAGATCAGCAGGTAGCTGACGACCAGCGAGTTACTGGTTCGCGAAAAATAGCTGCTGCAGAAAACGCCGATGGCACCGAACAGGATCACCGAGACGAACAGTCCCAGATACGCTGCCGCGACCTCGTAAACGCTGACCCCACCAAGAGGCAAAAACAGCACGATGATCGGCAACGACGCGACGATCAGCAAAGCCAAGTGAGTGAGCGCGGCGACTAATTTGCCCAGCACAATCGCACCGGGTTTGAGCGGACTGGCGAGCAGCATCTCATACGTCTGTCGCTCCTTCTCACCCGAAATCGTCCCGGCGGCAAAGCTAGGAGCCATCAACGATGCGATCACATACTGGCCAAGAAAAAACAAATCGACCAAGCGACGGGCGGATGGCGGATCTTGACTCAGATTCAACCGCTCATCACTCGGCCAAGCGACCAATGTCACCGCGGCCAACACCAACTGATACACCAACAACAAAATGAACGACCGGTTCGTTCGCAGGTTGACCAGCAACTCGCGTTGCAGCACCGGATTGTTGCGAAACGCCGCGACGGGATTGAACCGCAACGTGTTCACGACCGAAGCGATCATTGACTGCAACCACGCTGAGACCGGATTGGCAACGGTTCCATCTGCGTTTGCGACGGAAGACAGCGGCGGGTCAGCGATCGGCTTGTTCAATGCAGTTCTCGTTGAGTGACAATCGACGAGGCACCGTTCGATAAGGGACGATCCCCTTTTCGGACAAAGCCTAAACAGTGAGCGGGAAAGAAACGCGAGTTGCCACGAGGGCAATGCCACAAATCATGTGGCCAAATCAGAGACGTGTCTTGGATGCTTCACCCGCTTGTTCGCAAACAAATCGGGGGACGGCAAAACCGGGCAGACGCGATTCTAACTGACTGATCAGGGCGCGACCACAATCCTGGTCGACTTCGAAATGGGCCGCCCCGCGAACTCGATCCAATTGATGCAAGTAATACGGCATCACTCGCAGATCTATCAGCCGTCGGCACAACGATTCCAGCACATCCACATCGTCGTTCACGCCTCGCAACAAGACCGCTTGGTTCAAAACCGGAACACCGGCATCGACCAAACGCATCAACGCCGCACCAGTCTCCGAATCCAATTCCGCGGGATGGTTACAGTGAACGACGACCCAAGACGTTAAACGCGAAGCTCGCATTCTTTCGATCCAAGCGTTCGTCACTCGAGACGGAATGACGATCGGCATGCGAGTGTGCCATCGCAAGCGACGCACATGCGGGATCGATTCGATTCGCTGCATCAATTCGGCAACCGAATCATCGGTCAACGTCAGCGGATCGCCACCGCTGAGCAAGACTTCCTCGATCGAATCGTTCTCTCGCAGATACTTCAGTGCCAAGTCCAGGTGATCACCACGACTGCTGTTATCGCTGTACGGAAATTCGCGGCGGAAACAATATCGACAGTGGATGCCGCAGGCGCCGGTGGTAATCGCGAGAGCTCGTCCGTGGTACTTGTGCAGTAACCCTGGCGCGACGGCGGCGTGCAAGTCGCCGACAGGATCGCTGCTAAATCCTTCGGGCGATTCCGCTTCCTCGGGTACTGGCAGGACTTGCCGAAGCAGCGGATCGTTCGGGTCGCCCGGCTTCATCCGAGCAGCAAACTCCAGCGGAACGAAAACCGGAAAACCGTGATCTTCGTCGGCGGCATCATCCGGATCGTCCGCGGGCGAGGCCAAATCCAGATGCCTGCGCAGCTCACCCACCGAGCGGATGGCACGTTTCATCGAGCCCCGCCAAGTCGCCGTTTCGTCTTGTGTTTTGCTTTGCAAGGACTCTCGATTCAACTCTTCACGATTTTGGCCAAAAACATCGCCTGAACCTTGGTTTCTGGGCGGTTCCCCCACCGGGACAAACTCCGTTTTGGCCGTTAAACTGCCCGCACGAACGTTTCCTTCCAGGACTCGGTTCACTGATTTTTATCCGTTTGGCTTTTCCGATTGATAGTGGAGCCCACCGTGGCAACGTACAACACCAGCGATTTTCGCAAAGGACTGAAGGTTCAAATCGACGGCGAACCTTATTTGATAACCGAAATGAACTTCGTCAAACCCGGCAAGGGCAACGCGATGTACAAGTGCAAGATGAAAAACTTGGTTCGCGGCACCACGCTGGACCGGACGTACAAAGGCGGTGACTCGCTGGAAGCTGCCGACGTGGAAACAACTACGGTGCAATTTTTGTATCGCCAAGGCCAAGACTACGTGTTCATGGACGGCACCACGTTCGAACAGTACGAAGTGCCAAACGAAGTCGCCGGCGACATCTGGAAGTATCTCAAGGACGGCACCGAGTGCTCCATGACGTTGTACAACGGCGCGGCAATCACCGTCGAACCGCCTCAACACGTTCAACTGGAAGTCACCGAGTGTGGCCCGGGCACCAAGGGCGACACAGCGACCAACGTTACCAAGCCCGCGATGGTGGAAACGGGAGCTGAGTTCAACGTTCCTGGTTTCATCAAGGAAGGCAACATCATCAAAATCAACACGCTCAACAACGAGTACGTCGAACGCGTCAACAACTGATCTCAAAACGTTCGAGCTCGTTGTTGGTGAGTTGGAACCGCTGTGATTCCATCGTGAATTCGGTCTCGTAAGGTCCCCATGGTCAACACGCTCTTCCTGCCCGAACTTCGCGAAATGCTGCAACTCGGTCAGGAAACCGATCTGCGGGAATTTTGCGTCACGCTGAATCCTGGACGCACGGCCGAGTTCATGGAAGGGCTGGAAGACGCCGAAGTTTGGGCGGTGTTGCAGCACGCCGAGCCCTATCGGCGTGCCGAGATTTTCGGGTACTTCGAAGAAAACCGAAAACTAAAAATGCTGACGCGAGAACCGGCCGAGCAGGCCGCCGCGTTGGTCGAAGAAATTCCGCCCGATGACCGTGTCGACTTGATCCACGGGTTGCCCGCGGAAACGGTCGCAAACATCTTGCCGCTGCTGCCGGCAATCGACCGCCGCGACATCGAACGTTTGCGTTCGTATGTCGAAGGCACCGCCGGTTCGTTGATGACGACCGACGTCGCCAAGTTGGCCGAGCGTTTCACCGCTCGCGAGGCACTCGAAGAACTGGGACGCCGGGCCAGCGATCTCGAGACGATTTACTATCTGTATGTCGTCGACGACAACAACTTGTTGCGCGGCATCGTGTCGGCACGACAATTGGTTTCAGCGATCAGCAACACGACCAAGACGTTGGGCGACATGATGGAGACCGACGTCGTCGTCGCTTTGGTCAACGAGGACCAAGAATCCGTCGCCGGGAAGGTTGAGCGGTTCAACTTGCTGGCTATTCCCGTGGTCGACTCGGGACGCCAACTGTTGGGCATCATCACACACGACGATGTCATCGACGTTGTGCGGGAAGAACTGACCGAAGACGCTCAACGAATCGCCGCAGTCGCGCCGCTGGAAGATGACTTCTTGCGAATCGGTTTGTTCAAACTGTCGTACAAACGTGGGATCTGGCTGACGATATTGTTCTTCGCCGCTCTGCTCACCGCGTTTGCACTGCGAGCCTATGAAGATGAGCTGGAAGCGTTCGCTTGGCTGGTGTGGTTCATCCCGTTGATCATCAGTGCCGGCGGTAACTCGGGCAGCCAATCGGCGACCTTGGTCATCACCGCGATGACCGGCGGCGAAGTCAAAAACAGCGATCTGCCCCGAGTTCTTTCGCGAGAATTTGTGGTTTCGCTGCTCTTGGGCGGCTTTTTGGCGCTGATCGGCTTCTTGGTCGCCTTGGCGATCGCTCCGACGGCGTGGGCCGCATTGGTGATCCCATGCACATTGCTGTCCGTGATTTTCTGCGGCTGCATGTGCGGTGTCACGCTGCCAATTCTGTTTAAACGGATGGGATTGGACCCCGCTTTGATGAGCAACCCCTTTGTGGCCGGAATTGTTGATATCTTAGGCATCGTGATTTACATCAACGTTGCCCGCGTTCTGCTCGGATGATTCCGCCCAACCGGTGAAACCATCCGCTCGGTGGCTCGCTTGCTTCGTTGCTTCTCACCGTCTCTCAATTCATCGAGCAACTCTTTGAAAGGACCGATCTATGTCGTCTTGGCCCATTGGTGTATTCGCTTCCATCGACGCGGGCCTGGGAGTTGCTTGGCCGGTCATTCGCGAACTCGGTTTGCCCACCATTCAGCTGCACGCCCCGCACGCTGACAACCGAACTCCCGAAGCCGCTCAGAAGTTTAAATCGCAACTCGATGAATATAGCATCCAGTGCACCGCCGTCTTCGGTGGCTTCGAAGGCGAAAGCTACGCCGACATTCCAACGGTCGTCAAAACAGTGGGGTTGGTTCCGCCGGCGACACGTCAGGCTCGCCTCAAGGAGATGATGGAAATCAGCGACTTCGCTCGCGTGTTGGGCGTCGACTGCGTTGCGTTGCACATCGGATTCGTTCCGCACGATCCGGCGGACGCGGACTACGAAGGCATCGTCGAAGTCACCCAACAACTGTGTGATCATTGTCGGTCCAACGAACAATTCTTGCACCTGGAAACCGGACAAGAAACAGCGGACGGGTTGCTGACGTTCATCGATTCAGTCGAACGCGACAATTTGAAGATCAACTTCGATCCCGCCAACATGATCTTGTACGGATCCGGCGACCCAATCGAAGCACTTCGCAAAGTTGGCTCGCACGTGCGTAGCGTGCACTGCAAAGACGGCTTGTGGAGCGACCAACCAGGCGTCACCTTCGGTCGCGAAGTCCCGCTCGGACAAGGCGACGTCGGCATGGAAACGTATCTGAAGACGCTGCGCGAAATCGGCTACGCCGGACCACTGACGATCGAACGCGAAATCCCAGAAGACCCGGCGAGACAAAAAGCAGAGATTGGCGACGCAATCAAACTGCTCACAAAGATCCGCAGTGACGTGTTGGCCTAACACTGACAGCAAAGCGTGTGGCATGTGCGGTTCGTGACGGCCGCGTTTTGCTATCTCACAACCGTATCGGAGATCGCCAGACTCTTGATCACGATGATCCAGGACGCGATTCTTCCGCGTGCTTTTGGCACGTTCAGCGACTTCCCATCCTTCGCTTTGGCGAAGCCCCACCTGTGGAAAGGCACACCCAATGAAACGCGTTTTGACTTTTCTATTTTTGATGCTCGTCTGTGCGGCGACGAGTGTTCCTGCCGCGGAACCGGAAGCGAAGAAGCAACCCAATGTATTGATGGTGGCGGTTGATGACCTCAATCATTGGTTGACGTTCATGGGGCGGAATCCTCAAGCTCAAACGCCCAACTTTGATCGGCTGGCCAAGATGGGTGTGGCGTTCACCAACGCCTACTGCGCCGTTCCCGCTTGTGAACCATCTCGATGCGCGTTGATGGGTGGGCGTCGACCTTGGACAACCGGTTGCTACAAGAACGGCGACCAGTGGAAGAAGTACCAACCCGCCGGCGATGGCATGGCAGCTCAATTCTTGAACGCCGGATACAAGGTTTTCGGTGCGGGAAAGATTTATCATTCGATGGATTTTCATGCCTCTGAATGGACCGACTACATGTCCAAGCAAGGATTGTCGTCCAATGGTCCCGGTGTTCAAAAGATGGATGGATATCACAACGACATAGTCCACCCGAATTTGAAGGATGACGACCTGATCGACTGGCACACGACCAACTACTGCATCGATCGCCTGAACTCGGAATCTGACCAGCCTTTCTTCATCGCCTGCGGTCTCTACAAGCCTCACCTGCCTTTCGTTGCACCAAGAAAATACTACGACGCCTTTCCGCTGGAATCGATTCAGCTTCCGCCTCACCGTGAAAACGATCTGGATGATCTGCCCCCAGCCGGTCTGCGGATGGCTGGTGCAGACAAAGACCACAAGCAGTTTTTGAAATCAGGGCGTTGGAAGGCAGCGATCCAGTCTTACTTGGCGACCTGTGCCTACACCGACATGAACCTAGGCCGGTTGCTTGATGCGTATGAAAGTAGTCCGCAGAAGGACAACACGATCTTGGTTCTGTGGACCGACCACGGTTGGTCGCTCGGCGAAAAACAACACTGGCGTAAGTTCGCTCTGTGGGAAGAACCGACGCGGACGCCGATGATCTGGGTCGTGCCCGGGATGACTTCGCCAGGAACACTTTGTGAACGGACCGTGGATTTGATGTCGGTCTACCCGACGCTTTGCAAGCTTGCCGGAGTGCCGGTTCCGGATCATGTAGAAGGTCGCGAAATCACATCGTTGTTGAAGAACCCCAATGCGGCTTGGGACTTTCCCGCGATCACGACGCATGGGTATGAAAACCATGCCGTTCGGAGCGAGGAATACCGCTACATCCGGTACGCGAACGGCGACGAGGAGTTGTACGACAGCCGCAACGATCCGTATGAGTACGACAACTTGGCTGGCAAGCCTGAACTGCAGATCGTCAAAGATGAGCTGGCAAAATGGTTGCCGAAAGATGCGGTGAAGCCTAAGCGATAACGGAACCGGTGTTCGTTCGGATGGAGTCGGTGGGAGTGGTTGGGAAATCCTTGAGCAGCTTTCGATTTTGGAGGTCGTGTAG